>CALJUR010000035.1 GCA_937975765.1 uncultured Myxococcales bacterium
CTTTTGCGCTCCGCACCATCAGTGCGGCAGCCCGGGCCCAGGACGTCGTCGAGGTGCCCCCGATCGAGGTCACGGCGACGGCACCGCCCAAGGCCGAGGCGCCAGCATCGGCACGCACCGATCGGGTCGTCGAGCCTTCGGAACTGGACGCGCCGCAGGGCCCTACGACCCCCCTGGCCAGGCTGCCCTCGGTCCAGGTGCTGAGTGCGGGAGGTCCAGGGCAGCCGGCCACAGTAGCGATCCGGGGATCCGATCCGTCGGCGACGCTGGCGACCATGGACGGAGTGCCGCTCAATTCACCCTACATGGGGGGCGCCGACCTGTCGGGACTGTCGCTGGTCACGCTGGATTCCCTGGACCTGGTACGAGGCGCCAGGTCCGCCTCCCACGGCACGGACGCGGTCGGGGGGCTGGTGGCCGCCCGGACGCCGGATCCCTTGGACGGCACCCGGACCCGGGCGGTCCTGACGCTCGGCTCGTTCCTCACCGGTCGCCTCAAGGCGTCGCACGCTCACGCCTGGGAGGCAGGCAGGAACGAGGCGGGCTTCCTGGTGGCGGCTGGAGCGCAGGGATCCGAGGGCACGTTCCCCTTCACCGATACCAACGGCCGGCGAAGAGAACGGGGGCACAACGGCAGTTACGGATTCGAGGGACTGGCCCGGGCGGCCGGCCGGTTCGGCGGGAAGCAGCGTGTGGACCTGACCGTGGAGGGAGCCTGGGACATGCACGACAGCCGCATCGGAACGATGGGGGTGCTGGCGCTCCTTCTGGTACTGGCGATCAAGGTGACTGCCTTGGCCCAACTGGATGGTGCCGTGCGCAGGAAGGCGCTGCTCTGCGCTCCCCTGGCGGGGCGCTGTCTCCAGGTCGCGGTGATGGCCCTGATGCCCTACGCCCGTCCAGAGGGCGGCCTCGCTTCGGTCTTCCTGCGCGGCAGACCCATCCCGCGCATCCTTTGTGCCGGCGTGTGTCTGGTGGCATCGGCCCTGGCGCTCTTCGGCCTTCGCGGCGGTACCGTCATCGCTGTTGCCGTAATCGTCGCTGCCACGTTGCTTTCCCTCTGGTCCCTTCGACGCATCGGTGGCTTCACAGGCGACACACTGGGCGCGACCAGCGAGTTCGTCGAGGCGGTCGTGCTGGCGGCCGCGCTTGCCGGTTGACCGGAGCGAAAGGGTTGCATCGGTTCTGTTCGGGGATCCGGCACGCGATTGGGCCGTCTGAAGTGGCCTCGGGATTCATCCGGCGGCTCGTCTGCCGGGAGACGTCGTTCCGGTGGGAAGGCCCCGCGGACGCGGGGATCCAGGCCATCTACGGCGCCATCGAGCAGGACGATGCCAGGAACACGGCCATCCTGGACGACGTGATCGCCGCGGTCGCGCAGGGCCGGTCCCCGATCGTGCTGACCGAGCGCCGGAGCCACCTCGACTTCCTCGCGACCCGACTGGAGAAGTTTGTGCGACATCTGGTCGTCCTTCACGGCGGCACCGGACGTAAGGAACAACGCGCCGTCCTGGAACGACTCGCCGCGATCCCGGACGATGAGGAGCGACTGCTGCTGGCCACCGGCCGCTACATCGGCGAGGGCTTCGACGACGCCCGGCTGGACACGCTCTTCCTGGTCATGCCGGTCTCCTGGCGCGGCATGCTGATCCAGTACGCGGGGCGGCTCGACCGCCCCCACCCGGACAAGCAGGAAGTCCGGATCATCGACTACGTCGATCGCGACGAGTCGGTCCTCGCGAAGATGTTCGAGAAACGCTTGCGCGGCTACCGGAGAATGGGATACTCGGTCGAGCCGACTGGCAAGACGGCCCGGCTGCCGGGGATCTGATCGGGGGTTCATTCATGACCGCAGACGACCTCGACATCCTGCTTCGCGAAGGCGAGGGCTCGATGCTCGAGTACAAGGAGTCGGTTTCGTCATCGCTGGCGCGCGAGATGGTCGCGATGGCGAACTCGTCCGGCGGACGGATCCTGATTGGCGTCCGGGACGACGGGACGGTCGTCGGCGTCAATGACACGAACGAGGCCCGCGCCCGCATCCAGGACATGGCCCACAACTGCGATCCCCTTGTGAAGATAGCCGTCCATCCGATCGGCGGCGTGCTGGTCGTCACCGTGCGGGAGGCCGAAAGCAAGCCAGTGCAGTGCCGCGAGGGGTTCTACTGGCGACAGGGCGCGGTCACGCAGAAGCTGTCGCGCGACGAGATCCGCGACTTCTTCCGGACCGAGGGAGTGATCCGCTTCGACCTCGCTCCCTGCCCGAAGTTCCGCTACCCAGACGACTTCGACCGGGACAAGTTCGAGGCCTGGCGCGACAAGAGCCGTATCGCGAAGTCCGCAGCGGTCGAGGACGTGCTGGTCAACATCGAGGCAGCCGAGCGATCGGGCGACCGGTTCGTGATGCGGAACGGAGGGGCGTTGTTCTTCGCACGGAACGTGACGCACTTCTTCCCGCAGGCATACATCACCTGCCTGCTGGCGCGCGGTACCGACAAGGTCCATGTGCTGGACAGGAAGGACTTCGCCGGTGGCATCGTCGCGGACATCGACGACGCGATGGTCTTCGTCGAACGGAACACCCGTACGGGTTGGCGCATCGAGGGCCTCCAGCGCCAGAACATACCCGAGTACCCGACCCGGGGACTGCGCGAGGCGATCACGAACGCCGTGATGCATCGCGACTGGTGGGAAGTCGGTGCAAACGTCTTCGTCGAAATCTACTCGGACCGGATCGAGGTCAGCAGCCCCGGAGGCCTGCCGCGGGGTCTGCCGCCCGAGAAGCTCGGGACCCGCAGCGTCCGACGCAACCCAGTCATCGCGGATCTGCTCCACCGGATCGACTACATCGAGATGGCCGGCACCGGGATCAACCGCATGCGGGACGCCGCGAGGGAGCACGGCAGCCCCGAACCGGAGTTCGAAAGCGCCGGCTTCTTCACCGCGACGTTCCGGCCGCTGGCCGACACGAGCGACTTCGAGCCAATTCGGTCCAGGCCATCAACCGGGTCGGCGACCCAGTCGGCGACCCAGTCGAGCGACCCAGTCGAGCGCCTCCTGCTGCTGCTCGTAGACGGAGACCAGGCACCCGAAGCGCTCCGGCAGTCCCTCGGAATCAAGCATCGCCCGACGTTCAGGAAGAACTACGTCCATCCGGCAATGAACGAAGGATGGATCGAGTTCACGATTCCCGATCGCCCGAACAGCCGGCTTCAGCGGTACCGTCTGACCGAGGCAGGTCGGGCTCAGTTGAAGGGCAGCAAGGACGGGTAAGGTTGACCGATAGCGCGGCTCTCCCGATCTCGCTCTTGCTCTTGTTCGCCTTCGCCGACGCAAACGGAGCTAGTTGCAACCATCAGTGAAGGCGAACATCGGCCAAGGCCCATCCCCGGCCCCAGCCCACGGCTCCGAAAATCGTTAGGCCGCGTCGAAAATCGTTACGTGTTGGCAGGCACCTCCGAAATTCGTTACTCGGCGGAGCCCTCGTTCTCGCCGTGTTGGCCTCGAAAGGCTCCGAGGCGCTTTTCAACCGCGCCTTCCATCGCAGCGATTTCGGCGTCCTTCAATTCTCCGAAGTGGCTGCGGCGCTTTGCCGGTGACAACCGACCCTTGTTCTGCAGACACAACTTGATGAACAGGTTTGCCTTCCGATCCGGCAACTCGACGATCTCCTCGAGTTCCCGCCGGAGGTCCCGGAAGGTGACCACGAACTCCAATTCGCGACGGAACTCTTCGCGGACCGTCTCCTGGACCCATCCGTACAGGGCCTCGGCCATCACGGTGGCGTCGACGAAACGGTAGATGTGCGACGTGCAGTTCCTCACCGTCACAACGCCGTCCGCGTCCTCGTCGTAGTCGACCAGGCGCATCAAGGGGACCGAAAACGCCTCGAGGGCCGCATCGTACTCGTGACGCCGTGCGAGCATGACGGCGGACACCGGGAAGATGAGCCCCTGTGGCGTGAACCCCGTCCGCGCCAGGACGTAGTGGATCAGGAGGCGGTGAAGCCTCCCGTTTCCGTCCTGGAACGGGTGAATAAACACGAAGCCGAACGACAATGCCGCCGCGAGGACGATCGGATCCACCCCCAAACCCTCGATGCGACCGAAGGCGTTCAGAAGCCCTTCCATCAGGCGCGGAACATCACCAGGACAGGCGGCGATGAAGTGGATCCGCTGGCGGGCGAGGTCCACCAACTCGCCGACGTAAACCTGATCGCTTCGATACTCGTGGTCGGCGTTGCGCGGGTCCACAGTTGCGTTCTGGAGGCGCAGCAGTTCCTCGCGCGTGAGTCTGGCCACGTTCGGGACGGCCCGCAGCAGACTCACGTATCGTTCGGTGCGGCTGGCGCTCGGTCGCTCGCCCTCGATGTCGAATGACGAACGGGTCTCCTTCGTGTAGAGGTAGCTGACGGCCCGGCGGATGACGTCCTCGTCAAAGTCAGCGACGATACGCGCCGCTTCACTGGCCAACCCCGCGGCCTCGAAACCTGCGAGCCGGTCGGTCCGCCGGACCGTCGGGCAGAAGTCCGCGTTCCCCAAAAGGTTGTTCACGACCCGATGACGACGGCTCCGGGTTCCAGGCGTCGTGTAGTAGGAATCCGGGTCGAGGAGAGGCACATAGTTGCCGGTCGAAGCGTCCGTCACGGGCACCTTGCGGCCCGTCAGGAACTCGTACAGGAACCACAGGCGCCGAACGTACTGGCCGGTCGGGTGCTCCACGACATGCCGGGCAACTTCCCCCTCGAACGCGTCCAGGTCGATACGCCGGAACAACGCGCAGAAGACCTGGAGGTTGACCCCGTCGTAACGAAGTGCGAATTCGAGCTGGTCCGCGAGGGTCGTCCCGACCTGGTAGCCTGCGGGAAGCACCAGGATCGTCTGCCTACTCTCGTTGGTCGTTCGTCGCCCTCCGCGCGCCGCAATGAACGTGAGGTGTTCAGGCGGGAGCACGCAGAGCCGGTACTCGAGGATCGCCCAGGCGTAACCGACCGCATCCGTTCCGTTCGGAACATTCAGATCGAGCGCGGGTCCGGTCGGGATCAGAACCTGCCCGATGGACGGACCGAGACCAGCCCCCTTCGCCGCGAAGTGCGCGTCGCACATCGGCACGTCTGTCGCACCGTCGATCGCATGGCCAACGACCAGGGCCGGCATGCTACGCCGCTCGTCGTCACAGAACCGGCATGCGGGGGGTTCGGGGACGAATTGGGTCATCCCCTCGACCCGCCGACCTTCCGCCAGCATTGACTTTGCCCGTTCGACTTGTTCCATTCGGGCTCACTCCTCCGAAAACCGTTAGCCGTCTCCGAAAATTGTTACCCACGCGGATTGTACTCCGAAAATCGTTTGGAAGCGCGATCGCGTTTTTCGGGGATCTCAAGAGCAGAGAGAGCGGTTCGCCTTCGCGGACTCAAAGGGAGCCAAGCAAAATAGCGAACATCATCAAGGCGGCGGATCGGTGCGCCCGCGGGGGTCCGAACCCTGTCAACGATGTCACGGTTCCGGCCCGGCCACGGACCCCCTGCCCGCAACCCCTCGGAAATCATTCGATACCCTGCTGGCACGGCCCTTGCGAGGGTTCTGGTTTGGCAAGGATGCACCGGCAGGATTCCGGGTGCATACTTTGAATGGGCAGGAAGAGGCTTCGTGAAGGGGGAAGGAGGGGCATCATGAAGAAGCGGTTTTTCCGATTCCTGGCAATCACGCCGTTCGTTGCCGTGGCGATGCTGGGGTGCACGGGCGGCACTTCGAGCCACGATCCCTCCGGGTCCGGCGAGGTCCTGAGCCTCGACTGGACGAAGTCCGCGGCACTGACCGCTGCCGCCGGCTGCGACCAGGCGGAGGCCTGGATCGAGGATTCGGTCATCGCGCAGATGAAACTGGGAGTCGAGGCGAACCGCCGCTGCGTCCTGGACCCCGACGAGTGCGGCTGGTATCGCGGGGGCGTCGAGGACTGGGCCAATGACGGGACGGTTCCTCCGGAGTCGACCGGCGCCAAGGACGACCAGACGCCCGACGAGTACAGCGAGACCAACACCCAGGTCGAGGGCGTCGACGAGGCCGATCGCGTCAAGACGGACGGCGAGTACATCTACGTGCTGAGCGACCGCGACCTGGTCGTGGTCAAGTCCTGGCCCGCGGCCCAGACCGTGGAAATGGGACGGGTCACGCTGGGCACGTGGGCGTCGAACTTCTTCCTGGACGGGGACAAGGCCATCGTGCTGGGGAGCGCCAATCTCCACGAGGTAGTCCAGGACGTGCCTCTCCGGGACCCCGGGGAGGACGGCACCCCGAAACCCGTCCCGGCGGAGGACGGTGAAGGAGTTGCCGATGCCGAAGAGATGCCCGGCGGTTACTACGAGTATCGCCCGGTCACCACGGTGACCGTCCTCGACCTCGCGGACAAGGCGAATCCCCGCATCCTGAAGGAGTACTTCTTCGACGGCTACACGGCCGACAGCCGCCGCATCGCCGCCAAGGTCTACCTGGCGCTGAACAACTATCAGCCCATGTACGACCTGGAATACTGGCCCGCGGACCTGACGTGGTACGGCCCCGAGGGCGAGGACCTCCGCCCGGCGCCCGAGGAGATCAATGCCGCCTTCGACGCCCTGATCGCCCGCAACATCGAAAAGATCCGCGCGCGCACCCTGGAGGAATGGCTGCCGCGGTTCTGGACCGCCACCGGGGGCGTGAAGGCGACCTACACCAGCGGCCAGCCGGTCGGCGGCTGCACCGATGTCCATGCCCCCAGCGTCTTCTCCGGCCAGGGGCTGCTGAGCCTGGTCTCCCTGGACGCGGATTCGGGCGACATCGCCGCATCCACCATCCAGGGTTCCTGGGGAACGGTGTACGCCAGCCTTGACGCGGTCTACGTCGGGTCGACCAACTGGGGCTTCTACTGGTGGTGGCGCGGCGACGAGACGGTCCCGCCCATTCAGACCCACATTCACAAGTTCGCCTTCGACGCCTCCGGCAATGCCCGGTATCGCGCCTCGGGAGAGGTCCTGGGCTATGCCATCAACCAGTTCGCCTTCGACGAGCACGAGGGGCATCTCCGGGTCGCCACGACCGACGGCTTCGGCTGGTGGAACAACGAGGAGACGGAGAGCCGGGTGACGGTGCTGCGCGAGGCCGGGGACCGCCTGGAGCAGGTCGGCGTCGTGGCCGGGCTGGGGCGGGGCGAACAGATCTACGCCGTGCGGTTCATCGGGGACCAGGGCTACGTGGTGACGTTCAAGCAGGTGGACCCGCTGTACGTCCTGGACCTTGAGGATCCGGCTGCCCCGAAGGTCAGCGGGGAACTGAAGATCCCCGGCTTCTCCAGCTACATCCACCCCCTCGAGCCCGGCTACCTGCTGACGGCCGGGCGCGATGGCGACGAGGAAGGGAACGTCGGCGGCATCAAGATCGAGATCTTCGACGTGACCGACCCGACGAACCCGAAGAGCGTCCAGGCGGCGGTGGTCGGCGACGGCTGGAACACCTGGAGCGACGTGCTGTGGGACCACAAGGCCTTCACCTTCTTCCGGGCCCGGAACCTCCTGGCCATCCCGGTGGGCGGCTGGGTCGAGACCCAGGGCGAGGGCGGCTGGTGGGGCGAGTACAAGTCCGAACTGGCCCTGTTCCGGGTGACCCGCGATGCCATCGAGACCCTGCCGGGCATCAGCCACATGGGCTTCTTCGAGGACTTCGGCGGCAACGACCACTGCCGCTACTACAGCGGATACTGGCAGGCCCAGATCTACCGCGGCGTCTTCGTCGAGGACTACGTGTACAGCCTGAGCCAGCTGGGGATGCAGGTCCACGACACCCGCGACCTGTCCGCGGGCCCCGTCGCTGAACTGGCGCTGCTGGACCCCGCGTCCTTCCCGGTCTACGACTGGGGCTGGTGCGACGGCACGGATCCCGACGACCGGACCGACCCCGAAGAGACCCCGCCCGATGGCGGCGAGGGCGACACCCCGCGACCCGAGTGACCGCCAGCGGACGCTCCCGGCCGAGAGGCAGCCGGTCCGGGAAAGGCCGACCTGAAGCGCCACCCTCCCCCTTTCAGGATCCTGGCAGCGCCCACGCGACCAGCATCGAGGCGAACAGGACGGCGGAGCCCGCAAGGCCGACCCGAGCGGCCATGAGCGACTCGTCGGGCACCTGCCGCGACCAGCGCCAGGCTCGCCAGGCGACGACCAGCAGCGCGGCCAGCATCACCCGGCCCAGGACCGTCAGCCCGACGATCGGGACCGGTGCGGCCAGCGACCCGTCGCCCAGCCGATCGAGGTTGTGAACCCCCTGCGGATCGCCCAGCGACAGCGGCAGGAAGCCGCCCCATGACGAGATCTTGGCCGCCGCCTTCGCGAGATGGGCCATGGCCACGATCGGCGCCGCACCGGTCGCGGCGGCGACCAGGAGGGAGGACAGGCCCAAACGGTTCCCCGCCAGCCGTCCGCCCGCGGCAATGGCGGTCCAGGCAGCCAGCGGGAACAGCACCAGGAACCAGAGCGCCTCGATCCAGCCGTACGGCAGCGCCGGCACCCGCGAGGCCAGCCGCTGGGGAACGTAGTGGAACAACGAGTCCAGCCAATTCACCTCGCCGGTGACCTCGTGCGCCACGAACCCCAGCACGACCATCACGAACGCCGCCTCGAAGGGCAGGAGCAGGGTCTTGCGGCGAACGCGCGCCCCGGGTGCCACCAGCCCCACGCCGATGTTCTGGTAGGGACAGACCTTGGCGCATTGCAGGCAGAGCAGGCAGCCGTCGTACGCCTCGCGGTGGAACGGTCGAAGCAGCGACGGGCAACTCCGCCGGTCGAATCGATAGCGGTTCTCGTCGCGAACGCAGTCCCGGGTCGGGCAGTTCCCGCAGACTTCCGGATGGCGCACCTCGAGTTGAAACGGCGTGTACCGGCCGTATACCGACAGCAGCGCTCCCGCGGGGCAGAAGGCCTGGCAGAACGACCGCGGCTGGCGGAACACCAGCCCGGCCAGAAGCGCGCTGCCAGGCAGGACGAACAGCAGGATGGCCGTGTAGTGGGGAACGCGGTGAATGGAGAGCCCGGCCACGAGGATCAGCAGGACGAGATAGAGGGCGACGATCATCCAGCCCGCCCGAGGGAGGTCTCCCAGGCGGGCACGAGGCCACCCCACCTTCCTCGCGATGGCGTCGCCGACCCGGTTCGCGAGTTCCAGCGGGCAGACCGTGCACCAGGCCCGACCGAAGGCCAGCGCCACCGCGATCAGTCCCGGCCACCACAACCCCCAGACCACCAGCGTCGCGAGGTTCGTCTTCCGCAGCGTCATGAGTTCGGCCGCGGATCGATCCGTGCCCACGCCGAAACCGATCACGGCCAGGGCGGCCACGACACCCATGGCGATGACCTGGAGCGCCACCGGGAACGCCGGCCAGCGCCACAGCCACCGCAGCGGGCGAACGGCCAGCAGGTCCGGTTTCACCTGGGAGGCATCATGACTCGTGTTCATCCTCTTCGCCGAGGGCCACCACCCGGTGCTCTTCCACGACCAACTGCGGTTCCTTTTCCGTGCCGCTTCACGAGTCGGCTTCAACGGGCAATCCCGCGCTTGCGCGACGGATCCGGGTCAAGATAGCATCGGGCGTCCCTGACAACAAACACCTTCATGAGTCCCTTGGACGCCGACGGGTTGAGGGCAGGATTCCTCGCCTACACGCGCCAGGCGTACGCTCTCCTGCCCGCGATGAAGCGGCCGCGCATCCTGGACATCGGCTGCGGAACCGGAGCGGCCACGATGGAACTGCTGCGACTAAGCGGCGGCAGGGTCGTCGCCATTGACCCGGACGCATCCGCGCTGGCCGGGATGAGGCAGCGCATCGAGGCGGAGGGACTGCTGGACCTCGTCGAGATGGTGAACGTCTCTCTGTTCGACGTCGGCTTCCCGGAGGCGAGTTTCGACGTGCTCTGGGAGGAGGGAGTGCTGCACCTGGTCGATCGCGCCCGGAGCCTGCCGGCCTGCCATCGTCTCCTGAAGCCCGGCGGCTTCCTGGTGTAGCCGCGCACGACGGACCGCGGAAAAGTGGACTGCGGATTTCTGGACATT
>CALJUR010000036.1 GCA_937975765.1 uncultured Myxococcales bacterium
CGTCGAACTGGCCGCCGCGCTGGCCGAGGTCATGACGACCCCGAACCCGAGCGTCTTCGAGACCTCCGCCACGTTCGAGAACGCCGATCCCGCGTACCACCTGGTCGAGTGCGACCCCGTCTCGGGAGCGGTGACCGTGCTGAACGAAGGGGACGTACCCTACCTGTGACCGGCTTGCGGAAGGACGGGAAGGGGCAGGGACCTCGTTCGGGCATCGCCGGTCCTGGGAGGACGCGCGAGGAACGGCGGCGAAGCGTTCCGGGTGAAGCGGCCTGCCTGCATCAAGGCACGTAGTAGTCGATCTCGTCCAGCGCGGATTCCATCGACACCGGACCGCCCAGGTGGACGTAAGGGGACAGCCGGAACGTCCGCTGGTGCACGAAGTCGGGGGGGTACGCGAGGTGGACCCAGACGGGGCCCACCGAGTGCTCGGCGTCCCCGCAATGCTCTCCCTCGTACGTGGGCGCGAACTCCAGCCGGACCTTGTCGCCCGGATCGGCCGTGTTCGGCACGTACATGCCCCAGCCCAGGTTCTCCATGGCGAAGACGCGCTCCTCGGTCATCAGGACGCCTCGGAAGTAGAAGCGCCCCTTCGCGCAGGACACCGGGAAGATCCCCGAGGGGGCGGCGGACTGGACGGAGGTGGCGCTGCCGTTGATCCAGAAACTCATGCGCTTGTCGAAGTTCACGTAGGTGGGCCGGGACTCGATCCCGTCCTCCGCCGCGAAGGCGCGCACCGCGGCCAGGCAGGGCTCGGTGCTGGACAGCGACGTCGTCACCCGGCCCTGCGCGTCGCTGACCCCCCCGGTCGGACCTGCGAAGGTCCCGCACGAGGTGTCGAAGGCCACGGCCTTGCCGGCCAGGAGATCTCCCGTGGGTTCGAACAGGTCATCGGTCCGCCAGCGTCGCAGCGTGGCGACCACGGCGGCCGCGCTGGCCCCGTCCGCGTGCAGCCGCGTGGGCGTGGCGGCCACCCGGATGGCGTAGAGGGCGAAGTCCACCTCGACGGGGGTCGCGCCGCAGCCCACCGTTCCAGCGAAGTTCGCCGTGCCGACCAGGACGCCGGCCGCGTTTCGGGCCTCGACCGCAAAGCGCACCGTCTCGCCCACCGCGAAGCCATACATCCTCGCCGACTCGCCGGGCGCGAAGGAGCGGGAGGGCGGCAGCGCGTGGGCGTGCCCCGGCGCGGTGACGGTCAACTGCGTGGTGTCGGCCGGCGGGTTGCCGCAGGCGAGCTCGACCCAGCCGAAGCAGGCGGCCTCAGGGGGAGCCGGATCGCACCGTGCGGCGGCCTGCACGGTGGCGGTGCCCAGCACGTCGCCGTTGGCGGCCCGGGCGGTCAGGGACAGCGTGGCGTACCCCGGCACCAGCCCCTCCAGCGTGGGCGACGGCAGCGAGGCGCTGAAGGACGCCCCGCCGACGGTCGTGTCGGCGTACTCGACCTGCACGTCCAGCGAGGTGGCCGTATACGACCCGTCCTCCGGGAAGTCGGTCACGTCCAGCGCCAGCGTCCCCGCGCAGGGGCACAGGTCCGGCCGGACTGCCTGGCCGGGCACTACCGCCACACCCCGGAGGGCGGCGCCCAGCGTCTTCCCGGTGGCGTCCTTCGCCCGGAGTTCCACCTCCGCGCCGGTCGGCACCAGGGGGGACAGGGTCCGGGAGCCGTCCGGCGGAAGGTCGAAGGCGACGTCCGCGTCGGGGCACTCGGGGAAGCGGACCTTCACCTCCAGGTGATCGGTCCCGGCGGGCAGGCAGTCGTCCGGGGCATCCAGCACCATCGATCCCGGCAGGGTCCAGTCGCGCGGGTCGCCCCCCAGGATCATCTGCGCGACGGTCCCGTGCGTGTTCTCGGAGAAGGCGGTTCCGTCCTTCACCATCCGTGCGAGCGCCTCGTCCGCGGTGCCGAGGGAGGGATCCGCCAATCCCGTGAACAGGGCCTTCCAGGCCGCCAGCCCGTCGTCCCCGTCCACCGAATCGTCCCAGCCCAGCACCGGGCCCGCCCCGGCCGACGCCAGTTCGTCGTCCAGGCGTGCCGAGTTGCACGCGATGAACGAGACCAGCGCGCCCGGCTCCAGTTGCACCTGGTCTGCCAGCAGGTCGTCCCGGAGGTAGACGTCCTTCACGAAGGCCTTGTCGACCTGGCTCCAGGACTGGCCGGTGACCGCCAGTCCGTCGGCATACCACTGCTTGTATTCGTCCCAGCGTTGCTGGGTCACGACGTCCTGGTACCCGTCCTCGCGCTTCCCGCCCAGGAACCCCTGCAGGATGTAGTGCTCGGTGCCCGCGTCGTCCACCCGGACGCCGCCATGGGCAATGAACAGCACCATGCCGTATGCCTCCTGCTGGAACACCGTGTCCGGCGTCACGGAGCGATCCTCCCGCGCCAGCCGCTGGGTGACCGTGATCTCGTCCCGGGTCCAGCCCAGCGACAGGAGGAAGGCCTCCATGTCGGTGGCGAGCTTGACGGATCCGGGGGTCCCTCCCCCGGCCAGATTCACGATGTGGACCTTGCGGTTGGGCGGAGCGATGGCGTCGCCGCAGGCCAGCGCCTGGCCGGGGCCGGCGGGGGCCCGGAAGAGGCGGGTCGGCCGGCCGGGGGTGGGAAGTGCGCCGGCGCGGGCCCGGTCCACGGGGGCGAACACGTCCTCGTCGGTGACCAGTACGGCGGAGGACCCGCCCTCGAACCCCAGCGAGATCGTGGTCCCGTCGGGGCCCAGGCGCGCCCAGGCGAGGCCCGTCCAGCCGTCGTCCAGTTGCGCCATCAGCGTGGTCCGCGCGGAGGCGATGCCCTGTTCGGCCCGCAGGGATGCCAGCCGCGCGACGATGGCGTCCAGGGTGGCGGCGGCCCCGGGGGGGAGGTCCAGGCCCCCGGGCAGCGGGACGTCGGGCGCGTCGTCCGCCTGCGGGTCGAAGGAAGGCCCATCCGGGCCCGGATCGCCGGGCTCGCCGGGGTCGCCGGTGTCCAGGGCGGCTTCGTCGGTTTCGGGATCCACGCCCTGGTCCAGGGGGACGTCCGCGACGGGTGCGTCGGGTTGCGTTCCATCCGGAAGGCCCGGGTCGCCGGAATCCGCGCCGCCCCCCCCGCAGGCGGCCAGGGGGACCAGCGCCAGCACCCACAGGGTTCCCGCGAACCTGCGCATGATGTTCTCCCCGCGTTCACGACGACGTGCCTTCATCGTCCGTCCCCCCGGCCGTGCCGGCAAGCGTCCGGGCGCGCAGCGTGCGTCGGGACACCCTCGAAGCCGTCGGCAGGGGCAAGCCCGTCCGGCAGGACGTCAGTGTTCCAGCACGATCTTGATGGCGCGCGAGCCGCGCTTGCCCAGGAAGGTGCGGACGGCGTCGCGCCAGCGGTCCATCGGGAAACGGTGCGTGATCAGCCGGGACGGGTCCACGGTGCCGGACCGCAGGATCTCCGCGGCGTGATCGAACGAGGACCGGCCGTCGGCCTCGGTGCCGTGGCAGTTGATCCCCGTCAGCCGGACCTCCCGGGCCCACACCGGCGAGTAGTCGACGCGGCCCGGGTCGAAGTTGATCCCCATCAGCACGACGGAGCCCCGCGGCCGCACCCACCGCAGTGCGTCCTGCAGGCTGCGGTCGCTGCCCACCGTGTCGTAGACCCGGTCGAACCCCCCCAGCAGGATCTCGTTGCCCAGGTACCCGGTGACGTGCCGCGCCCCGGCCGCCCGGGCCACGTCCGCGTACGAGGCGCGCTCGATCACGGCCGCCCCCAGCGATTCGGCCACGTCCGCCTGGAACCGGTACCGCGACACGCACCACGCGCGGGCGCCCGGCGCCAGGTGCCGCAACGCCGCCAGCGTCAGCAGGCCCAGCGTGCCCGCCCCGACCACCAGCACCCGCTCGCCGTCCGCCGGGGGCGCGGCCAGCACGCCGTGCGCCGCGCAGGCCAGCGGCTCCAGCAGCAGCGCCGCGTCCGCCGGCAGTCCCGCCGGCACCACGAAGGGCTGGGACCGGTGCATCACCATCCGGGGCGAGAAGCCGCCCCCGGGGTGCGCCAGCGGCAGGTCGCGAGTGCCCACCTTCTCGCACAGCATGTAGCGGCCCTCGGCGCACGGCCGGCAGGGCGGGTCGATCTCCAGTTGCGCGCACGACGGCCAGTCGATCCTCAAGGCCACCCGGTCGCCCACCCTGCAGGTGTCGACCTCGTCGCCGGCCTCGATCACCTCGCCCAGCAGCTCGTGGCCCAGGTCCTTCGCGGCCACCCCCGGCACCGCCGCCGCGTACCCCCTCGGCGCCAGGTCCATGAACATGAAGTGCAGGTCCGTGCCGCACAGCCCGCAGGCCCGGTTGCGCACCTTCAGCCAGCGCGCGTTCGGCCGCTCGGGCTCGGGCACCTCGGCATGCCGCAGCGTGGACAGCGGCCCCAGGGCGGCGTGCCGGTCGATCACCGACGCCGCCTTCAGCAGCAGCACCCGGGACAGGCGGTTCTCGAAGTACAGCGACTTCATCCGCGCGCCTCCGGCCCGTTTCCGGTCCCGGCGATCGCCGCCTCCACCGCGGCCAAAAGGAACCCGATCTCGTCCGGGCCGGCCAGCAGGCTGGGCCTCAGCAGCACCGCGTCGCGCCGCACCAGGCCCGGCATCGCCACCACGCCGTGCGCCGCCAGGTTCCGGCACAGGGCGTGTGCGGCCCGCTCGGAACCGGCGTGCAGCGCCCAGGCCATGCCGGCCCCGCGGACCCCCTTCAGGACGTCCGGGTGGGCCGCGGCGACGTCCCGCAGGCCGGACTCCAGCAGCGTCCCGTTCGCGGCGGCCAGGTCCCATGGCGCCAGCCGCAGGCACAGCGCCAGCATCTCGCGGCCCACCCGGCAGCCCACGTCGGACCCGCCGAAGGTCGACAGGTGGATCATGGGATGGCGGTTCAGGAAGGCGTTGACGCGCTGGGTGAACACCGTGGCCGCGATCGGGAACAGCCCGCCGCCCAGGGATTCGCCCAGCACCATCAGGTCGGGCACGACGCCGGACGGCCCCGACGCGAACCGGTGCCCCGTGCGGCCCAGGGCCGTCTGGGTCTCGTCGAACACCAGCAGGGCCCCCTTGCGGTCGCACCACTCCCGCACGTCGCGCAGCAGGTCGTCCGGCACCGCCACGCAGCCCGCCTCGACCTGGAACGGCTCCAGCACGACGGCCGCGGTGTCGCGGTCGATCGCGGCCCGCAGCGTGTCCGGGTCGTGCCACGGCACCCGTCGCGTGCCGGGGATGCCGGGCCCGAACCGGTCGTGATCGGTCCGCTGGGACAGCGCCATCGCGAACCCGGTCTCGCCGTGCCAGCCGCCCGCCAGGGACACCAGCCCGGCCCGGCCCGTGACGCCGCGCGCGACCTTGCAGGCGAACTCGATCGTCTCGCCGCGCATCACGCTGAAGACCGTGCAGTCCAGGTTGCCGGGGCAGAACCGGGCCAGGTCGTGCGCCAGGTCGGCCTTCTCCTCGCTGAGCATCGGGAAGTTGCCCTGGTCGGCCTGCCGGAAGGCCCGGCGCAGGGCGGCCACCAGTTCGGGATGGCGGCGCCCCAGCAGGAACGTCCCCGCGGACCCGTAGCAGTCCAGGAACCGGCGCCCCCCGTCGTCCTTCAGCCACGGGCCTTCCCCCCCCGCCTCGACGAAGTCCAGGCCCAGGTCGGCCAGCCTCGCCACGTGGGCCCGCGACACCCGCTCCCCGAATGCGTGCAGGTCCGCCTGCTTCCTCATGGACGCCTCCCCCGCCCGAACCGGGCCGACACGTCCTCCAGGGCGCGCATCGCCCCGAACAGCGCGGTCTGCACCTGCTCGTTGTTGATCCACTGCAGCACGCCGGGAACCTTCGCCGCCCACAGCGCGACCGGCAGCAGGCGCTTCATGTCGGCCACTGCCGCGCCGATGGCCGCGATCAGCCGGTCCAGGTCCTCGTCGCCGATCGTCACCGGCACCATGAACCGCATCACCTGGGGGGCGTTGCCGGAGTACGCCGCGAAGACGCCGTGCCGCGCCAGGGCGTCCGACATCATCGGGCCCATGAACTCGTGCAGGTACTCGATGCCCAGCATCAGGCCCACGCCCCGCACCTCGCGGATGATGCGGGGGTTCTGCCGCTGCAGTTCCAGCAGCGCCTCCTTCAGCCGGGCTCCCTTCGACGCCGCGTTCTCCCAGGCCCGGTTCGCCCGCAGGTACCGGATCGCGGCCAGCGACACCCGGCACCCCAGGTCCGACCCGCCCCCGATGCTGCGGTGGAACCACGGGTCGGCCTCGACGAAGCCGGACAGCGCGGGGACGTCCCGGTACAGCACTGCCGCGTTGGGGTACAGGCCCCCTCCCAGCGATTTCGCCAGCGTCATCACGTCGGGGACGACCCCCGAGTGCTGGCACGCGAACATGCGGCCGGTACGGCAGAAGCCCGTCTGGATCTCGTCGAAGATCAGCAGCGCCCCGTGCCGGTCGCACAGTTCGCGAAGGCCCGCCAGGTACTCCGCCGTCGCGACGAAGATCCCGGCCTCGCCCTGCACCGGCTCGACGATCACGGCGGCGGTCCGGTCGTTCACCTCGCGCGCAACCGCGGCCAGGTCGTTGAACGGGACGAACGCGAACCCCGGGGACAGCGGCTCGCAGTACGACCGGTAGTGCGGCTTGCCGTTGGCGGACAGCGCCAGCCCCGTGTGGCCGTGGTACGCCTTGACCGTGGACACGATCGTCGTGCGGCCGGTGGCCCCGCGGGCCATCTTCAGGGCGCAGTCGATCGCGTCGCCGCCCCCGGCAGCGAAGTGCACGCGGGAGAGGCCCGGGGGCGCGATCTCGACCAGCAGCCTCGCCAGGTCCGCCTTGGGGCGGGACACCAGCACGTCCGTGCCCATGTCCAGGGTATCCAGAGCCTCGTCCAGCGCTGCCATGACCTCGGGATTGTGGCGGCCGACGTTGAACGACCCGGCGGACGAGAAGGCGTCGATCAGGCGCCGCCCGGTCACGGGGTCGGTGAAGCCCGCCCCCAGCCGATCGCTCTCGATCACGTCCAGGTGGCCCGCCCTAAGGTACCGGACCTGGCCGCGGTTGATGTGGCGCATGAAGTCCCGTTCCACGCGGGCTTTCCGGGCGGGCGTCACGGCGGTCGCTCCGTTTCGGGACTGTGCCCGTGAATGTACCACGGACCCGTACCCCCGGAATCTCCCCGGCAGTTGACACCCGCGCGGTTCGACAGGAAGATGGGTCCATCGCGACAGCAGGCGCCCGCGTCATTGCGCCGGGCAACGGGGGGCAAGGGGTGATCGCCGGCCTTCTCGTGGCGTCCATCGTCATCCAGATCCTGGCGGCCCTGCAGGCCCTGCGCCTGGTCCGGCTGACGCGCCGCCGCCTGGCGTGGGTCTGCGTCTGCTGCGCCCTGCTGCTGATGACCGCCCGGCGCTGCATCTCGCTGTACGAGGTGATCGCCGGCACCGGAACGGCCACCGGATCCACCGCGCCCCTCTTCGAGGCGCTGGTCTCGATCGGGATCTCGGTCGCGATGCTGGCCGGCGTCGCGCTGATCGCGCCGGTTTTTCGGGCCGTCCGGCGCAGCGAGGAGGAGATCCGCCGTCGCGAGGAGGATCTCCAGGTGACGCTGGGATCGATCGCCGACGGGGTCCTGACGACCGACACCCTGCTGCGGGTCGCAAGGATGAACCCGGCCGCCCGGCAACTGACGGGATGGTCCCTGGAAGGTGCCTCGGGCCGGCCGATTCCCGAGATCCTGCCGCTGGAGGAGGCCGGTTCGCCGGGCACCCTCCTCGCCCCCTTCGGCCCGGTGATCGACGAGGGGCGGACGATCCTGCTGCCGGGCGCGGTCCTGCTGCGCGGGAAGGGGGGGGACGAGCGGAAGGTCGAATGCTCGGGCGCGCCCATCCGGGACCGGAAGGGGGGCATCCGGGGCGCGGTGATCGTCGTGCGGGACGTGACCCGGCAGCAGCGCATCGAGGAGCACCTGCGCCACGCCCAGAAACTGGAGACCGTGGGGCGGCTGGCCGGCGGGATCGCGCACGATTTCAACAACGCGCTGTGCGGGATCCTGGGGTACGCCGAACTGCTGGAACTGAAGACCGAGGACCAGCCGCAGTTGCGCGAGTACGCGCGGACCATCGCCGAGACGGCGCGTCATTCGCGGGAACTGACGTCCCGCCTGTTGACCTTCTCGCGCAAGGGCCGCGTGGTGACGCGTCCGGTGGACGTCCACGAGTCGGTCCGGCTGGTCGCGGACCTGCTGGAACGGACGCTCGATCGGGACCTCCGGATCGACCTGCGGCTGGAAGCCCGGCAGACCACCCTGCTGGGGGACGCCTCGCAGATCCACAACGCGCTGCTGAACCTGGGCGTGAACGCCAGGGACGCGACGCCGCCCGGCGGGCGGATCACGTTCGCGACCCGGAACGTCGCGTTCGACCAGGTTTCCGAAGACGGGGGAACGCCGATCCCCCCGGGGCGATACGTCGAGGTCGACGTCGAGGACACCGGCTCGGGCATGGGGCCGGAGGTGATGGCGCACCTGTTCGAGCCGTTCTTCACCACGAAGCCTCCCGGGCAGGGGACCGGGCTGGGGCTGTCGGCGGTGTACGGGGTCGTCCGCGACCACCAGGGCGTGATCCGCGTGGAGAGCCGGCCGGGAGAGGGGTCGGCCTTCCGCGTCTTCCTGCCGCTGGCGGAAGGGCAGGCGCCTGTCGAGGAACCGGCCCGGGCCCAGCCGGGCTCGCGGTGCCTGGGGACGGTGCTGGTGGCCGACGACGACAAGATCCTGCGCCGGCTGGGCGCCGAACTGCTGGGCGAACTGGGCTATGAGGTGGTCGTCGCCGAGGACGGCCTGCAGGCGGTGGAGGCCTTCCGCCAGCGGCCGGGTGGCTTCGACGTGGTCCTGATGGACATGGTGATGCCGCGCATGAACGGCCTGGATGCCCTGCGCGAGATCCGGAGGACCGACCCGAAGGCGCGCGTCGTGTTCATGTCGGGGTACGAGACGGAGGTCCTGCGCGAGGGGCTGCGCGAGGAGGCGATCGACGGCTTCCTGCAGAAGCCCTATGGCTCGGACGAACTGGCCCGGTGCCTGGCCGAGGCGATCGGACGCCGCTGATCGGGGCGCGGGCGCGCAGGCGGGGGGTTCCGGGGAGACGCGTGCCGGTCAGGGCGCCTTCCGGCGCGGGACGTCGTGCTGCAGCATGCGGTCCTCGAACCAGTACTCCCACAGGCGGGCCTCTGGCTGGGCGTGGGTGGCGGGCAGGTCCACGCCGAACATGTTCCGGTAGAAGGACTTCAGCCGGGACAGGCGCCCCTGCGTGCGCAGTACCAGCCACTTGACCGAGAACCCGCGAACCCCACCGGGGATCGCCGGCGTCTCCATCACGCGCACCACCTGGGACGAGACGATGATGGGTGGCCCGACCGCCTCGTCGGCCAGCCGGAACTGGATGCTGACGGCCTCGCCCGGCCGGGGCAGCCAACTGGAGTAGAGGAACGCCCCGGTCTCGCTGGCCTCGGCCAGCAGGGCCTTGTGGCGCGCGCCATCGGACAGGCACACGACGTTGCCCAGGCACGGGGTCCTCGGACGCTTGCGGCGGTCCAGCGGGCGGCTGGATTTCCTGGCGGGGGCCGCGGTCGGGGTCGGGGAGGGCGCGGGTTCCGGGGGGGGCGAGGACCGCGCCGGGGCGGGCGGCGGGATCGGGATCCCGGGGATGGGCTCCTGGGCCGCAGCGGGCGGTGGCGCGGAGGGCCATGCAGGCGGACGGCAAGGCGTCCCGGCCAGCACGCTGTGCATCGCGGCCTCGAACGCCTCGCGGAACGTCGCGACATCCTGCGGCCGCCGGGCCGGGTCCGGGGACAGGCACCAGGCCAGGAACGCGTCCAGCGCGTCCGAGGTCTGGGCGCGGGGGTTCACCTGCCTGAGGCCGGGCGTCTTCCCCTGGGCCTTCGCCATCGCGATCTCGATGGGGTTCTGGTTCTCCCAGGGGGTCTTCCCGGCCATCAACTCGAACAGCATGACCGCGATCGAGTACAGGTCCGTCGCGGGACAGGGGTCCTGGTTCGTCGCCTGCTCGGGGCTCATGTAAAGCGGCGTGCCGAACGACATTCCCCCGACGGTGGTCCGCGTCGCGGAGGGGACCCGCATCTTCGCGACGCCGAAGTCCAGGATCTTCGGGAAGTCCCGCGACCCGGCTACGTCCAGCAGGAAGACGTTGTCCGGCTTCAGGTCGCGGTGCAGGATGCCCAGGCTGTGCGCCTCCTCGACCGAGTTCAGCACCTGGCCGATCAGACGCGTGGTGCGGGCCGTGCCGAAGGGTTTCCCCTCCTTCTGCAGTTCCTGGGCCAGGGTCTGGCCTTCCAGCAGTTCCATCGCGAGGTACAGGATGCCGTCGGAGGTCCGGCCGAAGTCGAACACCGTCACCGTGTACGGGCTCTTCAGGCGGCTGGCGGCGCGGGCCTCGTTCAGGAACCGGTGGATGGAGGTCTCGTTCACGATGTCGGGCCGCATGATCTTCACGGCCACGTCGCGATGCATGCTGTACTGTTCGGCGCGGTACACCGTCCCCATCCCGCCCGTGCCCAGCACCGAGCGGATGGCGTACCGGCCGTCGAGGATCCGGCCCACCAGGTAGGCTCCGAAGCCTGCCGGTTCGGCGGGATCCCCGTCCCGCGACGGGGTCATCATCAGGGACGCTCTTCTACCGGCAATCCGGAGGATACACCTCCGCGTACCCGGGTCAATGACCGGGGGCGGGACCCGCGTCGTTCGTCGCGCATCGACGTCGGTGCGCCCCGGGGGGCTAGACCTTGCAGAAACCGGAGAAGTAGCTTTCGGGCTGGAGGTCGGGCTGCAGCCAGTCGGGGATCGCCAGGTCGGCCAGCGCCGCGCCCTCGATCGCGATGTCCTCGGTGACTCCCAGGCCGGCGTTCCGGGCCATCCGGATCCCCTTGATGTCGTCCGGCTGCAGCCCGATCAGGCGCGCCAGCGTGGCGTCCGTGGCCAGCAGGTCGTCCGAGGCCAGCACGAAGTACTTCCCGGCGGCGTTCCGGTTCTTCGTGTGGATCGTGCGGCCGTCGTTGACCGGGGCCTTGTGCGGGCCGTTCCCCTCCAGGCAGATTGTGCCGTCCACGATGGCGTAGTCCCGGTAGCCCTGGTCCTGGCGCCACTTCACCATGTCCACGAAGCTGCCGGAGACGCCGGCGTTCTCGATGCCGTGGCAGGTGGCCGTGTCGTAGGCGACGTGCAACTTGCAGCGCGAGATCCCGTTGCCGTGGATGTCGATGGAGGCGCCGCCGAAGAAGTTCTTCATGGCGCCGGACATCCGGGCCCACTGGTGGGTCTTCAGGACGGGCATCGACACGATGTGGTCCGCCTCGAACATCGCGCGGCCCATCGAGATGCCGTCGGCCATCGCGGCGTGCGTCGAGCTGGACGGGATGACCTTCCACTCATTCGCGCCGTTCAGGCAGACCAGGTCCACCCGCTCCGCGCCGTACACGGTCTTCAGGCGCTCCACCGCGGTCTTCATCTCGGTGGCGCCCTCGATGCTGCTGCCCTCGACGAAGGTCACCGTGTCCCATTCCCAGGACGCGGTCTGCGACCCCTCGCCGATGACGACCCGGGCCGCGCCCGCCTTCAGGCACTGCTCGGCCACGCCGACCACCAGTTCGGGCTTGGTGACCTCGCCGGTGTTGGCGTCGAACCCGCAGCCCAGGATCTCCATGCCCAGGGCCACGAAGTTCGGCTTCAGGAACAGCGTCTTCCCCGCCAGGGCCACGCCGGTGAAGCCCAGCGCCTCGGCCGCGCGCATGCCCATGCCGTGCAGGTCGGCCAGGTCCGCCGCCAGCACCGCGTGCACCCGGGCCGCGGGGGGGGTGCCCGTCTCGGCCGCGACGTCGGCCTCCGGGGAGTCGTCCGGGCCGCCGCCGAGGTCGTCCCCGCCGGACCCGCCGTGGCAACCCAGGTGCAGCAGCACAGGCGCGGCCACCGCCGCTCCCAGTCCCGCCGCGCCGCGCTTCAGGAGCTCCCGACGGCTGATGCGTTTCATCGATCCCCCTTTGCGACCGTCTCCGGTCCAGGCACCTCCTAGGAACCGTGGCACGTCTTGCAGGACAGAGGGTCCGGGAACCCTTCCTCCCCGTGGGGGGAGGGCGCATGGCAGCCCGAGCAGGGGGTCGCCCCGCCGTGGCCTGAAGGCGCGCCGTTGGTGCCGTGGCAGCCCACGCAGAGGTACGGATCCTTGCCGTCGTTGTGGTCGTCCGCGGTGTGGCAGGACCAGCAGGCAGCCTTCTGCCAGCCGTCGTGCTCGTCCGTCAGCTTCAGTTTCGTCGCGCCGGTGACGGTGTCGACCGAGGCATCGGTCCCCGGGTCGGCGACCTCGGCCACGTCCGCGGGGCCGTCCTCGTCGCTGCCGGAGGAGTTCGAGGAGTCGCAGGCGGGAACCGCCCCAAGGCACAGCGCTACGGCCACCCACCATCCGCGGGAAAGCAGGCCCATGGTGCCAACCTCCAGGGATCTCGGGAGAGTGTGCGGCTTCGCACAGGTCCGCGTCAAGGAAATTTGCACCGACGGGTACAAAATGTGATTCAATCGGGAAATCCGGGCTTTGGACGGTCCCTGGCGGTACGGACGGCGGCAGGGGGTGGCGTGCGGGAACGCACGCGAGGAAGGGAGGTGCGGACGCGATGGATTCTTCCCGGAACGGTGCGGACCGGGCGACGAGGAGGCGGTTCCTGAAGGGTGCGGCCGTCGGCGCGCTGGCGGCGGCGGGCACGCGGATCCTGTCGGGCTGCGACCAGGGGGGCACGTGCGACCCCGCGGACAACGGGGCCGGCGAGGTCGTCCAGGAGACGTTCGACCGCGAGGTCGACGTCGTGGTGATCGGTTCCGGGACGGGGCTGGTGGCCGCGCTGGCGGCGGCCGTGTCGGGCGCGAAGGTGCTGGTGCTGGAGAAGAGCGCGACGACCGGCGGATCGACCCGGCTGTCGGGCGGCGTGGCCTGGATCCCGAACAACCCGGTCATGAAGGCCGCGGGCATCGACGACTCCCGCGAGGACGCGATCGCGTACCTGAAGAAGGTCGCGCGGGACCAGGCCGAGGACGCGCTGATCGAGGCGTTCGTGGACCGCGGGCCCGAGATGGTGGAGTTCGTCGCGGCCCGCACCACGCTGGACTGGCAGGTGGCGCCGCTGCTGGGCGACTACCACACCGAGTGGCCCGGGGCGCGCTTTTCCGGGCGCAGCATCGGGCCGATCGAGGGGGATGCCTTCGCGCAGGGGCCGGTGCTGGTGGATGCGCTGGCCGGCGGCGTGACCGCGGCCGGCGGCGAGATCCTGCTGGACGCCCCCGCGACGCGCCTGCTGGCACGGCCGAACGGCGACGGGATCGAGGTCGTCGGCGTCGAGGCCACGATCGGGGGGAAGGCGGCGCGGGTGCGGGCGAGGAAGGGCGTCGTGCTGGCCGCGGGCGGCTTCGACTGGGACTTCGAGCGCAAGCGCCACTGCCTGCGCGGGCCGACCGGGCTGACGATCGGCCACCCGGGCAACACGGGGGACGGCCTGCGGATGGCGATGGCCGTGGGCGCCGACCTGCGCAACCTGAACGAGTGCTGGGGCGGCGTGGTCTACCGGGCCGAGACCGAGGCGGCGAACGCGGAAGGGCGCCCCGGCAACATCAACGCGATGGCCCAGCGCCGGATGCCGGCCTGCATCACGGTGAACCGGTACGGCGAGCGCTTCGGGAACGAGGCCAGCCCGTACGACCCGGCGTGGATGTCCTTCTTCCGGTGGGAGAACTGGGGCGAACTGAAGGACCGGAACCTGCCGGCGTTCTTCGTCTGCGACAAGAAGGCCCGCCCGGCCAGCGTGACGGTCGGGCTGGAGCAGGCGGACACCCTGGCCGGACTGGCGGCGAAACTGGGCATCGACGCGGCGGGGCTGGAGGCCACCGTGGCGGCCTTCAACGCGAACGCGCTGGAGGGCGCCGACCCCGTCTACCACCGCGGCGAGAGCGCCTACGAACTGGGATATGGCCCGACGCTGGCGCCGATCGAGAAGGCGCCGTTCTACGGCGTCGAGGTGGCCCCGGCGGACCTGGGGACCTGCGGCGGCGCGCGCGTCAACGCGAACGCCCAGGTGCTGGACCCCTTCGGCAACGTGATCCCCGGCCTGTACGCGTCGGGGAACAACTCGGGCGTCGGCGGGCCCGGCGCGGGCTACGGCGGCGGCGGCGGCACCATCGGCCCGGCCATGACCTTCGCGTACATCGCGGGCATGCACGTCGCAAAAATCGGGTAGACTCCCGCCGTGAGGCGAGGAGGACCCATGCGACGAACCCTGGCGACGATGGCGACGATGGCGGCGGCCGCGCTGGTCCTGGCGACGGCCTGCTCGGACGGCGGCTCGAAGAAACCGGACGACGCGACGATCGTGGAAGCGGCGGACCCGGGCGGCGAGATGGACGCGACGGCCGGCGACGAGGCAGCGGCGCCCGAGGCCGAGGACGCCCAGGGGGACCTGCCGGTCGAGGCGGGGGACGTCCCGGAGGAGGCGGGCCCGTACCCGAACGGCGCCAGGGCCTTCGTTGCGACCTCCGGCGACCAGTTGATCGGCGGCGTGCAGGCGGCCGGCGTGGTCGGGGACGTCGTCCTGTCGAACGCCCACGTCCGGTTCGTGGTCCGCAACCAGGCGAAAAGCCTCTTCTCGCCTTACGGCGGGGCGCTGGTCGACGCCGACGTGGTGCGGCCCGCGGCCGAGGAAGGCCACGACAAGTTCTTCGAGATCTTCCCGATGACCGGCTTCGGCCGGGTCTTCAAGCCGACGCACATGGAGATCGTCGACGACGGGACCTGGTCCGGCACCGCGGTCGTGCGGTTCACCGGCACCGACGGCGGCATGACGATCATCGACTCGCTGCTGCCGACGACCCCGATGTACCTGGAGGTGACGACAGACTACATCCTGGGCCCGGACGCGCACCACGTCGAGATCGCGACGACGGTGAAGAACGCGGGCGGCTGGAGCGAGCCGATCAACGTCGGCCAGATCCTGCAGTTCGGCAAGCGCCTGGACAAGTTCCACGACCACTGCGGGCCCGACCAGGACTGCCTGTCCGCCCGCGGCGACGTGCGCTGGATGGCGGCCCAGGCGGGCGACGTGTCCTACGGCTTCACGGTGCCGGGCGGCGAGTCGATCTCGATGCTGCTGGCGGTCAACGAACTGATGCTGCTGCAGGCGGGCGTCGTCGAACTGGGCCAGGACCAGCAGGCCACGTTCCGGCAGTTCCTGGCGGTGGGGAAGGGGACGGTCGACGAGGTCGTCCCGGTGCTGGAGGCTCTGCGGGGCGAGGCGGTGGGCGTGGAAGTGCAGGCTGTTGTGACGCTTTCGGACCCGCTGTCGTCCTTCGGCGACGCGCGGATCCGCGCCCGGCGGACCGACGACGCCACCGTGGCTTACGCCTCCAGCACGATCCCGGACGGCGAGGGGCGCGCGACGCTGCACCTGGACCCCGGCACGTACGACTTCGAAGTGACGCTGCCGGGCGCCGAGGACGCCGTGGTCACCGGCGTTACGGTGACGCAGGACGGCCCCAACACCGTGGCGCTGACGGCGAATCCCGCCGGGTGGCTGCACGTGAAGTCGTTGGACGGCGAGGGCCTGCCCGTGACGGCCGCGTGCACGCTGCAGGTTGGCGCGGACGCCTCCTGGCTGGCCGGGATCGCGCGGTTCGAGGCCGTCCGGGACGGCGACTTCCGGTTCCCCGTGACGGCGGGCGACTACACCGCGACGCTGGCCAGGGGCCTGGTGTGGACCATCGACCGGAGGAACGTCACGGTCACGGCGGGTTCCGAGACGCTGCTGGAGGGCCAGGTCCGGCCCGCGATCGACACGGCCGGCACCGTGATGGTGAACACCCACGAGCACTGCGAGCACAGCATCGACAGCTTCGTGGCGGTGCAGAACCGGGTCTACAACGCTCTCGCGAACGGCATCCAGGTGATGAACCCGACCGACCACGACCACTACGGGACCCACCAGCCGACGATCGAGCAACTGGGCCTGCAGGACCAGGTCGTCAGCTTCGTGGGCTGCGAGGTGTCGCCGATGTGGGGACACACGACGAACAACGGGTGCCGCAACCCGCCGGAGTACGACCAGTACTACTCGATCGACTTCCTGGAGTACGACCAGGACGGCGGGTTCGTCCGGAACCTGACTCCCAACGAGATCTACGAACAGTCCCGGAACGTGATGGGCTGCCGGCTGGTCGCGGTGAACCACCCGTACCGCGGCGAGGCGACCTTCAGCACCTACGGCATCACGGCCACGTCGAACCCCGCGGACGTGCAGGACGACATCGACCTGCACCTCGTCGATGCCATGGAGGTCTACAACAAGAGCGACGACATCAGCACGGTGCTGGACCAGAACCTCCCGGCGTGGTTCAACCTGCTGAACCGCGGCTACCACGTCGCGGCGATCGGCGGGTCGGACGAGCACGGCTACAACGGCAACTACGGCAACCCGCGCAACATGGTGCCGGTGTCGGCGGCGGGGCCGGGCAGCGTCGATCCCGACGAACTGTTCCAGCGCATCCGCGGGTTCCGGCAACTGGTCGTGGGTGGCCCCATCCTGCGCTTCACGGTCGACGGCGCGGGGATGGGCGACACGATCGTCGCCAGCGGGGGCAAGGTGCAGGTCCACCTGCAGGTGCAGGCACCGGACTGGATGAAACTGTCCTTCGCGCGGGTGTACGTCAACGGCGAACGGGTCCGCGAGCCCGTCCTGGCGGACACGACGGACGTGGTTCGGCTGGACGAGACCTTCGAACTGGAACTGGACTCCGACGCCTGGATCGTCGCGGTCGCCGGTTCGCTGCTGCCCGAGCACGAGATGACGCCTGTCAGCCCCAAGCTGCCCGTGTCGGTCACCAACCCGGTCTTCGTGGACGTCGACGGCGGCGGCTACAAGCCGATCCACCAGGACGGCGCCCCCTGGGACCTCCCCGCCCGCTAGGCCCGCACGGGCCCGTTTCGCCCCTTGCCCCTTCCCGGAACCGGACCGCGTCCCGGGGATGATCCCCGTCAATCCCCGATTTCCCACCCCTTGATCTTTGACGCGTCGCGGCGGTACAACCGACACCTGAACCCAGGAACCCTTTCCCTCATGGAACGAGGAGAGCGACCCATGCTCGACGCCAAGGAACGAAAGCGCCTGAAGGACAAGGCCCGCCAGCTTCGCGAGAAGATCGTCGAGGTCACCTACACGTGCGGCGGCGCGCACATCGGCGGGGCGTTCAGCCAGCACGAGATCCTGGTCGCACTGTACTACAAGGCCATGACCGTCGACCCGAAGCGCCCGGACTGGGAGGACCGCGACCGGTTCATCCTGTCCAAGGGCCACGGCGGCATCGGCCACGCCGTGATCCTGGGCGACCTGGGGTACTTCGATCCGAAGCTGCTGATGGACTTCAACAAGACCGGGTCGCCGTTCGGCATGCACCTGGACCGGCTGAAGGTCCCGGGCGTGGACTTCTCGACCGGCTCGCTGGGCCACGGCCTGGCGCTGGGCGTCGGCGCGGCGCTGGGCGCGCGGCAGGTCGGCAAGGCGTGGCACACCTACGTCGTGCTGTCCGACGGCGAGTGCGCGGAAGGCTCGGTCTGGGAGGCCGCGATGGCGGCGTCCAACTTCAAGGTGTCGAACCTGACCGCGATCATCGACCGGAACAAGTTCTCGCTGGACGGCCCGACCGAGACGCTGATGCGGCTGGAGCCGCTGGACAAGAAGTTCGAGGCCTTCGGCTGGAAGGCGCTGTCGATCGACGGCCACGACTTCGACCAGATCCTGGACGCGATCGAGGAGGCCCGCGCCGAGAAGGAGCGCCCCACCGTCATCGTGGCCAGCACGGTCAAGGGCAAGGGCGTGGACTTCATGGAGGACAAGGCCGCGTGGCACTACGCCGGCCTGGACGATGCCATGCGCGACAAGGCCCTGGCGTGCATCCGCGCGGGCAAGTGAGAGGAGGCTCCCCATGGCGAAGGCAACCGGCCTGACCTGGACGATCGAGGACGCGGACCACATGACCCAGGCCGAGATCTACGGCGAGGTCCTGACGCAGATCGGGCTGAAGGACAAGCGCGTCGTGGCCCTGACCGCCGACCTGGCGCGGTCCACGAAGATCGGCAAGTTCGAGGAGAAGATCCCGGAACGCTTCTACAACGTCGGCATCGCCGAGGCGAACATGATCGCCATCGCGTCGGGCATGACCGAGGCCGGGCTGATCCCGGTGGTCAGCACGTTCGCGACGTTCGCGTCGATGCGCGCGGCCGAGTTCGTGCGCACCGACCTGTGCTACCAGAAGCGGCCGGTGAAGATCATCGCGACCCACAGCGGCACGTCGTTCGGGCAGGCGGGCACCACGCACCACTGCACCGAGGATCTGGCGATCATGAGGTCCTTCGCGGGCATGACGGTCATCGCCCCGGCCGACGCGTACGAGACGGCGCGCGCGGTGGCGGCCTGCATCGACTGGCCGGGCCCGGTCTACATCCGCATCGGCCGCGGATTCGAGCCCCCGATGCACAAGTCGATGGACTTCGACTTCGAGATCGGCAAGGCGATCCGGCTGCGCGAGGGGCGCGACCTGACGATCATCGCGACGGGCGTGTGCGTGCTGCAGGCGCTGGAGGCGGCCGAACGGGCCGCCCAGAACGGCGTGTCGGTGCGCGTGCTGGACATGCACACCATCAAGCCGCTGGACGAGGACGCCGTGCGCGAGGCGCTGCTGGACACGCGGCGCATCATCACGGTCGAGGACCACACGGTGATCGGGGGCCTGGGCGACGCGGTGGCGGACGTCATCGCGCGGACGGGCAAGGGCTGCGCCTTCAGGAAGCTGGGCTACCAGGACTGCTTCTCGATGGTGGGCTACTACGAGGACCTCCTGCACAACTACGGGCTGGACGCCGACGGCATCACCGACGCCATCGCGCAGGTCCTGAAGGCCGAGTTCGAGCAGGACGAGGACTGGGAGGACGAGATCTGATGGCGGATGCGCGCGAGGAGCTGAAGGCACGCGTGTTCCTGCGATCGGCGCTGCCCCTGGTCAAGGTCGTGCTGGCGGAACGCCCGGCGTACCGGCACCTGCTGCGGGGCGCCGGGGGGGTTCTGCAGTTCGCCGCGAAGGACAGCCAGCAGGGTGCCTGGGTGGCCATGACGGAGGAGGGCATCGAGGTCAAGCCCGGCCGTCACGAGCAGCCGACCATCACGCTGACGTTCAGGACGCTGGCGGACCTGAACACCTTCTTCGCGGGCGGGCTGGCGCTGCCCGGCGTGTGCGGCCTGCGGGGCGTGCCGACGCTGCTGCGGTTCCTGCCGTTCATGCTGAAGCTGAAGATCCTGATGCCGGCCGCGATGCCCGAGGACCTGGACGGCAAGGCGCTGAAGGTGCGCATGCTGATGCAGATGGTCGCGTCGGGCCTGTCGCAACTGGTCAAGGGCGGCGACGAGGTGCTGGCGGGCTACGCGAAGAAGAGCCCCGACCGGGTGTTCCAGTTCACGGTCGAGGGCGGGCCGGCCTGCTACCTGCGCGTCAAGGCGGGGAAGTCGAAGGCGGGCCTGGGCACCTACACGCGCCGGCGCCCCTACGTCCACATGATCTTCCGGGACATCCCGGCGGCCTTCGAGGTGCTGACGCAGCGCGTGGGGACCGTCGAGGCGGTCAAGTGCGGGTACCTGAAGGTCGAGGGCGCGATGGAGGGCAGCAAGGACATCGGGCTGTTCATGCAGCACCTCGATGCCTTGACGATGGGTTGATGCCTTGTAGGGCGGGGCCCCCGTGCCCCGCCGGGTGTAGGGCGGGGGCCCCGTCCCCCGCCAGAGGAGGGTCGCCATGCTGACGCCGTTGCTGACGCGCGCGGGGCTGCACACCCCGCCGACGGTGCGGGATCGCGTCCGCGCCGGGATGCACCTGCACGCCGTGCTGGGGGCGCTGCCGCACCTGGTCCGGCTGGACGAGGAAGCCGCCGGCATCGCCCGGCAGATGGGCAAGGTGAACCTGGAGTTCCGGGTCTTCGACGGCCCGAAGGTGATCCTGGCGTTCGAGGACGGCCGGATCGGGCTGCGCCGCGACGGGCCGTCGTGCGTGGGCCTGTTCTTCCCGTCGTGCAGCGCGCTGAACCAGATGTTCGATGGCGGGAAGGTCACGCCCATCCCGTTCAAGAACTTCGTCGGGCACCTGAAGGCGCTGCAGCTGCTGCCGAAGCTGACCGACCGGCTGACGCACTACCTGAAGCCGCCGGCCGGGGCGCTGGACGACCTGGCCTACCGGGCGAAGCACATCGAACTGTCGCTGCTGGTGGGCCTGGCGGCCACGCAGGACCTGGTCGAGTACGACCCGAAGGTGCTGCGCGTCGCGCGCGAGCTGCACGACGCCACGATGGAGTACGAGGTGCCCGGCGGACCCGTGGCGCACGTGCGGATCGCGCACGGGCGGATCGAGGCGGGGGCCGGCCACCTGCAGGACCCGTCCACGACGATCACCATCAAGGACCTGGACGTCGCGCTGGGCCTGCTGCTGGGCACGGTGGACACCTTCGCGGCCAACGGCAGCGGCGACATCCGGGCGTCCGGGAACCTGCACATCGCGGACGAGTTCAACAACCTGTTCGATCGCGTCGGGCTGTACCTGAAGTAGCCCCCTGGAGGCGGACATGGCGCTCTACAACTTCACCAAGTCCAACGAGCTGTTCCAGCGCGCGACCAAGGTGGTCCCGTCCGGGATCTCCGGCAACAAGAACCCGGCCTTCGCGGTGCCCGGGTCGTTCCCCTACTACGCCGAGCGCGGCGAGGGGTGCCGCTACTGGGACGTGGACGGCAACGAGTACATCGACTACCTGGCGGGGTACGGGCCCATCGTGCTGGGCTACAACGACCCCGTGGTCGACGCGGCGGCCGAGGCGCAGCGCAAGCTGGGCGCGGCCTTCAACCACCCGACGCCCCGCGCCGTGGAGCTGGCCGAGAAGCTGGTCACGATGATCCCGCTGATCGACTGGTGCGCCTTCGGCAAGAACGGGTCGGACGTGACGGCGTACGCGGTGCAGACCGCGCGGGAACACACCCAGCGCCGCAAGATCCTGAAGGTGAAGGGCGAGTACCACGGCAGCCAGTCGTGGTCCCGCAGCGGCCTGGGCGGCCTGATCGACAGCGACTTCGAGCACGTCCACGACTTCCCGTGGAACGACGCCTCGGCGGCCGAGGACCTGTTCAGGAAGCACGACGGAGACGTGGCGGGCATCATCATCGCGCCGTACCACCACCCGGCGTTCGCGAACCAGGATATGCCCAAGCCCGGCTTCCTGGCGGACCTGCGGCGCATCTGCGACAAGTACGAGGCGGTGCTGATCCTGGACGACGTGCGCGCGGGCTTCCGGCTGGACCTCCGGGGCAGCCACGAGTACTTCGACTTCAAGCCCGACCTGACCTGCTACTGCAAGGCGATGGCCAACGGGTACGCGATCTCTGCCTGCTGCGGCACCAACCTGTTCAAGCCGGCGGCGTCGCGCGTCTTCTTCACGGGCACGTACTACACGTCCGCGGTCGAGCAGGCGGCGTCGATCGCGTGCCTGGACGAACTGGCGAAGACCGACGCGGTCGGGCACATGATGAAGATGGGCACGATGCTGCAGAAGGGCATGAAGGAGCGCGCCGAGGCGAACGGCCTGGAGGTCACGATCAGCGGCCCGCCGACGCTGCCGTTCATGACGTTCGCGAACGAGACGAACTTCCGGCGCAGCCAGCGGTTCTCCGGCGAGGCGGCCCGGCGCGGCGTGCTGCTGCACCCGCACCACAACTGGTTCATCATGCGGGCCCACCAGCCGAAGGACATCAAGAAGACGCTGGAGGTCGCGGACGAGTGCTTCGCCATCGTGAAGAAGGAATTCGGAGGCTAGGACGCCCATGGACCGCCTGTTCGACCTGCACGCGCACCCCTCGCTGAAGATGTACTACCTGCCCTACCTGACGCGGACGTTCCACGCCGCGGTCGGGCAGGAGCGGTTCTGGAACCCGCTGAACTTCCAGACGCGGTACGCGAACCTGAAGGACAGCCCGGTGCGGGCGTTCTGCTGCGCGCACTACGTGATCGAGCCCGGCTTCGCCGCGAAGGGCATCAAGCAACTGGGCCGGGCGCTGGCCTGGACGCTGGCTCCGGGGTACTACAACCGGCTGCGCAAGGCCGACCCGTGGACGACGCTGCAGGGGATGATCGAGACCCTGGAAGACGCGGTGAGGAACACGAACCGCTGGGTCATCGGGCGCGGCAAGCGACTGCGCGTCGTGAAGAGGTTCTCGGAACTGCAGCAGTTGACGTCCGACGAGATCGCGGTGATGCACTCCCTGGAGGGCTCGCACGCGCTGGGGTACCGCAAGCCGGACCAGTCGAAGGAGGCATTCTGGGCGCAGACGCAGGAGCGGCTGGCCTGGTTGAAGCAGCGCGGCATCGCGATGATCGGGCTGTCGCACTTCTGCGACAACGAGTTCGCGCCGCAGATCGACAGCACCGAGATCATCCCGAAGGTCGTGAACGGCCGGGTCATCGACGTGCGGGACGACCAGTTCTACGAGATGCACCGGGCGACCTGGGAGTGGGGCGATCCGCAGCACCTGTCCGACGAGCTCGCGCGCGAGTGCATGCGGCTGGGCATCCTGCTGGACCTGGTGCACCTGCAGGAGCATGCCCGCTGGAAGGTGTACGACCTGTGCGCGGAATACGACCGGCCGGTCGTGGTGTCGCACAACGGGCTGCAGCACTTCTTCCCGCACGAGTACAACCTGTCGGACGCCGAGGTGCTGCGCATTCGCGAACTGGGTGGCGTGATCGGGCTGATCCTGTCCAAGCGGTGGCTGCTGTCGCCGGAGGAGTGCCACTACAGCGGCGGCGACGGCATCGCGGACCTGGTGGACCAGATGCGGTACGTGCGGGACCTGACCGGCGACGTGTCGGTGCTGGGGATCGGCACGGACTTCGACGGGCTGACGCACCCGTTCACGGACTGCTGCAAGCCGGACGAGCTGGGCCGCATCGCCTACCGGATGAAGAGGCACTTCACCCCGCGCGAGATCGACGACATCCTGTGGGGCAACAGCCACCGCGTGTTCGAGAAGGGCTGGCGGTAGGGCCCGGCCCGGGAATCTGCGACAATCGCCGCATGGACGGGAACCGCATCCTCGGGTGGGCTTGCGCGGTGGCCATCGCGGCGGGGACGCCGCGACCGGCGGGCGCGCAGGACCTGGACGTGGCCTGGGCGGGCCGGGGGGATCCGGCGGGCCTGGCCGCGGCCATCGCGGCGTACCGGGAGGCTTCGCTGGGGGCGGGCGCGACGCTGCACGTCTTCGACCGGCTGGTCCACCTGCGGTTCCTGCAGGCGGACGCCCTGCCCGAGGGGTCGGCTTGGCGCCAGGCGGAGTTCCAGGCCTGCGTCGCGGACGGGCTGCGGGGCCTGGAACGGTTCGGCGCGGCCGGCGGGGAGGCGCTGCAACTTCCGGACGTCGCGGCGCTGGACGAGGCGCGGGGAAGGGTGGGCCGGGCGGCTGCCGGCCTGCTGTACGGTACCGCGATCTGCTTCGGCCCGACGATTCCCGGGATGTCGATCTTCCGCCAGGCCGGCGCGGCGCGGCGGTTCCAGCGGCTGTTGCGGCGCGCGGTGGCTCTGGACGGCACCGCGTGGCAGGGCGGTCCGCACCGCTCGCTGGCGCAGTACCTGCACGAGGCGCCCGGCATCATGGGCGGGGACGACGAGGAGGCGAGGGCCGAGGCCGAGGCCGCGATGCGCGTGCAGGCGCGGTTCGCCGACAACCGGGTGGTGCGCGCCGTGGCCGCGCGGTGTCCCGCCGGGGACCAGGCCGGGTGCCGGGACGACCTGACCCTGGCTGCGGAACTGCCGGACGACGCCGTGCCGGGGCTGGAGCCCGAGCAGCGCCTGGGCCGGAAATGGGCGCGCGAGGAACTGGCCCGCCGCCGGTGGGACCGGTAGCCCCGCCTTCCGAGCCGCGCCTTCCTTGACCGCCCCGCGGTCGGCGCACTACCCTAGGCTGCCCGCAAGGAGGGTGCCCCCCATGCGTTTCCCCTGCCCGACCGCGCCTATCGAGGTCTTCGTCCTGCCCCTGGCCGTCGTGATCGCCGGGGTCGCGTCCGCGCCTGCGCAAGCGGCCGGCGACGCGGAAGGCCTGGTCATCCCGGCGGGACGCGAGGCCCTCCTGACCCTCATGCTGGGCGGGACCGACGTGCTGCCCGGCGGCTGCCGGCTGTCCGGCATCCGGGTCGATGCCACCTCGGCCTCGGCCGAGTACGGCTGCGACGGCGGGGCCCGCGCCTCGGTGCGGCTGGTGCACCCGTCCGCGGCCCCGTCCCCGTCGGTCCTGACGACGCAGTTCGCGATCGTCCCGGGGGTTTCCGGGGCCGCTGCCCCGCTGCTGAAGGCCGTCGAGGATCGCGTCCGCCGCGAGGAGTCCTCGTGGCAGTGGCAGGTCGCCGGGGGAGCGGGACCCGCCGCGGCCCCGTCCGCCCCGCCGCAGCCGGTGGCGCCCTTCGAACCGGAATTCTCGCCCGACCTCCAGGCCGAGTACGACGCCGCCGAGGCCGCGCTGAAGTCCGGCAGGGCCCGGGAGGCCTTCGATCGCCTGAAGGCCCTGGCCCGCAGGCAGCCTTCCCCGTCCGTGCTGGGCCTGCTGGTCGCCTCGGTGTCGCCGATCGCGAACCGCCCCGAGGATTGGCAGGAGGCCGTGGCCCGGGCCGAAGCCGCGCCGGACGACCCGCTGGCGAACTTCATCGCCGGCGTCACGCTGCACTACTACGCCCACAACTGGGGCCAGACGCGTGAACAGAAGTCGGGCCTGTACCAAAAGGCCATCGGATTCCTGCTGAAGACGCAGCCCGCCTTCCAGGACAGCCCGCGCGTCTGGATCTACCTGTCGGTGTCCTACTTCCGCACGGGCCGGCAGGCCGAGGCCGAGGCGGCCATCGAGAAGGCCATCGTCCTGGCGCCCCGGACGCGCGACGCGGATGCGTGGTATTGCCGGGCCGAGATCCGGCACGTGAAGGACCCGGCCGGCGCCCTGGAGGACCTGGTCACGTACCGCCGGATCATGGAGGAGAACGCCGCCCAGGGCGCCCTGCACAGCGCGTCGAAGGACGAGCGGGTGCGGCGGATGACCGAGCGCCTGGACCGCATCACCAAGGGGCTGGAGCCTCCCGACCCGGACGACATGTTCGACCCTCCCGTCGAGTCCGCGTCCTCGGTCCTGAAGAGGAACCTGGGGCCGCTGGCGGGTGCCTTCCTCGGGCTGGTCGCGGTGGTGGCGATCGTGGCCGGCGTCCTGGTCCGTCGCCGCCGTCGCGCCGGGAGGGCCCGGTAGGCGATTTCGTCGCGGCTTGTCCGCCAGGCATCGTCCCGGTATGATGCAGCCGGTTGGAACGAACGGAGGGCGAAAACATGGCCCGTTTCCTGTCGATCCTCGTGGTCTCGTTCGTGCTGGCAGCCTCGCTTTCCTGCGGGGGAGGGCGCGTCCGCGGCGTCCGCAGCGAGCCGATTCGCACCAACGCGTTCGGCAACGCCCTCAGCCTGGACGAGGTGAGGCAGGCGGTGGTCCGGGCCGTGGCGAAGTCCAACTGGACGGTCCGCGCCCAGGAAGGCGACCGCGTCATCGCCTACTTCGAGAGGGGCCGCCGGGCCAGCCTCGAGGTCGAGATCCTGTTCGACTCGTACGCCTACAGCATCGAGCCGATCGCCCGGTCGCACCTGAAGGGGAAGAAGGCCACCCAGTGGATCCGGAACCTGTCCCGGCGGATCCAGGTCGAACTGACCTACGCCGGCCCGCGGGACGGTTCGCGCGTCGCGCCCCGGGAACCGGAGATCTACGACTCCGAGGAGGACATCGAGGAATAGGCCGGCCGCCACGGCCGGATCTCGTAGACCAGCAGCCACGCCGGGATGGGCCCGTTCATCAGCGCGATCTTCCGGTCCGGCTTCAGCCCGATGAACCTGTGCGGGGACGCCTGGGCCACCAGCAGGGCGGCTGTCCACCCCTGGAAGTTGCGCTTCAGCGTGTTGCCGATCTCCACGTACAGGGTCTTCAGGTCCTGGTCCGTTCCGCCGATGCGCGTGCCGTACGGCAGGTTCGCCACCAGCAGGCCGTTCTCCGCCGGCGCGGGACGGTCCTGGAAGGGGCCCGAAAAGAAGGCGATGTCCCGTTCGACGCGGGCCCTCAACGCGTTCCGGCGGGCCATCTCGACGTACAGGGGATCGATGTCCGACGCGAAGATCGGTCGGGTCGGCGAGGGCAGGCGCGCGGCGCGCTGGCGTTCCTCGGTCCGCCTCCACAACTCCCGGTCGAAGTCCGACAGCCACTCGATGCCGAACTCGCCCTTGCCGCGGTGGATCAGGGGCGCCTTGCGCAGGGCGATCATGGCCCCTTCGATCGCGAAGGTGCCGCTGCCGCACATGGGGTCGTACAGCGGCCGCGAGCCGTCGTAGCCGGCCAGCCGAAGGATGGCCGCGGCCAGCGTCTCCTTCAGCGGCGCGGGATGCCCCTCCAGGCGATAGCCGCGCTTGTCGAGGCCCTTGCCGGACGAGTCCAGCGCCAGCGTGACGCGGCCCTTGCGCAGGTACGCGACGATCCCGACCCGGGGCGCGTCGGGGTCCACGCGTGGCGGATCCAGACGGCGCCGGACGAACGAGGCGACCACGCCCTCCCGGACGCGGCGGGTGATCTCGGCGGGGGAGATCGGCGAGGCCCTGCCGTCCGCAGCGATGGCGTCGATGGCGAACGTCCGGGAGGGGGCGAAGAGGTCCGGCCACGGGACGCGGCCCGCCTGGTCGAACAGCATCTGCGGCGACCCGGCGGCGGCCTCACGGACCACGCGCAGCAGCCTCCCTGCCGTCCGCAGGCCGCGGTGCAGGGCGTAGTAGACCTCCTTCGTCGCCTGGAAGTGGACGGCCTTGTAGGCCTCGCGAATGCCGGTGCCCCCCAGTTCGGCGATCTCGGCAGCCACGACCGGGACCAGTTCCTCCGGGCAGGTGGCGTACAGGTGGAACAGGGGTTCGGTGCCGGCCATCCGCGTCATCCCCGTCGGGCCCGGCGGCGCAGGGCCACCAGGGCCGGCAGCAGCATCGCCAGGAACCCGGCGGGGCCGCCGGTCGCGCCGGCCGAGCACCCGTCGGATCCGCCGCCCTTCGCCTCGGGGACCGGTTCGGCCGCCTCGGCATCCTGCGCGACCTCTCCGGCCTCGGGCTGCACCGCGTCCGGGGTCGCCTCCGGGGCCGCCTCCGGCGTGGCTTCCGGGCCGGTCTCCCCGGCCGCCTCGTCTGCCCCTGCGTCCGCCTCGGTCTCGGGCGGCGTGGGCGTCTCCGGGTCCTCGTAGCGATCCGGGTGCAGCAGGTACTGGACCTTCAGCGCGACCTGCTGCCGGGCGTCCAGCAGTTCCCCGTCGTCCAGCGTCCAGGGACGGCTCGCCGGGTCGAACGCGTCGTCCAGCGGCGCCCCCAGCCGGCGGTAGGCCCGCGCGACCTGCGTGCGCGTGAACCCTTCCCCTCCCAGGGTGGTTGCGATGCGGAACAGTTCCCAGTCCTCCAGGCCGTCGCGGATCTGCTTCAGGCGCAGCGACGTGACCGGCCCGTCGATCGGCGCCCACGGCGGCGGCGGGTCCGTGCCCAGCGTCCCGTCGTGGTCCCCCGGGTACAGCAGGATGCCGTCGCCGTTTCGGGCCAGGTCGGCGCCGAACTCCGGCACGTTCGCCAGGACGTTCCAGGGGTCGGGTTCCTGCCAGTAGGTCATGCGCCAGTACAGGAAGCCCGTCGCGCCCTCGGCCCACGCGCCCCACTTCAGCAGGCGGGGTTCGTGCCCCACGGGGCTGTCCACGTCATAGCCCATCAGCGCCGGGAAGTTCTGGTTGCACACGTAGAACCACAACTCGCGCCCGGCCTGCCGCAGTTCGGCGTACTTGTCCGCCGGGGCCCACGCGCCCGCCGGCCAGAACGTGTCGCCGTACATCGCGGTGTCAGGGCACCAGATGCCGATGGAGTCGTCGATTGCCTCCAGCCAGGGACTGGTGGTCATCACCTTGCCGTCGAAGGCGTTCGTGCCCGTGCGGAGCCTCGCGACGTCGGCCGCGATCCGTTCCAGCGCCCGGTCGGCCATCTTCTCGGGCATCCAGGGCTCGTCGGTCCCGTACAGGTAGACGTGGTCCAGGAAGCCCTTCTCCCGCAGGTGGTCGGCCAGGTTCTTCGCGGCCTCGGCGTACTGCGCGTCGGTCCAGCCCTGGTTGCCGCCGCCGGGCTTCAGCATGCCCAGGTCCCAGCGCGTCACGCCGGCGCCGTCCGGGTACCGCGAGCCGTCCACGCGCGGCTGCCAGTACGCGTCATAGGCGGTGTAGTCGGGCGGCACCAGGTGGCCGTCCTCCCCGAACGTGAACGCGATCCGCGGGCCGGGCCGCGAGAAATCGACGCGGTGCCGGTGCACTTCCAGTTCGTAGTTCCGCCAGATGCGCTCGCGGGTCGCCGCGTCGCCGCCGTCCGGCCCGCCGTGGTGCTCGGGCAGCGCGCCGACGCTGAAGTTGAAGGCGGTGACCACGCCGCGTTCGGTCGGCAGATCCGCGTCCAGCACGACCAGCGTCACCGGCAGCTCGACCGGGTCGCCGCCCTGCCGGGTGACGGTGAAGGTGCCGGAATACGAGCCTGCGGGGATGCCCCGAGGTACCTGCAGTTCGGCGTAGATCACCTGCAGCCCGCCCGGGCCGACGTCGAACGGCGCCCCGACGGGCTTCGCCTCGGCGCCGTAGGGGTCGGTGAAGGGGATCAGCGGGTCGGGGTACCAGCCCGGCGCGCGCAGGTACTCGGGGCGCCCCGCGCAGTCGGTGTTCATCAGCACGTCGCACGGGGACTGGTGCTGCGTCAGGTCCACGAAATACTCGCGGTACCGGTCCACCGTTGTGCCGGGGATCGACGCCCCGCCGGGGCCCGCCAGGTCCGTGGCGACGGCGTCGACGCCCGCGATCGGCTGGTCCGCGGCGGCGACCACGACCTGGAAGCCCACCCACTCGTTGCGGAGGGCGGCCAGGTCCACTCGCGCCACGCCGGACGAGGTCGCGCCGGGCAGGACTTTCGCGGTGGACGGGACCACCCAGACGTCCGCGCGGGCGGCGGGAGCCACGGCCAGCAATGCCGCCAGCAGGGACGGGAACGCGAAACGATGCACGGGGCCCTCCACGATCTTCCCGCCGAAGAGTCCGACGGGACGCGCCCGGAGTCAACCCGATCCTGGGGCTGCCGGGCGGATTCCCGCTGTGGAGCTTCGTGGCGACGACCCGTGACTCTCCCTCGGATTCCGGGAAATCCAGGAATCGTCGGGAGTGGCGAGTCCGGGCGGGGAGGCGCGGTCCTCCGGGAAGGGGTCCGGCGGGGAGGCCGCCTCCGCTCCGGTTCCCCCCCCGCCCCTTCCCGAGTGGAGCGGGACCTTCGCCTCCGCCGGAGCTGCCGCGACCGCGACGGGCTCTGTCTCGGAGGTTGGTGATGTTCGCCACCGCCGCCCGCGCGGGTCGCGGCTTCACGCTCCGGCTCCGGGTCAGGCCCTCGCTCCACTTCGGGCGGGGACGCTATGTCGCTCCGGCGGCCTCCCCGCCGGACCCCGCGGACGCTGGGGGTTTCTGTCGGCGACCGGCGTTCACCGGCGAAAACCTCGTCTGAACCTGTGCCCCATGCCGACATTCCTGGGCAGGTCCGGCGAATCCGACGGAACCGTGGGTTCGAGGATATACAGTCCTGTGCAATGTTGGCTGCGCTGACGTTGTCCCACACGCAGGAGCGTTCTCGCGCGATACAACGGCTGGCAACTGACCTGCAAATACCGGTGGTTGGCCCCCGGGGAAGGCCGAGGCGCGAACCTTGCGCATGCAAGGGGCGTGACCGACCCGGACGACGGCAGGGGTCCGTCCGTTCCAGCCACCGGTTTGCGGCAACCCGGAACCCTTCGGACCGCTCCGCGCCTCTCCCGAAACCGGCCTGCCGCAAACCTCATCTTGTTGTACAGCCCCCACCCCGCTCCCGGAATCCTTACGGATGGTCGTCCGACCTGGGTTTCGGGTGGGTAGGTAGCGAGATCGGCGGATCGCGCAGTTATCCCGTGGTCTTGTGACGGGGGGTTCGGATCGGCGCTTTACCTACGCATTTTCGGGGAGCGGCGCGAGGCCCAGCACCTCGTTAGGCTCGGGGAACTTTAGCTTCTTGAGGATCCGGCGCACCTGCGGGTGGATCTCGTTCCGCTGGAAGAATCGATGGGAATCAGTCCGGTACTCGGTTGCCTGGAGGTGGCCGAGGGCGTCCGCGATCCGGGGCCACGGCTCGCCTACGGCCAGTTCCGCGACCCGCTGGAGCAGCAGGGCCAGCGTGCAGATCTTCACATGCGCTTCGATGCGGCGCGGGAGCCAGTGGTACATCGGGCCCATCTTGATCTGGGCCGACTTGAGCGTCCGGAAGCAGCGCTCGATGACCAGCAGGTTCTTGTAGCCGGTCGCGGCGTCCTCGACGGACAGCGTGTCGTCGTTCGTGACCAGGACCCACTTGCCGTCCATCCGCTCGGCCTTGCGGATCGCGTCCTGGGACACCACGATCTTGCCGCCACGGCCGACCTTCAGATACCGGCCCCACCGCTTCGATGCCAGCAGGTCGATCGCCCACTTCGAAGTGACGCTGTCGTCCTTGTGCGACGCCAGTTCCTGGTCGATCTCGGCCAGTACCTGCTCCCGGTGCCTCGCCTGGCGCTCCGCCTCAGCCGGGTTGAAGCAGACCACGTACCGCCGCTGCTTGACGCCCTTGCCGACCGTGACCTCCTTCACGTGCAGGTGGTCGGCGATCACCTTGTACCGGCCGGGGCGTCCGAGCACCTCTACCGGAAGGCGTTCCCGAGGGGGCTGGCGGACCTCACGGCGGGACGCCGGGACGAGCGGACCCGGAAGGCGCAGGCGCTGGCGACGGTGCTGGCGGGGATGCCGGGCCTGGAGGCGTGCGGCAAGGCGGTCGGGGACGCTGCGGCGGCGGTGGAGGCCGCGCGGGTCGCGTGCCGCACGGCGAGGCTGGCCCGGATGGGGAAGACGGTCGCCAAGCAGGATGCCCGCCAGGCGGTGGTCCTGGAATTCAAGGTGGCGCGCGGGACGGCGCTGTCCCGGCTGCGCGACCCGAAGGCCGTGGACGAGGTCTTCCCGGACCTGTCGGGACCGGGCGGGAACGGTAGCGCCCAGGACCACGTCCCGAAGGAGCCCGGCACCGAGGCGTCCGAGGCCCCCGCACAGAAGTTGACGACGCAGGCGACGGAAACCTCTACCGCGAAGTTCCCGGGCCCGACGCCCGTCGCCGCATGAACGCCCGCCCGGATTTCCCACCAACAACCCGCAACCTTCCCCTCAACCATCCCCCAAGCATTCTTCGGCCCTCCCTTCGACGAGCCGATGCGACAACCGTCCCCGCGTGGTCTGCCACCCGACCGTGCAACCCGACACCCCGAAGAACCATCCCTAACCGTCACCGCAGTGGAGCGGCAAGACCCGGTAGCGGGACCCGGGAAGGCCCAGGCGAAACGCATGCAGACCGGCCCGGCCGGCGCTCGACCACCACCCGAGGAACCGTCCCCAACCGCCACCCAGGCAACGCGGGGGGCCGGCGGGGAGGCCGCCGGAGCGACCTGGCGTCCCCGCCCGAAGTGGAGCGAGGGCCTGACCCGGAGCCGGAGCGTGAAACAGCGACCCGCGCGGGCGGCGGTGGCGACCATCACCAACCTCCGTGACAGAGCCCGTCGCGGTCGCGGCAGCTCCGGCGGAGGCGAAGGTCCCGCTCCACTCGGGAAGGGGCGGGGGGGGCCCCGGAGCGGAGGCGGCCTCCCCGCCGGACCCCCTTCCCGGATGGGCGACCTTCGCGGGACCGTCCTTCCCTCCCAGGCGGTGGATCCTGGACGGCATCCGGGCATTGCGCCCGAACCGCGGCCGACGCATGATCGGCAAAGTCGAAGGAGGCACCCATGGCCGACACCACCGAACGGAAGCCCCGGGCCCGGACCGCGCAGACCCGCGCGAAGCCTACCGTGAAGCCGGTCGCCAAGCCCGCGCCCAAGCCCGCGCCCGCGACCGGCCCGGCCCGGCTGTCGCACGCCGAGGAGTTCGCGTACGTGCGCGACCTGGTCACCCGGATCGTCGCCGAGTGCCCGCGCCGCCAGCCGTGCAGCGACGACGAGCGCCGCGCCTCGGAGATGATGCGCATCGAGTTCGAGAAGCTGGGTCTGGCGATCCGCGAGCACACCTTCGAGTTCAGCGACCACCTGTACAAGAACAGCCTGCTGCACGCGATCCCCCCGATCCTGGGCACCACGATCTCGGGGATCGCGCCGGCCGTGGCCTTGCCGCTGCACCTGCTGCCCGCGGTGTCCTACTACCTGGAGTCCACCCGGAAGGCCTACCTGGGCCGGCGCCTGCTGGGCTTCAAGCCTTCCCGGAACATCCTGGGCATCCTCCCCGCCGAGACGCCGGCGCCCGCCCTGCGCATCGTGATCTGCGCGCACGTGGACGCCGCCTTCACGGGCTTCTTCTTCCGGGAAAGCACCATCAAGGCCGTCGGCCGCGACGCGCCGCTGGGGCTGAAGTCGGTGCACCGGGGCGTGGAACTTGCGGTCCGCACGCAGGTGGCCCTGGCGGCGATCGACCTGGTGAGGATGTTCGTCGGTCCGCTGGCCCTGCCCCTGCGGCCGCTGGAGTGGCTGCTGACGCTGCCGTCCGCGTTGCTGACGGCCATCCACACGGACGTGGTGCTGCGCGACCAGATCGTCCCCGGCGCCAACGACGACCTGTCGGGCGTCTCGGCGCTGCCGCTGCTGGCCCGGCGCCTGGCGGCCTGGAAGCGTCCCGAGGTCGAACTGGTCTTCGCGGCCACCGGCTGCGAGGAGGCCAGCCTGGGCGGCGGGGACGCCATCGCCCGGGACTTCGACGGCGAGTGGGACAAGACGCGCACGGTGGTGCTGGGGCTGGACGGCCTGGCCAACGGGGACCTGCGGTTCGCGGCCGTGGAGGGCGAGGTGGTCGCCCGGCGCATCCCGGCCTGGCTGGAGGACACCTGCAACGAGGTCAGCGCCTCCGAGCCCCGGTTCGCCGAGGTGACCCCCTTCGAGATCGTCGTGGGCGGGTCCGACATCTCGGCGTTCCTGGCGCGCGGCTGGGAGGGCGTCTGCCTGGTCTGCGTGGACCCGGAGATCGGCGCGCCGCGGCACTACCACCTGCCGGAGGACACGCCGGAGAACCTGGAGATCGACAAGGTCCTGTACTCGGTCGACTACGCCGAGAAACTGGTCCACGCGATCGTCAAGCGCCGCCTGGGATAGCCGGGGGCATCACGCCGCGGCACGGGGGCGCCGGGCAGGGGTCGGGGCTGCGCGCGCCTCACCGCTTGTCCAGGCACGCCGCCTCGCAGGTCGCCAGGTCCGGGAAGAACGCGTCGCAGTCCGGCTTGCACGAGCAGCCGCTCTCGTAGGTGCAGCGGGTCCCGTCGAAGACGATCCCCAGGACCATCTCGCACGTCCCGTGGGTGCCCGGCTGCACCACCGGGCACGACGGCGCGGCGACGCAGGCGCCGTCCACGCACGCCTGGCCCTCGCCGCAGTCCGCGTTCGTGGCGCAGGTCTTCCCTCCCCCCATGCAGGCCAGGAAGGCCTCGTTCGGCAGCCAGCCGCAGGACCCGTCGGACAGCCGCCCGCAGGTCGTCAGCCTCAGGCACGCATACCAGTCCAGCCACAGGCAGATGGTGACCATGGAGGTCTCGGCGCAGACCTCGCCCGAGCAGCCCGACACGATGCACTCCGCGGGCGCGCCGATGCACGTCCACGCGCACTCGCCGAGGTTCGTGCAGGTCCACTCCCCGTCGCACTCGATGTGCGGCCTGCCCTCGCAGTCCGCGGGGGACTGGCACTCCGGCGACAGGTCCGCGTCGCACAGCCACAGGCACTTCCCCCCCGCGCAGGCCCACTGGCCCACGCAGGCGTCGTGGGTGCCGCCTTCGCAGTCCGCCGCGGCGTGGCATGCCGGCGGGGATTCGTCCGTGCACTGCCAGGTGCACGCCCCTTCCGTGCAGGCCCAGTCGCCCGCGCAGGCCGCGTGCACCCGTCCCTCGCAGTCGGCCGCCGTGCTGCACGGCTGGATCTGCGGGTTGTTGCCCAGGTCGTCGATGCAGGTGCCGCCGGTGCCGCCCGTGGTCGAGACGGCCAGGAGGGCCACCGCGAAGAAGAACGCACCGCGTCCCGGGCCGGTTCGACGCGCCATGGCGACCCCCGCGTTTCCGACACATTTATTGTAATGGATCCGGAAGGCTAGCGGAACTTCTCCTGGATGAACACGTCCACGTTCTCGCGCGGGGCGTCCTTTTCGTGGTCCCAGTACGGGGAGATGCGGCGAAGGCTGGCGATGACGCCGGGCAGCACCTGGATCAGGTGGTCGATCTCCGCCCCGGTCGTGTAGCGGCTCATGCTGATGCGCAGGCTGCCGTGCGCGGCCGTGAACGGGACGTCCATCGCCTTCAGGACGTGGGACGGGTCCAGCGAGCCGGACGTGCAGGCCGACCCGGACGACGCCATGATGCCGGCGTCGACCAGCGCCATCAGGATGCCCTCGCCCTCGACGAACTCGAACGCGAAGTTGCTGGTGTTGGGCAGCCGCTCGGCGCCCTCGCCGTTGACGTACACGTGCGGCACCTTCGCCTGGATCGACTGCTCCAGCCACTGGCGCAACTGCAGCAGGCGCTCCTCCTCGTGGCGCGATTCGATCGCCAGTTCGCACGCGCGGCCCAGGCCCACGATGCCGGCGACGTTCTCGGTGCCGGCCCGCCGCCCGCGCTCCTGGTGACCGCCGATCAGGAACGGCCGCCAGCGCGTGCCGCGGCGCACGAACATCGCCCCGACGCCCTTGGGCCCGTGCAACTTGTGGCCGGACATCGTCAGCAGGTCCACCGCCGACAGGTCCCGCGCCAGCGACAGCGGGATCTTGCCGACCGTCTGGGTCGCATCGGTGTGGAAGACGATCTTCGGGTCCACCCGCTTGACCAGGCGGGCCAGTTCTCCCACCGGGAACAGCACGCCGGTCTCGTTGTTGGCGTGCATGATCGACACGATGGCGGTGTCGGGGGCCAGCGCCTTCAGCAGGTCCGCGGCGTCCAGCCGGCCCGCCTTGTCCACCGGCAGGATCGTGACGCGGTACCCGTAGCGCTGCAGGTCCCTCGCGACCTCCAGCACGGCGGGGTGTTCCACTGCCGTGGTCACGACGTGCCTGCGGTCGGGGTTCGCCCGCAGCGTCCCCCACAGGCAGGCGTTGTTGCCCTCGGTCGCGCCGCCGGTGAACAGGATCTCGGAACGCGCGCCGGCGCCCACCAGGCGGGCCACCGATTCGCGGGCCCGCTCGATGGCGTCGCGCGGGCCGGCAGCGGCCGGGTAGGTGGACGAGGGGTTGTAGTACTGGTTCTTCAGGAACGGCAGCATCGCGTCCAGCACCTCGGGGGCGATGCGCGTCGTCGCGTTGTTGTCCAGGTAGATCGGTTCGCTCATGTTTTACCCCGCCACCGGGATGACCTCGATCTCCGGGTCGACCTGCTGGCGCAGGGCGTCCTCGACCACGAGGTTCAGCGTCTGGTGGGCCCCGACGCATCCCGCACACACGCCCAGCAGCCGGCAGAAGACCTTCTTGTCGCGGATCTCGATGATCTCGATGTCGCCCCCCTCCGGCACCAGCCGGGGCCGGATGACCTTCTCGACCACGCGCTCAACCTCCTTGGCCATCTGGTAGGGGGTGCGTGCGGTGCGGGGGCTGGCGGCGACGGGGGCCTGGGCCGGCTCGGGAAGCGGCACCGACGGGATGGCGACCGGCTGGGGCTGGACCCCCCAGGCGTCGTTCAGGATGTCCTGCAGGCCGCCCGGCTCGTGGTGGCAGGAGGTGCAGGCCCCGCCGGCCTTGATGGCCGCCGTGATCTCCTCGATGGTCCGCAGGTTCAGTTCCTTGACCTTCCTGCGCACGTAGGGCTCGGTCAGGTTGAAGCACTTGCAGACCACGCGGCCCTCGTCCTCCTCCAGCTGGGCCGGGTCGATGCCCAGGTCCGCCAGAGGCACCTCGCGCCGGCGCGCCCAGTCCACGACCGCGGCCTGCAGCGCCTCGGCACCCATCACGCTGCAGTGGAGCTTCTGGGGGGGCAGGCCGTCCAGGTAGTCCACGATGTCCGCGTTCCGGATGGAAAGGGCCTGGATGGGAGTGACCTTCCGCTCCTCCAGCATCCGGCACAGGGCCTCGGACGAGGCGATGGCGGACGTGCAGCCGAACGTCTGGTACCGCGCCTGGACGATCCGGTCCTCCCGGGGGTTCCCGGGGGATCGCTCGACGCGGAACGTGAACTCCATGGCGTCGCCGCACTGCAGGGAACCGTGGCGCCCCTCGCCGTCGGGCTCCGGGACGCTGCCGAAGTGGGTCCCGGCCTTGCCCGCGATGGCGTCGCGGAACAGTTGCATGACCTTGCTGGAATAGTCCCAGGGCATCCGCCCTTCCTCCGGCCCGCACGTCGGCGGGTGTTTCATCCATCCCCTGGAGGGAGCACCGTCCACCGAGCGGCCGCTCCCGCCCCCCGGGGCGGACGCGAAAGTCGGCTTGAAGCCGCCTTCCGAAACCGGCATCATCAACGGCGAGAAGCAGGCACGTTCGTTGCAGTAGACTGCCACGGCAGTGCCGTACAGGCCGTTTCCAGAGGTGACATATGACGACTAGGCCCATCGTTGTCAAGGTCGGGGGCGCCGCAATCGCCTTGATTCTCGGGGTCGTGGCGGTCCCGGCGACCGGTCTTGGCGAGGAGGCCCGGCCCCGCGCGACCCACGAGGCCGCCCTGGAGGGCACCGTCGAGCGCATCGAGGGCGACTACGCCATCGTCGATTTCGGCTCGATCGACGGGGTCGAGCGGGGGGACCGCGTCACGGTCTGGCAGGTCCTGAAGGGCAAGCGGGTCGGCCTGGGCGAGGCCCGCGTGGTCCGCGTGGCCGAGGAGACCTGCCGGATCAGCCTCCGGAAGTTCCAGCCCGGGTCGGTCCGCGCGGGCGACCTCGTCGTGGCCGAGCCCACCGGGTGGGCGGAACCCGCGCCTGCGAAGGAGGAACCCGCGGCCGCGCCCCCGCCGGCCCCCGCGGCCCGGTCGAGGACCGTCGCCAGGCCGCTTGCCGAGCCGTCCGCGCAGCCCGCTCCCGCCGCGGCGCCGGCGACCCCGAAGGCCCGCCCGGCGCGCAAGCCGCTGAACCACATGCCTTTGCTTCCGCGCGTCGGGCACGACCCCGTCTCGCACCTCCCGGCGGGCACTCCGATGCAGGTCAGCCTGGTGGTGGTCTCGGAACCCCCGCTGACCGGTGCCACGCTGCTGTACCGCGTCGGCGCCACCCGGGACTGGACCGAGGTCGCGATGGAGCGGACCGGGGATGCCGGCTGGACGGCCACGCTGTCGCCCGACCAGATGAAGGACGGGCCCGTCTACTACTTCGTGCGCGGCCTGGACCCGAACGGACGCAAGGTGATGGTGTTCGCCGGGCCGCGGAATCCCTGGAAGGTCACGGTCGACGGCGCGAAGGTGAAGGCGTCGGGCCCCCGGGCCGGCATCTTCGGCAGTTTCGAGTGGCAGGAGTTCTACCTCGAGAACCGCAACACCGACGCGTTCTGGCGGGCGGAGGCGGGGGTCGAGTACCGCTTCCAGCGGGGCGCGGTCCGCGCGATCCGGGCCGGCTTCGGGGCCCTGGAGGGCATCGGCGGCCGCCGCGAGGACGTCGAGGCGGACATGTACCTGTCGCACCGGGCGGTGGGCTATGCCTGGCTCGAGCCGGTCTTCCGGTTCGGCCGGTACGCCCGCTGGACCCCCCGCGTGATGCTGGGCGCCGTCGGCGACTACTCCGTCGGCAACCCCTGGGACGATCGCCCGAACTACCAGCGGGGCGAGGTGATCGGCGGCGCGTCCATGGCGCTGGAGTTCGGGCCCGAGGACCGGTTCGGCATCGGCGTGAAGGGCGGCTTCCTGGTTCCGGTCGGGGCCGAGATGGCGGTGTTCGCCAACGTCCATGCGCCGAAGGGCTTCCGGGCCGGCGTGCAGGTCGGCGCGTCGTCGTTCCCGGTCCACGAGGACTGGGCCGGGCAGGCGATGCTGCTGCTGGGCTGGCACGGGGTCGAATGGATGTCCATCGACGCGAAGGTCGGCGTGAACGTCCGGTCGACGGAACACGCGGGCGTGGGCGGGGGTCTCGGCCTCTCGTTCTGGTGGTAGGAGGTACGCCATGCGCATCGTGACGATCGGGACGGCGATGGCCCTGGGAATCGCGCTGGCGGCGGCGCAGGCGGCTGCGAAGGAGCCGCGGCCCTCGTCGGCACCCCGGCCCGAGGCGGCCGAGCCCGTCGAGGAAGGGACCCCGGAGGCGACGGAGGACGAGGCGCCCCAGCCCCCGGAGGACGTGGCGGTTCCGGCCGTCGCGGCCCCGGCCGTGGCCGGGGAGAGCGGGGGCGCCGTGCTGTTCCACTGGCCCGTGGCCGAGACCCGCGAGGACCGGCGGGGGCTGGCGATCTCCGCCCAGTGGACCGGCACCTGGAACGGCAGGAAGCTGGTCGTCCACTGGCGGGCGCACGGCGCCCAGGCCTGGAGCACGGCGGTTTTCCAGCGCGTCCGGGGCACGATGGAGGCCCGCATTCCCGCCGCCGACGTGAAGGTCCCGGGCCTGTCGTACTGGATCGAGTCGATCGAGGCGGACGGCTCGTCGCGGGCCCGGTTCGGATCGGCCGAGAACCCGCAGAGGGTCCGGGTCGCCCAGTCGGGGAGGGATCTGCGTCGGCAGGACCGCCTGGCGGACCACCAGGGCCGGGTGAACCGGGTCGCCGCCACCTTCCGGCACGTGGATTTCGGCAAGCCGCACGCCGCCGACCGGCGGTCCGAGGACAACTTCAACGAACTGGAACTGGCGTTCACCTACCGGCCGGCGATGACGGCGTTATACCAGGTCGAGGCCGGCTTCCTGATGGTCGGCGACCGGCTGGGCGTCCGGTCGCCCGATCCCTGGCTGGAGCACGATCCGGGCGCGTACCTGGCGTTCGTCAAGCTCTACTGGGAGTTCGGCGACGTCTTCGGGCTCGAGCCGATGCTGATGCTGGGTGCCTCGCGCTTCGGCCTGGAGCCGGGCGGCGGCATGACCTTCCGCTTCGGAGCGCTGCGGAAGACGCACTTCGACATCGGGATCAAGGGCGCCCGTTCGCTGGGGTGGTCGTTCGTCACGTCGCTGGACGTCCGGGCCGCGAAGTTCCTGGTCGTCCGGGTCCGCAACGAACTGACCAACTGGCCGACGAACCCCGACAGCGACGAGGACTGGGACGACACCCTCCCGCCCTACGGCGTCGTGCCCAGCCTGGGCCTGGCGTTCACGCTGCCCTGGGGCATCGAGCTGAACGGCTCGGTGGGATACGGCATCCGCAAGGGCTACAACCGCGGCTGGATCACCTGGTCGGCCGGCGCGGCCGTGGAGTTCTGACCCCGTCCGGGATGCCCCCTTCGAACCGGCTCCGAAGCGTCACGGGTACTCGCAGACGAACCGCCACTGGTTGTCGCATTCGCCGTCGTTCCAGGCATAACCGGCGTTCCAGGCGCTGAGGATGCCCACGCAGTCCTGTTCCTGGCCGAGGAAGCCGCCGTTGTTGGGCTGGCCCCGCATCCACGTGGAGTAGGAGGGCGCCGTTCCGTCCAGCCAGACGTAGGTCCCCTCGTTCGACAGGTCGTTCAGGCCGATCCACCACTCGTTGTCGTTGGCGGCCTTCGCGGTGTCGACGACCCAGGTGTTCTCGGGGGCGTCCTCGATCTTCACCAGGTGGTAGCCCCAGGTGGCGCAGGAGTCGCGGGCCACGTCCCAGTGCGCGGTCGGCGTGCAGAACAGGTACAGGTGCCCGTTGTAGCGGCTGACGGGGCAGGGGCAGTTCTCCTCGTCCGCGGTGCCGTCGCAGTCGTCGTCCAGGCCGTTGCACCTCTCGATGATGCCCGTGCCGGGCTCGATGCAGCCCACGCTGCCGTCCGGGAGGCAACCGGTCGCGCCGGTGGCGCAACGGTCGTCGTCGGGGCCGTCGCAGGCGACGCCCAGCCCGAGGCCCTCGTCCACCTGCCCGTTGCAGTCGTCGTCGATGCCGTTGCAGGTCTCGGCCCCGGCCGGTTCGCCGGGCAGGCACGGGATGCCGGAGGGCACCCCGTCGACGCAGTCCGGGACCGATCGGGCGCAGGCGCCGACGCCGCACGTGACCGTTTCCAGGCCCTGGTCCACCTGCCCGTCGCAGTCGTCGTCGATGCCGTTGCAGGACTCGGCGGGGGCGGGATCGCCGGGGACGCACGTGCCAGGCTGGCCGTTGTCGCAGTTCGCCACGGTCCGCTGGCAGGCGCCCGTGCCGCAGGTCGTCTCGCCGAAGCCGTCGTCGGCCTCGCCGTTGCAGTCGTCGTCGATGCCGTTGCAGGTCTCGGGGGACGAGGGAGCAGGCCAGCACGGCTGCGGGCGCCCGCCGATGCAGGCCTCCACGGTCACCTGGCAGGCGCCCGTGCCGCAGGTCAGGACGCCCAGGCCCTGATCGACCTCCCCGTCGCAGTCGTTGTCGATGCCGTCGCAGACCTCGTCGGAGGAGGGCCGGGGGACGCAGGCCTGGGGCTGGCCGTCCGCGCATGCGGGCACTTCGGCCTGGCAGGCGCCCTTGCCGCAGGTGACGGTGCCCAGGCCCTCGTCGGTCCCGCCGTCGCAGTTGTCGTCCACGCCGTTGCAGGTCTCCGGCGCGGGGTCGTGCGCCGGGCAAGGCTGGTCGCAGGTGCGCAGGCCCTCGCAGCGCCCGAGGTCGTTCTGCCGGTAGCACACGGTCTGGAAGCCCGCGTTCACGAAGGCGGCCAGGCAGGGGCAGGCCGCGCCGCCCGAGGGACGGCACTGGCGGCCGTGGACGTCGTCCCGCATGCAGTCGAAGCCGTCCGGGCAAGCGGTGTCCGCCTGGCAGGGATAGCCGCAGGTGCGGGCATCCGGGCCCTCCTCCAGGCAGGGCGCCTGGATCTCCTGGGTCTGGCAGTCGAGGTCGCTGCGGCACGGCTGGCACAGGGGGTAGGGCAGCGTCATCTGGACGACGTCGGGGCCCCGGTCGGTGGCCGCGTCCGCCAGGGTGTCCGGGACGGCGTCCGCGGGGCCCGGATCCTTCGTGGAGGGGTCCGCAACCGTCTCGTCGCCGGCCGGGGTGTCGGGTCGCGAGGAGTCCGCGTCCGCCTGCCCGTCCTCCTGCCCGATGGTGTCCGGGATGGAGGGTGCGTCCAGGCCGGTCAACCCGGGCGAGGAGGACTCGCACCCCGGCTCCAGCAGCAGTCCCGCGACCCCCGCAAACACAAGCAATACCCGCCGCATATCCGTCCCCCGGATGGTGACCGGTGGATTGTACCGGGTTTGAAGGGCCGCGGCGCGCGTATAATCAGGGTCCGCTCCCGGAAGGGGAGCCTTCCTGGGAACGTGCCCTGGAGGCGAGGATGGAACCGGGTCCCGGCGATCGCAGGCCCAGCGGCAGCGGGATCCGGCCGGCCGCCCTGGTCCAGGCCCTGCTGGACGGCGGGGACGCCCAGCGGCGACGGGCGCTGGACGTGCTGATGGCATCCGTCGCCGCCTTCGACGCCGCCCCCGAAGCCCCTTCCGCCCAGGACCCGCTGCTGTCCCTGCTGCGCACCCAGCGGAACCTGCTGGCCTCCGCCCGCGAGCGCCTGCACCGGACGCTGCACGACGTCGCGGACCGCCTGGCCCCGGCCATCGAGCGCCGGCTGGCCCGGCTGTCCGGCGCGGACCTCCGGATGGTGGTGGACCTGGCCCGCGGCCTGGCGATGCCGGCGCTGGTGCCGGCGCTGAAGGCGCTGCTGGACGGGCCGGACCGATGGACCGCGGTGCTGTCGCTGCAGGCCATCGCGGGGGTCGCCGCGCCCCAGTCGATCCCGATCCTGGTCGAGGCCCTGGGGACGGAGGATCTGCGCTGGACGGCCGTCGCGATGCTGGCGGATCGCATGTCGGCCGAGACGCTGCCCCACGTCGTGCGGCTGCTGGGGGACGGAAACGTCGAGGTGCGGCTGGAGGCCCTGCGCGGGCTGCAGGCGGTCGGGGACCGGCGCCTGGTGCCGTACCTGGTGCGGTGCGCCCAGTCGGACCCGGACTCGCGCGTCCGGGACCGCGCGGCCGGGGTGGTGCGCCGCCTGTCCTCGCTGCACGGCCTTCCCCTGGACGAGGCCGAACTCCGCCCGGCGGCCAGCCTGGCCGCGCCCGGGACGCCCTTCGACCGGCTGCTGGCCGAGGCCCGCCACCGCGGAGCGTCCGACGTGCACCTGGTGCCCGGGGCGCCGCCCGCGTTCCGGGTCCACGGCGAACTGGTGGACGGGACCGCCGTGCCGCTGACCCGCGAGGAGGTCGAGGCCCTGATCCTCCCCGTGGTGCCCCAGCGCATGCGCGCCGACCTCGATCGCGACCTGGGCTGCGACTTCTCGCACCCGGTGCCCGGCGTGGGCCGCCATCGCGTGAACGTGTTCCTGGAGCGGCGGGGGTGGTCGGCGGTGGTGCGCCTGATCCCGTGCGAGCCTCCCCGGCTGCGAGACCTGGGCCTGCCGCCCAGCGTGCGCGAGATCGCGTCGCTGAACCAGGGGCTGGTGGTGGTGACGGGCCGTTCGGGCAGCGGCAAGACCACCACGATGGCGGCCCTGGTGGACCTGCTGAACGAGTTGAAGCCGCTGCACATCGTGACGCTGGAGGACCCGATCGAGTACCTGCACGAGCGCAAGCACGCCCTGGTCAACCAGCGCGAGATCGGCCGGCACTCCGAGTCGTTCCCGATGGCCCTGCGGGCGGCGCTGCGCGAGGACCCCGACGTGATGGTGGTCGGCGAGATGCGCGATCTGGTCACGATGCGGATGGCGGTCGAGGCGGCGGAGACAGGGCACCTGGTCATCGCCACGCTGCACACGCCGACCGCCGTGGGCGCGGTGCAGCGGCTGATCGAGGCCTTCCCCGCGTCCGAGCAGCAGCAGGTGCGCCTGATGCTGGCCGACGCGCTGAGGCTGGTAATCGCCCAGACGCTGGTCCGGAGGCGTCGCGGACCCGGGCGCATCGGGGCCTTCGAACTGCTGGTGTGCACGCCGGCGATCTCGGCGTTGATCCGGGAGAACAAGCTGGCCCAGGTGGCGGCGCAAATGCAGATCGCGCGGGCCGACGGGATGCGCACGATGGACAACGCCCTGATGGACCTGCTGCAGGCGGGCGAGATCACGCCGGAGGATGCGTACGCGAGGGCGGTGAACAAGGAGACGTTCCGGGCACTGCTGCCCGGGGCGTGACGGAGAGGGACGTGCCGACGAGGCCGCGGATCGACGACCTGCTGGAGATCGTGGTCGAGATGGGGGCTTCGGACCTCCACCTGGCCACCGGGCATCCCCCCATCCTGCGCGTGGTCGGGGAACTGTCCCCGCTGCGGATGAAGGCCGTCACCGCGGACGAGTACGGGCAGATGATCTCCGAGATCGTGCCGCCCGACCTGTACGCGCGTTTCTGCGAACGCGGCGACCTGGACTGGGCCTACGATGCGGGCGACATCGGCCGGTTCCGGGTGAACCTGTTCCAGCAGGAGCGCGGGCCGGCCGCGGTGTTCCGGCACGTGCCCGACGCGACGCTGGGGTTCGCCGACCTGGGCCTGCCGGCGCACGTGTCCCGGCTGGTGGAATACCCGAACGGCCTGGTGCTGGTCACCGGCCCGACGGGGTCCGGCAAGAGCACCACGCTGGCGGCCTTGATCGACCACCTGAACCGCATGAAGCGGCTGCACATCCTCACGATCGAGGACCCCATCGAGCACGTCCACGCCAACGGGACGTGCCGCATCACCCAGCGCGAGATCGGGTCGTCGGCCCGGACCTTCGCCGACGCGCTGCGGCTGTCGATGCGCGAGGACCCGGACGTGATCCTGGTGGGCGAGCTGCGCGACCTGGAGACCATCACGATGGCGCTCCAGGCGGCCGAAACCGGGATCCTGGTGCTGGCGACGATGCATACGAACAGCGCCTCCCGCACCGTGGACCGCATGGTCAACGTGTTCCCGGCCGCCGAACAGGACGCGGTGCGCGGGATGTTCGCGGGCGTGCTGAAGGGGATCCTGGCCCAGCAGTTGCTGCCGCGGAGGGCGGGCGGCCGGGTCCCGGCGATCGAACTGCTGTTCTGGACGATGGGCCTGCCCAACATGATCCGGGAAGGCAAGCCGCACCTGGTCGAGACCGCCATCAAGACCGGCAAGCGCCTGGGGATGGTCTCGATGGACGACTCGATCCTGGACCTGGTCCGGCGTCGCGAGGTCGACCCCAAGGAGGCCTACGACCGCGCCCTGGACAAGGCGGCCTTCCGCAAGGCGCTGGCCTTCGAAGGGGTGACCCTGTGAAGGCCCGAGTTTCCCGGTGCGCCTGGTTCCTGGCCCTCCTGCCTCCCTTCCTGTCCCTCGGCTGCGACGCGGGCGACGACGGCTCTCCGGTGCTGGTCGTGCAGCCCCCCGTGCTGGACTTCGGGACGGTCCGGGCGGGATCCGCCGCTTCCCGCCGGATCCTCGGGGTCGAAAACCAGGGGGGCGGGAGCGCGGAACTGTGGGAGGCGGAGGTCCTGCCCGGCGCGGCCGCGTGCGGGACGTTCGCCATCGTCGGCGAGCCCTGGCAGGACATTCGCGGCGGGGGGGGCGGCCAGGTCGAGATCGAGTTCTCGCCGAGCGCGAACGGGCCCGAAGGGTGCGGGTGCGTGTCCATCGCGACGCTGCGGCTGGGCTTCGACGCCGATCCCCAGCCGATCGACGTGCTGCTGGTGGCCCGCGGGGAATGCGGGCAGCCCCTGCACTGCGTGCCGCAGGAGAAGGCGTTCCCGCTGACGCTGATCGGCCAGTCCCGCAAGGCGACGATCCACTGCTGGAACGCGGAGGAGTCCGCCGTGACCGTGGAGTCCGCGGGCATGGCGCCCGGGGGGGACGCCTGCCTGTCGGCGGGCCCGCCCGGGACGCCGCTGCCGGCCACGCTGGGGCAGGGCGAGGGGATCGCCATCCCGGTGGAGTTCCGGCCGGAGGCGGCCGGCGAGTCCTCGGGAATCCTGCGGGTGCAGGCCGCAGGGCGGGTGATCGAGGTGCCGATCTCGGGGACGTCCGAGCCGCGCCTGCCCCGTTGCAGCGACGGGATCCCGGACGACCCGGACCCCGTGCTGGAATCCGCGGCGTACGCGATCACGCTGGAGAGCCCCGCGGTGTCGGCCTACGAGGGCACCATCCGGTCGCGGTGGTACTACGACGACCAGGCCCCGCTGGTCGCCGACGTGCTGCTGACCACCGGGGGCTTCGCGCAGTCCTCCTGCGAGTGCGGGCAGGACGGCCACCACGCCTGGTGGCGGGACTGCGCCCACGAGGACGACGACCTCTTCGTCAACATCCACGCGGTCCCGTTCGACGAACGGGTGGAGTCGTGGGTTCGTCGCATCGCCGTCTGGGACCGGCTGCAGGTCCGGGGCTGGGAGGTCCTGAAGATCGCGTATCCCGACGGCAGCACGTGGCAGGATGCCGGATGCAACACCCTGATCGTCACCTGGGTCTGCGAGTTGTAGGCCGCGGGCCGTGGGCGCCCGCGTCGGCCGGCCGTCCCGTTCACCATGCGAAGCAGGTCCTGGGGAAGCCGTCCAGGCCGCCGGGGGCGCCGCAGGCCAGCGGGTAGGGGCAGGACCCGTCCGGGCCGCACGCCTGCAGGCAGAACCCGGGCGCCTGGTGCTCGGGCAGCGTCACGCAGTCGAAACCCCGAGGGCACTGCGCGACGGGGCTCATCGACATCGGGTTGCAGATCGTGGTGCAGACGCCGGGCAGCGCGGCGCCGCCGGCCGGCAGGATGCACCCCAGCCCTTCCGCGCAGTCCGTCGACACCTGGCACAACCCTCCCGGGGGCAGCGGGATCGTCCCGGGCAGGCAGTCCTCCGGGCAGTTGCAGCGGCTTTCGGGCGGGACGCAGCGGCCGTCGCCGCAGTAAGTGCAGGCCTGGCACAGGCAGTTCGGGTACAGGCACTCCCTGCCGTCCCAGGTCGCGGCCTCGATCGCCGTCAGCCCCGGGCAGCACGGGTCGTACCTGGCCCCTTCCACCTGGGCACCCTCGCCAAAGCAGGGTGCCGGGTGGCCGGTGCAGGCGTCGAAAGGTTCGGCGGCGCAGGCCCAGGTGCCGGTTCCGCACATCGCCCAGGCGACCAGCGAGACCGTGCTGCCGCAGGACGCGTACCAGCCCTCGGACTTGGACCCGATCTTGTCGCAGGAGACCGTGCACTTGCCGCAGGTGGCGTACTTCACCAGCGCGCCGGTGCACGGGTCGTACCAGCCTTCCGAGTCGCTGCCGACGTGCCGGCACTGGGGCGGGCAGGCGGCGGCGGGCACCTCGCAGGCGCAGTGCGGGACCGTCGTGCCGTCCGGGCAGGTCCAGGGAGCGGGCGCGGTGGCCACGGTGCAGCCGGCCGTCCCGCAGGCGGCCCCGGCGCCGTCCGCGCACTTGCGGCGGGGGCCGCACGCGGCCCAGGCGATGCGGCCCCCGGAGGCGCAGTCGTCGTACCAGCCCTCCGACCGGGTGCCGATCAGCAGGCAGGCGGCGTGGCAGATCGAGCAGGGGCGCAGCACGATCGCGGCGCCGGAACACGAGTCGTACCAGCCCTCGTCGGGGGTGCCGGCGTTGCGGCACTCGGGCGAGCAGGCGTCCTGGGCGCACTGGCACCAGGCGACCGACGATCCGTCCGCGCAGGGCAGGAGGTCGTCCTGGCCGGGCGTGCACAGCGTGGGGCAGCGCCGTTCGGGGTGGTCCACGCAGTCCCAGCCCAGCGGGCCGCAGGCGCACCAGGGGACGGTCGTCCCGTCGGGGCACTCGTAGTCGCGCGCCGGCAGGCCCTTGCAGTCGCATCGGCACATGCCGTCCGCGCCGCACGTCGGGAACAGGCAGGGCCCCAGGGCCGGGCCGCAGTCCTTGTCGATGGCGCACTCGCGGCACGCGCAGGCCTCGCAGCCGGCCGGGTCCAGGCGGTACCCGTTCGGGCAGTACAGGTCGCACGTCATCGGCGGGCAGGCGTCGGCCGGGGCGTCGGCGGGCAGGTCGGCCGGCACGTCGGCAGGGAGGTCCGCGGGGGCGTCGGCCGGGGCGTCCAGCGGCGCGTCGGCCGCAGGGTCGGGAGGCACGTCCACCGTGCCGTCCGCCGGAGGCACGTCCACGGGCGGGAGGTCCAGGTCGCCGGCATCCAGGGGCGCGACGTCCGGGGCCTCGTCCTGCCCGCCTTCCGCCAGGGCGTCGTCAGCCGTCGCGGCGTCGTCCCTTCCCGGGTCCGGGGCGGGGTCCGCCGTCCCGGGGTCCAGCCCGAAGTCCGCCAGGCGGGGAGACGGGTCGAAGCAGGACGCCAGCAGGACCATGCCCGCTGCCCCCAGCACGTGTCGAAATCGCATCGAAGCCTCCGGACGGTCCCCGGGATCGATGGTACGAGTCCCGGCCGGCCGGCACAAGGAACGGGGTACGGGCCCACCCGCGAGCCTTCCCGTCGCCGGGCCGCCACTGGCCGGGCGTGCTTGCCGGCCGGTCGCCCCTCGGCTACGCTCGGTCGCGGTCCTCGGCCATGCCCGGCCCGGGTCGCGGAGGTGTCCATGTCCCCCCGTCCCCGCCTGACCGTCGTCGGACCGGTCTTCTTCGAGGTCTTCCTGCCGCCGCTGGACCCGCTGCCGTCGCCGGGCGAGGAACGCTACGTCGACGCGATCCCGACCGGCTTCGGCGGCGAGATGAATGCCGCGTCGGTGGCGGCCGCGCTGGGCGTGGACGTGACCCTGGTGCACCCGTCGGGCGGCGGGATGGTTGACCTGGCGGCGGAGGCCCTGATGCAGCGCCTGGGCATCCGGTCGGTGCCGTGGCCGTCGCGCCCCGACCCGTTCCTGTCGCTGGTCTTCTCGGACGGCCACGATCGCGCGTTCCTGTCGGCGGGCGACGCCGGGTGCCTGGCCGGAATGCCCGAGATCCCGCCGGCTCCCTGGGTCCACGCCGGCGGCGTGAAGGAGGCCTACACCGTGCCGGGGCGCTTCGCCGAGGTCCGCGCGAAGGGGGCCCGGATCGCGGTGTCGGGCTGCTGGTCGCCGCCGCACCTGTCGATGCTGGGCCGCGAGACGGGGCGCCCGTTCGACCTGCTGGTGGTCAACCGCCGCGAGGCCGAGACGGCGACGGGCGGCCCCGCCGAGCAGGCGCCGGAGCGCCTGCAGGGTGCCAGCGCGGACGTGGTGGTGACGGACGGTGCCGACGGGGCGTTCGGGACGATCGATGGCGTCGAGGTGAGGGCGCCGGCGCGGGACGCGAAGGTCGTGGACCTGACCGGCGCCGGGGACGCCTTCATCACGGGGCTGATCGTGGGCCGGTTGCGGGGGATGGCGCCGGGTGATGCGCTGGCCTTCGCGGCGCGGGTGGCCTCGCGGATCGTCGGCATCCGGGGCGGCACCGTGACGGACCCCTCGCTGCTGGCCGACCTGGCCGGATAGGCCCGGGGCCGCGAGTCTCGGCGCCTGCCGGGCGCGAGTGTTTCCGGCAGGTTCCCGGCCCCCGCTCCCCCGTTCTTTCCGCTGGACACGCCGTCGCGCGCCGGGGTACGCTTCCGCAACGCTTTCCCGAGGCCGCGAAGGAGGGGGAATGGCCCACGAGTACAAGCCCTACGTCGATCCGAAGGCGAACCTGAAGGAACTGACCTGGCAGCCGCTGGTGCTGGGCGCGCTGATGGCGGTCGTGCTGGGCGCCGCGAACACCTACCTGGGCCTGAAGGCCGGCATGACGGTGGCGGCGACCTTCCCGGCGGCGGTCATCTCGATGGCGGTGCTCCGTCTCTTCAAGGGCAACGTCCTGGAGGAGAACATCGCGCGAACCACCGGCGCGGTCGGCGAGGCGCTGGCCGCCGGCGCGATCTTCACGGTGCCCGCGTTCATCATCGTCGGCGCCTGGAAGGACCTGGACGTGTTCTCGACCCAGTGGTTCCTGGCGACGGCGCTGCTGGCCGTCGGCGGCATCCTGGGCGTGCTGCTGATGATCCTGCTGCGCCGCACGTTCATGGAGGACACCTCCCTGCCGTTCCCGGAATCCGTGGCCTGCACCGAGATCGTCAAGGCGGGGCAGGGCGGTGCCACCGGCGCGGGATCGGTCTTCGCCGCGATGGGCATCGCCGGCCTGGTCGAGTTCTTCAAGAACGGCAACGGCGTGCCCTTCATCGGCGGCTCGTACCGCGGCGCGTTCAAGCTGAACCACTCGTCGAACGGCGCGTTCCCGGTCTTCTCGCCGGACCCGTCCCCTGCGTTCCTGGCGGTCGGCTACATCATCGGCCCGAAGTACGGCGCCATCACCCTGGCCGGCGGCGTGTTCGGGTGGATGTTCCTGATGCCCGTGCTGCTGTACCTGATGTGCAGCCGCGACCCGGCGATGGCGTCGCAACTGGACGGCATGGTCAGCAGCGGCAACTGGGGCGTCCTGTTCGGCGGCGGCGACGGCTTCCTGGGGCTGTCGCGGATCTACAGCGACAACATCAAGATGATCGCGATCGGCGCGATGATCGTGTCGGCCTTCTTCACCCTGTTCCGCATGCGCAAGAACCTGGCCGCCGGCATCAAGCGCTCGTTCTCCTCGATGGGCGGCGTGGGCGCGGCGGACGCGGACGTGCCGCGCACCGACAAGGACCTGGACATGCGGCTGGTCCTGGCGGCCATCGGCCTGATGGCGCTGGCGATGTTCGGACTGTACGTCATCCTGTGCAACTCCCTGTCCGTGTCGCTGATCGTCACCATCGTCATGGGCATCATGGCCTTCCTGTTCGCGGCCGTGGCGGGCTTCCTGGTGTCGATCATCGGCTCGTCGTCGAACCCCATCTCGGGGCTGACGCTGTCCACGCTGCTCATCGCGGCGGGCCTGCTGGTCCTGCTGGGCATGGGCGGCGGCTACCTGGAGGACGGGAAGACGATGTCCGAGGCGATGTCCACCGGCGTGCTGGCCGTGCTGGGCGTCGCGACGGTCGTGTGCTGCGTGGCCGGCGTCGCGGGCGACATGGCCCAGGACTGGAAGGTCGGGTACAACCTGGGCGGCACCCCGTGGCGCATGGAGATCGGCGGCCTGATCGGCGTCGTGGCGGCGTCGTTCTTCCTGGTGTCGGTCATCAGCCTGCTGCACAAGACGACGGCGGGCGGGCTGGGCGGCGACCTGCTGCCTGCGCCCCAGGCGAACCTGATGGCGGTCACGGCCCAGGGCATCATCTCCGGATCGCTGCGCTGGGAACTGATCCTGATGGGCGTGATGTTCGCGATCGGCCTGATCGCGGTGGGCGTGACGTCGCCGATGCTGGTCGCGGTGGGCATGTACCTGCCGTTCCCGACCATCGTCGCGATCTTCACCGGCGGCGTGATCCAGTGGATCGGCAGCCTGGTCGCCCGGCGCAAGGGCGCGACCACCGACAAGGAACTGGATGACGTGTCGAACCGTGGCCTGCTGGTGGCGTCCGGCTTCGTGGCGGGCGAGGCCCTGATGGGCATCGTGCTGGCGATCCTGGTCACCGCCGAGATCAAGCTGGTGCCCGACACGCCGGAGTGGTTCGGCATGAAGTGGACCGGCGCCGTGGTCATCGCGCTGCTGGCCGCCTACCTGATCGCGTCCTCGCTGAAGGCACTGAAGGCGAAGAAGCCGGTCTGACGCGCCCCCCCGAACCCGCGCCCCCGCGGGCGGCCGGGGCCCCGGCAGATCCCCCTCCCGCCGCCCGATCGCGCGATTGACCCGGGGCTTCGCGATGCGGATACTTCCCGCGGCCTGGACCCGGGGGCCCGGGTCGCAGACGGGAGGATGACGATGGACCGACTGGACATCCGGACGAAGATCGTGGCGACGCTGGGGCCCGCCTCGGCCAACCCGGACACCATCCGCGCGCTGCTGGACGCCGGCGTGTGCGTGTTCCGTCTGAACTTCTCGCACACCGTGGCGAAGGAGGCGCGCGACCTGATCGCGATGATCCGCGACGCCCGCGCCGCGTTGGACATCCCGGTCGCGATCATGGCCGACATCAAGGGCCCGGCAGTCCGCGTGTACGGGTATTCCCAGGCGCTGCCGGTCGAGGTCGGAGACGTGCTGGAGATCGAGTCGCGGCCGCCCGAGGGCATCGAGGCCCTGGTGTCGCCGGAGCCGCGGCGGATCTACACGAACCTGCCCGACATCGACCTGCTGTGCCAGCCGGGCCAGCGCGTGCTGCTGATGGACGGCTGCCTGGCCGGCGAGGTCGTGGGCCGGTCGCGGGGCGCGGTGTCCGTGCGGCTGGGCAACGCGGCGTCGTTGCGGCCCAAGGCGCACCTGACGATCCCGAACGTCGACTACCCGATCCCGTTCCTGTCCGACAAGGACATCCGGGACATCACGCTGGCGGTGGAGAGCGAGGTCGAGTACCTGGCGCTATCGTTCGTGCGCGAGGTCACCGACATCGAGGAGGTCCGGCGCCTGGTCCGCCGCTGCCACACCGAGTCGGGGCGCCCGCCCGCGACCCGCATCATCGCCAAGATCGAGAACGCGATCGGGCTGGCGAACGCCGACGCGATCGTGGCCGCCGCGGACGGCATCATGGTGGCGCGCGGCGACCTGGGCGTCGAGGTCGCGATCGAGCGGGTCCCGATCGCCCAGAAGCAGTTGATCCGCACGGGCTACCTGGCGGCGCGGCCGGTCATCACCGCGACCCAGATGCTGGAGTCGATGATCGAGAGCCCGATGCCGACCCGTGCCGAGGCCAGCGACGTGGCCAACGCGGTGTTCGACTCGACCAGCGCCGTGATGCTGTCGGGCGAGACCGCCATCGGCCGGTTCCCGGTCAAGGTCGTGCAGACCATGGCCGCGATCGTCCGGGAGGTCGAGGCGACCTACGACTACGACGGCTGCCACAAGGGCATCCCGCCGGAGATCCGGGCGGGCGACCTGCCGACGATCCTGTCCTTCAACGCGGTGTCCGTGGCCTACCAGTGCAACGCCGCGGCGATCGTGGTGCTGACCGAGACGGGCCACGCCGCGCGGCTGCTGTCGCGGCTGCGCCCGCGCATGCCGGTGTTCGCGTTCATGAAGGACGACCGCGTGTACCACCAGTTGTCGATGAACTGGGGCGTGTACCCGTTCCTGCTGGAGGGGCCCGAGGAGGCGCTGGACGCGATGGTTTCGCAGACCCTGGGCGTCTGCCAGCGCAAGGGCGCCCTGAAGGCGGGCGATCGCGTGGTGTTCCTGGCGGGCCTGCCGCTGTCGCGCCGAGGGACGACGAACGTGATCCGCGTCGAGACGGTCGCATGACGCGCCTTGTCCGGGCCCTGTAGGGCGGGGGCCCTGCCCCCCGCCTTCCCTGGCACCCTCGCCCCCGGCCGCTTTCCCGGGCGCCCTGGGCGGGGCACGGGGGCCCCGCCCTACATCAGGACAACGGCCGGTTCGTGGGTGTGCATTCTCGACTCGCCGGGGCCCCCGCCCTACGGGTCGATCACCTTCATCCGAGCCAGTATGCGCTCTCCTTCCATGACCGGCCCGTGGCCCGCCAGGACCGCCCGCACCGGCAGCGCGGACAGCCGGCGGCGGGTCTGCTGCATCGCCTCCGGGTCGCACTGGACCGGGTTCCACTCGCCGCCGCCGAAGTTGCGGATCGTGTCGCCGGTGACCAGGAAGCCCGCCTCGCGGTGGAACAGGGCCTGGGCGTCGTCGGCGTGCCCGGGCGTCCACAGGGCCTGCCAGCCGGGCATCCCGGGCAGTTCCTGGCCGTCGTCCAGCGGCAGCAGCGGCGAGACGAACGGGTTCGGCCCGGCCGGGTCCAGGTAGCGGTGCACCAGCGCCCGGTCGGATGGCGGCAGCAGCTGGAAGCCCTGCACCGCCCAGCCCCACAGCAGCACCCCCGTGGAGCGGGCGGGCGGCGGGCGCAGGCGGGGGCCTCCGTTGAAGGCCTGCCAGGCCCGTCGCGACACGGCGACCGGGCATCCCGCCCGGCGTGCCAAGGCGTCGATCCCCATCACGTGGTCGAAGTGGAAGTGGGAGACCACGACGGCGCGGACCTGCGACGGCGTGCGGCCCAGCCAGCGCAGCGCTTCCAGCACGCGCGGCACGTCCTCGTTGGATCCGCAGTCCACCACCACCACCGCGTCCCCCGACAGCAAAATGTGCGTCATGGAGTAGCGGTTCGGCAGCGCCACCGCGACAGTGCCGCCCCCGGAGAGCATGCGGACGCGGGGCAGGCCGTCGCGGGACAGCAGCCAGGCCGAGAGGGGGCGCGGCGACGGGAACGGGGCGATCGGGACCGGGATCATCGGGGGCTCCTCCTGGCTCCTCCCGGGGCAGTATAACGCGTCGCGTCAAGATGGAAGAGTACGGTTGGGGTATCCTGGCGCGGTCGCGGAGGAATGCCATGGCGATGACGGTCCGGCGGACCACCTGCAACCGGGACTGCCCGGACACCTGCGGGATCCTGGCGACGGTCAAGGAGGGGCGCGTGGTGTCGCTGGCCGGCGACCCCGCCCACCCGTTCACGCGGGGCTTCCTGTGCCCCCGGACCTCCCGGGCCTACGATCGGCAGTACGCCGAGGACCGGGTCACGACGCCGCGGGTGCGCGAGCGGCTGGACGACGACTTCCGCGAGGCGACGTGGGACGAGGCGCTGGACCTCGTGGCGGGCCGGCTGCGCGCGATCCGGGACCAGTCGGGCGGCGCGGCGATCCTGCACTACCGCGGCGGCGGATCGCTGGGCCTGCTGGCCGAGGTGCCGGACCTGCTGTTCGCGCGGTTCGGGCCGGTCACGACCAAGCGTGGCGACGTGTGCAGCGGGGCCGGCGAAGCCGCGCAGGAGGCGGACTTCGGCGTGTCCGACGCGTCCGACCCCGAGGACCTGAAGGACGCGCGCCACGTGATCCTGTGGGGCAAGAACTGCGCGACGTCCAGCCCCCACGCCCTGGCGCTGGTGCGCGATGCCCGGGGGCGCGGGGCGGGGATCGTGCTGATCGACCCGGTCCGGCACCGGACCGAGGGCACCGCGGACCGGTTCGTGCAGCCGCGGCCGGGGGGCGACCTGGCCCTGGCGATGGGGGTGGCGCACGTGCTGTTCCGGGGGGGGTGGACGGACCCGGGGGCACAGGCGTGGTGCGAGGGCCTCGACGGCTTCCGGGGCCTGGCACTGTCGCGGCCCGTCGAGGCGTGGTGCGTCGACGCGGACGTGCCGGCCGCGGCGGCGACGGACCTGGCGAGGCGGCTGGGACGCGAGGGGCCGGTGACGGTCCTGCTGGGCTGGGGGCTGGCCCGCCGCGGAAACGGCGCGGCGACCGTGCGGGCGATCGACGCGCTGGCGCTGGTCACCGGCAACGTCGGCGTGCCTGGGGCGGGGGTGTCCTTCTACATGCGCCGCCGGGCGGCGTTCGACACCGCGATCCTGAAGGGGCCGCCGCCGCCGCGGACGCTGTCCGAGGCGCTGCTGGGCGCAGGGATCCTGGAGGCGCGCGACCCGTCCATCCGGGCGGTGTGGGTCACCGCGGGCAACCCGGTCGCGATGCTGCCGGACTCGGACCGGGTCGCCCGGGCGCTGCGAACGCGCGAACTGGTCGTGGTCGCCGACGCGTTCCTGACGGACACGGCCCGCTGCGCGCACGTGGTGCTGCCGACGCGGACGCTGCTGGAGTCGGACGACCTGCTGGGCGCGTATGGCCATCCCTACCTGTCCGCGTCGCTGCCGGTGGTGCCGCCCCGGGGACAGGCCCGCAGCGACCTGGAGATCGCGCAGGGCCTGGCGGCGCGGCTGGGACTGGGGGAGGCGCTGGCGGGAACGCACCGGGACTGGAAGCGGCGCCTCGTCGGGCAGCGGCTGCGGGACGCCGGCGTGACGCTGGAGGCGCTGGAGGGCGGCGCGGTGCGCAACCCGTTCGCGCCGGGGGTGGTGTTCGAGGGACGGCGCTTCCCGACGCCGTCCGGCAGGGCCCGGCTGGTGCAGGCAGTGCCGGGGACGACGCCCCGGACCGACCCGGACTGGCCGCTGGTGCTGATGGCCCTGTCCACCCCTTCCCGGCAGTGCTCGCAGTGGTCGGTTCCGCCGGAAGGTCCGGCCGAGGCCACCGTGCACCCGGATGCCTCGCCCGGCATCCCGGACGGCGCGATCGCCCGGCTGCAGTCCCGCATCGGGGAGATGGAGGTGCGCGTGCGCCACGACGCCGGCCAGCGGCGGGACGTGGTCCTGCTGCCGAAGGGCGGCTGGCGGTCGGACGGGCAGTGCGCGAACCGGCTGGTGCAGGCGAGGCAGACGGACGAGGGCGAGGGGGCGGCGTTCTACGACGAACCGGTGCGGCTGGTCCCGGTCAGAGACCCGCGTACGGGAGCGTGAAGCCGTCGATCTCGTTGCCGTCGATGTCGGTGGCGACCAACGTCAGCGCGTCGCAGCCCGTCTCGACCACCAGGCTGTGGTGGACGTAGTCCGATTCCCACGGGTCCGGCAGGCCCTCGGGGATCGAGCAGGCGTGGTCCAGGCCGCCTCCGCCTCCGCCCGCGACGACCAGTTGCACGCCTTCCATCGCGCCGCGCTCGTACCCGTGCATGTGGCCGCTGAAGATCACGGACACGCCCTTGTCCCGGGCCATCGGCACCAGCAGGTCGCGCAGGGCCTCCTCCCCGTGGTACTGTGGTTCGTCGCAGTGGCCCCAGCCGACGCACCACGGCGGTTCGTGGATGAACAGCAGGCGCCAGCGGGCGCTGCGGGCGGCTTCGGAGTCCAGTTCCCTGGCCAGCCATTCCACCTGCCCGAACGGCTCCCCGCCCGCGTACCAGGCCACCTGCCAGTCGATCAACTCCAGCACGCCGATCCAGGTGTTGCCGCGGCGCATCGAGTAGTACAGTTCGCCCGACAGCGCGTCCGGCGGGTCCGCCTCCGGCAGCACGAACGCCTCGAAGTAGTTGGGGCTGCGGGCCTCGTGGTTCCCGATCGTCGCGAAGACCGGGACCCGGTGCAGCATTGCGCGCAGGCCGGCGAACAGGTCGTTGAACTGCGTCTCCTCCGGCTGGTCGACGTGGTCCCCCACGGTCACGGCGTAGTCGACACCCGCCGCCAGGGCCCGGTCCACGATCTTCGACAGGACGTTCGCCGTCCGATCGGGATTCGAGTGGATGTCCGCGACCACCATGAGCCGCTGGGGGCGATCCAGCGGGGGAGCGGACCGGAACGTCAACGGCCCGGCCGCCATCGTCGTGCCGACCGACACGGAATAGGTGACCGCGGTGTCCGGGGGCAGCCCGTCGATGCGCACCGCATACTGGCCGTATGCGTCGGCATCGACGCAGGCCTTCGGTGCAACCGCGGCCGCCACGCCCTCCACCTCCCACGTCACGCATCCCGGGTCGGCCATCGGGGTCGCGGGCCGGAACACGATGAATGCGTGGTCGTCGCGCACGTCCTGCACGTAGGGTCCGCGCAGGAAGGTCGCGTCGGAATCCTTCGGCCAGGCCGGCTGGCCCGGGGTCCCGACGCACGCGGGAACGTGCACCTCGACCGGCACGTCCGTCGCGTCGTCGCCCGGCAGTTCGCCCACCTCGGCTGCATCCTCGGGCGAGGCCTCCCCGGCCGTGTCGTCCGCCGGCAGGTCGGGCGAGGTCGTGTCCTCCGTGCCGACCCCCTCGTCGGCCACCGGCACGTCCGCGACCTCGGTCGCGGGGTCGGAGGCCGTGTCCGACGGGGAGGGATCGGACGAATCGCAGGCGGTTGCCGCGAGCGCCAGCAGGAGGGCGGCCGTCGTGGCCGCCACGGGAACGAAGCGCAGGTTTCTCATGTCGTCTCCTGGTGAATCCGGCCCGGGAAGGGCCCCCGAATCCTGTCCAATCGGGCGGGGCGCGTCAAGGCGCATCGGCGGCCGGAACCCGGAAATCGGGAATGGTCGGTCGATCACGGGGCGTGGGTCGGGATCGCCTCGTCGGGGGTCTTCGCGCCGAACAGCCAGTCCTCCATCCCGGCCAGACCGTCGTGGTGCCGCAGGAAGAAGGCCGCCATCAGCGTTCGCATCGCGGTCACCTGGTCCATCGGTCTCCCGGTGCCGTCCGGGCAAACGTCGCACAGGCTTCCGCAGGCCGTCAGGTCGTCCACGAAGTCCATGTGATCGGCCCCGGGGAACTCCCACTTCGCCTTCCAGGGCGCCGACGTCGCGGCGTCGTAGAAGGTCGTGTAGTTCTGGTCCGCCGGGGCGCAGGACTGGCCCAGCGCCACGTGGTCCGCGCTCCAGGTCTCGCCCGGGAACCCCATCGGGATCGCCAACGGGGCCACCTGGTCCGGCACGATGTCGGGCAGGGCGCCGGTATACCCGAGGATCGGGGCGCCGCCGTTCACCGGGTCGATCGCGAACAGCGCCTTCACGCGAGGGTCCGCGTAGGCCGCCATCGTCGCCAGCTTCCCCCCCAGGCTGTGGCCGGCCACCCCGATCCAGGTCTCGTCCACGCGCCCGGTCAGCGGTCCCAGCGGGTCCACCGCCCAGTCGATCACCGCGATGACGTCCTTCGCCATCTCCACGTGGCTGATGCTCAGCAGGCCGCCCGGCGGCTCGGCACGGACCACCACGAAGCCGTGCGACGCCAGGTAGTCCACCGACTGCTGGTACAGGTCGGACGGGGCCTGGAACCCCGGCAGGAAAACGACCAGCGGCGACGTCAGGCCGTCGATCCTCCGCGGGCCGTGGGCGACCACCGGGATGGTGCGGTCGCCGCGCGCGACGTTGCCGGGCGTCAGTTGCGTCTGGAACCGGCCGCGCGCCGACGGGTCGATCGTGGCGGGCGTCCCCGCGTCCGCTTCCGCGTCGTCCAGGGCATCTTCCGACGCGTCGCCGGTGCCCTCCGACGTCGGGGCGTCCCCGGCCGGGTCCGGGAACGGGTCCTCCCCGGTCGCCTCGTCGCCGGCCGGGTCGCCGGCCGGGTCCCCCGCCTCCTCCCCGTCCGCGGCCGCCTCTTCCGTTCCGTCCCGATCCGCGTCGTCCGCGACCGTCTCCTCCTGGTCCTGCGCGTCCGGCAGGCCCCCCGGGTCGGGCAGCAGGTCCCCGATCCGCCCGGACGGCGGGTTCGACTCGCAGGCGCACAGGACGGCCAGGAGCACCGCCGGAAGGGCATGCCGCCTCATGGGGAACCTCCCTGTTGCAACGAATCCAGTGTATGCGGCGCCTTGCGATTGTCCAGTATACTCGCGCCCGGACTGGATGGAGTTTGCTGATGCCCCGATCCACCGCGTCGTTGGCCCGCCTTTCGTCGCCCCTCTCGCTGCTGGTGCTGGCGCTGGCGTCCTGCGGGGACGCGACGCCCGTGGACCGGTTCTCGTGGGCCGCGTACCTGCAGCCGCCGGTCGAGTCCCGTCCCTGGGCCCGGTGGTGGTGGCCCGGCAACGACGTGTCCGCGGACGAGTTGTCCCGGGAGGTCACGCTGGCCGTGGCGAACGGCTTCGGCGGCCTGGAGGTGCAGGCCTTCGACGCCGCGCTGGACCCGGCCGATCCCGCGGATGCCCTGGCGCGGCGCAGGTCGGTGGACTCGGACGCCTACTACGCCAACGTGCGTTCCATGCTGGACGCGGCCCGGCTGGCGGGCCTGCCGATCGACCTGACGCTGGGCTCGGGCTGGCCGACGGGCGGCCCGTTCGTGGACGTGCAGGAGTCCCAGCAGACGCTGCTGTTCTCGGAGCATCCCCTGAAGGGGCCGGGGCGGCAGATCGTCGCCTTCACCGCGCCGGACCCGGGACCCTTCTACATGGTCACGGACCTGGCCTCGCAGATCGGCGAGCCGCTGGGCCGGTTCCTGCCGGGGTACGCGAAGCTGCGGCAGGTCGTGGCGGCCCGCGTCCTGCAGGACGACCGCGACCCCGACGTCTGGAACCTGGCCGACACCGTGACGCTGGACCCCGCCACCGTCACCGTGCTGACCGACCGCGTGTCGGGCGGGACGCTGGAGTGGGACGTCCCCGAGGGGGACTGGCGCGTCGTCGGCTTCTGGGCGATGCCCGACGGGGAGGAGATCAGCCTGCCGGCCTGCGACGGCGAGGCGTTCGTGCTGGACCACTTCGACGCCGCCCGCGTCACCGCCGCGATGGATCACCTGCTGGGGGACCGCACCGGCCTGGCGCCCTACTTCGGCGGGCCGCTGCGTGGCGTGTTCACCGATTCGTTCGAACTGGAGTGCGAGCGCCACTGGTCCGACGACTTCCCAGGGCAGTTCCAGGCGCGCCGCGGCTACGACCTGGTGCCGTGGCTGCCCGTGGTGCTGCCGCCCGGGGCCGACAACCACCTGTTCGACGGGGCGGGCATCCACGTCGAGCCGCCGTTCGCATTCGGCGACCAGGACGAACGCGTCCGGCACGACTACCAGCAGACGGTGTCGGACCTGTTCATCGAGCGGTACGTCGAGGCCGGCACGCGCTGGGCCGAGGCCCGCAACCTGTCGTTCCGGATCCAGGCGTACGGGATGCACGTCGACGTGCTGAAGGCGTCCGGCACGGCCACGATCCCGGAGGCCGAGCAGTTGTACGGAGGCGGGTCCGACCTGTTCCTGAAGGCCGTGTCGTCCGGCGCGCACCTGTACGGCCGGAACGTCGTCGGGGCCGAGTCGCTGGTGTGGGCGGGGCGCGACTGGATGACGACGCCGCGCAAGGCGAAGGCCGCCGTGGACAAGGCCCTGGTCGCGGGCATCAACGGCGTGCTGTTCCACGGGTTCGCGTACCGCACCGGCAACCCGGTCTACGGGCAGACGGACTGGCAGGCCTTCTGCTCGCCGTTCAGCGGCATGGGGACCTACAGCACCGCCATCGGCGAGGCCGACCCGTTCTGGCCGTGGATGCCCGACCTGAACCGGTACGTCGCGCGCGTGCAGCACGCCCTGCGGCTGGGCCGGCCCGAGGCGGACCTGCTGGTGTACTACCCCTTCCTGGGCGTGCCGGCGTCGCTGATGCGGCTGGACGACAGCGACGAGCCCCTGTACCTGGGGCAGTTCGAGGACGAGGTGGCGAAGGGCACGTCCTCGCTGCTGGGCCTGATCGACGGGCTGTTCGGGGGGAAGCGGCTGCCGCCGGCCACGCTGTGGCTGGCCGCGATCCGGCCGGTGCTGGCGGGCCTGCAGTCGGCGGGGTACGACTGGGACTTCGTCAACGACGAAAGGCTGGCGGCGGCGGTCGAGGACGGCGGCGGCATCGCGATCGGCAGCCTGCGGTATCGCGGCGTGGTGGTGCCGGACACCGCGACGATGAGCCCCGAGGCCGCGGAGGCGCTGGCGAGGCTGGCGGCCCGGGGGGTGCCGGTGGTGTTCGCGGGTGCGAGGCCGGATCGGCAGCCCGGGTACGGCGGCGCGCAGGTTGGCGACGCGCGGGTGAAGACGGCGATCCAGGCGGCGCTGGGCGCAAGCCGGGTGCGCGCGGGCGACGGGCTGGCGGACCTTGCGGCGCGGCTGGCCGACACGGGCCTCCAGCCGTGGCTGCGGCACGCGGACGGGACGTCGCCGGTGCGGCACCTGCGCCGGTGGCTGGCGGGCGGCGAGAGGGTGGTCTTCGTACAGAACCCGACGGCCGCGGCGGTGCCCGTGGCGTTCACCACCGCCGAGGCGTGCAGGACCCCGCAGCTGGCCGACCCCTGGGAGGGCACGGTGCAGGCGATCGCGCCGGACGGGTCCGGGACGCTGCGCCTCGAACTGCCGGCGTACGGGTCGCGGCTGCTGCTGTGCGGGGTCCCGGCCCCGGCGGACCAGGGCGTGGACGTGCCCGCGCCGGTCGCGGTCCCGGCGTCCGCGACGGCGCGCGCGGTGCCGATCGAGGCGTGGACGCTGACGGTGGCCGGCAGCGACGTGCCTGGCGGCTTGTTCCAGGCGTCGGACGGCGCGCTGGGCGACTGGCGGGACCGGGCCGAACTGCAGGGCGCGGCCACCCCCGGTACCTATGCGGCGACGGTGGACCTGGGGGCGATCGCGGCCGGCCAGCGGGTCGTGCTGGACCTGGGCTGGCTGCACGGCGCGGCGCGGGTACGCGTGAACGGGAAGGATGCCGGGGACGCGGTGGTGCCGCCCTACGCGGTGGACGTGACCGCGGTGGCGCAGGGGGGGCAGAACGCGATCGAGGTGGTCCTGACCCCGCCGCTGCGCAACCGGCTGCTGGCCCTGGGGGATGCCGGCGACCCGGCCGCGAAGGAGTTCAAGGGCAAGGCCGAGACGCGGATCGCCGCGGGGCTGGTGGGCCCGGTGGTGGCGCGAATCGGCGCGCCGTGAGTTTTCCGGTAGAATCGCGCCTCGTCGTTCCCGGGAGGGAGGTCGCATGCGCCGTCGGCTGTTCCTGATCGCGATGGGGATCCTGGCCGGGTGCTCCGGGTCGTCGTCGGACCCCGTCGATCGGGTCGATGCGGTCGACGCGGTCGAGGCGGTCGAGGTGGTCGATGCGGTCGATACGATCGACGCGGTCGACGCGGTCGAACTGCACGAGGCGTTCGACCCGGCGCTGACCTCCTACACGCCCGGCGTCGAGGTGCGGGGCAACGTGAAGATCCTCCGCCTGAAGGGCACCCCCTACGAGATGGGCCGGCAGCACGCGCAGTTCCTGCACGACGAACTGGTGGAAGGCGCGCAGTTCCTGCAGACCGACCCGGACTTCAGCCTGCTGGAACCCCTCGCGGTCGAGAACGGCTACATCGACGAGGCGACGGCGCAATCCTACGAAGCGATCCGGGAGGAGTGCCGCGGCATGGCCGACGTGGCCGGCGCGGAGGGATGGACCTACGAGCGGTGCATCGCCCTGGCATGGGGCGACGTGATTCTCGAGAACGTCGGCCTGGGATCGATCTCGTGCTCCCAGTTCATCGCGACGGGTGCGGCCACCGGCGGCGGCGAGATGGTCCACGGCCGGAACCTGGACTGGGACAAGATCGACTTCCTCCTGCAGCACCCCACCCTCATCGTGCGGCACCCGACTGGCAAGATCCCCTACGTGGTCGTGGGCTTCCCGGGGAACGTGGCCACCTACAACGGCATCAACGCAGCGGGGATCTCGTGCGGGTCCAACCAGAACCATGCGAAGCCCGAAGAACTGGGCCGCGCCGGCCGTTCGGAGATCCAGATGCTGAACGAGATCCTCGCGAACGCGACCAGCCTGGCCGACATCGAGGCCTTCTTCGCCACCGAGGAGCGCACGGTCGGCAACAACCTGGTCTTCGCGGACGGGGACCACGACACCGGCGCCGTGTTCGAGATGACGAAGTACCACCTGGCCCAGCGGAAGATGGACGCGACGGGCGTCGTCTTCGCGACGAACCACTACATCGTGCCCGACATGGTGCAGTACGGCGTCGAGGTGCCGGCCGGGAAGTCCACGAGGTCGCGCTTTGCGCGGCTGGAGGAACTGCTGCTGCCCGACGGCCGCGAGACCCTGTACGGGACGCTGGACCTCGCCAGTGCCGTGACGGTGCTGCGGGACCGCTACAACCCGCTGACGATGGTGACGGCGCCCGAGGACGCCTTCGACGACCAGGGCACCATCGCCAACAACGGGTGCGTCTACTCGATCGTGTTCGCGCCGAAGCGCCGCGCCTTCTGGCTGGCCTCGGGCGACCTGCCGATCCCGATGAACCCCTACCAGGGCTTCACGCTGGACGAACTGTTCGGCGACCCGGACGCCCCGGCCCCGGACCCCGCGCAGATCCCCTGAAAACCGCGAGGGGATCCCGACCTTCGAATCCCGCGGCCGGGATGGGCTATACTCGGAGCCCCGGCAGCCGGGAGAGGTGGATGGCAAGGCGGGTTGCGGTGGTGCTGGGTGCGATGCTGCTGGCGGGCTGTGCCGGCCCGCAGGCCCGCGAGGAGTGCCGGCAGCGCGTGCGGGACTGCATGGCCGGCTGCCCGGCCAACCTGGTCGATCGCCCCACCGAACGAGGCTTCGTGTCGCCGGCGGACACCCGTTCCGAGTGCGAGCGCCGCTGCGAGGAGATGTGCATCCCATGACCGAGCCGGTCCTCGACCTGGAGACCGGGCCCCGCACCGGAACCGTCGCCGACGAGGTGCTGAAGGCCATCCTGCGCGGCGCGGCCAAGCTGCTGGGCTGCACTTCCGCGACCCTGGTGCAGGCGGACGAAAGGGCGCGGATGCTGCGGCTGCGCGTGGGCACCTTCCAGTCCTCCTACCCGGCGCTGGCCGAGGCCGAGGCGGTGCTGGGCTCGGTGCAGGCGCTGGAGGTGCCGTTCGACGACGCGACGGGGTGCAAGGTCTTCGCGGCATGGCGCGACCGGCAGGTCCTGGAGTGCTCCACGCTGGTGGAACTGGCGGAGGGGGTGTTCCCGCGCGAGATCCTGGAGTACGTCGACTCGATGCTGGGCGAGCACCGCTTCATCTTCGTGCCGATCCTGGGCGACGGGCGGGCGCACGGCGTCATCATCTTCGAGAAGCCCGGAACCCGGCCCTTCAGCCTGCAGCAGCGGGAACTGCTGGTGCTGTACGCGCAGCGGCTGGGGGAGATCCTGGCGCGGCCCGACGGCACGGGCGCCGTTGCGGGTTCGGACGTGCCGCTGGACGCCCGCCTGCTGGTCGACCGGACGGGAACGGTCGCCGGTGCGGACGAGGCGGGACGGCGGCTGCCGGAGGCGGTTGCCCGGTCGCTGGTGCAGGAGGCCTCCGCCGTGCTGGCCCAGGGCGAGGGGCCGGCGTGCGTGACCCTGGCGGGAATCGAGGGTCGGGCGACCGTCGATGCCGAGGTCGTGCCGCTGCAGGTGCGGGGCGAGACGATGGTCCTGGTCACGGCGGGGCTGGGCGGGCGGCCGGGGCGCGCGGGGGACCGGCTGGTGCGGCTGGCCCTGGGCCGTTACCAGGCCTCGCTGACGGTGGACCTGGACCTGCGCATCACGTCGTGCAACAGCGACGCCGAACGCCTGTTCGGCGCGGAGCCCGGCGGGCTGGTGGACCAGAATGTCGGCGTCCTGTTCGTCCAGCCCAGCGACGTGCAGGGCATCCTGAACCGGCAGGTGCTGTTCGTCAGCCACGGCTACGTCGAGGAGGGCGCGCCGCTGCGACGGTCCGACGGCTCGACGTTCGACGGGCGCGTCGAGGCGCTGCTGCTGGCCGACGACGCGGACCGGGCAGTGGGGTTCCTGGTGCGCATGCGCGAGAACACCGTACCGGAGGCCACGGACGCCACGCGGGAGATGGACCGGCTGATGCGCCAGGAACGCCTGGCGACGATGGGCGAAATGGCGGCCCAACTGGCCCATGAGATCCGGAACCCGCTGCTGGCGATCGGCGCGACGGTGCAGGCCCTGGCGACGGACCCGAAGGGCGACGGCGACACCCGCGAACTGCTGGCGATGGTCGGCGGCGAGGTGACGCGGCTGGACATGCTGCTGCGGGACTACCTGTCGATGGCGGCCCGAAACAACGCGACGATGGAGAGCGTCGACCTGGCGGACCTGGCGGGAGAGGTGCTGGCCGTGCTGCGCCACTCGCCCCGGGCCGCGGGCCGGGCGCTGGACCTGGAGGTCCCGGAGGATCTGCGCCTGCGGGCGGACCCGGACGGGCTGCGGCACGTCCTGTTCAACCTGCTGTCGAACGCCATCGAGGCGACGCCGTCCGGCGGGCGCGTGGTGGTTCGCGGGGCCGCGGCGGGCGCCGAGGTGGAACTGCACGTCGAGGACACGGGGCCCGGGCTGGGCGTCGAGCCGTCGCGGTGCTTCGAGGCGTTCTTCACGACGAAGAAGAACGGCACGGGACTGGGGCTGTCGGTGGTGCGCCAGGTCGTCGAGGCGCACGGCGGTCGCGTGTCCCTGTCGAACCGGCAGGAGGGCGGGTGCCGCGCGACGGTGATCCTGCCCCGGAGGATCTTCGAATGACCGAGGCCAATCCGAACCGCGGTGCGGGTGGCGACGCCTTCCGGGTCCTGGTGGTGGACGACGAGGTGCTGTACGCCCGGGCGCTGGCCCGGGAGATCGCCCGGCACGGGGCCGCGTGCGACGTCGTCCACACCGCGGCCGACGCGATCGCCAGCGCGTCGAAGGGGCGCTACGGCGCGATCCTGCTGGACCACAAGCTGCCCGACGACGACGGCATCCGGATCGTGCCGGTCCTGCGGGCGCGCCAGCCGGACGCCGCGGTCATCGTGATGACGGCCTTCGAGGCCATCCCGAACGCCATCCAGGCGATTCGGCAGGGCGCCGAGGACTACCTGGTCAAGCAGACGTCGGTGAAGCCGATCGTGGACAAGGTCCTGGAGGTGCGGCGGCGCGGGCAGGTGCGCCCGGCCTCCGGCGAGGAGCACGCGCCCGCATGCGGGCTGCTGGGGAACTCCCCCGCGATCGAGGCGGTTCGCGAGCAGTTGCGCCGGGTCGGCGGGAGGCCGGACACGACGGTGCTGCTGACCGGCGAGACGGGGTCTGGCAAGGAGGTCGCCGCGCGCTTCCTGCACGAGGCGTTCGCAGCGAAGGACAGCCCGTTCATCCCGGTGGACTGCGTGGCGCTGCCGGGGACGCTGGTGGAGAGCCTGCTGTTCGGGCACGAGAAGGGGGCCTTCACCGGCGCGGACCGGGCGGTCACCGGGGCCTTCGAAGCGGCAGGCGAGGGGACGCTGTTCCTGGACGAGATCGGCGAGATGGACCTGGCGCTGCAGGGCAAGTTGCTGCGCGTGCTGGAGTCGCGGGAGTTCTCCCGGGTGGGGTCGGTCAAGCGCCTTCCGGTGCGGGCACGCGTGGTGGCGGCGACGCACCGGGACCTCCTGGAACTGGCGCATGCCGGCAGTTTCCGGTTCGACCTGTACCAGCGCCTGTCGGTCTTCCCGGTCCGCCTGCCGCCGCTGCGCGACCGTGGCGACGACGCCCTGCTGCTGGCCCAGCACTTCGTCGACCAGGTCTGCCGGCGGATGGGACGCAGGCCCGAGCCGCTGCCGAAGGACGTGGAGGAGTGCCTGCGCGCCTGGGACTTTCCGGGCAACGTGCGGGAACTGAAGAACGTCATCGAGCGCGCCCTGATCCTGGGCGACTCGGGCCGCGTGGAACTGAGGAACCTGCCCGAGCGCGTGCTGCGCGGGGACGGGGTCGACGTGCCGATCCCGGCGGGGACGATGCCGGTGGACTTCGTGCCCGGCGTGGACACGCTGGAGACCGTGGAGCGGCGCATGATCCGGGAGGCCCTGGACCGGGCGGGCGGCGTGAAGGCCGAGGCCGCGCGCCTGCTGGGCATCAGCCGCTTCCGGCTGCTGCGGCGGCTGGACCGCCTGGGCATGAAGGAGGGCGGTGGCCTGGCGTCAGGGCCCCGCGGAGGTGACGAATGAAGGACCCGCGGCAGGATCCCCCGGACACGGACGAGATCGCCGGCCTGCGCGCGCGCATCGGCGAGGTCAACCGGGGCATGCTGGGGCTGCTGAACCAGCGGGCGGAACTGGTGCTGAAGATCCGCGAGGCCAAGGAACGCATGGGCCTGCCGCTGTTCGCGCCCGAGCGCGAGCAGGAGATGCTGGACGCCCTGCTGCGGGACAACCCGGGCCCCTTCAGCGACTCCACCTTGCGCCACCTGTTCGTGGAGATCTTCCGGGCCTCGCTGGACCTGATGCAGGTCCAGGCCAGCCGGGGGCTGCAGGTGTCCCGGCGCCCGGGGTTGCCGGACGTGGTGATCCAGGCCGCGGGGGCGACGCTGGGCGGGCCGGTCCCGGTGATCGTCGCGGGGCCGTGTGCCGTGGAGAGCGAGGAGCAGGTCGAGGAGGTGGCGGCGGCGCTGTCGAAGATGGGCGTCCGCTTCCTGCGCGCCGGCGCGTGGAAGCCGCGGACCTCGCCTTACGAGTTCCAGGGGCTGGGCGTGGAAGGGGCGCGGTACCTGGCCGCGGCGGGACGTCGGCACGGGATGGCCACGGTGACCGAGGTAGTGGACGCGCGATCGGCCGAGGACGCCGCCGCGCTGGTGGACATCCTGCAGGTCGGCACCCGCAACATGTCCAACTTCGAGCTGCTGAAGACGGTCGCGGGGCTGGGTCGCCCGGTGCTGCTGAAGCGCGGGTTCGCGGCCACGATCGAGGAGTACCTGAAGGCGGCCGAGTACGTGGCGGCGGCGGGCAACGACCAGGTCATCCTGTGCGAGCGCGGGATCCGGACCTTCGAACGCGCCACCCGCTTCACGCTGGACGTGTCCGCGGTGCCGATCCTGCGCCAGGAGAGCCGCCTGCCCGTGCTGGTGGACGTCAGCCACGCGGCGGGACGGCGGGACCTGCTGCCGGCCCTGGCCCGGGCGGCGCTGGCCGCCGGGGCGTCCGGCGTGATGGTCGAGGTGCACCCGCGTCCCGACCTGGCCCTGTCCGACGCCCGCCAGCAACTGGACTTTGCCGCCTTCGCCTCGCTGCTGCAGGCCGTCCAGCCGTTCCTGTCCGGCCCCTGCCGCTGACCTGCGCCAGCCGCTCCAATTCGGGGACAGTCACCATTATTGGAGGCCTAACCTGCCGTAGTTCCTGGAATCTGTGATCCGGTCCATCAATCTGAAGTATTTTCAGCCAGTTACGTATTGAATAATGGTGACTGTCCCCAAATTACGCCCGGGCGGCGCTGGCCGCCGGGGCGTCCGGCGTGATGGTCGAGGTGCACCCGCGTCCCGACCTGGCCCTTTCGGACGCCCGCCAGCAACTGGATTTCGCCGCCTTCGCCTCGCTGCTGCAGGCCGTCCAGCCGTTCCTTTCCGGCCCCTGCCGCGGACCTACGCCAGCCACTCCAGCAGCCGGTCGACGTCCGCGGCGTCGTGCCAGCCGTGCAGGGCGATGCGCAGGTAGCCCTCGCGGACGGAGGCGTGGATGCTGCGGCGCGTCCCGTCGGCCAGGCGGTCGAACAGGAAGGCGGGGTCCTTCGATCCCTTGTGCAGGGACAGGATCGGGCCCAGCCGGCCCGACGCCCACAGGGGTTCCAGCCGGTCGGCCTCGCCGGGCCAGGCCGGAAGGTCCCGCAGCCCCGCGATCAGCAGGCCCTGCAGCGCGCGCACGTGGGCCGCGATCCTCGCCATCCCCGCCTGGCCCAGGATCGCCAGCGACTCGCCCAGCACGGCGGCGCCCAGCAGGTTGTAGTTGCCGGGCTCCAGGCGACGCCCGTCGGGCAGCCACTGCCGGTCCAGGTCCGTCCCAGGCCGCGCCCACCGCGAGAAGTCTTCCACCGACAGCCACGAACCCGCCGGCACCAGGCGTTCGCGGAAGCCGGGGGCGGTCCACAGGAAGCCCTGGCCCGCGGGCCCCAGCAGCCCCTTGTGCCCGCCGGTCACGAACGCCGACACCCCGCGCAGGTCGGGCGTGCCGGTGCCCGCGCCCTGGATCCCGTCCACGACCAGGAAGACGCCGCGTCCCGCGCACATCTCGGCCAGCCGCGCCAGGTCCAGCGCCAGGCCGTCCTGGAAGCGGACCCACGACACCGTCAGCACGCGCGTTGCCGGTCCCAGCGCCGCCTCCAGCCGGTCCTCGGGCCGGTCCTCGGCGCGAACCGGGGCCGATTCCCACGCCGCCGCACCCGCCTGGTGCCCCTGCCACAGCGGCACCTCGCGAAAGGCCACGCCCCGGGCCTGGAGCGACTTCCAGGGCCAGGCATTCGCCGGGAACTCGCCCAGCGGGGCCACGACCTCGTCCCCCGGCTGGAAGGGGAAGGCGTGCGCGATCATCGACAGGCCCGACGAGGTGCTCTGGGTCAGCGAGACGTCCGCGGCGTCGCCATCCAGCAGCCTCGCGGCGCCCCGGCGCACCCGGTCCGGCAGGCCCACGACGTCGCGGGTGAAGTCCGAGTCCCAGGGGTGGGCCTCCAGGTCCAGCATCCGTCTGCCCGCCTCGATCGCCGCACGCGGCACGGGCCCCTCGGCGCAGTGCATCACCCACAGCAGGTCCGGCGGCAGGTCGAAGAGGTCGCGAGCCAGGGGGGGATTGGACACGGCAGGACTCCGGGAAAGGCCCGGAAGGATTGTAACCCCTGCCTACAGGATGGGGGTGCAGGTGTTCGGCGTGGGGGCCTCCTGGACCTCCCACGTGCCGATCGAGGTCCGCAACAGGGTGCTGCCGGCCGATGCGTCGCCCACGTCGACCTCGCCGGCGCGGCCGGTCTCGTCCCACAACTGGTTGTCGTTGGCGCCGCCGTAGATCACCGCGTCGATCGGCACCGTCGTGGCGGTGACCTGCGCCGCGGGCACGTCGAACAGCGCGATCCCGTCGGCCTTCGTGCCCGAGTTCTGGAGGTCCGGCGTGAAGTCCAGCACCAGGTCGTAGACGGGCTGGCCGTTCTCGTCGTCCTGGTTCGGCCCGCCGATCACGAAGCATTCGCCCGGCCCCACGGTGCCCGACAACGCGTACAGCCCGTTCGCGTCGGCCGGCGTCTGGAAGGCGTATTTCGTCCCCCCCATCCCGATGCTGTAGGACGACAGGTCCACCGGCACGGACCGGCCGTTGTACAGGCGGATCCACTCGTACCCCCCGTCGTCGGAGGTGTGGTCGTAGAAGACCTCGGCCAGCACCAGCCGCCCGCCCGACACCGCCGACACCGTCACCGGGACGTCCAGCCAGCCGCCGCCCGCGGACACCCGCACGGTCGCGTTGCCCGCCGCCTTCCCCGTCACCGTCAGCGTCGCCTCGGCGCTGCCCGCCGGCACCGTCACCGTCGCCGGGACCTCGACGATCCCGGCCGGCGTCGCGGTCACGGTCATCCCGGTCGGCGCGTCCAGGCTGGGCGGGTCCACCCCGATCACGACCGACCCCTGCTGGCCCGCCGCCAGCGCCAGCGACTCCGGCGTGGCGGTCACCGGCCGGGACGGCTCGCTGGCGCCCAGCACGATGACGCCCGCCTGCAATTGCACGGTCCCCAGGATCGCGGTCAGGGCCACCGCGTCGGTGCTGGCAGCGAGGCCCTCCAGCACCACCGGCGCCGAGATCGCCCCCTTCGGGATCGTCACGAACCCGCCCTCCGGCCCGCCCAGCTTCGTCCCGTCCGAGACGTCGATCCCGACCTGCACGTCGGACAGCGCCGCCGAGGACAGCCGCACCTCCAGGCCCGGCGAGGGCTGGGCCGTCTCGCCCACCCGCAGGTAGCAGGGGTTCGGCCCGAACGACGACAGCACCGGCAGCACCGGCGCGCCCGCCACGAGATCCTCCGGCCCGCGCGGCTCCAGCTTGGAGTGGTCGTTCGCGAACCGCAGCACGCCCGAGATCGACGCGTACTCCTGGCCGACTGCCGGGAACGGGTTGGCCAGGTGCAGGAAGTCGTTCACCCGCAGGCCGCCCGTGACCTGGAACTCGTTCGTCGGCGCCGGGTCCGCGGTGCCGGGCGCCGGCGAGACGCTGGTCACTGCGACCCCCTCGACGCGCACCAGCACGCCTTCCAGCGCCCGTGCGCGGGCGCCGCCCGTCGCCACGTCGGCCGCGGTCGCCAGCACCGCCGCGGGCGCGGGGTTGCCGCCGGATCGGATCGTCACCAGGCCCAGAGACGCCAGTTCGATCTCGCCGTAGTAGTCCTTGACCGTGCCCTCGACGTCGACCCGATCGCCCACTGCCGGCATCGGGCTGCCCTTCGGGTGGTAGCAGTACAGGCCGCTGTAGTCCGGCCCGGCGTACTCCGCGTCGCCGGGCCCCACCTGCACGAAGAAGCCCTGCACGACCGTGCCCTTCTTCCCGATGCCGGTGACCCGCACGTTCTCGATCCGCGCCTTCTGGCCCGGGGCGATGACGCCCGTCTGGATCTCGTAGATCGTCGCCGGGCAGGCCATCGTCCCCGGGTTCGCCTTCTGTGGGCACGCGTCGCACAGGTTGCCCTTGCCGTCCTTGTCGTCGTCCGCCTGGTCGTTCCAGACGGTCGGGCAGTTGTCCAGCGGGCCCTTGTACCCGTCCTTGTCCGGATCGTCGGGGTCCACCGTCGTCGTGCACGTCGTGGTGTCCGCGTCCAGGGGGCACGGGTCGCAGGCGTCGCCCTCGCCGTCGCCGTCCGTGTCCGCCTGCCGTCCGCCGTCCAGCGGGCGCGCCGGGTCGAACCGGTCCGGGCACTTGTCCTGCGCGTCCGGGATGCCGTCGCCGTCCGCGTCGCCCGCCTTCGGCACGCCGTCGTACTCGCCCTGCCGGGCCGGCACGCAGGACGGCTCGCCGGCGGGGGTGCCGCAGAAGAACAGGTCGTAGGCGCCGGCCGGCTTCAGCGCCGCCAGCTTCTTCCCGGTCTCGCGCTCGGCGCAGACGCGCTTGCCGCGGCCGCACACGTCCATCGTCTCGCAGCCCGACCCCTGCGGCAGGCCCTCCACCACGGCCGCGTCGCCGTAAAGCGGCATGCCCCCGCGCAGCACGGCGACCACGTCCCTGGGCGTCGCCAGCACCACGGCGGCCTCGTCCCGGTTCGTGCGGGCATCGAAGACCGCCAGGTCCGCCACCAGCCCGACGCGCAGCGAGCCGACCACGTCGTCCATCCGGAACGCCTTCGCGTTGGCCGAGGTCGCCATGTCGACGATCTGCCGGTCCGTCAGCGCCCCGCCCAGGTTCGCCTGGCCGAACTGCCGCGCGCACTGCATCTCGCGCAGCATGTTGATGGATCCGGAGGCCGTCCAGTCGGTCCCCAGGCCGATCACCACGCCCAGCCGCCGGTACAGCGTCACCGGCGCCGTGTTGCCGTACAGGTCGATGTTGCTGCGCGGCGACCAGATCAGGGCCGTGCCGTCCCGGGCCATCTCGGCCACCTCGTTCGCGGTCAGCCCGACGCCGTGGATGAACGACGTGTTCGAGCGCACCAGGTCCTGGCCGCCGTTCGCGGTCGAGGACAGGCAGCGGAACTCGTTGCGCGCCGCCTCGTTGATGCCCTCCGCGACGTGCGGCACGTAGCAGGGCACGTCGTCGATGGAAGCGGAGGTCTTGATGTCGCCGTAGTTGCATCCCGACGTGTTCATCGTGCCGCCCGAGTCGTCCAGCGGGAAGGTGTCGTAGGTCGCCTTCTCGGAGGCCGGGATGCCGCCCATCAGGTCGCGGTCCAGGTTGCGCAGCAGGCCGGGCGCCTGTCCCGAACCGAACATCGAGGTCGCGCCGCCCAGGATGTTGCGCAGTTCGCCCCACGCCTCGGCGCCCGAGGTGCTGGGGACGCTGATCTTCGCGTGGCCGTTCAAACCCTTGCGCCACTCGTGCCGGTGCTGGTACCGATCGGTGCCGTGGCCCTTGGGCGTGTTGCCGGTGTAGGTGATGTGGTCGTGGCCGTTGATCAGGCCGGGCGTCACCAGCGCGCCGCCGCACGCCAGCACGGTCGCGCCCGCGGCGCCGGCCTGCGAGGCGCAGTCGCAGCCGACGCAGGCGATCAGGCCCGTCGGGTCGATCAGCAGGGCGCCGTTGCGCAGGATGCCGTCCGGGACCAGGAAGTCGCCGCGGACCAGGATCGCCGATCCGCCCTTCTGCACCGTGCAGGCCTCGGTGGCGGGCAGCGGATCGCCGCCGCACTCCAGGGTCGGGGGCGTGCCGGTGTCGCCCGCCGTGTCGCCCGCCGTGTCGCCAAGCGTGTCGCCCGGAGCGTCCCCGGGGACCTCGAAGGCGTCCTCCCCCCCGCCGTCTGCGCCGGGGTCGCCCGCGACCGCCTCCGGCTGGCCGTCGACGTCGCCGGCGACGTCCTCCTGCCCCGCCTCCGGCGGGACCGTGTCCGGGTACAGCACGTCCGTCCGCGGAACGTCGCCCAGGTTCGTGTCGATCGCCGGGTCGAAGTCGCCCGCCTCGGGTCCGGACCGTCCCCCGCAGGCCGCCAGGGCCAGCACCGCAACTGCCGCTGCCACCGGGAAGATTCGTCGCACGGGATGCCTCCTGTCGCCTTGCCGGGACGGGTCCTCGGTCAAACCGGCGGAGCATAGGCGAAGACGGCCGGAAAGGGAATCCCGAGGGGGAGGAAGGTTGCGGGAATCGTTCGGGGATGCCGCCTCCGGCCTACCTCGCCGGCGCCAGCGACCTGACGAAGTCCAGCACCCGCGCGGCGTGGTCGTCGGGGTCCACCCCGTGCCACGCCTTCCGGACCAGGCCCTCGCCGTCGATCACGAACGTGGATCGGTCCACGCCCAGCGGGCTGCGCCCGAAGATCGACCCCTCCTTCCACGCCCCGAAGACGTCGTGGATCCGGCCGTCCGCGTCCGCCAGCAGCGCGAACGTCAGCCCGTGCTTCTTCGCGAACTTCGCGTGCGACTCCAGGCCGTCCCGGCTGACGCCCAGCACCACCGCGCCCGCCTTGCCGAAGTCGTCCGCCAGATCCCGGAAGCCCTTGGCCTCGGCCGTGCACCCCGGCGTGTCGTCCTTCGGGTAGAAGTACAGCACGACCACCTTGCCCTTCAGGTCCGACAGGCCGATGGTGCCGCCCGTGGAGGCCGGCGCCCGGAAGTCCGGCGCGGGCATCCCAGCCTCGACCTTCGCGACCTTCGTCTCCGCCCAGGCCTCCCTGGCGCCTCCCGCCACTCCCGCGCCGACCAGCGCGACCACCGCGGCCGCGACCACTCGAATTCTTGCCACGTCCCGTCCCACGATTGCCTCCTCCCCGTTCCGGGGTTCGTCGGGATGAAACTGGACACGAACAGTCCAGGATGCAAGCCTCGCCCCGAACCCTTGTCGAAACCCCCGTCCGCCCGTAGGATCGGCCTCCGTTCCTGCCCGGGGAAGTTCCGGCCCGAGCACGCAAGAGGAGGCGCCATCCATGGCGGACGAACCGAACAAGGTCATCTACTCGATGATGGGCGTGGGCAAGGTCCACGGCACGAAGCAGGTCCTGAAGGACATCTGGCTGTCGTACTTCTACGGCGCCAAGATCGGCGTCATCGGCCTGAACGGGTCCGGCAAGTCCAGCCTGCTGAAGATCATGGCGGGCGTGGACACCGAGTTCCTGGGCCAGACGGCGTGCAGCCCGGGCTTTTCCATCGGCTTCCTGGAACAGGAACCGCACCTGGACCCCGCCAAGACGGTGCTGGAGTGCGTCCGCGAGGGCGCCCAGCCGATCGTCGATCTCCTCGACGAGTTCGAGGCCCTGAACGCGAAGTTCGCGGAACCGATGGACGACGACGAGATGGAGCGCCTGCTGGCGCGCCAGGGCGAGCTGCAGGACAAGCTGGACGCGACCAACGCCTGGGACCTGGACTCCCAGCTGGAGGTCGCGATGGACGCGCTGCGCTGCCCGCCCGGCGACACGCCCGTCAGCATCCTGTCCGGTGGCGAGGTGCGTCGCGTCGCGCTGTGCCGGCTGCTGCTGCGCAAGCCCGACATCCTGCTGCTGGACGAGCCCACCAACCACCTGGACGCCGAGTCCGTGCACTGGCTGGAGCAGCACCTGCAGCGCTACGCCGGCACGGTCATCGCCGTCACGCACGACCGGTACTTCCTGGACAACGTCGCCGGCTGGATCCTGGAACTGGACCGCGGCCACGGCATCCCGTGGAAGGGCAACTACTCGTCGTGGCTGGAGCAGAAGAAGAACCGGCTGGCCGTCGAGGAGAAGCAGGAGACCGAGCGCCAGCGCACCCTGTCCCGCGAGCTGGAGTGGATCCACATGTCGCCCAAGGGGCGGCACGCCAAGGGCAAGGCCCGCATCACCGCGTACGAGAGCCTGCTGGCGCAGCAGCCCGAACAGCTGGCGCGGGAACTGGAGATCTTCATCCCCGCCGGGCCGCGGCTGGGCGACGTCGTCATCGAGGCCAAGGGCCTGCGCAAGGCGTTCGGCGACCGGCTGCTGATCGACGACGCCGACTTCCTGATCCCCCCCGGCGCCATCGTCGGGATCATCGGACCGAACGGCGCCGGCAAGACCACGCTGTTCAAGATGATCGCCGGGCAGGAGAAGCCCGATTCCGGCGAACTGCGGCTGGGCCAGACCGTCAAGCTGGCCTACGTGGACCAGGTCCGCAGCAGCCTGGACCCGGACAAGACCGTGTGGGAGGTCATCAGCGGCGGCAACGACCGGCTGCTGCTGGGCGGCGTCGAGGTGAACAGCCGCGCCTACGTTTCGCGGTTCAACCTGTCCGGCACCGACCAGCAGAAGAAGGTGTCCGTGCTGTCGGGCGGCGAGCGCAACCGCGTGCACCTGGCCCAGATGCTGAAGCTGGAGGCGAACGTCCTGATGCTGGACGAGCCGACCAACGACCTGGACGTCAACACCCTGCGCGCGCTGGAAGACGGCCTGGAGCGGTTCGCCGGATGCGCCCTGGTCATCAGCCACGACCGCTGGTTCCTGGACCGCATCGCCACGCACATCCTGGCCTTCGAGGGCGACAGCAAGGTGACGTGGTTCGAGGGCAACTTCCAGGAGTACGAGGCCGACAAGAAGGCCCGCCTGCCCGACTGGCAGCCCCACCGCATACGCTACCGCGCGCTGACGAGGTAGGGGCGCTCCTCGACCCGCCTCTGCCCCCGCCCCGTCCTCCTGCATTTCATATTCGATGCAATTTGGGTATTGACTTTTTCATGGAACCGTGGATCATAATAACATCGTGGCTACCTTTCAGGTCGCGGCAATACGCGACCTTGCGGTTTCATCGTTCGCTGTACGTGCATAACTCGGAATCGATGGGTGAGTATGCCATGCGTACCGGACCGGACAGTCTCGCCTGGGAAACACGCGCGACCGCGTGCCGCAAAGTCCAATAATTCTCATCAAATTTCAGCCTTCAGGCACCGTGGCACCCGTCCGGGAGGGGGCCGTGTCGCACCGGTATGCTACCTCTTGCATGCATTGGGAATCGTGCCTGCGTCCCGCGGCGATCGGGGCCGGGATCGACTTGGCATTCCTGGAGGATGAAGCGATGGAGTGCGGACGGATGGGCGACGGGGCGAACGGGGGCAGGGGTCGGGATTCGAGGGACGTCAGGCTGTATCAGGACCGCCGAAAAGGCGCACCGGTCCTGGCGATGGGCGACCCCCAGGCGTCCCTGCGGCAGGTGCGGGAGGTGCTGCGCCTGCACGGCGGCCTGGACGCGATCGGGGCCATCCCGGCGGATCGAACGGTGCTGTCGATGGGGGATCACTTCGACTACCGCACCACGGACGAGGACGCGACGGCGGAGGGCCTGGCGGTGCTGTCCTGGCTGGGCGGGCAGCCGCCCAACCGGGTCGCCCTGCTGCTGGGCAACCACGACCTGGGCCGGGTGTGCGAACTGTCCGCGTGCACGACCGAGACCTTCCGGGCCGCGGCCGAGGCGGCGCGGGCCCTGTCCGACGCACGTTCGGCGTTCGCCCGGATGCCCGATCCGGACAGGCGCGCCGCCGTCGCGGACCTGAACCGGAAGGAACTGGCGTTCGCCGACCGCTTCCCGTTCGTGCCGACGGTCGACCTGGCGGGACGGGACTGGACCTCGTTCTCCGCGGACCAGAGGGACCGCGTGCAGCGGTTGCTGACGGAAGGCCGGTTCTCGCTGGCCGCGGTGGCGGTCCTGCCCGACGGGACCCGTGCCCTGGCCACGCATGCCGGCGTCACCCCGCGCGAACTGGCCCTGCTGGGGTGCCCCGACGAGCGGGATCCGGACGCGATCACGACACGGCTGAACCGCTTCCTGGACCGGAGGGTCGAGGAGGTCGCGGACCGGTGGCAGCGGGGCCAGGCGGCGCCGCTGGACCTCGCGCCGCTGAACCTGCCCGGGTGCGGGGGCGTGGACACCGTGCACGCGGAACTGTGGGGGAAGGGAGGGTTCCCGGGCCGCTACGCCTGCGGCCACGAGGGAGGCGGCCTGCTGAACCACCGGCCCGCGCGCAGGGATCGGGAGGGCCGGGACATCGATCTCCCGTGGGAGTGGAACGCCGACCGGCCGCGCCGGTTCGACCCGCGAGTGCTGCCGCAGGGGTTGGTCCAGGTGGTCGGCCACGTCCCGAACCGGCGGCTGGTGTCCGAACTGGGAAAGGAGTGGGTCCCGGAGGATCGCCGCGAACGGCTGCTGTCGGGGCTGCGCGTGCTGCGGACCGACGGTGTCGCCGTCACGCTGGAACCGTGGGAGGAGGCGGGCCCGGCGGTGGCCGGCGAGGCCACGATGATCTTCGTGGACGTCGGACTGGCCGCCCAGGACCTGGACGCGGGGGGCGGCCGCTGGTTCCTGCTGCCGCTGCTGGGCTGCGAGGTGCCGCGATGATTGGCGAGGGGACGCTGCTGCGACTGGAGGCCCTGCTGGAGGGCCGGGTGCTGCCGAGGTTCTTGCAGTTGTGCCAGGAGGTAGGGCAGGAACTGCGCTCGGGACGGGTGGACTTCCCGGGCGCCTTCCGGCTGATCCGCAGCCCGATCCACGGCATGACCCACTGGGTTCGCGTCGGGTGCCTGGGCCTGGGCATCGCGGAGGCGGCCTGGGGCGGTGACGACCGGAAGGACGACGAGGAGTCCCTGCTTCTGGCGGCCTTCTTCCACGACGCCGCCCGTGTCAACGAGCACCTCGACTCCGGTCACGGCCGCCGGGGGGCCGCGCTGCTGGAGGCGTGCGCGGAGCCCCTGGCCTGGCCCTCCCGGATCGCGGGGCCCGCAGCCGATGCCATCCGCAGGCACCAGGGGCAGGGGGGCGAGATTCGGCATGGCGCAGGTCGGGTGGCCGCGGCGCTGGCCAACGCGGATCGCCTGGACCGGGTGAGGTTCGGGGATGTTCCCGTGGATCGCCTGATGCACCTCGACGGCGCCTGGCAGGACCTGCTGGAACCGGCCTGCCGGCTGGTGGATCGCGTGGACGAGGCGCGGGTGCGCCGTGCGGGCCTGCTGGCGGCGCTGGCGCCGGCCCGGGAATGAACGACCGGCACGACCCAGGAGGGCGGGAAGACGAACCGAATGACGGCGAAGGAATGCGAAGCAGGGCGGAACGACCTGCCGGAAGCACCGGCAACGCCGACCTGTCCCCGGCGTCGCCGGAGATGCGATCGAACGTCGCAGGGGGGGTGATGGACGGGACGACACTGCACGGGCTCTGTGGATGCTGCGGGCGCCGCTTCATCGAGGCGACCCGATACCGTCCCCGCTGGGGGGCGTCGTGGACGGGCACCCTGGCACCGTTCCGGGACGAGGGCGTATGCCCGGGGTGCTACCGCCTACACGGCCTCGCCGAGGGTGGCGAGGTCCCCTGGCCCGAGGACGAGTGGATTGCCCGTCGCGAGGAACGACTGCGCAGGGTGCGGGAGCGGCACGATGCCGCCTTCTGCATGGGCGGCGCCTGCACCGACGAGTCGATCGACACGCTGCGGGAACTGGGGGACACCCTGTGGGCCTTCGGGCTGCTGGCGGAGTGCGTCGAGACTCGGGGTTACGTCGTGTCGTTGCACTTCCTGCGGCCGGATCGGGAGCCGTCGCTGCTGCTGGAGGCGTGGATCGACCTGTCTCTGGCCCTGGCGGCGGACGGGCAGTTCGGCGAGGCGCTGCGTCTCCGGCGGCAGGCACTGGCCCGGCAGCGCAGGGTCCTGGCACCCGGGGACCTTTCGCGGTTCGGCGGCGAGGTCCTGGCAGCCTGGCTGGCCGGACGCGCCGGCAGGCCGCGCGTGGCCCGCAGGCAGGCCGAGCGCCTGGGTCGCCTGGCCGCAGGGCATCCCGATCGGGACCTCCGGGAGATGCTGGTGTCCGACGCGGTGATGCTGCTCGCCGACGCTTGCCGGTCGCCGGAGGAATGGGAGGACGCGCAGCAACTCCTGTCGTGCTTCGTCGCGGACCTGGACGGGGCGGCCGACCTGCTGCGGGAGGTCCTGGAGGTCCGCGAGGAGGAATTCGGCGAATTCGACCCCGTCACGGCCGCGACCCGCCTGTCCCTGGCGAAGGTCCGGCAGCACCAGGGCGCGATCGACGAGGCCGTCCACCTGGCGACCCGGGCGCACGCGGCGTGGCTGCGGATGGAGGCCCCGGGCGGATTCCGGACCCGGATCGCCGCCGGTTTCCTGGCGCGATGGAAGGGCGTCGCGATGCCCTAGGGAGTTCGATGACGGCCGGGTCCGCCCGGCCGGGAGGGGGACCATGGACAACGACTTCATCCAGGCGGTCAGGAGATACTTTTCGATGCTGCGAATCGAGATCTCCGGACCCTCGTTGCCTGCCGGAATCCGTCGCAACGTCGAGGTCTTCTTCGGGAGGGAAGACTGGAAGGACGTCGCAAGCGACCTGCACGAGATTCCGCCGGCGGATCGCCCCCGATTCCTGCTGGGCCTGTTCCTGATCGTCGTGTCCGATCAGGGCATCTACGCGAACTTGCGCCGCCTCTACCCGCGCTGGAGGCGGAGGGCCCCGGTGCTCAAGTTCGGGTCGGCCCACTCGCTTCGGCGCTTCGAGAACCCGTTCCGGATACTGACGATCCCGGTGGACCGGGGCGTCCAGGACGCCGAATCCCTGATTGCTCTGGTCCCCGAGTTCGTGGATGCCTGGATCGACTTCGCCCGGAACCTCCCGCGCGCCGTACCGGGCCTGGATGCCCAGACGTACTTCGATGGTCTTCGCAACGACACCGGCTGGGGATACTGTCGCCGTCGTAGCAGGGTGATCCGCGCGATCCTCGAGACCCTCGATTCCCGCCTTCAGGCCGCCGGCCATCGGATGGCCCCGGCAAGGACCGAAGGGGAACTGCCCTTCGACCCGCCGCTTCCCCCCTCGGTGGCCGATCGTCGCCGAGCCCGGTTCCTGGCCAACCTGAACGACCCCGACTACGTTCGGGACCTGGTGGACGCGATCTCCGACGCGATCCGGGAAGTGCAGGAGAACACGCCAGGCTTGTCCGGATTGTCCACCGCGGCGCGACGCAGTGGCAGTGGCGGGCATCGAACCGGAGGTCGCGGCCGCATGGTACAAGTACCGGGTCAACGGAACGAAGAGGAAATCGTCCAATGAGGATCCTTCATACCGCCGACTGGCATCTGGGAGCCCAACTGCACGAACAGAGCCGCCTTCCGGAGCAGGAGGAATTCCTGAAGTGGATGCTGCGAACGATGGACCAGGAGAAGCCGGACGCGCTCCTGATTGCCGGCGACGTGTTCGACTCCTGCGCACCCTCCAATGCCGCGCTCAACCTCTACTACGAGTTCCTGTCGGCCGTCTTCAGGCACTGCCTCTGTCGCCGGGTGGTGGTCGTCGGCGGCAACCACGATTCCCCCTCCCTCCTGGACGCTCCCGGCAACGTCCTGGACCACATCGGCACGCGGGTGGTAGGCGGCGTGGCCTACACGAAAGGGAATGGCGACGGTCGCATCCCGGACCACCGGAACGAGGTCGTCGTGGTCGAGGATTCCGGCGGCAGGCCGGGCCTGGTCATCGGCGCCGTTCCCTACCTGCGCGACACCGACCTGCGCACCTCGGCCGCGCAGGAATCCGACGAGGTGCGGGCCGAGAAGCGCAGGATCGGGTTCCAGCAGCACTACCACGCGATCGCCGACCTGGCTCGCCGGGAGTGTTCGACACCAGGCGAGCCCCTGCCGCTGGTTTTGACAGGGCACCTGTTCCTGGCGGGCGGGTTCACGGCTGCCGAGAAGTCCGAGCGCGATCTCCAGGTCGGCAACCTGACGGCCTTCGAACCCGCCCTGCTGCCCCCCGCCGACTACTACGCGTTCGGCCACCTGCACAGCCCGCAGGCGATCGGCGGCAGGGAGACGTGCCGGTACTCGGGATCCCCCCTGCGCATGAACTTCGGCGAGGCGCATCAGGAGAAGTCGATCGTGATCGTGGATCTCTCGCCCGGGCTGGACCCCGTCGTGCGCCGGGTTCCGGTTCCGCAGACCCAGCGAATCGAGCAGTTGACGGGGACACCCGAGGCCATCGCCTCGATGCTGAAGGAACTCGTCGCCTCGGGCGTCGGCGCCTGGGTGGACGTCCAGGTGACCGAGGGCGAGGGCGACCTGACCCCCTGGATGCACACCGAGTTCCCCGGCCTCGTCGAAGGGACGGAGGTCCGGTTGCTGCGCCGGCAGAATGCTCGTCCCGGACGCGCCGCGACCACCCTGGCTGCGGCGGTCGCCGACGAGGCGGTCCTCGATTCGTTCTCCCCGGGGGACCTGTTCCGGATGCGCCTGTCCGACGAGGACCTGACCCGGGAGGAGAAGGACGCGTACGCCTCGATGCTGGACGAGATCCTGCGGGAGATGGACGAGGCCGAAGGCGGCAAGGAGCAGGGGCGATGAAGATCCTCCACCTGGACTTCTGCAACATCAATTCGCTGGCCGGGCGCTGGTCGGTGGACTTCCGGGATCCCGCATTCCTGGACGGGCTGTTCGCCCTGACCGGGCCGACCGGCGCCGGCAAGACGACGGTGCTGGACGCCGTCTGCCTGGCGCTCTACGGCAAGACCGTGCGGGAGGTCATCTCGAAGGATCGCAACGAGGTGATGACCCGTGGCACCGGGAACTGCCATGCGGAGGTGGAGTTCGAGGTCGACGGCCGCCGGTTCCGTTGCCGGTGGTCGCAGCACCGCGCCCGCAACAGCCCGGAGGGCGCCTTGCAGCCGGCGGAACGGGAGGTGGCGGAAGCGGACGCCGGAGGGAAGATCCTGGCGCAGTCGATCCTGCAGGCCGATGCCAGGATCCTCGAGATCACGGGAATGACCTTCGACCAGTTCACCCGGGCCGTCCTGCTGGCCCAGGGGCAGTTCGACACCTTCCTGAAGGCACGGCAGAGGGACCGTGCCGACATCCTGGAGAAGGTCACCGGGACAAGGAAGTTCTCGGATGCGGGAGCCGCGGTCTTTCATCGCTTCCAGAAGGAGAAGGCCAGGAAGGAGGACCTGGAAAGGACCCTGGACGTCATCGACGTGCTGCCGGCCGACGAACGGGCCCGCCTGGAGGCGGAAACAGCCGAGGCGAGGACGGCGAGGGCGAACACCGAGGCCGAACGGCAGGCCCAGGGCGAACGGCTGGGTTGGCGAAAGGGGATCGCGGCCCTGGAGGCCGAGATCCTGGCTCTGGCCGAGCGGAAGACGGGGTGGGACCGGCGCCGGACCGCCATCGCGGACGACCTGGAACGCCTGCGGCGGGCCGAGATCGCCAGGAACCTGGATCCGGTCCTGCACGAACTGGACACGGCCCGGAAGGCCCAGGCGGAACAGGAAGAGAACCTGGCCCAGAGGAGGCAACGGGTCACCGAGTGCCAGGAGAGACTGGCCGCGGCCCGTCCCCGCGTGACGAAGGCGGAGGAAGAGGCGGCGCGGGCCGGAAGGGAACTGGACGACACCCGGCCGGTGCTGGAGGCGGTTCGCGACCTGGATCGCAGGATCGCCCTGGCAGCACAGGCGCGCATCGAAGCCGCCGCGATCCTGGCGGAGGCGGAGGAACGCGTCGCCGCTTCCGGGAAGGATCGGGAAGAGGCCCGGCGCGCGCTCCGGGAGGCGGAGGACCGGCAGAAGAAGGCGGTCGAATACGCCGCAGAGCACGCCCTGGACGGGAGGATCGCGGAACGCCTGCCGTCCATCGACAACCGGCACTCCACCTGGCAGTTCCAGGCGCAGGCCGCGGCGTCGAGCCGGAAGGCGGCCGAACAGGAGGCGGCGAAGGCGGCCGATGCGGGGGGGAAGGCCGACAAGGCGCGGGCGGCCACCGGCGAGGCCGACCGGTCGGCCCGGCGGGCCCGCGATGCCTGGCACCAGAGCGAGGAAGCACTCCGCAAGGCCGAGGAAACGAGAAGGATCGCCGAGGAGGCGAAGGCGGCAGCAGAGAACGATCGGGAGCGGGCCTGGCCTCAACTCGAAGAGAATCTCCGGTTGGCCGAGGAAGGCCGGGAACTCGCACGGCAGGTGGCGTCCCTGGAGGAGCACCGCCGGCGGTTGGCGGACGGTGTTCCCTGCCCCTTGTGCGGGGCCCGGGAGCATCCCTTCGCTCTCGGCAACCTCCCGGAGGTGTCCGACGCCGAGAAGGTGGTCTCCGGGATCCGGGCGCGCATGGACGCGCTGGAGAATGCGTCCCGGGAGGCCCGCCGGGCGTTCGATGGCGCCTCGGAAACGCTGGAGGCGCACCGGCAGACCGAGGCCGGGCGGGCCCGGCAATTCGAGGAAGCCGACCGGGCCGCCGCCCTGGCACGCCAGGCCGAGGCCGGTGCGATCGAGGCCGCCGGGAAGGCCAAGGAGGCGGCGGATGCGGCGGCGGCGCAGGCCAAAAACGCCTCGGAAGAGGCGGGCCGGCAGTGGGACCTGGTCGCGGACGACCTGAAGGGGTTGGGGATTCCCGACCCCCGCGAGGAGGACTGGAGCCGGATCGCCCGGGAGTTGAAGGATCGGCAGGCGGAATTCGATCGGCAGGCGGACATCGCCCGCGTGGCCGAGATCCAGGTCCGGACCGGACAGGATGCCATCACCCAGGCCGAAGAACGGAACGCCGCGGCGATTCGCGAGCGGGACCGGAAAGCCGGGGATTCCCGGCAGAAGGCGTCCGTGCACGAGGAGTTGCTGGCGGATCGGTCCGCGCGGTTCGGTGCCCGGGACCCCGCCCGCGAGGAGGAACGCCTCCAGGCAGCGAAGACCACGGCGGAACGGGGTCTCGCCGAGGCCCATCGGGTCCTGATCGGGCTGGAGAGGGACGCCGGGAACGCCGAGAGGGAACTTTCCGCGGGCCAGTCGCGGTGGGAACTGGCGGTGGCCGATCGGTCGAAGGTCGAGCGGGAGGCGGTCGCGCGATGGCAGAAGGCCGGTTTGGTGGACGAGTCCGCATGCCGGGCGGCGCGATGGGTCGACGCCGACGTGGATCGGACCCGGGCGTTGAGAAGGGATCTGGAAGACGAGGACATCGGGTTGGAGACCTTGAGGAAGACCCTCGAGGAAAAACGGGCGGCCGAACGGTCCAGGGCCCTGACCGATCTCTCTGTCGAGGAACTCGAGGCGGGGAAGGCGGATCTGGACGCGAGGCTGCAGCAGTCGACCGACCAGTTGGCGAACCTCGAATCGCGGATCCTGGCCGATGACGCCCACCGGAACCGACAGGCCGGCGCCGGGGAGCAACTGGCGGAGCAGACCCGGGTCTTCAACCGCTGGAGCCGGCTGAACGAGATGATAGGCACGGACGGCGGCGTCCGGTTCCGGAACTACGCCCAGGGGGTGACGCTTCGCCACCTCCTGGTCGCCGCCAACCCGCACCTGAACGCGATGAGCGATGGTCGATACTCCCTGGCCTGGGACGTCGAGGACGGCGACGACCTGCTGCCCGCGATCATCGACAACCACCAGGCCGAAATCCGTCGGCCCGTGTCCAACCTGTCGGGGGGCGAGACGTTCATGGTCTCGCTGGCTCTGGCCCTGGGCCTATCCGGCCTGGCCAGCGGGAAACTCAAGGTGGACTCCCTGTTCCTGGACGAGGGATTCGGGACGCTGGACGCGGACACCCTCGATCGCGCGATCGACACCCTGACCCGGTTGCACCAGTCCCAGGGCAAACTGATCGGGGTGATCTCGCACATCGACCAGTTGAAGACCCGGATCGGGGTGAAACTCGAAGTGTCCAAACTGGGAAATGGCCGAAGCCGCCTGTCGGGCCCGGGCGTTCGTCGCCTGCCGGCGCAGGTTCACGAGGCCGGTCCGCCTCCCGCGGCTCCCACGGGCGGCCCGAAGAAACCGGGGCGTCCCCGCAAGCACCCCGGGCCTGTTCCGTGATTCCGGGCAGGCGTGGTGCGCGGCCTCCCGAGGCGGCCCACTTTCAACGATCGGACACCCATCATGGTCGTCGTGCCGGCCATTTACCTCACCAGGGCCTCGGTGCGACGGGCGCGCCATTGGTCGATGACCTCGCTGGGGCGGATCCCCCTCGGGAGGGTCCCATTCAGCCGCTGGGCCATTTCGATCCAGCCCGCGTCTTCCAGTTCCTCGCCGGCCCGGAGGCGGGCCGACAGGCGATGCCGTGCGGCCTCGTAGGTGCGGTAGTCCATCTCCCCTTCCCGCCAGGCCGATCGGAGGCGACGGCGCTCCTCCCCGAACTCCGGACGAAAGACATGGTCTCCGACCGCGGCCATGGTCTTGGCCCGGGCCTGGTCCTCCATCGCCTGCAACTCGTCCGACCTCGACTCGACAACCTGCATGACGAGGTAGGTTTTCCGAAGCAGGCCCTCGGCCGCGATCCGGCCACGTGGAGAGGGGCGCCACTCTTCCCGGGTCTTGCCGACGGTGAAGAACCGATCCGCGGGAATCGACATCCCCAGAAGCGGGATGTGCAGGCTGGCCGGGGTCGCGCCCCGGATCGGCGAATCCAGCCGGACGTAGATCTGCCGCGGGTGCAGGCCGATGATGGTCCCGCAGACCCTCGTGCCGTCGACGTCGATCTCGAGGTGGTACGGATCGCTCGCGTTCGTCGGGGTGCAGGCGTTCTCTTCGACTTCGGCCATGATGCGTTCCCTCCCGTGGAAAGGCCACGCACCAGGAATTTCGGGAGAGGCATCGAAGGAGATCCGCCGGAACTTCCTTCGGGGCTTCCCCCGCACATCCGGCCGCGAACGAGTCGCCGCCGAAGGCACCTTGGCGTTCCCATGCCAGGTTGCCGGGTCCGACCCGCCCGGGCCGGACCACTCCTGATGCAGACGGAAAGATGCCATGGAACTGGCCAGAAGTCAAGGGTTTTCTTCGATCCGAACCGCGCCGCCATCGAGCCGCAGGGAGGCGACCTCGTGCATCTCCAGCAGGCGCGCGTCGCCCAGGCTGACCGGCATGGGGGGGGGAGGGGCGTAATCGGGGATGGGCCAGCCGCGGGCGCGCAGGACGGATCGCCAGTGCGCGCCCTCGTGCCGCATCTCGGGGCCCGGGCCGTAGGGGCGGTCCAGGAAGGTGTCCGGGTCGGAACGGGCGCAGACGGTGTTCCAGTCCAGGGAGTCGTTCCATGCACCGTAGGCAGCGGGATCCAGTTGCCGGGCGGCGTTGGGCGCGTAGGTGTCGGGGATCCAGAACATCGCCTGCAGTTGCAGTTCCGCCCGCATCCGTTCCACGCGGGGCATCCGCTGCCAGTCCGCGGCGCCGATCCCCAGGTACCACCGGTGCGCGTACTCCCACTGCCACAGGAACCAGCCGCCCTCGATGACGGGCCAGGGCCCGGGCTCCTTCAGCCAGCAGGCGTGCACCCAGCGCGGGCGGCCCCTGGCGATCCTGCGCACGAAGGTCGTGACGTATCCGTTGGCCTCGACGACGGGCGGCTTCATGTTCGTGCTCCTTTCGGCTGGGCCGACGAGTATGGTCGACGAGTGCGACATCCGGGCGGGATCGCACGCCCACCGGGAACGACCGTGCACGGTTCAGCAGATGCAGGGATGACGTCCCGGGAGAGGGCCGCCCCTCAGTGGCACTTCCAGTTCCCGCGCGGGAACTGCTTCGTCATCAGCGACTGGCCGGCCAGCACGAACAGGCTGCGGCGGTTGTTCGCCTCGCGCGTCTCGTCCGGGGTGTCCACCGCCAGCACGTCCTCCCCGAAGCCCTGCGAGCACACCGGCACCCGCAGCCCGTGCGCCTTCAGCCACGTCGCCAGCGCAGCCGCGCGCGCCTCCGACAGGCCCTGGTTGTACTCGCGGCTGCCCACCGTGTCCGTGTAGCCGCCCACGTACAGCCGCAGCCGGATCTGCTTCCCCAGCCGGTCCAGCGCGTCGTGCACCGCCACCAGGGCGCGATCCAGCTTCGGCTCCTCGACCGGCAGGATGTCCGACCGGTCGAACTCGAAGGTCACCTCGTCGTGCGGCACCTCGATCAGGATCGGCGTGAACTCGACCGACCGCGTGAACCCGTTCTCGTCATAGGCCGTGACCTCGACGCGCCCCACGCGCACGGTCGGTGGCGGGAAGGTCAGCGACTCCGGCCGCCCCGACGGCAGGTCCATCCGAACCTCGCGGCGCAGCAGGGGCGCCCCGTCCTCGCCCTGCATCACCAGTTCCAGGCGCTGCGCGTCGCCCGTCACCCTCATCGCGATGCGGCCTGCGTCCAGGTCCACGTCCTCGCCCCGGACCGACAGGTCGAAGGCCCTCGCCACCGCCGACGACCACGTCAGCACGGACGGCGCCTTCAGGCCGGCGTACATGATCTCCGCCTTGTAGTAGGCCCGGCCCGGCTCCTGGGTCACCCGGAGGTCGCGGCTCTCGCCTTCCTTCATCGACCCCACCTTGAAGACCTTCGTCTCGCCGTCGATGCGCTCGATCGAGACGCGCACGCCGTTGAGCGCCTTCGCGGCGGTCAGCGTCAGCCCCGGCATGTCCGCGCCGCCGGTCGCCCGGTAGCGCACCGAGATCTCCAGGTCGCCCACGACCTCCCCGCGCGCGGCGGGCGCGACCAGCACGCCCACGACGCACCCCAGCCACGCCAGCGTCTTCCTCATGGGTCCCTCCCCGTCAAGGGTTCGCCAGGGTCCGTTCCCCGAACCGGAACTCCCACAGGCGTGCCTCGTCGTCCGGCGACAGGTCGTGGGGCAGGTCGGTCCCGAACAGGTCCTTGTAGAAGGCCAGAAGACGCCCCAGGCGCCCCTGCGATCGCATCCGGTCCCAACGGACCGAGAACCCGCGGACCTCGCCGGGGGCCGTCGGCTTCTCGACCCGCCGGACGACCTCCGACACCAGCACGATGGCCGGTCCCTGGTCGTCGTCCCGGGGCCGGAACACCAGGTTCACCTGCTGCCCGGCGTCCGGCAGCCAGGCGGAGTTGACGAAGCCCCCGGCCTCGCTGACGTCCGCCAGCAGCGCCCGCCGGTGCATCCCGTCCTGCACGCACACGACGCTGACCAGGTGCGGGGTGCGCGGTCGCGCGCGGCGGTCGGCCTTCGCACCGCCGCGGAACGGCTTGGGGCGGTGGGGCAGCACGTGGCGGGGCGGCGCCGGCTCCGGTGCGGCCAGGGGCACCTCCGCATCCGCGGCGGGCGGCGGCGCGGCCACGATCTCCAGGACCGGGATGCCCACCTGGGTCGGGGTCGGGCCGGCCCCGATGACCGGGATGCCCGCCCGGGTCGGGATCCGCGGGCCCGCATCGTCCGTGCTGGGCCAGGTGGGCGCGCCGAAGGCCAGGGGGTCCGCCGGCGCCGGCGGGGGCACGTCGGGCCCGGGGTTCTCGACGGCCTTGTGCCAGGGATTCCCTTCCGGGGACGGCAGTTGCACCACCGGCGTCAGCACCGTGATCGCCTCCTGCAGCGCCTCCCGATCGGAATCCGACCGGACCTCCGCCACGCTGACCTGGGTGCCCGGGCGCGGGGGCGGCCGGGTGCGCGCCCCGTGCCCCGCCTTGCGGACCATCCGGTTCAGTTCGTCGCGGAACGTCTCGACGTCGGGCGGCCGCATCGAGGGGTCCGGGGCTGTCGCCCGCGCCAGGAACTCGTCCATCCCCTCGACGGACTCCGCCTCGGGGTTCACCTCCTGCAGCCTTGGCAGCCCCCCCTCGCTCTTGCGCAGCGCCAGTTCCACCACGCCCAGCCCGGCCATGGGCGGCACGCCGGCCAGCATCTCGAACAGCAGGATCGCGACCGAGTACAGGTCGGTCGCCGGCCCCACCTCGCCGCCCAGCATCTGTTCCGGGCTCATGTACAGCGGCGTCCCGAACGACACGCCCGGGTTGGTCAGGCCCGGCCGGCTCTCGCCCACCATCTTCGCGACGCCGAAGTCCAGCACCTTCACGAAGTCGCGCGAACCGGGGCGCTCCAGCAGGAAGACGTTCTCGGGCTTGACGTCGCGGTGCAGGATGCCGAAATCGTGAGCCTCCTCGATCGAGTCGAGCACCTGGTTCAGCATCCGGGTGGCGCGGACCAGCCCGAACGGCTTCTTCTGGTCCTTCTGGACCTGGGCCAGCGTGCGCCCCTCCATCAGTTCCATCGCGATGTACAGGATGCCGTCCGACGTGCAGCCGAAGTCGAACACCGTCACCGTGTGCGGGCTTTTCAGGCGGCTGGCGGCCCGCGCCTCCGTCATGAATCGCCGCACCGTCCGCTCGTCCTGCTCGCCGCTGTTCAGAACCTTCACGGCCACGTCGCGGTTCATGCTGAACTGCTCGGCCCGGTAGACCGTCCCCATGCCGCCGCTGCCCAGCAGGGCCTTCAGCGCGAACCGGTCGTCCAGCACGCGGCCGACCAGGCCGGCGGCCAAGTCCGGGTTCGAGGGGCCGGCTGCCTTCCCGGGCGAACTGCTCATCCTGCGGGTTCCTTCGCGGGTGCTGGCCGATTCTATCGCCGGAACGGTGTGCAAGCGAGGATCGAGGGGGCGGATCACGCACCCAGCCACATCGTGGCGATGCAGGCCGCCGTGATCGGGACCGTGGCATTGTCGTCCACGACGTCGCTGAACAGTTCGGCGGCCGCCGAGGCCACGGCCACCGTCGCGCACATCCCGAACAGCGCCCACGGCGACAGGGGGGCCCCCTTCAGCAGGGCCATCGTCGCAGTCACGATCGCCGCCATCCCGGCGAAGGCCGACGTGCCGATGATGCTCTTGCGGCGGTACAGTTTCACCCGCCCGAACTTGCGGCCCAGGATGCTGGCCGCCGGGTCGCCGAAGGCCAGCACCAGCACGCCGATCTGGGCCGCCAGCTTGGGCGTCAGGGCCGCGATCAGCATCAGCGCCAGGGTGTACCACGAGGCCGAGTTCGGCCGCCGCTTCTCCCACGGGCGGATGACGTCCCGGAAGACCAGGCGCGTCAGGACCCGGTTCCAGGCCGGGAAGACGCGGCGCGTGACCTCGAAGGACACCGCGATCCCCAGCAGGATGGCCATGACGATCGTGGCCTGGGCCTGCGTCAGCACGAATTCGTACATGCCGGCCGCCCCCAGGCCCATCCCGACGTGGAACAGGTTGCGGCGGTAGTTGACGGGCTTCATGCGCTCCAGCCGGGGCGCATGGATGAACGACCGCCCGCCGGCCACGCCCTTCATGCGACGCCGGAACTCCTCGTACGTCTCGGACAGCGTCTGGGCCTTGGTCCGCAACATCGCCTTCGGGGCCCCGGACGCCAGTTCGGTCGAGTACGCCTTCAGGCAGCGGGTCGCGTCGTCCAGGGCCGGGCCGATCGACTCGTACGCCTCGGTCAGCGCCTGCCGGGCGGACTGCGCCCGGGCGGACAGGTCGTCGCAGGCCTGCTGGAAGCGGCGGCGCCACTCGATGTCCTTCAGTCGCGGCCGGTGCGCCTGCAGCGCCAGGGCCTCGAGATCGCGGGCCAGCTGGAACAGGGATTCGCGGAGGTTCAACTCTGCGGCAAGGGTCGAGTTCATGCGCTCAAACCATCAGGGCGGCGGGATTCAAGCACGAAGGGCCTCCGGACGCAAGGCGCGAAGCGCGCGTTGGGGGGGGAGGTGCCCCGGTCAGTCCTTCGCCTTCTTCCAGTACTGGGTCCGGCCCAGCAGGGAGATCCCGATGAAGCCGCGCACCTTCAGGCGGCGGCCCTCGTCGATGACCTGGATATAGCACTTGTAGGACTTGCCGTTGTCCGGGTCCAGGATCTTCCCGCCGGACCACTCGTCGCCGTCCTTCTTCAGGCCCCACAGGATCTCCAGCCCGACCACCGGCTGGTCCTTCTTGGCGTCCGGGCACTTGTCGCACTTCGGGGCCGGGTCCTCGCCGGGCTCGACGATCAGTTTCTCGATGTGCCCGTACAGGACGCCGTCCTTCTCGGTGATGGTGACGACCGACCGGTCCTTGCCGGTGTTGTCGTCCACGGTGACCCAGCGCCCGACCGGGGACAGGTCCTGGGCCAGGGCGGGCAGGGCCAGGACCAGCAGGGTCGCGGCCGCGGAAAGCGAGGTCAGGAAGCGGGTCATCGGGTGCCTCCGTCGAGACTGCGCGAAGGATAGCCGATCGGGGGGCCGTCCCGCAATCCTGCCCATCCCCGCCCGCGCGTTTCGTGCGAAGATTCCCGGGACCCGGATTGGGGGGTTCGATGGACGTCCTGACCAAGGCGCAACTGCTGGCCCACGTGGTGAAGTGGCGCCTGACCTGGTCGCGGCACGACCTGGACTACCGGCCCGCGGAACTGAAGAACCCGAAGTTCGTGTCGGCGAGGCACGCGGTCGCGCTGATCCCGGACGGCGCCGTCTGCTTCAGCAGTGGCATGGCGGGCAACGGCCGCTGCAGCATCTTCTTCTGGGGGATCCGCGACCGGTTCCTGCGGACGGGCCACCCGCGCGGCCTGACGTGGATCACCGTCGGCGCGCAGGGCGGCCGTGGCAAGGCGCCGGGCACCTTCGAGGAGATCTGCCTGCCGGGCCTGGTGACGCGGCACATCGGCGGGCACGTCGAGACCAAGAAGGCGCTGCTGAAACTGGTGCAGGACGGCCAGTGCGAACTGCACACGCTGCCGCAGGGCCAGCAGGCGTTCCTGCTGGAGGCGCAGGCGTGCGGCGAGGATTCGGTGACCGGCGTCGCGGGCGTCGGCACCTTCCTGGACCCGCGCTGCGGGCCGGGGTCGGTCGTGTGCGGCACCGGGAAGGAGTCGCTCGTCACCGCCGAGGGCGACCGGCTGCGATTCCGGCTGCCGAAGGTCGAATGGGCCTTCTTCATGGCCTCGTACGCCGACGAGGAGGGCAACCTGTACGTGGACAACCTGGCGACGCTGACCGAGATCGCCGCGTCGGTGCGGGCCGCGAAGAGGAACGGGGGCAAGGTGCTGGCCACCGCCTGCGGCATCATCCCCAAGGACCCGTCGCGCATCTACGTGCGGGCCGGGGACGTGGACGCCATCGTCGTCAACCCGCACAACGAGCAGACCGGATCGGTGCCGATGCGCCAGCACTGGCCGATGTTCACGACCGCGCCGGACATGCCTGCCGTGGAGGCCATCTCGCGGCTGAAGTTCCTGAACGAGACGGTGGGCATCACCCCGAGGCGCGGGCCGGTCGAGAACGCCCTGGCCCGGCTGGGGGCGACGGTGTTCACGGGGGCGTCGAGGCCCGGCGCGCTGGTCAACATCGGCGTCGGCATGCCCGAGGAGGTGTGCCGGGTCGTATTCGAGGCCGGGCTGACCGACGACGTGACCTTCATGAGCGAGACCGGCGTGATCGGCGGCCTGCCCGCGCCGGGCGTCTTCTTCGGCGCCGCGGTCTGCCCGCAGCGGCTGGTGACCAGCGCGGACGTCTTTCGGCTGTCCTACGAGACGCTGGACACCACGATCCTGGGGATCCTGCAGGTGGACTCGGACGGCAACGTGAACGTGTCCAAGCGGGGTCCCAGGGCCCTGGACTACGTGGGGCCGGGCGGGCTGCCGGACCTGACGGCCGCGGCGCGCAACATCCTGTTCGTCGGGTCGTGGCAGGCGGGCGGGCGCATCGCGCTGCGCGACGGCCGCATCGCGATCGAGCAGCGTGGCACGCCGAAGTTCACCGGGCGCGTGGACGAGGTGACCTTCAACGGCCGGCGCGCCCTGGAGGCGGGCAAGAACGTCTTCTACGTGACGCACGTGGGGGTGTTCCAACTGACCCCGCGCGGCATGGAACTGGTGCGCGTGATGCCCGGCATCGACATCCGGCGCGACGTGATCGAGGGCTGCCCGATGCGGGTGGTCCCGCCCGAGCAGGACCCCCCCGTCGTGGAGGCCCCGGTCATGACCGGCAGGGACTTCCGGCTGGCGTGGACCGGGGCGTAGCCGCCCGGGCCTGCCTCGGCCCCCGATCCCGATCCCGTCAGCCCTTCTTCCCCGGCTTCGGTCCGGGCTTGCCCGGCTTCTTCGTCGGGGACTGCTCCAGCACCAGTTCCGGCGCCTTGCGGACCACCGGGACCGGGCGCGCCGGCGCCAGCGCCTTCGCCACCGGCGAGGCTGCGGACGCGGCGGCCGGCAGTTTCTGCGGGGGACGGCCGACGATCTGGCCGGCCAGCGATGCCACCTTGCGGAAGCAGGCCTCGCAGTAGTGCTCGAAGCCGTGCTGCGCCTTCAGCGCGTCCAGGATGACCTCGGCGAACTGCCGGGTGCATCCCAGCGGGCCGGCCTTCTCGAAGAGCGCGGCGACCGCCTCCTCGGGCAGCCGCTGGCCCTCGGCCTCGCCGGACTGCTGCCACAGCGTCCACGGCTCGCCGATGTCTCGCTTGCCGCAGCGGTCGCAGTCGAACACGATTCTCTTCATGTAGTCCTCCTCGATGCCGTGACGGCGGAGGTATTGCTGGGGCGTCTCGCCCCGTTCGCGGAAGAACGCCCAGAACTCCCGGCACGGATCCCCGTAGGGGCAGTTCCGCATGCACGCCAGCACGTAGCGCTGGAACCTGCCCTCGCAGAGGATCTTGTCGGCCGGCCGGCCCCGGGATCCCTCGTCCATCGCGCGGAATCCTAGCAGAAGCCTGGGACACGCGCGCCAACAAACCGCACGTTCGGAATCGCACGCCCGGCGGGGCCATTTCCCCATGCAGGCGCTTGACTTTCCGCATCGCCCGGGCAGAATAGCGCAGGCGCAATGGCTGGGCAGGAACGGGCCCCGGGAAACGGGCCCATGCGGAGCGGGCAGGAATGCGGGACATCGATCAGGCGACCGCCCGGGAGATCCGGGACCTGGTGCTGGATTTCTTCGCGGCCGAGTGCGACGTGGATCGGGCCTCCCTGGGCGATTCCACGCGGATCATCGAGGAACTGGAAGGCGATTCGCTGATGTTCCTGTCGCTGCTGGAGAAGGTCCGGAAGCGCTACGGCATCGGGATCGAGTTGAAGACGCTGGCGCGGCACCTGATGAAGAAGCCCGCCCAGACGATCGGCCAGGTCGTCGAACTGTCTTTGGCCATCGTTCGGCATGGGGATGACATCGTCAACGTGGACCTGTGAGGCTCGCGGGCCGGGGTTCGTCGTCGGCGTCGATGCCGAGCGGATCGCCCGCTTCGTCCGACCGGACCGAACCTGCAATCCCCTGCCCATGGTCTTCACGGAACGCGAGGTGCGGCACGCGGACGCGTCGGCCGACCCGCCCCGGGCGCTGTGCGCCGCCTTCTGCGTGAAGGAGGCGCTGTTCAAGGCCGTCGGCGGGCCCTTCGACCCGCTGGGCTGCGAGGTGTTCGCGCGCGAGGACGAGGGCCCCCCGGACGTGGAGGTGGACCCGTCGAGGGGCGGGGACCTGCGGGGGCGCCGCATCGACGTGCGCCTGTTCGCGGAGGGCGGCGACCTGGTGGCCGCCGTGCTGCTGTGGGGCGAGGCCGGCGGGCCGGCGCCCGGGGGGATCGAGGGATGAAGACCGCCAGCCCGGTGCCGGTGACCGTGGAGTTCGAGGACGTCGATTCCTACGGCATCGCGCACCATTCGAAGCTGGTGACGTACCTCGAGCGCGCCCGGCTGAGGTTCCTGGCGGCGAACGGCCTGGCGCTGTCCGGCGACGGCTGCGTGCCGGTGATGTACTCGCTGGAACTGCGCTTCCGGCGCCCGGCGCGGCTGATGGACGTGCTGCAGGTGGAAGTCGAGGTCGCCGGGGCGGACGACTTCCGGATCGGCCTGCGATACGCCATCCGGCGCGGGGACGAGGTGCTGGTGCGGGCCCGCAGCGTCATCGCGTTCTGGGATCGGGAGAAGGACGGCCCGGCGCCGGTGCCGGAGCCCCTGCGCACGCGGGTCGCGGAAGGCGCCCGCTGACGGAAGGAAGGGCATGGAATCGCGCATCGTGGTGACCGGGATGGGCCTGATGACCGGCCTGGGCCTCGACCTTGCCTCGACCTGGCAGGGCCTGATGGAGGCGCGCCGGGTCACGCGACGGTTCACGCTGTTCGACCCGGCCGGGATGGACGTCCCGGTCGGCGTGGAACTGCCCGCGGGCGCGGACGATCGGTTCAAGGCCGCCATCAAGCCGCGCAGCCGCGCGCAGATGACCCGGGCCACCCAGATCGCGGTGCTGGCGGCCGAGGCGGCGCTGGCGGATTCCGGCATCGACCTGCAGGCCGAGGACCGCGAGCGGGTCGGCGTCGTCGGGGGCGCGACGGGCACGGGGTACGCCCCGACGACGCTGGAGGCGGACCCGAACCGCATCCTGAAGAACATGGCCTCCGCCTCGGCGGCCTGGATCAGCCTGCGCAACCAGTTGCAGGGCCCGGCGATGGTGGTCAGCACCGCGTGCTCGTCCGGGGCGTACGCCGTCGCGGCGGCCTGGGACTGGCTGGCGCGGGGCGACTGCGACGCGGTGGTCGCCGGGTCGGCCGAGTCGGCGCTGAACGCGCCCGACGTGCAGGGGTTCGCGGCGCTGATGGCGCTGGCCGAGCCGGACGACGACGTCGAGGGGCTGTCGCGGCCGTTCGACGCGCGGCGGCGCGGCTTCGTGATGGGCGAGGGGGGAGGCTTCCTGGTGCTGGAGACCGAGGCGCACGCCCTGCGGCGCGGGGCCAGGATCCTGGCGGTGGTGCACCGGCCGGGCCTGAACAGCGAGGGGTACAACATCCTGTCGCCCCAGCCGGGAGGGGAGGGCATGGCACGAGCCATGCGGCTGGCCCTGAGGAACGCCGGGCTGCCCCCCGAGGCCATCGGGTACGTCAACGCGCACGGGACCGCCACGCAGATGAACGACCTGTTCGAGACCCAGGCCATCAAGGCGGTGTTCGGCCCGCACGCGGCCCGCCTGCCGGTGTCGTCCACGAAGTCCTCGACGGGCCACTGCCTCTCGGGCGCGGCCGGCGTCGAGTGCGTGATCACGGTGAAGTCGCTGGTGGAGGGCATGCTGCCGGCCACGCTGAACCTGGTGCAGCCCGACCCCGAACTGGACCTGGACTTCGTGCCGAACGTCCCGCGGGCGGCGACGTTCGACCACGCGATGAGCAACTCGTTCGCGTTCGGCGGCCAGAACGGCGTGTGCGTGTTCAGCCGATATGACGGCGCGGGGAAGTAGCGATGCCACGTCCCGTCTACGTCGCCGCCACCGGCTCCTACCTGCCCGGCCCGCCCATCCCGGTCGAGCGCGCGCAGGAGATCCTGGGCCCGCTGGCCGACGCCCCGCCGCGCATCCGGCGCTGGATGGAGTCCATGGCGCCGGTGATGCGGGAGATCCTGGACATCGGGTTCGTGCACTACGCGATGGACCCGGCCACCCGCGAGTTCACGGACGACAACGTGACGATGGCGACGAAGGCGTCGCGGGCGGCGCTGGCGGCGGCCGGGATGGAGGCGGGCCAGGTCGGCCTGCTGGCGTACGGCAGCGCCCACCAGGACCAGATGCCCACGGCGTCGGTCCGGATCCAGGAGGCGCTGGGCATCGAGGCGTGCGCCGAACTGTCGATCCACGCGAACTGCACGTCGGCCTACAAGGCGCTGTACCTGGCCCACCGGTTGCTGGAGGCGGGCCAGCACGACACCGCGCTGGTGGTGTCGTCGGGCATCTCGTCGTCGGAATTGCGGGCCGAGTACTACAACCAGCCGCTGGTGGACAAGGAGTCGTTGTTCCTGCGGTGGTTCCTGTCGGACGGGGCCGGGGCCGTCGTGCTGACCACCGAACCTTCCCGCGCGCTGCCGATCGTCGTGGAATCGACGTACATCGAGTCCGTGGGCGGCCGCCGGCCGTCGCTGATGTTCAACCACCGGCCGGCGTACTGGATGAACCCCCGGCAGGAGTTCGAGGCCGGGGCCCACCACCTGCGCCAGCGGTTCCGGGATGAACTGGCGAACGGCCTGTTCCAGGAGCCGGGCGGGTCGGTGTTCTTCAACGGCTACCTGCGGATGATGAAGGCGGCCGGGATCGCGCCGGACGACGTGCGGTGGTTCCAGGTCAACCTGCCGGCCCGGCACATCGTGGACTCGGTGGCGGCGGAACTGGAGGCGATCGGCGTGCCGCGGTCGGCGCTGTTCACGCGGCTGGACCGCATGGGCTACGCCGGGCCGCCGATGGCGTTCATTGCGCTGGACGCCCTGCTGCGGGAGGAGACGCTCCTTCCCGGCCAGCGCGTGGCCTCGTTCGTCACCGAGGTCAGCAAGTTCATGCAGGCCGGGTACGTGCTGCGGCGGACGTGATGGATCGCGCCCTTTCCCCGATTGCCTTCGCATTCCCCGGTGCGGGGATCCAGCCCTCCGGCTACGAGGCGTCCCTGCTGGCCCTGCACGCCGCCGCGATGCGCCCGTGCCTGGAGCGTTGCGGGGTACGGGTCGGGTGCGACCTGGCGGGTGCGGCCGACGGCGGGTTCGACGCGCTGCCCCCGCTGCCGCGGCAGGCGTTCACCTACGCCTACGGTGTCGGCATGGCGGAGGCCCTGCGGGCAGCCGGGGAGTCGCCGGCCGTCGTCGCGGGCCACAGCCTGGGCGTGTACGCGGCGGCCGTCGCGGCGGGGGCTACCGGGATCGACGAGGGGCTGGCGCTGCTGGAGGCGGCGTGGCGCGCGGGGACATCGGCGTGCGCCGATCTCGGGGTCGGCATGGCGGCGCTGGCGGGGCTGGCCGAGGACGAGGTCGCGTCGCTGCCGGGCGTGGACGGCGAAGCGGTCCGCGTCGTGCTGGTCAACGCGCCGGGCTCGGTCGTGCTGGCGGGGCCGATCGAGCCGATCGAGGCGGCCCTGGCCGCGGCGACGGAGGCCGGGGCGGCGCGGACGGCGTGGCTGGATCGCGAGGTCGCCTACCACCACCCGCGATACATGGCCAGGGCCGCGCAGGCCCTGCGGGACGCCGCGGCGGGGATGGCCTTCGGGGACCCGGAGGTGCCGGTGGCGTCCACGATCGACGGTCGGCTGCTGCGTCGCGCGGAGGACGTCCGGGCGTTCCTGGCCGCCAACCTGTGCACGCCGATCGCCTGGCCGCGCGCGATCGCCACGTTCGCTGCGATGGGGGTCGAGGGCGTCGTGGAGTGCGGCCCGGGCCTGACGCTGACGCGCCTGGCGCGGTTCCTGGAACCGGAGATGTCCTGGCGGAACGTCCGGCGCCTGGCGAAGGCAGCCTTGTAGGGCGGGGGCCCCGTCCCCCGCCACCGTATCGGTGGGGCCCCGTCCCCCGCCACCGTATCGGTGGGGCCCCGTCCCCCCTGGAGGGACCATGAGGATCCTGGTCATCGGCGCGGGCCGGATGGGGCGCGACGTGGGCCTGGCCTTCCTGCGTTCCGGCATCGACGCCGCCTTCGTCGAGACCGACGCCGGGCGCCGGGAGGCGGCCGCGAGGCGGTTGGCCCGGGACGTCCGGCGGCTGGCCGGCGAGGGGACCCCGGTCGGTGCGCCGTCGTTCGTCGCCCCCGGCGAGGCCGTTCCGGCATGCGACGCGCTGTTCGAGGCGGTCGACGAGCGGCTGGAGACGAAGCGCCGCGTGGTGGCGGACTGGGCGTCGAGCGTGGTGTCCGGCGGGCTGCTGCTGTCCAACGCATCGTCGATCCTGCCCTCGGAGATCGACCCGTCGTGCGTGGGGATGCACGCGTTCTACCCGGCCGCGCTGACGGGCTTCTGCGAGGTCGTCGTGCCGCCGGGATGCCCGTCCGGGCGGCGGGACGCGGTCCTGGCCCTGGCCCGGCGGATCGGCTTGGTCCCGATCCTGCAGGACGAGGCCCGCGCGTTCGCGGTCAACCGCCTGATGCTGCCGGCGCAGGACTGGGCCCTGCGGGCCGTCGCGGGGGGGGCGGACGCCGGGGCGGTCGACGCCGCCGCTTCGGGAGCCTGGCCCGGCTGGGAGCCGCTGGCGATGATGGACGCGATCGGCCTGGACGTCGTGGCCGCATCGGTTGCCCGGTACCGCCTCCGCATGGACCCGGCGGAGTCCGCCGCCCTGGCGGCCCTCCAGGAAGGCATGGAGGTGCTGCTGGCCGCAGGCAAGAAGGGCGCCAGGAACGGCGACGGACTGCGGCAGGGCACGCCGCTGCCCTGGCCCCGCACCGGGGGCCTCCCGGAAGGGCTGGGCGCCGACCTGGAGGCGCTGTTCCGCAATGCCTGCGCCCGGGCGCTGGCCTCGGGGGACCTGGACCCCGCGGGCCTCTCGCTGGCGCTTCCGGGGCTGTTTGGTGTACCGTACCCGCCGGCGGAAGGCAGCCTGCTGGACGAGGAGGCCCGCGAGCGGTGCGAGCGGCGCGCCGTCGAGACGGGCCTCGCCTACTGGCGCCCCTTCGCCGCGAGGACCCCGTGACCGTGCACCTTCGACGCGAGGCGGACCTGGGGCGCATCGTCCTGGAGAATCCCCCCGCGAACACCCTGACCCGGCCCGACTTCCTGGATGCCGGCGAACTCCAGGCTTTCCTTTCGGACCCGGGCCTGCGCGGCGTCATCGTCTGCGGGGCCGGCCGGCACTTCTGCGGCGGGGCCGACATTCCCGCCTTGCGGGCGCAGGCCTCCGATCCGGATGCCTTCGCCGACGCCCTGTCCCGCGGCAAGGCGCTGCTGCGGATCCTGGCGGACGCCCCGGTTCCGGTGGTGGCCGAGATCCGGGGACAGTGCCTGGGGGCGGGCCTGGAGATCGCCCTGCGGTGCCACGCCCGCATCGCGGCCGACGGCGCGATGTTCGGGTTCCCGGAATCGACGCTGGGCGTGCTTCCCGGCTTCGGCGGCACCGTCGCGGACGGGGATCGCGTGGAGCGCCGGGTCCGGATGGACCTGATGCTGACGGGGCGGCTGGTGGGAGCCGACGAGGCGCACGCCCTGGGCCTGGTCGATCGCGTCGTGCCCGGCGGGCAGGTGGCGAAGGCGGCCGGGGAGCACCTGAGGACCTGGATCGACGGCCGCTCGCCCGGGCTGGTGCACGGGCTGCTGGAGGTGCTGAACAACGGGCGACGCCTGGACCGGGACGAGGCCCTCCGGCGCGAGACCGAGGTCTTCCTGAGGCTGGCGAGGGAGGCGAACCCTTGAGGGACGGGACGGGGACCCGCGAGGCAGCGGCCGGACCAGGCCCGGACGCCCCGGATTCCCGCGCGGGCGCCTGCCTGGCGCGGGTGCCGCTGACCGACGTGTCGGGCCGGCGCGACCGCTGGCTGGAGGCGGCCTTCACCGCCCGCGAGCGGGAGGAGATGGCCGGGCGGCCGGACCGCACGGTGGCGGGCCGGCTGGCGTTGAAGCAGGCCCTGGCCGACCTGTGGCCCCGGGTGGCCCCGGGCGTGCCGGCGACGCCCGCGGACTTCGTGCTGGGACGCTTTCCGTCCGGGGCGCCCAGGCTGGTGTCGGCCCCGCCGGGCCTTCCGCCCGCCTCCGTGCGGGTCTCCATCTCGCATTCCCCCGGCCTGGCGGTGGGCCTGGCGGCCGCGTTCCTGCCCGGAGGCCGGCCATGAGCGGCGCCCCGCTGACCCTCGAACGCGACGGCGACGTGGGCGTGCTGTTCCTGGACGCACCGCCCCGCAACGTCATGGGCGAACCGTTCTTCGACGCGCTGGCCGCGATGACCCGCGACGTGCTGCCCGGCCTGGACGTCGCGGGCCTGGTCGTGCGCGGGCGGGGCCGGCACTTCTCCGCCGGTGCCGACGTCCCGCGCCTGTGCCGCCTGGCCGCATCCCGCGCGCCGGACACCCTGGACGTGCTGGCCGCGAACTCCGCGGCGTTCACGTCCCTGGAACGCCTGCCGTATCCCACGGTGGCCGCGATCGACGGGGTGTGCCTGGGCAGCGGCCTGGAACTGGCGCTGGCCTGCCGCTGGCGCATCGCGACGCCGTCCGCGCTGTTCGCCTCCCCCGAGGCCGAGTTCGGCCTGATCCCCGGCTGCGGGGGCTCGGTCCGCCTGCCCGAGCGCATCGGGACCGGGGCGGCCCTGGACCTGTTCCTGTCGGCCCGCCACCTCGATGCCGAGGAGGCCTTCCGGCTGGGCCTGGTGGACGCGCTGTTGCCGCGTGCGGACCTGGGCCCCGCGGCCTCGCGGCTGGTCCGCCGGCTGGCGCTGCAGGAAGGGAGGGCGGCATGAAGGTGCTGCTGGTCAACCCCCCGCGTTCGCCGCACAACGCGCTGCGCGACCATGCCCCGGCCGAGGCGCGCCGGTTCGTGCACACGCGGCTGGTCGGCCCGCCGCTGGGCCTGCTGACGATCGCGGCAGCGGCCGGGGACGAGGCCGACGTGCAGGTGCTGGACCTGAAGGGCGAGTACGACCTGCACCCCGACGCGCCGCCCGCCGCCGACCTGGTCCGGGCCCGCGTGTCCGCCGATCGGCCCGACGTGCTGGGCGTCACCTTCATCGCGTCCGAGCATCCCGCCGGGATGGACCTCTTTCGCGCGGCGAAGTCCGTGGACCCGGACATCGTGACCGTGGCCGGCGGGCTGCACGCCACGCTGTGCCCGCAGGACTTCGACGACCCGGCCGTGGACGTCGTCGTGCCGGGGGACGGTGCTCCCGCGTTCTGCGCGCTGCTGCGGGCGCTGCGGGACGGCCGCGGCGCCGACGCGGTGGGCGGGCTGCGGGTGCGCGACGGGGGACGGCTGCGCCCCACGCCGGGGCCCGCGATGCCCGTGGACCCGGCCGGCCGGGACTTCCGGCTGCCGGACCGCTCCTTCCTGCGTCCCTGGATGTCGACCTACACCGTTGGCGGCGACCCGCGCCCCGTGACCTACCTGTTCACGTCGCTGGGATGCACGTCCCGGTGCTCGTTCTGCAGCATCTGGCCCCAGCGGGACGGCGCCTACCACCAGCGGGACGTCGAGAGCGTGGTCCGGGAACTGGCCTCCCTGGACGAGTACGAGGTGATCCGCTTTGCCGACGCGAACACCGTCGTGGACATCCCCTGGACCACGCGGCTGCTGGACCGGCTGGAGCAGGAGGGCATCCGCAAGTCGTTCGTCATGGATCTGCGCCTGGACACCGCGGCCCGTCACCCCGACCTGATCGCGCGCCTGGCCCGCGCCGGCCTGAAGGTCGTCATCACCGGCATCGAGTCGCCCCGGGCCGACGAACTGAAACGCTACAACAAGGCCCTGAACGCCCGAAGCATCACGGAGGGCCTGCGCGTCTTCGCGGACTGCGGCATCCTGCTGCGGGCGAACTACGTCGTGGACCCGGACTACGGCCCCGACGACTTCGCGGCGCTGGCCGACTTCGCGGCGGCCCACGCCACCGCCTACGCGGGCTACACGGTGCTGACCCCGATGCCGGGGACCGCGCTGCACGACGGGATGCGGGACCGGATCGTGGACTTCGACCTGGCGAAGTACAACATGTTCAACTGCGTGCTGAAGACCCGGTTGCCGCTGGCGCGCTTCTACGAGGAGGCGGGTCGCCTGTGGGCGATCCGCGCCGGCGACCACGTGATCTCCTGACGCGCCTGCTAGCCTGGCGGGACGGACGGACCCTGCCCCGGAAGTCCCGCGAACCGCGGCCACGCACGCCGGATCCGCAGCAGCGTGCGGAACATCGGCTCGGCCAGCCCGTCGCGGGATCGCAATTCCACCGCCTCGCGCAGCATCTCGGGGGCGGGGGTGTTCTCGCCCGGTGGCAGGCAGTTCGGGCGCCTGGCCGCGGCCTCCAGCAGCCGGTCGAGGATGCGGTCGTAGCCCAGGGACGGGGCGATGTAGAAGGTCGGCCGGACCAGGGGGTCCGTCTCCCGGACGACCCCCTCGCGCAGGGCGATCCGGTGCAGCGGCGTGCCGGGGTAGATCCGCAGGCCGATTCCCATCAGGACCAGGTCGTCCGGGGAGATGTGCCGATCGATGAAGTCGAACGTCTCGTCGATGGTGGACGCGTCCTCCCCGGGCCCGCCGAACAGGAAGAACCAGACGGTGGGCATCCGGTGCCGCCGGATGCAGTCGGCGGCCTGCCGCAGGCCATCGTAACGGAAGTTCTTCCCCAGCGACCGGATCATGCGGGGCGAGGCCGAGTCCGGCGTGCAGTCGATCTGGGCGAACCCGGCCGCCTTCATCAGTTCCAGGAGTTCGTCGGTGACCCCCTGCGGGTTCACGCCCATCGTCCGCAGGCGAAGGCCCGGCGCGCGGGCCGCCACTTCGCGGCAGATGGCCTCGGCGTGGCCGGGCGGGGAATTGAACGTCGAGTCCACGAACTCGAAGGTGATCCCGGGCAGCCGGGCCGCGGCCTCCGCGATCTCGGCGGCGATGTCGGCCGGGTCCCGCAGCCGCCAGGCGCGGCCCTCGACGGTCGGGTAGGTGCAGTAGATGCAGCCGTGCGAACAGCCTCGACGTGCCTGCACGGGGTAGGAACCCAGGCGGCGGTAAGGCTGGAAGTCGATGTGCCGGTCCACGTCGGCCCGCGGCGTGACCAGGGGGCCGCTGCAACACCGGGGCGGGTTCGCGACGATCCGGTCGCCCGACCGCGAGACCACGCCCGGGATCGCCGAGGGGTCGGTGCCGTCCCGCAGGGCCATCAGCAGGGCCCGGAAGGCCGTTTCGCCCTCGCCGACGACGCCCCAGTCCGCGTCGAACGCCCGCATCAGGTACCCGGGATACAGGCTGAAGGCGCTGCCGCCCAGCACCAGGGGGACGCGGGTCGCGGCCTTCAGGGGCTGGACGAATTCCTCCCGGACGTCGTCCAGGAAGAAGGCCCCGTCCCGGGCGACCATGTCGTCCACGTTGCGGACGGAGAGGCCCACCACGTCCGGCTGGAAGTCCGCGATCGCGGCGGGGAGGCCCTCTCCGCCCGCGAACGTGCCGTCGTGGATCCGGACCTCGAAGGCGTCCTCCAGCGCGCTGGCGAGGAGGCAGGGGCCCAGTGGTGCGACCGGGTAGGGGGTGCGGCACGTGTTGCTGTTGACCAGCAGCAGGCGTTTCACGCGCGGAAGGATACGGAGGGGCCCGGTGGCCGTCAAGCCGGGATGCCTGTCCCGCCTACGAGAACCACTCCTGGCGCGGGGGATGCAGCAGGATCAGCAGCAGCGACACCAGCACCAGCACCTGGCCGGTGCCGCCCAGCAGCGACACCACCAGCCCCAGCACGCCCACCGACTCGAACAGGGCCCACCCGGCGACCATGCCCGCAGGCAGCGCCGGACCGGGCTGTTGCCGGGGTTCGCGACGGCGCGCGACCAGCGAGGTCTCGGTGCGGCGGAAGACCCAGACACCCGCCAGCACCAGCGCGCCGGCTGCCACGTGGAGGACCGTGAACAGGGCCGGAGGCAGGTCGGACGGCGGCATCCGGTCGCGCAGGAAGATCGCCAGGACGCCGTAGACCACCACGGAAGCGGCCAGGGCCAGCCGCAGGATCCGGGCGGTCAGGAACGGCGAGGGGCCGGGGCCCGGGGGACTCTGCATGGGAACCTCCCGTCGGGGATCCGGGGCCAAGGATAGCACGCGGCGCTGGCCAACGACCGTCGCGGCCCAGCCTGATACAGGCCGGATCGAATCGAGACAGGGTGTATCGGACCAGGACGGTCCGCGAATACGGCCCCCCGGGGGGCAACCGGGCCGGAGGGTCCGGTCCGGCCTGGACCTCTCTGCAATCGGACGAAGGTGGTCCGGAAAATGCAGTCCAGGTTGGGTGTTGTGGGTGTGTCCGGCGGGAACCGGAATCGCGAACCCCTTGGAGTCGCGAGTGCCCAGATGAAACGCGGAATCTCCCAGTTCGGCCCCTTCCCCCGACGACGGCTCCGGTCGTGGTTCCCGGTTCCAGGACGCACCCCGGGTCCCTGTCCCGGAGGTGTGTGATGCGTATCCCGACTCTCCTGGTGCCGGTCGTTCTGGTCGCGTCGGCTTGCGGGGTGCCCTCGGGGACGGACGGGCTGGAAGGGGCGCAGAGTCCCCTCCTTGCCTCCGCCCGGTACGTCGCGTCGTCCAGTTCGCTGAAGGTGAAGGGCAGGAAGACGGTGCCGCCCTCGCTGGACCGCGCGATGCTCCTCGACGTGGCCCAGCCGGCGCCGGACGTGGTCGAGCCGGCGCCCGACGCGATCGAGCCTTCCCCGGACATCGTCGAGCCGACGCCGGACGTGGCGTCGGGCGACACCGCGGACCTCCCCGACGCGGAGGGGACGTCCCCCGATCCCGGCGCGGGAGCGCTGGCCCTGGAAGCCGTCGCGCTGTCGTCGTCGTCCCTCCGGCTGTCCTGGGACGCCGTGCCCGGCGCCCGTTCCATCCGCGTCTACCTGGCCCCCGAACCCGCCGTCGTGCCCGGCCAGCCGATGCCGGCCGAGGCGGAGATGGAGGTGCTGGAGGGGGACGCCACCCGGGCGACCCTGGTCGGCCTGGCCCCGGATGCGGACCACTTCGTCCGCGTCGTCGCCGACACCGGTTCGGGAGAGGTCGCCGGCGCGGCCTGGGCCCGCACGCCGGGCGGCCCCCGGGCGGTGCTGGACTCGCCGGTGCGCGAGGTGCACGGCCTGGCGCCGGCCGTCCTGCAGGTCGTGCTGGCGAACGGCACCGGCGCCGCCTGGCAGGCGGGTCCCTGGAAGGTCGCCCGCCGCGACGGGACGTCCCTCGCGGTGCTGGAGGTGGGCCGGCAGTCCGTGCCCGTCGGGGCGCCTTCCTACAGCGTGGGCTACGGCATCGAGTACCGCGACGACGTGATCGACGTCGATCACCGGATCAGCCTGTTCCTGGACCAGCCCGTTGGAGGCCCCGAACTGCTGCGGGTGCAGGGCCCGGGCGTGGACGTGCTGGTGCCGTTCTCGGACCGCTACCTCGAGACGCCCGTGGTCCAGTTGAACCAGGTCGGGTACAACCCTCGGGCGACCCGCCGCTATGCCTACGTCTCCGGCTGGCTGGGCGACGCCGGCGGGCTGTCGCTGGCGGACTTCCCGGCCACGGCGGACGTGCTGGTGGTGCCGTCCGACCCGCTGGCGGCCCGGACCGCCGTCCGTGCCGGCCTGCCGATCGCGCCGCGGTCGTCGCTGGACAAGGATGCCGGCACCGAGGTCCGCGAGATCGACCTGGCAACGGTCCCGGCCGACGAATCGGCCGTGTACCGCGTCCGCATCCCGGGCGTCGGCGTGTCCTTCCGCACCGCCGTGTCCGAGAGGGCCGCGTTCGAGGCCTACTACGTCGTCGTGCGCGGGCTGTTCTTCAACCGTTGGCACGGCGACCTGAACGCCGCCGTGACCGACCACGTGCGGCCCCCGGACCACGGCCTGGTCTACACCGCCGAGGGCACGGATTTCGACGCGAAATTCCCGGAGACCCAGCCGAAGGCCGGGCCGCGGGAACTGGTCGGCGGCTACCACGACGCCGGCGACTTCGACCAGCGCCCCATGCACACCGTGGTGCCGCAGTTGCTGATGCGCGCCTACGAGGCCGCGCCGGACCGCTTCCCGGACGGCCAGGTCCGCATCCCCGAGAGCGGAAACGGGATCCCCGACCTGCTGGACGAGGCGCTGTGGGGCGTGCGGGCCTGGGAGGCGCTGCAGGAGGACGACGGCGGCGTCCGGATGGGCGTCGAGTCCACCCGGCACCCCTACGGCTACTTCCTGGCGAACGAGGACCGGCTGGCCTACTGGACCTACTCGCGCTGCCCCTCGACCAGCGCCCGCGCCGCGGGCATCTTCGCGCAGGCATCCCGCCTGGTGGCCCCCTTCGACCCCGCCCGGGCGGCCGGGCTGCGCGACCGGGCCATCCGCGCCTTCGCGTACGCCAAGGCGAACTCCGCGCCGGCCTCGTTCCGGCTGTACGGCGCCGGGGAACTGTTCCGCCTGACGGGGGACCCTGCTTACAAGGCGGACTTCGAGGCGGCCTGGAACGCCATGGGGCCCTACGGCGCGTTCAGCAACATGGCCGAGATCCAGCTGCTGTTCTCGGACTACCGGGCCGGCCAGCAGGCGATGCCCGACTACCTGATGGGGTACTTCGGCGCGACCGGAGCGGACGAGTCCATCCGTTCGGCCACGCGAACCTGGCTGACCACCCTGTCGAAGCCCCACCTCCAGGCGGTGGACGGCGAGCACGCGCACCGCAACCCGCGCCCGGCCTCCTACCCGTCCACCTGGGGCCAGTTCACCGGCTCGGCGCGGCACATGGACCTCGTGATGGCGCGGCTGGCGATGGGCGACCTGGCGGCCGCGGACCGGCAGAAGTACTTCGACGCGCTGAGCCTGTCCGCGGACTTCGCCCTGGGCGGCAACCCCGACGGGCTGGTGTACTTCACCGGCCTGGGCACCCGCCACCCGGAGGAACCGCTGCACCTGGACTCGCTGGCGTTCGTGAAACTGGGCAAGGGCACGGTGCCGGGCATCCCGGTGTACGGCCCGGTGGACGGCCTGAACGCGGCGACCTACCAGCAGCCCGCGAAGAACGCCTTCCACCCGGCGTTCGACTCGCTGCCGCTGGCCCGCCGCTACGCCGACGTGCGGACCGTCGTGCAGTGCGCCGAGTTCACGGTGTGGGAGTCCCAGGCGCCGTTCGCGGAACTGTTCGGGATGCTGCTGGGGCCGGGCATGGAACCCGCCATGCTGCCGCAGGACGGCGGCCCGGACCTGGTGGTGCCGTGATCGACGCCGCGATGCTTGGCCGGACCGTCCCCGCTACTTCGCGCCCCGGCCGGTCACCACCGCGCCCACGGTCTTCAACAGCAGTTTCAGGTCCGTCCAGGGCGACACCCGGTGCGAGTACCGCAGATCCATGCGCATCCACTCGTCGAACGGGACCAGGCAGCGCCCGCTGACCTGCCAGATGCACGTCAGGCCGCCGAGGATCTCCAGGCGCCGCCGCTGCCAGGGCTGGTACTTCGGCACCTCGTCCAGCGTCGGCGGGCGCGGCCCGACCAGCGACATGTCCCCCTTCAGCACGTTCCACAACTGCGGCAGTTCGTCCAGGCTGCTCTTCCGCAGCAGCCGGCCCAGGGGGGTGATCCTCGGGTCCTTCTCGATCTTGAAGACGGGGCCCTGCGACTCGTTCAGGTGCAGCAGGTCCTTCTTGCGCTGCTCGGCGCCGACGTACATCGACCGGAACTTGTAGAACCAGAACGGCCTGCCGCCGATCCCGGCCCGGCGCTGGCGGAAGATGACGGGCCCCGGGGACGTCGCCTTCACCGTGATCGCGATGCCCAGCAGCACCGGCGACACCAGCGCGATCAGGACGGTCGCGCCGAGGATGTCCATCGCGCGCTTCCACGGGGGAACCCTCGCGATGAACATCCGGCTGATCCCGCGGACCGGCGTGGACGCGTGGACGTACGGGGGAGGCTCCGCGTCCGGCAGGCCGGTCAGCAGCGGCTGGTTGCGTTCCGCGTGCCGGGCGCAGTCGCCGCCGCACGCCACCCGGCCGCACTCGTCGGGGTGTGCGCAGATCGGTCGGTAGGTGTAGAAGCGGATCGCGGTGGCCAGCGGCACCTCGTCCAGCTGGGCCTTCAGTTTCTGCGCGAACGGCCGGGTTCCCGCGTCGTCGGTGTCCGGCAGCAGCACGCCCAGGTCGTCGTCGCCGAACCAGCCGAGGTCATCGGTCTCCCGGATGCAGCCGCGCAGCAGGGACGGCAGCCTTCGCAGGGTGCACGGGTTCGTCTCGAGCAGTTTCAGGACCACGACCGAGAAGGGCCGTTGGCTGCGGTCCGAGCGGGCCCTTTCGCGGTTCACCCGCTGGCGGAATTCGGCTCCCGGGAGCGGGCCGGGGATGCGCCGCAGGAATTCGGCCTTCAGCCGCCTGCGCAGGTGACGGAACCACCGCGGGTACACGGGCGATCTCCTGTTGGCAACATTCTGACCCCGAGGGGCCGGCAGACCCAACGGTTGGCGTCGGAACCGATGGAAGGTGCACGGGAACCCCGGAGAATGCCCTTCCTGTTCTTGACGCGCCGGCCGCTTCAACGCAATCTCGGCACGTACGACGACGCGAAGGCGGGGCCCCCAGGGCCCCTGGAACGACAACCCAACGGAGGAATCGAATGCGCAGGATCCTTGTCGCCGGAACCGTGATGCTGGCCGTCCTGGCGGCTTGCGGCGGGAAGTCCCTGAAGGAGTTCCAGCCGTCCGCGACGGACAGGCAGAACGCCGCGGCCACGATCGAGGACACGAGGTCCCTGGCCAACCTGAAGGCCAACTCGCAGGACGGCGCCGCGCTGTCCGCCTTCTCCCAGATCCAGGCGGGTGCGAACCAGTTGCTGGGATCGGCCCAGGTGGCCAGCGCTCTCTCGGCCGAGGAGTCCGTCCCGCGCTCGTACGAGAACTGCGTGACCGAGGCCGGCGGCACCGTCACCTACACGAACTGCTCGGATGGCAGCCAGACGATCAACGGCACCATCGCGATCTCCGGCGACACGGTGACCGTGGACCTGAGGATCGGATACGCCAGCGGCGGGTACGCGGGCGACGTGGTCTACAAGGGCTCCGTCACGATCACCTCGACCTCGGTCAACGGCTCGCTGTCGTTCGACTACGGGATGAGCGGCGCCACCTACAGCGTCGACATCTCCTACGAGTCGATCGGCCTGGACGCCGGCGGCTGCGCCGTCTCCGGCTCGATGGCGATCGACCAGTCGATCAAGATCGGCGGCGGCAGCCTGGGCGGCCTGGCGGGCAGCAGCAGCGGCGCGTCCTTCCGGGTGGACTTCGGTCCGGCGTGCGGCGACATGAAGATGTTCGGGGGCTGATCCGGGAAGGGTCTACGGCTCGTCCAGCTTCTTCGTCTTCCGCAGCTCGTCCATCACCTTCTTGTACTGGACGTCCCAGGCCATGGTGCCCTCGGTCAGGTTCTTGATGCGGCGGCGGATCTCGCCGTCCAGTTCCTCGTCGGCGCCCAGGTGCTTCTTCAGGACGGGGGACATCTGGACGACCAGCTCGTTGTCCATGCCGAAGACTTCCTCGACGTGGCGGCTGTGGATCAGAGCCTCGATCAACTGGGCGGTCAGGTATTCCAGCATGCCCTCGCCGACGCCGAACCCGCGCTCGCGCGCCAGTTGCGTCTTGACCTTGTTCAGTTCGCTGTAGTCGCGCTTCTGGGTCGCGATGACGTCCCGGGCGCGGTCGGTGATCTCGCGGTCGAGGCGGATGTATTCCCGCAGGACGGACTCGATGTCCATCTCGACCTCGTGGATCTCCTCGGGCAGGACCTCGATGGTGTTCGACGCGATCAAAGCGTCCACCAGGTCGTGCGCCACTGCCGGGACCTTGCCGCTCATCAACTTCATGACGCCTCCAAATTCTTCACGCACGCGGGCGAGTGGCCCGCGAAGTCGCGGAAGGTTATCACGGGAAGGACCCGGAATGCAATCGAAAAATCAAGGTTTTTCGCGTTCCTCGGGGGAGGCTTCGGGAGGCATCCCGGGAGGGCCGTGGTAGAATCCGGCAGGCCTTCCCGCAGGGGGGAACATGACGATCGAGGAGAGGCTTTCGGCCGAGTTGACGAAGGCGATGAAGGAGCACCAGCAGGACGTCCTGGACTGCGTCCGGATGGTCAAGAGCAAGCTGTCCGAGAAGCGGACGTCGCCCGGGTTCACGGGCGGCATCACGGATGCCGTGGCCCAGGAGGTGATCGACGCGTACAGCCGCAGCCTGAAGAAGGCGCTGGTCGAGTTCGCGGCGGGCGGGATGACCTCCGGCCCGATGGTGGACAAGTACAACTTCGAGATCCGCTACCTGGCGCAATACCTGCCGACGAAACTGGACGAGGTCGCGACGCGCGAACTGGTGCGCAGGACGCTCGCCGAGATGGGGCTGTCCGGGCCGTCGAACGTGGGGCGGTTGATGGGCGCCATCATGAAGGGCCACCGGGACGAGGTCGACTCGGCGCTGGTCAAGCGGATCGCCGAGGAGGAACTGAAGCCCCCGGCGTGATCCCCGGGACGGTCTCCCGGCCCTTCAGAACGTGCTGACCTCCAGGTCGGCCGGCATCGACCCCGCGCCGGAAGGGGGAGGCTCGGTGCCCGCGAGGTGCGGCACCGGGATGCCGCCGTCGGTGACCGGCGCGCCCGTGACCGGGTCGATGGACACCATCGCGATCCCCGCCGGCACGTCCGACAGGTCGTCCCCCACCGGGCGCCCGCTGGTGGCCGCCTTCGCGAACTCCAGCCAGGCGGGCAGGGCGGTATCGGCCCCGAAGACCTTTCCGTTCGCCTTGCTGCGCCCCAGCCAGCGCTCGCGACGCCCCTCCCCGATCCAGGTGACGGCCGCGATCTCCCGCGTCCATCCCGTGAACCACACGTCGTGCGGCAGGGTCCCCGTCTTGCCGCAGACCGGGCGGCCCAGCGGGCGTGTGCCGCGACCGGTGCCGCGCTCGGCCACGCTGCGCAGGTTCGACGCGACGATGAAGGCGGTCTCGGCCGACGTGGCCCGGCGGTCGGTCGGATCCGGGGCCGCCACCTCCAGCGCGATCGCGTCCAGCAGGCCGACCGTGGGGTCGCGGGACGACCGGTGGTCCTCGAGGATGCGGCCGTCGGCGTCCCTCACCATCGCGACGCGGACGGGTGCCGGCGCGATGCCGCGCGACGCGAACGTGGCGTAGGACCGCAGCAGGTCGAACGGCGATGACTCCGCGCCCAGGGCCTCGGCGGGATAGCCCTGGAACGGGCGGGTCCAGCCCAGCCGGCGCGCCCACTCGTTCAGCCCCTCCACCCCGACGCGGTCCAGCACGGCCCGGAACACCCGCAGCGACACGGCGTTCTCCGACCGCGTCAGGGCCTCCCACAGCGTGAGGTCCTCGGCCGCCTTGCCGGTCTCGGGAGTCCAGTCGCCCTCCCGGTACGGAGCGCCGGACAGCACGGACGACGGTGCCATGCCCAGGTCGTAGGCCTTCGAGTAGTAGATCGGCTTGACGTTGCTGCCGGTCTGCCGGACCGCCAGCGTGCGGTCCACCTGGCTGGCGTCGAAATCGGTGCCGCCGGCGATCGCGGGAAGGTACCCGGAGCGTGGTTCCAGGGCCAGCAGGGCCGCCTGGGGCCGGGGAAACAGGTCCAGGTCGTACTCGTCGGCCGGGGGCGTCGCGGGGGGCGTCGCGGGGGCCTTCGCCGGGGCCTCGGCCTGGGCACGGCGCACCAGCACGACGTCGCCCGGCTTCAGGGCCCGGTCGCAGCCGTCGATCCGGCCGTCCAGGGACGTTCGCGACACCTCGCGGCGCTCGCCACCCGCGGCATCGATCACCGGGAACTCGTCGTACGGCGCCGCCCAGCGCATGCGGGCCAGCGGGATGCGCCCCCCGCGTCCCGTGCCCAGGTCCAGGACGGCCTCGGCAGCCGTGACCGAGACCACCAGCGCCAGCACCGCGGCGTCCTGTGGCGGGCGGTCCCAGCCGCGCGACGACAGCCACGCCAGGTTGGCCTTCCGGAAATCGTCCCACTTCGACCGTTCCAGCCGCGCGACGGGGCCCGGCCAGCCCTGGCGACGTGCCAGCGCCCGCGCCGCGCGCGAAACCGCCAGGTCGGCCGCCCGTTGCAGGCCCACGTCGATCGTGGTCCACGCGGTCACGCCGCCGGCACCGCCCAGCAGGCCGCCGGTCTCCCGGGCGTCGGCCAGCGGTCGGATCGCCTGGAGGGCGTCCATCGCGGCGTATGGTGCGCGGTCGCCCAGCGGATCCATCGGCGGCGCCGTCCGGATCGGCTGGGTCAGCGCGGCGGTCTCGGACTCGCGGGTGATCCGGCCCGTCTCGCGCATCCGGCGCAGCACGCGATCGCGCCGCATCCGGGTCTCGTCCGGGTCGGACCGGGGATTCACCTTCCCGGGCGACTGGGGCAGGGCCGCCAGCACCGCCGCCTCGGACAGCGACAAATCCTTCAGATCCTTCCCGAAGTAGACCTGCGAGGCAGCCTGCACACCGTAGGCGCCGTGGCCCAGGAAGATCAGGTTCAGGTACAGGGTCAGGATCTGGTCCTTGGTGTAGATGTCCTCGATGCGACGGGCCAGGATCGCCTCGCGCACCTTCCTTTCCAGCCGCTTCTCCCGGCCCAGCATCAGGCTGCGGGCGACCTGCTGGGTGATGGTGCTGGCGCCCTCCCTCGCCTGGCCCGTGCGCAGGTTGGTCCACAAGGCGCGGGCGATGCCCCGCACGTCCATCCCGCCGTGCTCGAAGAACCGCTCGTCCTCGGAGGCCAGCACCGCGTCCACCAGCACCTGCGGGATCGCCTCGCGCCCAACCAGGTAGCGGCGCTGGTCGAAGCGCTCGGCCAGCAGCATCCCGTGCAGGGACCGCACCTGCGACACGGCGTCGAACCGGATGGACTCGAAGGGCGGGATGGTCGGCAGGTCCCGCGCGAACCACGCGTACGCCGCACCGGCCGTCATCGCGCCCGCGAGGCCACCGACGACGGCCAGGAACCCGCACAGCCGCAGCAGCACCCAGGCCGGGCCGGAGGAACGGGGGTTCGCGACGGTCAGTGCCATGGGGTGCGCTCCGGTACGGCGCGATTGTACCCGATGCCGTTTCCTTCACCGAGGGGCATTGCAGGGATTCGCGAGGGGGCAGGGGTCGCGCGGGCCGCGGACGCTTCAAGGCGCCCGCGGCCCGCGGGGAACCGTCTTGTCAGGACTACTCGGTCGCGGGCTTGTAGCCGATGACCTTCGCCTTGGACAGCGTGTAGGTCAGGCAGACGGAGGCCGCGTCGCCGGGGTTCTCCTTCGACTTCGGCACGAACGTCAGGCTGCCGTCCTCGCCCTTCACCTGGTGCATGTCGAACAGCAGGTTCATGGCGGACTTCGCGACCGTCAGGTACGAGCAGTAGGACGGCTTGTCGGTCGCCGGGGCCGCGTCGCACTCGGCCTGCAGGGTGTCGATGGCCGTCTGCAGCTCTTCCTTCGTCAGGACGCCGGACAGGACGCCGCCGGTCAGCTCGAAGCCGGTGGCCGCGTCGCCGTTGGCGATGGTGCCCTTCAGCTGGGCCTGGATCAGGGTCGCGTCGATCATGACCTCCTCGGAGATCGGAATCGACAGGCGGAATTCCGACGGGCCGGCCGACAGGACGCCGTTCTCGATCTTGGCGTTCTTGAAATAGATCATCGGCTGGCAGATCTCGGTGACGTAGGAGGACTCGTCGATGTAGAAGTCGCCGGTGGTGGCCGGCGGCTCGGCGGTGGACTCGCCCATCAGGCCGTTCAGCTGGAAGGAAGCCGTGTTCTGGAAGTCGGTGACGCCGAACAGCTCGAACAGGATGGCGATGTCGCCGCCGTTGACCGCGTCGGCCAGCGGGCCGTTGACCTGGCCAGCCAGGCCCTTCAGGCCGTTGTCGCCCAGGCCGTCGGCGGTGTAGTCGAAGCACGTCGCCTTCACGACCTCGGCGTCGGCCGGGGTCTGCAGGGCGGAAACCGCGCCCACCGGGCCCCAGGTCATGGGCTTGTCGGTCGCCCAGTCGCAGTTGTCGATGCAGATGCCCTGCAGCGGGTCGCAGGTCTTGTCCGTGCCGCAATCGCCGCAGGAACCGCCGCAGCCGTCATCGCCGCAGACGCGGGTGCCGCAGCTCGGCACGCAGATGACTTCCTCGACGACCTCGGGGGTCACTTCCTCGACCACTTCCTGGACGACCTCGGGGGCGGTCTCCTCGACCGCGTCCGGATGGGTCACTTCCTCGACCGTCTCGACGGCCACTTCCTGGATGACCTCGGGCGACACTTCCTGGACCGTGTCCGTGGTCGTGGTGTCCTTCTCGTCCCCGTCGTCGCCGCCGCAGGCTACCCAGCCCACCAGCGCCGCCGTGGCGAGCAGCACCGTGAAGATCCGCGCGTTACGCTTCATGTGAACCCTCCCTAGTAGACTGACAATGGTTCCCAAGCCCTGCCCGTGAACCGCGATGAATGGTAAACGAATCAAATCCCCGGTTGCAAGCGAATTTTCCCATGGAGCGTGGCCGAACGCCGACTTGGGGCCAGGACGGACGCGCCGCCAATGCATTCGGCGCGCCAGTTGCTATCCTATGTGCGTTCTCGTGAGGCTCGCGCCGTGACGGGCAGACGAACAGGCGAGGGACCGATGGGCGGCGGGGGGACCTTCCCCGCCAGGGCCGGATGCCTGCCGGCATGGCTGGCACTGCTGGCCCTGGCCGGATGCGCGCCGGAAGCGGCCGGCACGCGGGACCTCCCCCTCGCGGACCCCGCGGGCGACGTCGCGGCGGAGACGCCGCCGGACCCCGGGGCATTCGCGGACCCGTTGCCCGTTGACCCGTCCGCCGGCGACGCGCCGGCTCCGGATTCCGGAGGGGACGTGGCGGACGACCCGGGCGGGTCCCTGCCGTTCCTGGCCTCGATCGAGCCCCGCGAGGGTCCGGCCGGCACGACGACCACGGTGACGGTCCGGGGGGAGGGCTTCGTCGAAGGCATGGAGTTCCTGTTCGGGTCCCGGAAGGGTCTGTACCCGTTCGTGCTGTCCTCGCGGGTCGCGAACGTCACCGCGCCGGCTGCCGAGGCCGGGGTGGTGGACGTCCGGGCCGTGCTGCCCGACGGGGCGACGGCCAGGCTGCCCCGGGCCTTCGAGTACCGTGGGGTCCTGCGGATCGACTCGGCGACGCCGGCGACCGGCCTGTCGGGGGGCGGGACCCCGGTGACGGTCCGCGGCGCGGGGTTCCTGCAAGGGCCGGCCTTCCTGTTCGGCGGCCGGGAGGCCCCGGTCGCCCAGGTAGCGGACGACGCCACGGCCTACGTGATCACCCCCCCGGGCGACCCGGGCCTCGTCCCCGTCGTCGTGCTGGGGGAGGACGGCAGCGCCACCCTTCCGGACGGGTTCACATACGAGGACGAGGGCGTCCCGCCGTCGATCGAGTCCTTCAAGGTCCTGGGATGTTCCCCTTCGTCGGGCCCCCCCGGGGGCGGCACCCTGCTGTCCCTGGCCGGCACCGGTTTCCGCGCCGACGCGGCGGTCCGCGTCGGGGCCCTGCCGGCGACCGGCGTCCGCGTGCTCTCGGACACCGCGATGGAGGTCGTCACGCCGCCCGGCAGCCCCGGTCCCGCCCGCATCCTGGTGCGCCAGGGGACCGCCGGGGCCTGGCTGGACGGCGCCTTCGAGTACCATGCCGGGGCGGGACCGACGATCCTCGCGGTCTCGCCCGATTCCGGGTCGTGGTCCGGCGGGACGCGGGTGCGCCTGCAGGGCCGGAACCTGTCGGGCGTGAAGAAGGTGTTCTTCGGGGGCGTCGAGGCGACCGACGTGCAGGTGGTTTCCTCGGTCCGGGTGGACGTCCGGTCCCCGCGCGCCTCCGAACCGGGCACGGTCCCGATCATGGTGCTGGGGGACGGGGGGGCCCTGGGGGCGGCCTTCACCTACTTCGATCCCTACCTGCCGGGCGGGGGCACCTGGGGCGGTCCGGTGCGGGGCGCGCTGAACGTGATGGTGCTGAACTCCTCCACCGGCAAGGCGCTGCGGGATGCCTACGTCATCGTGGGAGCCGACCCGCACACCCCCTACCAGGGCCGCACCGACGCCCGGGGGCAGATCACGCTGTCCGGCGAGGATCTGCGCGGGCCGCTGGCGGTCACGGTCGGGAAGGAATCGTTCACCGCGGCCACCCTGGCCGGGTTCGACGCGCAGAACGCGACCCTGTACATCGCGCCGGCCGCGTCGCCCGAGAACCCCAGCGTCCCTCCCGGCAGCACCACCGCTTCCGCCACCTGCCGGGTGCGGGGCCGGGTCAAGGACTACGGGAAGTACCTGGTCAAGCCGCCGTGGGTCGAGGGCACCCCCTACGTCCAGTGTTCGATCTCCTCGACCAGCATGTTCGGGGGGGCGGTGGACCCGGGACCGAAGGCCGCCCCCGACGCGCAGGGCCGGTTCGAGATCGTCGCCCGGTCCGGGACCTTCGCCGTGCTGTGCCAGATGCTGGTGGTGGACCCGTCCAGGGGATGGGCGGTGCCGCTGCGAGCGGGCCTGGCGCGACAGGTCGCGTGCAAGTCCGGGGACGTCGTCGAGGGCATCGAGGTGTCCATCGACCGCGAGACCGACGCGGACCTGTGGGTCGCGACCGGCACCGCTCCTGTCCACCCGCAGGGGGCGGGACTGCCCTCGTTCGCCGGCGGCTGGGAACTGGGCGAGGATGGCTGGCTGATGCTGCTGCAACGATACACGCGCAAGGCCACCCGGACGCAGTTCACGAACCAGCCGCGCACGTTCGACCCGCCGTTCGACGGCCGGGGGTACTCGTACTACGTCACGACCTCGGCGGCGACCCCCATCGGGATCCCGTACTCGACGGTGCTGTCGTTCCAGGTGCCGCCCGCCGGGGACTGGCCGGTGCTGGTCGAGGACGGGGCGGGGTTCGCGGTGCTGCCGACCTCCCTGCGGCGCGAGATCACCGCGGTGATCCCGATCGCCGGCGGCCGGGCGCTGGCCGCGGACGCGGGCGGAAGCACCTGGGAGTTCGACGGCACCGCGTTCCATGTGGGACCGTACCGGACCTCCCGGGCGATCTTCGGCCTGTACGGGGAGGACGCGAACGACTTCTGGGTGGTCGGTGCCCGGGGGATGGCGCGCCACGTCGTGGACGGCGTGGCGACCGACGTGCCCGCCCCGGTCACCTCCGACTTCCTGGGCGTCTCGGGCGAGGGCCCGGACGCGGTGTCCGTGGCGGCCGGCTCGTTCCTGCTGCGCCTGTCCGGGGGAAGTCTCGTGCCGGAGACGCTGCCGGCGGGCACCGACGCGAAGGCGGTGCGCCGGTTCCCCGGGGGGGAGATCGTGGCGGCGGGCGCCGGCGGCGCCGTGGTGACCGGGCGGACCGGCGAGGGGTTCGGCGTGGTGCGGCCGATCGCGCGGGACCTGCGGGCCGTGGCCGGGCTGGACCGGGACGAGGTGTGGATCGTCGGCGACCGCGGCACGGTGATCCGGCTGGGACGCGACGACCTGACCGCGGTGACGGCCCCGGGCGAGCCCGACCTTGCCGGCGCGGTGGCCGTGGGACCGGGGAACGTGCTGGTCTTCGGGCCCGGCGGCGTCGTGATGCAGTACGACGGCGTCTCGTTCGTGGACCGGTCGCGGCGGGACCTGGACGTGGACCTGATGGCCGGGGCCTCCGCGGGCGGCCGGGTCCTGCTGGCCGGACGGCACTTCGTCCGCCTGCCCTCGTTCCTGCCGTTCCCGGAGGTCCTGTCGCCGCGCGAGGCCATGGTCTGGGACCACCGCCGGGTCGCCTGGTCGCTGGGCGCGCAGGAGTCCGGGCCGTCGTTCGCGCAGGCCCTGCTGTCCGCGGTCGGGGGCGCCACCTTCTGGGTGGTGACGGCCGGCGGCGACGTCCGGGAGGTCCTGCTTCCCGACCTGGCGACGGTGCTGGGGACGGATCCGATCCCGGCCGGCGGCAAGCGCATGAACCTGACGGTGGTGCGCGCCCCCGGCTTCGACATCGACGCCTACGGTTACCAGGACATGGGCTTCTACCAGAGGGAGGCCTACTCGGTCGCCCTGACCTCGTTCCCCTAGCCCGCCGCGGAGGTTCGCATGGCCGCCTGGAGTCCCGACGAGATCCTGGACGCGATGACGGACCTGAAGGCGGAAGGCGTGCCGTTCGTGGCCGCCACCGTCATCGGCGCAACGGGTTCCACGCCCCGGGGCCTGGGCGCCCGGCTGCTGGTCGCATCCGACGGGCGCCTTTACGGCACGGTCGGCGGCGGGGTCCTCGAGTCCCGGGTCATCGAGCGGGCGAGGGCGCTGCTGGAGGCCCCCGAGGTGGTCCGGCTGTCCTGGGACCTGGCCTCGGAGGAGGCCGGGAGCATGGCCTGCGGCGGTGCGATGGAGTTCCTGCTGGAGCCCTTCGGCGTGCGTCCCCGGGTGTTCGTGTTCGGCGCGGGTCACGTGGGGCGGGCGCTCGACCGGGTCCTGGCGCACCTGGGCTTCCCGCGGACCGTCGTCGACCGCCGGCCGGAGATGCTGGACGAGGCGCGCTTCCCGGGCGCCGTCCTGGCATGCGGGGACCCCGCGTCGCTGGCAGCGGCGCTGCCGATCCGTCCCCGCGACTTCTGCGTCGTCGTGAACCCCACCCACCAGGACGACCTGGCGGTGATCCGGGCGCTGGTCCCACGGGAGTGCGCGTACCTGGGCCTGATGGGCTCGCGGCGCAAGAAGGCCGAACTGCTGCAGCGCCTGCGCGACGACGGGACGCCCGAGGAGGCAGTGGCCCGCATCCGGACGCCGGTAGGCCTGCCGATCGGCGCGCAGACGCCGGAGGAGATCGCGGTCTCCATCGCGGCCGAGGTCGTCGCGGTGCTGCGCGGGGGAGATGCGGTTGAGAAAGGTCCCAAAATGGAATCTTGACAGGAAGTTCGCCACTGGGTAACGTAGTTCTGTTCACTGGAGGCGGACGTCCCAGCCTTGGCTCGGAACTCGTTCCCGAACCCCTCCCCGATTCTTCCTTCCGTCATCGATCTATGCGACCAGCGTTCGGGTTCGAAGACGTTCAACGGGGTGCCGGATGTGCCGGGGGCCGCGGCGTGCGGCCTTCTCCAGGCCCGCGACGGGCGGGCAGCCGACCGGGCGGCAAGGATCCCGGAAACGTTCCCTGGAGGGGTTCATGGGTAGCAAGCTGTTCTTCGGCGGACTGGCGTGGGCGACGACGGACGAGACGCTGCGCGCGGCGTGCGAGCGCTTCGGCGAGGTCGAGGAGTGCCGCATCGTGATCGACCGGGCGACCGGCCGGTCCAAGGGCTTCGGCTTCGTGACGTTCGCGTCCGAGGATGCCGCCAACAAGGCGAAGGCCGAGATGGACGGGACGATCCTGGACGGCCGGACCATCAAGGTGGACTTCCCGCGCGAACGCGAGGACCGGCCGCGTGGCGGCTTCGGCGGTGGCGGATACGGCGGTGGCGATCGAGGCGGCTTCGGCGGCGGCGATCGCGATCGGGGCTTCGGGGACCGCGGCGGCTACGGCCGCGATCGGGACCGCGGGCGCGACCGCTACTGAGATCGAACCCCTGGCCGGGGCCCGGAAACGGGTCCCTCCTCCAGGACCCCATCCGGGAGGATCCCCTCCCGGCACGATGCCTCCTCATCCCGATTCCCCGTGTCCGGCAGCGGCCGTGGTAGACTACGACTCCACGGCGCATGCGACACGGCGCGCGCCGCGCCCCCCGATGGAGGCGAAGCGATGAAGCGGACGATCCGGCATTCGATCCCCCTGGCGCTGCTGGGACTGCTGCTGGCCCTGCCGGCGGCAGCCGCCCCGAAGCCGTCCGTGAAGGCTGCCCCGAAGCCGCCCGCCACGGCCCCCGCCAAGCCGCCCGTGAAGGTCCGGACGGTCGAGCAGGCGCTGAAGTTGCTGCCGACGGCCCAGGGCGACGACCTTGCCGCGGTGGCGGCCTACCTGGACGGCCGGCCGGACCTGCTGCCCAGGCAGGCCAAGGCGCTGGCGGCCATCGTCGCGAAGGCCCCTGCCGACGCCGAGGTCGCCCTCCGCGTGCTGGATCGCGTCCGGGGGCGCGAGGCGGCCGGCTGCACCTTCGCCGCCGAGCAGCTGGACGCGGGCCGTCCGGGCTGGCAGGAGGCCCTGCTGCTCCGTTCGCCCGACCTGCCGCGCTGCCCGGCGATGTCCGCCGCGCTGGGGCGGCTGATGCGCCGCCTGCCCGACCCGGCGAAGTCCCCCGACTCCGAGAAGGTCGCGCGTCGCGTGCTGGCCATCGCGCAGCAGCGCAAGGACGCCGTCGCCGCGAACACGTCGTGCCGGTTCCTGCTGGGGGGGCCGAACGGCCTGCGCGCCGAGACGCTGAAGACGCTGATGATCGCGCGTCCCGAGACGTCGGGCGAGTGCCTGGTCCAGGCCTACGCCGAGGAGGCCGCCCGCGCCGAGGGGGACCCCTACCTGCGCGCGGACCTGCTGAAGGGGCTGGTGACGTTGTCGGGCGTGGACTCAGTGCCGACGCTGCGGCTGGCCCTGGAGAACAAGGACGACCGGGACCTGGCCTGCGCCCTGCTGAGGGATCGCGGGCCGGCCGCCATCGATGGCCTGGTGTTCGCCGTCCGCACCGGGGACGCGCGATCGGAGGGCGTGAAGGCCTGCCTGTTCGCGATGGGCGTCCCGGCGATCCGCGGCGTGCTGCCGCTGCTGGACCACCCCTCGCCGCGGATCCGCGGCTTCGCGATCGAGTTCCTGGGAAGGTTCCGTTCGCCCGAGGCCCGCGACGTCCTGCAGAAGCACTTCCTGGGCCCGCCGGGGCTGGTGGACCGCCAGGTGCTGCTGGGCCTGCTGGACGCGTACCCGGCGGACGAGGTCGAGGAACCGCTGCGCGAAGCGTTGTCCTGCGACGACCCGCGGATGCGACACGCCGGCCTGGACGCCGTCGAGTCCACCCGCGCCGCCGGCCTGTTGAAGGCGCTGCAGGAACTGGCCGAGGAGGACCCGGATCCCGCGATCCGCCGCAGGGCCCTCGAGGTCGCGTGGCACCTGAACGACGCGACGGTGCTGCCCCTGGCGCGCCGGATGGCGACCTACGAGGAGGACGTCCCGGTGGCCGCCATGGCCATCCGCCTGCTGGGCTTCCTGGGAGGCAAGGAGGAGGCGGCGATCGTCGGCCGGCTGATCGGGCACAAGGATCCGGGCGTCGCCGCCGCCGCCGTCGAGGCCGGCTGGCTGCTGGGCCTGGAAGCGCCGCGGAAGGACAAGGTGGAGTACGTCGGCCCCGCGAAGGCGAAGGAGCCCAAGGGCGTGCGGGAACTGGCCTGCCCCGGCGTCCGGGCGAAGGTGCGCGGGAAGAAGGGCCCGGCGGTGATCGTGCTGCCCGGCGGCCCGGGAATGGACCTGTCCTGGGCGTGGCTGCCGCTTCAGGACCTGGCCGACGACGCCGTGGTGGCGTTCGTCGAGCCGCAGCCGGCGGACGAGGGACCGGCCTCGGCCGGGCTGGTCGCGGCCGAGTCATTGAAGTGCGTGAGGGAGGCCCTGGGCGCCGATCGCGTGGTGCTGGTGTCCCACGGCCTGGGCGGGACCTGGGCGCTGTCCCTGGCGGCGGCGATGCCGGACGTGGTCACGGGCGTGGTCGCCCTGATGGCCCCGCTGCCCGGGCGGCTGGGGGACGTGGACGCGGCACGGGACGCCTCGCTGAACGAACCGCTGGCCGCCCTGGCCGGCACCATCGCCGCCGCGCAGGCGCGCTTCTCCCCGGAGGCCCTGGACGGGGCCATGACTCGCCTGTTCGCGACCGCGATGGCCGGCAAGGAGGAACCGAAGGCGGTGCTGGGCGTGAAGTGGGACGTTGCGCGGCAGCGGCGCGCGGCGGCGCTGCTGGAACCGGCGGCCGGGTTCGCCCCGGCGTCCCTCGGCGCGCGGTTCCTGTTCGTGGTGCCCGGGGGGCTGGATCCCGCGGCAGCCGATGCCTATGGTGCGATCGCGAAGGCGGCCCCCGACCGGGTGTCGGTGCAGGCGTGGGACGGCTGCGGCTTCCTCCCCGAGGTCGCGTGCGAGTCTCGCACCCTGAAGGCCATCACGTCGCTGGCGAAGGCGGTGGCAGGAGCAGGCAAGTGAACGAGGCAGGCGCCGGGCCGGAAGAGGCGTCCCGGCTGGCAAGGGCGGTGGCGGCCGAGGTCCAGCGGGTGTTCCTGGGCAAGCCCCAGGTCGTCGGACACGCGGTCGTGGCGCTGCTGGCCCGCGGGCACGTGCTGCTGGAGGACGTCCCGGGGGCCGGCAAGACCGTGCTGGCACGGGCCCTGGCCCGCGCGATCGGCGGCGAGTTCCGGCGCGTCCAGTTCACCTCCGACCTGCTGCCGTCGGACATCACGGGCGTCAACGTCTGGTCGCCGCGGTCGGAGGGCTTCACCTTCCACCCGGGTCCGGTCTTCGGCAACGTCGTGCTGGCGGACGAGATCAACCGGGCCAGCCCGCGCACCCAGAGCGCGCTGCTGGAAGCGATGAGCGAGCGGCAGGTCACGACGGACCGGGTGTCGCGGCCGCTGCCGCAGCCCTTCCTGGTTGTTGCCACGCAGAACCCGCACGAGCACCACGGCACCTACCCGCTGCCGGAATCGCAGATGGACCGCTTCCTGGTCCGGCTGACCATCGGGTATCCGGACCCGGCCTCGGAACGGCAGGTCGTGGTGATGCAGGGCTACTCGGACAAGGTCGAGTCCCTGGTGAACCCGGTGGCGACGGCCGAGCAGGTGCTGGCGGCGCAGCAGGCCACCGCCGCGATCGCGATCCCGGACGCCGTCATGGACTACGCGATGGACCTGGTCGCCCAGACCCGGCAGGCCGAGGCCCTGGAGATGGGGATCTCGACCCGCGGCGCCGTCAGCCTGGTCTCCGCGTGCCGCGCGGCGGCCGCGCTGGCCGGGCGCGCCTTCTGCCTGCCCGACGACGTCAAGGAGATGTTCCTGCCGACGTGCGCGCATCGCGTCGTGCTGCGCGGCCGGGGGTCGGCGGGCGCCGCGGCCCGCGAGGAGGCGCGTGCCCTGCTGACCGACATGCTGGCCCGGACCCCGGTCCCCGGCGTCTAGGGGGGCGGACGATGGGGCGTCTGGCCGAGTTCGTCTGGCGCTCCCGCTTCTTCCCGCGCAAGCTGTCGTTCACCCGCGAGGGCAAGGTCGTCTTCCTGGTGTCGGTGGGCCTGGGCCTCGCCGCGGTCAACACCGGCAACAACCTCCTGTACCTGGTGTTCAGCCTGTCGCTGGCCCTGATCGTCATCAGCGGCGTGCTGTCCGAATCCAACCTTCGCGGCCTGGCCTGCTCGCCGATGCCCGGGGTGCGGCCCGCCGCCGGGCGGCCCGCGACCGTCGCGCTGACGGTGACCAGCCGCCGGCCCCGCTTCCCCGCGTTCTCGATCGAGGCCTGGCCGCTGGTGGACGGCGCCGAGACGGAGCCCGCGCGATTCCTGGACCTGCGGCCGGGGCAGGCCCGGGAAGGCGCCTGCCGGCTGACCTTCTCGCGGCGCGGCGAGTTCGCCCTGAGAGGGCTGGTGCTGTCGACCACCTTCCCGTTCTCGTTCTTCCGGAAGTCGATGGTCCTTCCCGCCTCCGGGACGGTGCTGGTCCATCCCCGCGTCCACCGGCTGCGCGCCGAGGACCTGCCGCCGGCGTCCGAGGGGGAGGACGAGCACCTCCCCCTGGCCGGCCGCGGACAGGAGTTCTTCGGCGTGCGGGACTTCCACGAGGGCGACAACCCGCGGCACGTCCTGCACCGGCGCTCGGCGGGGCGCCTCCAGCCGGTGGTCCGCGAGTTCGAGCAGGCCGGGTCGCGCGCCGTCAGGATCGCGCTGGTCAACGCGCTGCCGCCGGGGCCGGGAGGCGCCGAGCGCGTGGAGCGGGCGGTGGAGAAGGCGGCCAGCCTGGCCGTGCACCTGCTGGAGGAGGGCCGGACGGTCGGGGTGGTGTCGATCGGCGGCGAGGTGTCGCCGGGTTCCGGGGCCGCGCAGGTCGCGCGGGTGCTGGACTTCCTGGCGGTGCAGCCGTCGCTGGAGATGAACCCCCCGGGCGTCGAGGAGCCGATCCGGGCGGCGCTGGCCGCGGACCCTCGGGCCTTCGTCGCCTGGGTGCGGCCGTGAGGAGAGGCGTGGCGTTCGACCTGCTGCACCGGCTGGCGACGGTCGGCACGCTGATCACGGGCCTGGCGGCCCTGGGCCTGTCGGGCGAATTCGGTCCCGCGACGCTGCTGCCGTCCCTGCTGGCCTTCGCCGCGGGCCCCTTCCTGTGGCGCCCGTTCGATCGCAGGTGGGCCGTCCCGGCCTCGGGCGTGCTGGCGGTGGCGGTCGGCACGGTCACGGTGCTGTGGGCGCTGTCCACCACGGACTACCTGCTGGCGGCCATCCTGTACTCCCTGTTCCTGGCCGCGCTGAAGACGCTGTTCCTGCGGCACGCCGGGGACTTCCTGCAGTCCTACGTGCTCTCGTTCCTCCACGTGATGGCCGCCGCCGTCGTCAACCCGGGCCTGTCCTTCGGGGTGGCGATGCTGCCGTACGTGATCCTCCTGACCGTCGCGCTGATGCTGACGAACCTGCGCCGCGGCATCGAGGCGCTGGCGACCTCCCCGGGCGGCGCGGGCGGGGCGGAGGCGGACGCCCTGCGCCTGGCCGCGGCCCTGCAGCGTCGCGACCTGGTGCGGCCCGCCTTCATGACGGCCACCGTCGGCATCACCGTCGGCGTGTTCCTGGTGTCGCTGGTCTTCTTCTTCCTGTTCCCCCGGCTGGGCCTGGGGTTCTTCGCCCAGCAGTCCCGGCGCGGCCTGGCCGTCAGCGGGTTCTCGGAGGAGGTGAAACTGGGCGACTTCGGCACGATCGCCGAGGACCCCGAGGTCGTGATGCGGGTGAAGCCGAAGAGCGGCCCGGCGACCGGCCCCTTGCGGATGCGGGGCCAGTCCCTGGACCGGTACGACGGCACCACCTGGCGCAAGACGACGGCGCGGCGCCGCCAACTGCAGACCGACGTGGACGGGCGCCTGCGGCTGGCGGCCCGCAGGGACCCGCTGGACGTCCCCGGCGTGCAGGTCCAGGAGGTGTACCTGGAGCCGATGCTGGGGACCCCGCGCGTCCTGTTCGCGCCGCCCCAGCCGGCCGCCTTCGAGCGGCCGTCCAACGCGCTGGAGGCCCTGCGGCCCGGGCAGTGGCGCTTCTTTGCGGACGAGGCCGGGGACGTCAGCCTGACCGGCCCGCCGGCGGTGGCGATCGTCTACACGGCGTTCTCCGACCCGCGGCCCGTCGACGCGGAGGCGATGCGGGCGTCGGGCACGGACGACCCCGAGTGGGTCCGCGACCTGTACCTGCCGCTGCCGCCCCAGCAGGAGGGGGTGCAGGCGCTGGCGCGAAGCCTGGCCGAGGGCGCCGCCAACCGGTACGACCTGGCGCTCCGGGTCGAGGCGGCCCTGAAGGACGGCTGGACCTACTCGCTGTCGTCGTCGCACGGCGACCAGGACCCGCTGGCCGACTTCCTGCTGCACAACCGGGAGGGCCACTGCGAGTACTTCGCGTCCGCCATGGTGGTGCTGCTGCGCCTGCAGGGGGTCCCGGCCCGGATCGTGAACGGCTTCTACGGGGGCGTGTCCAACGAGTACGGCGACTACGTGGCGTTGCGCCGGGCGGACGCGCACTCCTGGGTCGAGGTGCACTTCCCCGGCCTGGGCTGGGCCACCTTCGACCCCACGCCGGCCTCGGCGCTGGACCTTCGCAGCGCCACCTCCTGGTGGAAGGGGGTGTCCGACGCGATCGACGCCACGAAACTGGCCTGGTACCGGTGGGTCGTCGAGTACAACCTCGAGAAGCAGATCTCGTTCCTGTCGGCGCTGTTCAACCTGCGCCGGGGCGGCGAGGGGTTCGGCGACAGCATGGGTCGCAAGGACTTCCGGGAGATCCGGGACCGCCTGCGCGAGGTGCCGTGGAGGGCCCTGGGTCTGGGCATCCTGGGACTGGCGGCGGGCGCGGGCGGGCTGGTCCTCCTGGCGCGCCGCCGGCGGAAGGCGGGGCCCGGCGTGCTGCTGGCGCCGGGAGACCCCGTGCTGCAGGCCTACGTCCGCCTGCGGCGCGCGATGGACCGGGCGGGGTTCCGGCGGGCGCCGTCCGAGACCCAGAGCGAACTGGCCCGGCGGGTGGCGGCATCCTTCCCGGAGGCGGCCGGGGCGGTGCAGGACGTCACGAAGGCCTACCTGGACCGGGCGTTCGGCGGCCAGGATGCGCCCCCGGGCCTGGATCGGCGGGTCGAGGACGCCATCGCGGCGCTGCCGTCGAGACCCCCGGGGCAGGCACGCCGGGGCCGCTTCCCGTCTTGACGGAAACCCCTCCTGGGAATACGCTTCCGCGCATGATCGAGCCGGCCGCGACCCGACGCGTCCACGTCATCACCTATGGCTGCCAGATGAACGTCTACGACTCGCGTCGCATCGTGCAGGTCCTGTCGGCGGACGGCTGGGTCGAGACCGGAGACCCCGCGATGGCGGACCTGGTGCTGGTCAATTCGTGCAGCGTCCGCGACCGCCCTGAGAAGAAGATCCTCGGCACCCTGTCCCGCATGCTGCCGCTGAAGGAGGCGAACCCGGCCCTGCGCTTCGGCGTGTGCGGCTGCGTGGCCCAGCAGCACGGCGAGGCCCTGCTGAAGAAGGTGCCCTACCTGGACCTGGTGTGCGGCCCCGACCGCATCGCCGACCTGCCGGAACTGGTTGCGGCAACGGCGAAGGGTCGCCGCGAGGCGCGCACCTCGCTGGACGCCCCGGCCGACTACGAGTTCCTGCCGGTCGATCCGGCGGTGGAGACCGGTCCCGTGGCGTTCCTGACGATCATGAAGGGGTGCAACCGGTTCTGTGCCTACTGCATCGTGCCTTACGTGCGCGGACGGGAGGTCAGCAAGCCCGCGGATCGCGTGCTGGCCGAGGTCGAGGCCCTGGTCGGCGCCGGCGTGAAGGAAGTCACGCTGCTGGGCCAGAACGTCAACGCCTACGGGAAGGACCGCCCCGGACAGCCCGGTTTCCCGGACCTGCTGGAACGGATCGGGGAGGTCCCCGGCCTGCGCCGGCTGCGCTTCGTCACCTCGCACCCGGCGGACGCCGACGACCGCCTGCTGGACCTTTTCGGACGACTGCCGTGCCTGGCCGAGTACCTGCACCTTCCGGTCCAGTCCGGATCGGACGCGGTGCTGCACCGGATGCGCCGCGGGTACACGGCGGCGGACTACCTGGGCCGGCTGGACCGGGTGCGGTGCGCCTGCCCGGACATCTCGGTGACCACCGACTTCATCGTCGGCTTCCCCGGCGAGACCGCGCAGGACTTCGAGGCGACGTTGCGGTTGTGCGAGGAGGCCCGGTTCGACTCGATCTTCTCGTTCAAGTACTCCCCGCGGCCGGGCACCGCCGCCGCGAAGACGAAGGACGACGTCCCCGAGGACGAGAAGGCGGATCGGCTGGCGCGGCTGCAGGCCCTGCAGGACCGGATCACCACCGGTCGGCTGGCGCGCTATCTCCATCGCGAGGAGGAGGTGCTGATCGAGGGGACCAGCCGCGACCACCGCAGTGCCACGCGGCGCAAGGCGGTCCTCGAGATGCAGGGGCGCACCCGGACGAACCTGGCGGTGAACGTGGCGGTGGACCTGCCGCCGGACCGGGCCCTGGGACGCATGGCCCGGGTGCGGATCGACGAGGTCCTGGCCCACAGCCTCCGGGGCACGCTGGTGGCATGGGAGGCGGAATGACGCGGCGCCGTCCCGGCATGGTCGAGGTGCAGGTGTTCGGGCTGCTGGTCGACGAGGAGACCCGCACCCCGGTGGTGGTGCTGCGCGCGGTGGAAGGCGAGGAGACGCTCCCGATCCTGATCGGGTATCCCGAGGCCGGCGCGATCGCGGCGGTGCTGGAGGAAGTCGACCTCCCCCGGCCGCTGACGCACGACCTCGTCATGAGCCTGCTGGGCAGGCTGGAGGCGCGCATCGTCAAGGGGGAGGTGGTCGACCTGCGGGACGACACCTACTACGCGCAGTTGCACGTGCGGCAGGGGCGGCGGGTCCTGCGGCTGGACTGCCGCCCGTCGGACGCCATCGCCCTGTGCCTGCGGGCCCGGGCGCCCCTGTTCGTGTCCGAAGAGGTCCTTCGCAAGGCGGCGCCGAGGGACGCCGCCGAGGCCAGCCGCCAGCAGTGGCTGGGCTTCCTGCATTCCCTGGAGGCCGCCGCGGACCCGTCCGCGTTCGGTCGCGACGACACCCCCGATGACAAGACGGTGCAGTGATGTTTTTCAAGACGAAGGACCTGATGACGGTGGGCAACATCTCGGGCGGCGTCGCGACGATCCTGGTCGCGATGGAGGGGATGTCCCTGCCCTCCACCGCGTCGCGTGCCGAGATCGCCACCTGGGTCTTCTGGTCGGGCTTCGGCATCCTGGTGGCGTATTTCTTCGACGCCTTCGACGGGGTGGTGGCGCGGGCCCTGAACCAGGTGAACAAGTTCGGCGGCGAGTTCGACAACGTGGCCGACCTGGTCGCGTACTCGGTGGCCCCTTCGTTCCTGCTGTACTTCGCGTACCGCCGGTACATCCTGCTGCCGGGCCTGGAGGATCTGCCCGCGCTGCAGGTCGCGGTGGCGGCCGGGGTCGCGCTGATCCCGACGCTGTTCGGCTGCATCCGGTTCGCCCGGTTCAACGTGCGGCGCCTGGACGTGCCGGCCCTGTTCATCGGCTTCCCCCGGCCGGCCTCGGCGCTGCTGATCGTGGCGCTGGTCAACTCGCACCTGATGAGCCTGACCGGCTGGATGGGCTGGTTCGGCGTGGCGATGGTCGTGCTGCTGGGCTTCATGAACCTGTCGCTGGTGCCCTTCATCAGCCACCACGGCCGGACGTGGTCGTGGTACCTGAAGATCATCCTGAACTTCGTGTGGTTCAGCGTGGCGGCCTCGGTCGTGCTGGGCGTCTTCTTGGACTGGCTGCCCCGGAACGTCGCGTTCGACTGGGTCCTGGCGTGGCTGTGCTACTACCTGTTCATCGGGTGGACCGACATCTCGACCGGGACGCGCAGGCGGGTCAAGGAACTGACCGCGGACTGGAACGACTGAAAGGGGCGAACGGAGGCGCGCATGGACCGTCGGGAGTTCCTGCAGTCCCTGGCCGCGGGCGCCGTGCTGCTGGTGCCGGCAGGGAAGGCCGGCCGGCCTTCGTCGCTGGCGCTGGGAGGGGGCCGGATCCGCTTCCCGGGCGACGTGGTGGACCTGCGGTTGCCGGACGGCGTGGACCCCGCACGGGTGCGGGTGACGCACCGGGTGGACGGACGCGTCGCCGGCACGCTGCCGGTCGAGGGGCCGATCCCCGGGACCGCGCGCGTGGTGCGCCTGAAGGCCGACCCGGTCGGGGGGCTGGTGCCCGGCCGCCACGCCTTCGCGCTGGAGGCGGGGGAGTCCGGCGAGGACCTGGGGGGATTCGTCGTGAGGCCGTTCTCGTTCGGCTGCTGACGGGGGCGCGACGATGCGCGAAGGATCCCGGGCGCTGACGCCGATCCTGGCCCTGGTGCTCCTGTGCGCGCCCGGCGTCCGGGCCGCCCCGCCGGCCAAGGCGAAGCCGTCGCCCGCTCCGGCCGCCCCGTCGCCCGCCCCGGTCCCGCCGCCGCGTCCTGCCCCCGTTCCCCTGGCTCCCCAGGTGAAGATCGACCGGGTGCTGGCGGACGACCCCTCGAACCTGGCCTTCGTGCTGTCCGCGATCGACGAGGCCGGCAAGCCGGTCTCCGTGGCCGAATCGAAGGTCGACCTGTTCGTGGGGGAGGGGAAGAAGGCCCCGGACAAGGGCGACGCCCCGGGGCCGTTCGCCGCTTACAGCACCGGCGGGAAGGCCGTGTCGGGGTCCCGGGGGGCACTGAAGCCCGTCGCGAAGGACGGGGCGCCCCTGGCGGTGGTGGTGGTCGCGGGCCTGCATGCCGAGGTCCCGCGCGACGTCTGTGCCGCGATGCCGGCCGCCATCGACGGGATGCTGGGCGCTCTGCCGGGGTCGGCGCAGGTGTCGCTGCTGGCCTACCACGACGTGCTGCTGGCCACGTGGCAGCCGGGGGGGGGCGTCGTCCGCATGGCGGACCTGAACGACTACCAGGCCTGCCTGAAGGGGCTGAGGTCTCTGGCGGGCATCCCCCCGCGTCCGCCCGAGGGCGTCCCTTGCGGGCGCCTGTTCGCGGGCGCCGGTGCGCTGGGGAAGGCGGCTGGCCTGCTGCCGGCACCGCAGGGGATGTTCCCGCGGCTGCTGGGACTGGACGAGTCCGAGCGCATGATGAAGGCCGCCACGGCCGGCGGCCACTTCCGCATCGACCGGTCGGAGGTGTCCCAGGTCGGCGGCGGCGAGGGGGAGGGCGAGTACGTCGGCGACCGGTTCGCGGCCGGGGCCGTCGAGGCCGCGATCCGCGTGCTGCAGGCGTCGTCCCCGCCGGACGCCGTCCGGAACGTCGTGCTGTTCTCCGACGGGCGCGACGGCTACCTGCGGGCGGCCGACGCGGTGGCCGACAAGGTGACCCCGGGCTGCAAGGCGTCCGCGCCTGCCTGCAAGGGGGCGGCGGACGTGTCGCTGGACCTGACGCACTACCACGACATCGACGCCGGTGCCCGCCGCTGCTCGCTGGCCGTGCTGGACTGCGTCGTGCCGAAGGTCTCCGCGGCCCTGGTCAGCCGCCAACTGGCGGTGCGCGCCAGGCTGGACGAACTGGTGAGGATGGCCCGCGTGGCCGGCGTCCGCATCGACGCGGTTGCCGTTCCCGGGACGGACGAGTCCGGCGCCTCCCGGCTGCGCTTCCTGGCGGTGCGGACCGGCGGCACGTTCCAGTCCGTGGCCACCGTCGCGGACCTGGAGAAGACGGGCGCAGTGGCGGGCGAACGGCTGGCGCAGCAGGCGGTGCTGAAGCCCGGCCGCTCGCTGTCGTCCGGCACGACGTACGCCGCCAAGGTCGTGGCCAGCGGGTTCGAGCCGGCCTCGTACGTCTTCGTCACCGGGCCCGGACGGCTTCCGGGCGCGGGTCCCTTCGCGAAGGTGCGCGCTTTCGCGATCCGCCAGCTGGGGCACACGTGGGGAACGGTGGCGCTGTGGGCCGTCGCGGGGCTGCTGGCCCTCGGCCTGCTGCTGCTGGCCTGGAAGATCGCCAGGGCGATCGCCGGGGGGCGGAAGAAGGGGGGCAAGCCCCCGAAACTGCCGTCGTCGAAGCTGAAGCGTCCGGATGCGAAGGCGCCCGCCGCGCCGGGGATCCCGACGCTGAAACGGCCGGGATAGGGAAGGACGACATGGCGAACATCATCATCGCAGGCAGGCCGTTCCCGCTGGAGGACTCCGGCGTCCGCGTCATCACCTTCCTGGACCCCGGCTGCCTGTCGTTCTACTCCGCCAACGCGCCCGGGGCCGTGGCCCTGGTCGGGACCAACGAGGACGGGGACACGATGAACCTGGTCCAGCCCCGGCGCCCGCCGGGCACCGCGGTCCCGATGGGGCTGCAGGGCGAGGGCTGGGACCGGCTGGAGGGCGGCTGGCAGGCGGCGCTGTCGAAGACCGTCCGCACCGTCGTGCTGCACCACGACGGATCGCCGTCCAGCCAGGCCTGCCACCGAACGCTGCTGCAGCGCAGCCTGTCCACCCACTTCATGATCGAACGCGACGGCACCGTGTACCAGGGGACCGACGTGGCCGACGTGGCCTGGCACGCGATCGGCGTCAACTCGGTCGGCGTCGGGATCGACCTGAACTCCCTGGCCCCCAACCTGCTGCACAACCCGGACGCGCCCCCGCCGCTGGGAGGCCGGAAGTCGGACGTGGTCGAGATCAACGGCGGCCAGTTCTGTTCGTGGACCTACTCCCCCGAGCAGTACCGATCGCTGATCGCCGTCCTGAAGGCCCTGGTGAACGCCGTGGGACTGGAGCCGGTGTTCCCGATGGACCAGAACGGCGGCATCCTGCGGACGGTGCTGGCCGACCCGCAGCCCGCCCAGTTCGCGGGCATCCAGTGCCACTGGCACTCGGACGATCAGAAATGGGACCCGGGGCCGGGCCTGGACTGGGAGTGGATCCTGAAGGGGCTGCGCGCGAAGAAGGCCACCTTCCCGTGCGTGCCCGTCGTGCGCAACGCCATCTCGCTGGGGCAGGACCGGGCCGACCGCGACCTGCTGGCGGGCGGGCTGTTCCGGGAGGCGGCCTCCACCCGCGACCTGCTGGACGAGTCCCTGTCGACCGAGGACACCGCGGCGCGCTTCCTGCGGCTGCTGTCGCGGGCCTGCGAGCACGAGTCCGGCGGCGGCTACTACCCGATGGGCGTCAACCAGACCTGGCACGGGGGCATCCACGTCCCGTGCGTGCGCGGGACGCCGGTCGTGCCGCTGCTGGAGGGGGAGGTCGCGGCGCTGCACCTGGGACCGGCGAAGGACTTCCCCCGCGGCCTGGGCAGCAACAACTTCGTGCTGCTGCGGCACCGGATCCCGCTGCCCGTCAGCATGCGGTCGGCCGTCGCTCCCGCCTGCACCCGCCCCGCCCGGCCCGGGGAGGAGAACCTGGAGGTCAAGGAGCAGGCCGAGAACGTGCTGGTCGCGTTCAGCCTTTACATGCACCTGGACGCCGTGGACTGGGACCATCCGCCCGCGACGCCCCTGCTGCAGAAGCTGGGGGCGCTGTCCCGGCAGGAGGAGATCTCCGACCCGCCCTCGGGGCCTGCCCTGGATTCCGTCTCGGCCGGCAAGGTGGACGCCCTGGCCGCCCTGCGGAAGGGCTACGTGGTGACCTTCCCGCCCGACAAGGAACCCCGGCTGGTCCTGAACACCGGCGAGGTGCTGGGGCACGCCGGGGAGTACGGGGAGCGCACGGGCGGGCTGCGGCTGGTGCACGTGGAGGTCTTCGCGGACCATCGCTACCTGGAGGCCATGGACCTGGCGCTGTACGGGCGGTACCTGGCCCTGGCCGAGGACGACCCGCACCGCGACCTGGTGGTGCGGTCGGAGACGATGCTGAAGAGGTTCGGGTGGGAACCCGACAAGCCCCTGCCGTGGGAGAAGCCGCGGGATGTTCCCCGGTCGTCGAAGGTGCTGAACGCGGAGGCGGTGCGGGACTTCTTCGAGACGCAGGCGGACCCCGAGGTCCGCGCGACGCTGCGACGCATGATCGTACGGAACGTGTCCGAGTGGTCGGACCGCGTGGACTGGGCTCATGCCTTCCTGTCCGGGCAGGACTGGGCGAAGGACTGGGCGAGGCGCCTGCGGGAGCCCGGCGCCGCCGGCCGGCTGTTCCAGGGCGAAATCGCGTCGTGGCTGAAGTTCACCTGGCTGACGGACAAGCTGGCGAAGGACGTCGGCCTGGAGTTCCAGCCGGGGCAGGAAGGCGTGGTCGCCCACTTCCATCCCGCGAACTTCCTGATGTGGTGGCTGTTCCTGCGGTCGGCCGTGCGCGGCAAGCCGATCGAGGAGATCCTGCAGTGCCGGGAGAACGCCCGGAAGTCCATCCAGGACGGCGTTCCGCGGGTGCTGGACGACTTCGCGGACGACGCCGGGGAAGGCGCCTGGCAGTACTGACGCGCCTACATCCTCCGGAACACGCCGGTGACGACCCCCAGCACCTCGACGCGCCGCCCGTCCCCGGGGCGCACCTCGATCGGCGGGTAGGCCGGGTTGGAGGCCACCAGCCGCACCACGTCGGCATCCGGCTGCCAGTGCTTGACCGTCGCCTCGTCCTCGACCATCGCGACCACGATGCGCCCCCGCTCGGCGACCGGCTGCCGGCGAACGATGACGTAGTCCCCGGGCAGGATGCCGTCCCCGGTCATGCTGTCGCCCTGGACGTGCAGCACGAACGTGTCGTCGCCGTCCCCCACCAGGAAGGGGTCCGGGGCCAGGTAGCCCTCCAGGTCCTCCTGGGCGGTGATCGGCCGGCCGGCAGCAACGCGGCCCAGGATGGGGATGCCTCCGGGGGAGCCGCTGCCGACCCGCAGTCCCCGGGACGAGTGGGGGTGCCGTTCCAGCAGGCCGTGCCGCACCAGCGCGTCGATGTGGCAGGCGACCGCGTTGGTCGAGGCGACCCCCAGGGCCTTCGCGATCTCGCGAACGGTCGGGGGCGCCCCGTTCCTTCGGGCGTGCCGCTGGATGAACTGCAGCACCTCCAGTTGCCTGGGGGTGGGGCCGCTGCCGCCGCGCGCCATGTTCGCCTCCCGGTACGGGATTCCGGCTGGATCCTCCCTACCTGTACCTGAACACCTGTTCTGTGTCAAGCCCCGGGCGGCGCCGGCGGGAACCGTCCCGGTTCAGAACTCGTAGGCGTACGTGAACAGCAGCAGGTTGTCCTGGTAGCGGGTGGCGATGCTCCCCCACAGCGTGTCGGTGCGCGTGTAGGAGGCCTGGAGCAGGTGGTGCAGCGCGGGCCGGAAGGTCACCTTCGGCGTGTACTGCAGCAGCAGCGCGTTGTCGGCCGCCCCGTAGACGTGCCACAGGTGCAGGTCCAGCCCGTACGCGAACCAGGTCGCGGCGGCATGGCTCCAGGTGATCAGCGGGCCGTGCGAGTGGTAGTGGTCGGGCGCGAAGTAGGTGATCCGCGGATACTTCGCCTCGGTGTAGGCAGCGTGCAGGTAGGTGTACTCGTACCACAGTTCCAGCCGGGGCGAATCCAGCGGCCGCCACCCGATCGACGCGGCGGCGTTGGCCATGCGGTTCCAGTCCGAGTAGAACCCGCCCCCGCCGGAAAGGTGCAGCAGGAACCGGTCCACCGGCTCGGCGTCCAGGCTCAGGACCAGGTTGTTCGCGACGATCTTGCGCTCGACGTCGCCGACCGATCCCAGCAGGTCGACGCGCTCGGCCTCGAAGGTCAGCGTGACGCGATCGAAGTCCCTGGACAGCGTAAGGAACCCGTTGCCCGAGTCGAACCCCGTGTCGTAGTGGATGTAGGAGGCGCCGGCCGACAGACGGAACTCCGCCGGCAGGACCAGTTCGGTGAACACGCCCACCGCGTGGCCCATCACCGTGCGCTTCGGGGAGTTCGCCAGCGAGGACGGGCTGGTGAGGTGCCGGAACTGGTACCACGCGCCGATGGTCGCCCCGTCCCGGACCTGGTACGCCGCCTTGGGGCCCACCCCGTGGAAGTACACGCGGTCCTTCTCGTGGAAGAACGTGTACTGCACGCCCGCCCACGTGCCGAAGCCGGTGTCCACCAGCAGCGTCTGCCGCGACAGGTCCTTGTAGCGCGGGTCGTTCGAACGCAGCAGGTAGGCGTGCTGCCGGGCCTTGCTGCCCAGGCCCAGGTCGCTGGACAGGGACAGCGCGCGGGACCGGACCTCCGCGTCGAACGGGCGGGCGTCGAGGATCGCCTCGTACTGCTGCAGCGCCTTGCCGGGGGCCGCGTTCCACTCGTACAGCTCGGCCAGGGCACGGCGGGCTCCCAGGTCGTCCGGGCGCGCCTTCACGATGCGGTCGTACAGGGTGATGGCCTTCGCTTCCTGCCCGGCATCGACGCACCTTTCGGCCAGTTCGGTCGAGGCGTCCAGGTCGTCCGGGTGGGTCTCGACGCGCTTCTCCAGCAGCCGCCGGGCGTCCTCCGGGCGCTCGTTCCAGGCGTACAGCTTCTCCAGCGCCCGCAGCGCCTCCTCGTCCCCGGGCAACAGCGCGATATAGGCTTCCAGGTGCGGGATCGCCTCGGGGCCGCGGTCCATGTCCATCAGGAGCATGCCGGTCCGGCGCCGCAGGGAGGGGTCGTCCGGGCGATGCACCAGGATCGCCTGGTACAGTTCCAGCGCCGAGTCCGGCTGCTCCAGGCCCAGGTACAGGTCCGCCAGCCGCAGCCGGGCCGCGTCGTCGTCCGGGCGTTCGCGGACGACCTCCGCCCACTGGGCGGCGGCCTCGGCGTCCTTCGACTGGTCCGACAGGGCGCCTGCCAACTCGGCCCGCAGGTCGGGGTCCACCGTCGGTGCGTCGAGGTAGGGCAGCAGCAGGGCCTCGGCCTCGGCGGCCTTCCCGGCGTCCCTCAGGGCGTGCGCCTGCCGCGCGGCCTCCGCCGGGTCCGGCAGCGCCGGTGCCGGCGCGGGCTGGACCTGCGCGGCCTTCGGGGCGGCGCGCACCGGCACCGTACCGACCAGGGCCACCGACAGCACCAGGGCCAACCGGGCGCTCACTGCCAGGAGATCGCGCATGCCTCGCTTCCGACTCGGTAGTAGTACCGGGATTCCACCGGCTCCCGGAATGCCTCCTCGCACGCCCCCTGGAACCGGACGGTCGTTCCCCGGGGCGGGCGGACCATCACCGTCATGCCTTCCTGCGGCGGGTCGATCGCCCGCACCAGCAGGCTGTTCCCGTCGCGCAGCACGTCCAGGCGCGCCTTGCGCCAGGCCGGGACGTAGCGGGCCAGTTCGGACCCGGTGAACCGGCGCAGGAACGGGTAGGCGCGATCGAAGATCGGAAGAGCGTCGTGTAGGGAAAGAGTGTAGATCTCGGTGGT
>CALJUR010000037.1 GCA_937975765.1 uncultured Myxococcales bacterium
GGGTTCCCGCAGGGAACTCTCGACGCAGCCGGAGTCGTCTCGGGCGCATTGAATGGCCCGCCCGAGCACGCAGGCGGAGTCGACGGGTTCCCGCAGGGAACTCTCGACGCAGCCGGAGTCGTCTCGGGCGCATTGAATGTAGGGCGGGGGCCCCGTCCCCCGCCGTGAAACCCGCGCGGGCCCGGACGACCCGCACGATGGAGACGCCCTTGGCGGTCCTGTGGACGATCCCGGAACGGTGCCGACGCTGCTACACCTGCGTCCGGGACTGCCCCGCAAAGGCCATCCAGGTCGTGGCCGGCCAGGCACGCGTCGTTCCTGAACGGTGCATCGCCTGCGGCAACTGCGTGAAGGTGTGCGCCCAGGGCGCCAAGCGCGTCCGGGACGACACCGACGGCGTGACGGACCTGCTGCGCGGGCCGAAGCCGGTGTTCGCGTGCGTGGCGCCGTCGTTCGCGGCAGCCTTCGACACGGTCGAGGCGGGCCGGGTCCTGGCGGCCGTGCGCGCCCTGGGCTTCCGGGAGATCTGGGAAGTCGCCTTCGGCGCCGAACTGATCGCCCCGCTGTACCGGCGCCTGTTCGAACAGGCCCGGCTGGACCACCGCCCGGTCATCGCGTCCCCCTGTCCCGCCGTGGTCTCCTACGTCGAGAAGTACCTGCCCTCGCTGGTGCCGTACCTGGCGCCGGTGGTGTCCCCGATGGAGGCGGTGGCCCGGGCCATCCGGCACCGCCACGACGGGAACGTGCGGGTCGTGTTCATCGGCCCGTGCGTGGCCAAGAAGCAGAAGGTCCAGCCGATCGTCGAGGGCGGCGCCGTGGACGCGGTGCTGACCTTCGAGGAACTGCAGCGGATGTTCGACGAGGCGGGCATCGTGCCGGCCGACCTGCCGCTGTCCTCCTTCGACGGGCCGCGGGCCCACGTGGGCCGCGCGTTCCCGATCAGCGGCGGGCTGCTGAAGACGGCCGGGCTGGGGACGGACCTGCTGGAGAACGAGATCGTCGGGACCGAGGGGAAGGACCGCGTCCTGGAGGACCTGCGCGAACTGGCCGAGGGCCGTTCCGGGGCGCTGTTCCACGACCTTCTGTTCTGCCAGGGCTGCATCGATGGGCCGAAGATGCTGAACGACCTGTCCGTGCTGGCCCGGCGCGAGATCCTGGTGCGGCACATCCGCGAGCGCGAGCGCTTCGTGACGGCTCGCGAACTGATCGAATCGCTGATCGAGTTCGACGGGGTGGACCTGACGCGGAAGTTCGTGCCGGAGGACATGGCGCTGTCCATGCCCCCGGAGGCCGACGTGCAGGCCGCGCTGGGGCTCATGCGGAAGGTGGAACCGAAGGACCAGTTGAACTGCGGCGCCTGCGGCTACCCGACCTGCCGCGAGAAGGCCGTCGCGGTCTGCCAGGGCCTGGCCGAGCCGGCGATGTGCCTGCCCTTCCTGGTGGACGAACTGGAGCAGGTCGTCGCGGACCTGCGCAAGTCGCACGAGGAACTGGCGTCCACGCAGAAGCAGTTGCTGCGCAGCGAGCGCCTTGCGTCGATGGGCCAGTTGTCGGCCGGCATCGCGCACGAACTGAACAACCCCCTGGGCACCATCCTGCTTTACAGCCACATGCTGATGCGGGAAGTGGCCGAGAACCGCGGCCGCGAGGACCTGCAACTGATCGTCAGCGAGGCCACGCGGTGCAAGGACATCGTCCGGGGCCTGCTGGACTTCGCGCGCAAGTCCCGCGTGTCGAAGGCCCCGGCGAACCTGGCCGAGGTCATCGACGAACTGGTGGGCATCGCCAGGACGCGGGCCACCGAGATGGGCGTCGAGGTCACGTCCGAGGTCGCGACGGACCTGCCGGTGCTGATGGTCGACCGGGTCCAGTTGCGCCAGGCCCTGGTCAACATCGCGATGAACGCCGTCGACAGCATGCCCGGCGGCGGGCGCCTGCACCTGGCGGCCCGCAAGGGCCACGGGGACGACGACGTCCGGATCGAGATCTCCGACACCGGCTGCGGCATCCCGCCAGAGAACCTGTCCCGCCTGTTCACCCCGTTCTTCACGACGAAGACCATGGGCAAGGGCACGGGACTGGGCCTCGCGATCACGTACGGCGTGATCAAGATGCACTCCGGCGACATCACGGTCGACAGCGAGGTCGGCAAGGGGACCACGTTTACCATCCGGCTGCCCGTGCGGGCGGCCGATCCGGTGGCCGAGGACGGAGGCGCGCGGGAGTACCGCGTGGAAGAACAGTATTTCCGGTAACTGTAGGGCGGGGGCCCTGCCCCCCGCCAACACAGGTGGGGGGCCCTGCCCCCCGCCACGAGGAGGACATCATGGGTGACCCGAAGAAGGTGCTGCTGGTCGACGACGACGTGGACCTGGTGGCCGTGAACCGTGCCGTGCTGGAGAACCGCGGCTATGCCGTCGTCTCGGCGCACACCGGCCCGGCGGGCCTGGTGAAGGCGAAGGCCGAGACCCCCGACCTGATCGTGCTGGACGTCATGATGGGGACGAACAGCGAGGGCTTCGACCTGGCACGCGCGCTGCGGGCCGACGACGCCACCCGTCAGATCCCGCTGATCATGGTCACGTCCGTCAACACGACGGTGCCGTTCAAGTTCGCGCCGGACGCGACGTACCTGCCCGTGGACCGCTTCCTCGAGAAGCCGGTCGCGCCCGAGGCGCTGCTGCAGGAAGTCCAGGGGATGCTGAAGTAGCGCGGCCCGACGCGCGTCGCGAGCGTCGCGACGGGCGGGTCCCGCGGAGGCCCACATGACCGATCGACCCAGCCGGATCCTGGTCGTGGACGACGAGGTCGGGATGCGGGAGGGCTGCCGCCGCATCCTGGCCGCGGAGGGCTACGAGGTCGAGACGGCCGAGGACGGGCAGGCGGCTCTGGACAGGTTCCAGGCCGCCGGCGGCTTCGACGTCGTCATCTCGGACCTCAAGATGCCGCGCATGGGCGGGATGGACCTGATCGAGGCCCTGCACGGCATCGACGAGGACGCGCTGCTGCTGGTCATCACCGCGTACGCGACCATCGACACCGCGGTCGACGCGACCAAGCGCGGAGCCTACGGCTACATCCCCAAGCCGTTCACGCCCGACGAGCTGCTGCTGCACGTGCGCAACGGCCTGGAGAAGCGCGCCCTGCGGATCGAGGCCAAGGCCCTGCGGGAGGAGCGCGAGCGCCGCCTGCTGGAGGTCGCGTTCGAGCGGTCCCGGTCCACGACGATCCTGCACTGCATGACCGACGGCGTGCTGGTGGTCAACCGGGACGGCCACATCGTGCTGCGAAATGCCGCGCTGTCCCGCATCCTGCCGTCCTGTGCCGAGACCCCCCTGCCTGCCCCTGCGGGCGAGGCCCTGGACCAGCCGGAACTGGTGTCCCTGGTGCTGGAGGTCGTGCAGGCGGACGCCCCGGTCATCGCGTCCAAGGAGATCGCGATCGGGGCGTGCACTTACATGGTCAACGCCGCACCGGTCCTGGAGCCCTCGGGCGAGACGCTGGGCGCGGTGGCGGTGCTGCGGGACATCACGGCCCTGAAGAAGCTGGAGATCGCGAAGTCCATGTTCGTGTCGATGGTCGCCCACGAACTGAAGAGCCCGCTGGCCACCATCGAGTCCTCCCTGAACCTGGTGCTGTCCGGCCTGGCGGGCGACGAGCCCGAGCGCGACCGCCAGATGATGCGACGCGCCCTGCTGCGGGCCAGCACGCTGCGGACGCTGGTGTCCGACCTGCTGAACCTGACCGCCATCGAGACGGGCAACTTCAGCCTGAAGCGGCAGCACGCCGACCTGGGCACCATCGTCCGCGAGGCCGTGGATGCCTATTCCGACAAGGCCGCCGACAAGAAGGTCGCGATCCATCTGGAGTGCGTCGCATCTTCCCCGATCGACCCGATCCTGGCCGACCCGAACGCGGTCCGCAGCATCGTGACGAACCTGGTCGACAACGCCATCAAGTACACCCCCGAGGGCGGCCGCGTGAACGTCAAGGTGGACGGCAACGGCCTGTACGCCCGCGTGGTGGTCAAGGACAGCGGCATCGGCATGTCCCCGGCCGAGCGCGACCACATCTTCGACGAGTTCTACCGCGTCAAGAACGACTACACCGCGCACGTCCCGGGCACCGGGCTGGGCCTGACGCTGGTGCGGCGCCTGGTGGACATGCACCAGGGCCGCATCGACGTGGAATCGGCGCCCGGCAAGGGCAGCGCCTTCAGCGTCAGCCTTCCCACCGTCTCGTACGCGACCGGGATGTAGCGCAGGCTGCGGAACGGGGCGGGATTCTCCTACAGCGGCTGGGCGTTCTTCGCGGCCGGCGTCGGGCTGGACAGCGTCGCGAACTCGCCGGTTCCGTCGGGATGGCGACCCCACGAGGTCCCGGCCACGCCGGCGGGCGGGAACCAGGAGGTCGAGTCCACCAGCACGCCGTCCGCGTCGACCAGCCGGGCCGAGTCCGTCGTGCCCCAGCCGAAGGTCGCCACGTAGGCGCCCGTGCCGCCCTCGCCTTCCACGACCAGGAAGGCCTTGCCGGTAATCGTCGTCCCCGACGGGAACGTGAAGACGTGCGAATCCTTCTCGTCCAGCACCTTCCAGCCGGACAGGTCCACCGCGGAACCGCCGGGATTGTACAGTTCGACCCAGTCCGGCGACCCCAGCGGCATCGCGGAGTGGACCACCTCGTTGACGGTGACCGAGGGAACACCGGCGCCGTCCTCGCCGCAGGCGAACAGCGGCGCGCACAGGACCAGCGCGGCCAGGATCCACGGGCGTTCGTGCATGGGTTCGACTCCGCGGCAACGGGCAGGGAACCGGGGCCATCCGGCCCGACCGAAGGCCATTATCGGGATCGGGTCCCCCGTTTGTCAAAGCGGGTTAGAGGGGGGCTGTCCGCCGGCCCCCGAAGAGGCTAGAATCGCCGCATTCGAACAGGTGCATGCCATGACCCGAGCCGCCCTGCCCCTGCTGACGATCGCGCTGCTGGCCGCCTCGTGCACCACGCCCGTCTGGGAGTACCCGAAGGCGACGCCGCCCGCCGGGGACTGGATGCGGGTGGCCCGGGTGGCCGGCGCGGCGGTGGACATGGAGGACGACGAGGCCGAGTGGGTGGACCTGCTGGATGCCGCGGTCCGTGCCAACGTCAGCGTCATCGAGGCCGACTCGGCGCTGTCCGAGTACATGGACGAAACGCGGTTCGACCGCGAACTGGACATGATGCGGCGCTTCGCGCAACTGTGCCACGAGCGCAACCTGAAAGTCGTCTGGTACTACCCCAGCCTGGAGGTCATCACCCCGGACGGCGAGACGCTGCCGAACAGCATGTACAAGGACCACCCCGACTGGGTGCAGAAGGGCCTGGACGAGGAGCACCCCGGGCAGTTCGCGCCGAACGTGTTCTACGGCAGCAAGGCCTTCTGGGTGGACCCGGGCGCGGAGTCGGCCTGGATGTGCCACCTGTCCGGGTGGCGGCAGGTCTACCTGGACCGCGTCAGGAAGATCGCCGCGACCGGCCTGGACGGGATGTGGCTGGACGTGCCGCTGTTCAACGACATCGTCGGGCGCTGGGCCTGCCAGCACGACCTGGACCGGGCGAAGTTCAAGGCGGACACCGGGATGGACATGCCGGTGGTGGTCGCGAACGACGAGGGCGAGTACCGGCTGGACCCGACGACCGAGGCGTTCAAGGCGTGGGTGCACTGGCGCCACGAGGAGATCGACGCCTTCCTGAAGGACGTGCTGGCCGCGGCGCAGTCGGTCCAGCCGGGCTTCGACCTGGTCGTCGAGACCGTCACGATGGACTACAACGCGGCGCTGTTCGAGGGACTGGACGGCGCCTTCGCCGGGCCGCTGGACCACTTCTGGCACGTGTGGGAGGTGGACGTCCTGTCCGACACCAACGCGATGGCGAACGGCTACCGCAACGACTGGGCCTCGCTGGTCGCGATGTACGAGTTCGGCCGGGGCGCGGACGCCGGACGCGCGGCGTGGGCATTCACGTACGGGTACCAGCCGGACGACGCCGAGGCCGTGATGATGACGGCGGTCGCGGCCCAGGTGAACCCGTACGAGTTGAAGAGCCCCGAGATGACCACGACGGTCGGGCAGGACTACCGCCGACGCGTGTTCGGCTGGCTGAAGGAAAACGAGGACGACCTGTTCCGGTCCCAGTCGGCGGCACGGGTGGCGATCCTGCACTCGTCCGCGTCGCGGGACTACATCGACGCGGTCTGCACGGCTTCCTGGGACGAGGGGGAGGCGTGCGGCGTGTCGCTGTTCGACACGTGGCAGCGGCCCGACGAGAAGATGGCGTGGTGGACCGAGGACGCGGACGACAGCGTGCACAACTCGCGCTACCTGGGCGAGTACCGCGGGATCGTGAAGGCGCTGTCGGAATCGCACGTGCCGTTCGACGTGCTGCCGTCGCGACTGCTGACGGCGGACCAGGCCGCGAGGTACGACGTGCTGGTGGCCCCGTCGCTGGCGGCGCTGTCGGACGCCGAAGCGGCGGTGCTTTCGTCGTTCGCCCAGGCGGGCGGCACCGTGGTCTTCACCGGGACCACGACCCCCGCGACGATGGACGAGCAGGGCCGCGCGAAGGCCCGGCCCGACTTCCAGGCCCAGGGGACGTATGCGGTGGGGTTCCCGAAGAACGCGGCCATCGGCGACGGCCGGTTCTACTGGCTGCCGGACGTCGGGCGGCGGCTGCTGCGCGGCGACGACGGGGCGGCGGAACTGCTGGCGGACTTCTCGACGGTGGTCGGCGACGCGGCCCGGCCGCTGGTGCGCACGAACGCGGGGACGGGGATCCACCTGGACGCGTACCGTCGCGACGAGCGCACGATCGTGCACGCGCTGAACACCACCGGCGCCACCGGCCAGTTCTCGATCGTCCACCAGGCCTTCCGGCTGGGCGTGAACGTCGGGACCGCGACCGTCGCGAAAGTGCTGTCCACCTCGGCCCGGGATGCCGGCCCCCGGGAGGTCCCGTTCACGGTCACGGACGGCTGGGTCGAGTTCGACGCCGCGGTCGATGTCCACACCTTGTACGTCGTCGTGACCGGCTGACCGCCCCCTCCCGCGCAAACACCTCCAAAACGCCTCCGAACCCGCGTCCGGGAAGGTCGCGACGCATTCGCGGATTTTACGCATCCGACAATACTCGAATCATTCCCTGGATTTTCCTCGTGTTTTTTTCCCTTCACTTCCTGGATTGGAACGATAGAATGCCGCGCAGGCCGGCTGACGCCGACTTCCCGATCACTCGAACGGAGGTACGCCCGTGGGTACGCACGAGCACTCCCACGACCATTCCGGTCCGGAGCCGCTTGCCGCACGCGTGGAACGCATGACCGGGTTGAACCCGGCGAAGTGCTACCAGTGCGGCAAGTGCTCGGCCGGGTGCCCGATGGCCGCGGAAACCACCTTGAGACCGCACGACGTGATGCGCCTGGTCGCCCGCAACCAGCTGGAACGGCTGAGGGATGCGGACGGCATGTGGCTGTGCCTGACGTGCGAGACGTGCACGGCCCGCTGCCCGAACGGCTGCGACCCGGCGCGGACCATGGACGCGCTGCGGGAGATCTTCCAGGGCAGCGGCGAAGGCCGCGCCCCGAAGCCCATCCGCGCGTTCCACAAGTCCTTCCTCGACCAGGTCCGGTCGCACGGCCGGCTGTTCGAGTTCGGGCTGATCCTTTCCTACAAGCTGGGCGGAGGCCCGTTGTTCGCCGACGTGACGACCAGCCCGGGCGTCATGGCGCGCGGCAAGCTGGGACTGGCCCCGCACCGCGTGAAGGGGCTGCAGGAGATCCGGCGGATCTTCGACGCCTGCGGCGCGCAGGAGGAAGGACGATGAGTCGGATCGGCTACTATCCCGGCTGTTCGCTGCACGGGCTGTCCCGCGAGTACGACGAGAGCCTGAAGGCGATCGTGCCTTCCCTGGACACCGAACTGGTCGAGATCGACGACTGGTCGTGCTGCGGCGCGTCGTCGGCGCACGGCGTCAGCCACCTGCTGAGCGTCGCGCTGCCCGCGCGCAACCTGGCCATCGCCGAGGAGCAGGGCCTGCCCGAGGTCGTGGCCCCCTGCGCGGCGTGCTACGCCCGGCTGGCGACGGCCCGCCACGAGATCTCCGGGGACGCGAACCTGGCCGGCACCGTCAACAAGGTGCTGGTGCGGGACTTCCGGAACAGCGTCCAGGTCCGCAGCATCCTCGAAGTGCTGAAGGGCCAGGTCGCGACGATCAAGGCCAAGGCCACCCGCCCGCTGAAGGACCTGAAGGTCGCCTGCTACTACGGCTGCCTGCTGGTCCGGCCGGTCGAGGTCACCGGCGGGTACGACGACGCCGAGGACCCGTCCTCGATGGAGGAGGTCTGCAAGGCCGCGGGCGCCACGCCGGTCAAGTGGAACCGGCGCCTGGACTGCTGCGGCGGCGGCCTGTCCATGTCGCGGACCGGATCGGTCGTGCGGCTGGGCTCGGCAATCCTGAAGGATGCCCGGGCGGCCGGCGCGGACGCGATCGTGGTCGCCTGCCCGATGTGCCACAGCAACCTGGACTTCCGGCAGAAGGCGATGATCTCGCGCGGGGCGTGGGAGGGCGAGATGCCCATCCTGTTCGTCACGCAGGTCGTCGGCCTGTCCATGGGCATCGACCCGAAGACGCTGGGCCTGGGCCGGCACTTCGTGTCCACGAACGCGGTGACGGCGCGGCTGGCAGGTGCCGCGGCGCCGGCAGCCGCGGGGGAGGTGGGCTGATGGCTCGCATCGGAGTCTTCGTCTGCCATTGTGGCGAGAACATCGGGCGCACCGTCGATTGCGCGAAGGTCGCGGAGGCGTGCAGCCACGTCCCAGGCGTCGTCCACAGCGTCGACTACAAGTACATGTGCAGCGACCCGGGCCAGCAGATGGTCAAGCAGGCCATCGCCGAGAAGGGCCTGACGGGCGTGGTCGTGGCGGCGTGCAGCCCCCACATGCACGAGAAGACGTTCCGCCGCGCCGCGGCCGGCGCCGGCCTGAACCCCTTCCTGTGCGAGATGGCCAACGTCCGCGAGCACTGCAGCTGGATCCACGAGGACCGCGAGGAGGCGACCGCCAAGGCGATCGACATCGCGAAGACCATCATCGAGAAGGTCAAGCGCAACACCCCACTGTCGACCATCCGCATCCCGGTCACGCGCCGGGCGCTGGTCATCGGCGGCGGCATCGCGGGCATCCAGGCTGCGCTGGACATCGCCGACGGCGGCCGCGAGGTCATCCTGGTCGAGAAGGGCCCGTCGATCGGCGGCCACATGTCGCAGTTGAGATCGGAAGAGCACACGTCTGAACTCCAGTCACCGAATACGA
>CALJUR010000038.1 GCA_937975765.1 uncultured Myxococcales bacterium
ACCACCGAGATCTACACTCTTTCCCTACACGACGCTCTTCCGATCTCCGGACCAGCCCCGCCAGTTCGTCCAGCACCGCCGCCAGGATCCGCCCGGCCTCGCGCATGCGGACCAGTTCCGCCTCGGTCTTCAGGACAATCATCGTGAACCTCGCTCGAACCGGGGGTACACTACGCCCAAGGAGCACTCCCCGCAAGGCACGGACCGGCCAGGAGGCGTTGAATGCACGTGCCCGTCCTGCATCCCGCCCGCTTCTGGGAACCGTCCGAGGGGTCGTCGGTGCGGTGCCGCCTGTGCCCCCACCAGTGCCTGGTCCCCGACGGCGGCGCGGGCACGTGCGGGGCGCGGGCCAACCGCGGCGGCAGCCTGTGGACGCGGGTCTACGGCAACATCGTCGCCCTGCACGTGGACCCGGTCGAGAAGAAGCCGCTGTACCACTTCCTGCCGGACACGGCGATCCTCTCGGCCGGCACCACCGGCTGCAATCTCGCCTGCCGGTTCTGCCAGAACTGGAGCCTGTCCCGGGCCGACCCGGGCGCGCCGCCCGAGGTGCACGCGGTCCCGCCGAAGCGCCTGGTGGAGGCCGCCGCCGCGTCGGGGTGCCCGTCGATCGCCTTCACGTACAACGAGCCGACGATCCAGGCCGAGTACGTGATGGATGCCGCCGCGGAGGCGCACGCCGCCGGGCTGAAGACCGCGATGGTCACGAACGGCTACATCGCCAAGGCCGCGATCCCCGAGGTGTACCGGGACATCGACGCCGCGAACGTGGACCTGAAGGCGTTCGACGACGACTTCTACCGAACGGTCTGCGGCGGGTCGCTGGCGCCGGTGCTGGCCACGCTGGAGGCGCTGAAGGCCCGCGGCACCTGGGTCGAGATCACGACGCTGGTCATCCCCGGCCTGAACGACCTGCCGGAGCGGATGCGCACCGAGGCCGCCTGGATCCGGGACCACCTGGGCCCGGACGTGCCGCTGCACCTGACCGCCTTCCACCCGGACTACCGGATGCAGGACCGTCCGCCGACGCCGCCCGAGGCGCTGCGGGCGTGCAGGCTGGCGGCCCTGGACGAGGGCCTGCGGTACGTCTACGAGGGCAACCTGGAGACCGACGCCCGGGACACCCGCTGCCCGACCTGCGGGACCGTCGTGATCCGCCGGGCGTGGACGGGGGTGCAGGAGATGGCGCTGCGCGAGGGCCGCTGCACGTCCTGCCACGCCGCCATCGCGGGTGTCTGGTCCTGATGCCCCCCGCCTCCCCTCCACGTCGTTTTTTCGACGCCCCCGGCACGATGCGGTATTCTCGGTCCGCCATCACGCGAAGGAGGGATCGATGAAGTTCGGGGGAAGGCTCATCACGGCCGTGGCGCTGGGCGGGCTGATCGCGTTCACGGCCTGCGGAGGCGGGGACGGCGACAAGGACGAGTCGGGCGACGTCGGGGTGGACGTGCCGGCCGAGACGACGGCCGACGTTCCGGCGGAAGTGCCCGCGGACCTGCCCGTCGAGGCGATCGAGGAGGCCCAGTCCGATGTGCCCGCGGACCTGCCCCACCCGGACGACTCCGGCCAGGACCTCGCGGACCCCGGCGCCGACCCCGTGACGCCGGACGAGACGCCGGTCGACGTGCCCGCGGAGGTCGCTCCGGACGCCCTGGAGGACGCCCCCGAGGACGTCGCGGCCGACACCCCGGCCGACACCGGCTGCGCCCCGCTGACCTGCGATCTGTACTGCCCGTTCGGCTTCCGGACCGGCGCGGACGGCTGCGAGGTCTGCGCGTGCCGCTGGTGCAACCAGGCCGAGGACTGCCTGTTGTCGATGCGCTGTGACAGCCCGGTCTGCGGCGCCGAGGGCGTCTGCCGTTGCGAGTGCGGCGAGGGCGAGGGCGCGGCCGACTACTACTGCCCGGACGGCACCACCGTGCCCTGGTGCGCCTGCACCGGCCTGGGCGTCCGCTGCGTGGAGCATCCCGAGTACCAGTGCCCGACGCTGTGCCACGCAGACCAGAAGGTCTCCCTGGCCTGCCCCGACGGCAGCACGCAGCCCTGGTGCGAATGCAAGGTACCGGACTGCGGCGTCCAGTGCGACCGCATCGGCACCGAGGACGAAGGCTGGTACGACACCTGCACCGACGCACTGCTGCTGAAGATGCCCTGCGTCAACTGCTCGGCGGCCTGCAAGGACATCGGCAGCAAGTCCGAGGGCTGGGTGGACAACTGCACCGGCTCGCTGATCACGTGGGCGATCTGCGCGCCGACCTGGAACTGCCAGGACGCGGCCACGGTGATGGCCGGCTGCACCGGTCCGGCGACCTGCCCGCAGGACCTCTCGGCCCCGTTCACGTGTCCCGACGGCTCCCAGGTGCCCTTCTGCGCGTGCACGGCCGGCAACGGCATGGACTGCAATCCCACGCCCTGGACGGCCTGCACGACGCCGCTGACCTGCACCGGCGAGGGCGGCTCGTTCAACCTGACCGGCGGCTTCGGGCAGTGCTGCCCCGGGTTCATCGACCTGAACGACCTGGCCTACACGCCGCCGGATCAGTGCTCCCCCGCGGACTGCGACTGCCACGTCTGCACCCAGTGCGGCGACGGCCTCTGCACCCCCCCCGAGAACTGGTGCAACTGCCTGGCGGACTGCATGTAGTCCCGCGCCTTCGGGGCGGTCCCGCATTGCCTTCCGGCCGGCTCCGTGGCAATCTTCGAACCTTCGGAGGTGCCGGAATGGACGAGCACGCGCATCTGTTCGCCCTGCTGCTGGCGGGCGGCAAGGGAACGCGCTTCTGGCCGCTGTCGCGCGAAGACCACCCGAAGCAGTTGCTGAAACTGTTCTCGGACCGCACCCTGGTCGAGGAGACCTACGACCGCATCCGGCCGCTGGTCCCGAACGAGCGGGTGCTGGTCGCCACGTCGCTGGGCCTGGCCCCGCGGCTGATGGCGCTGTTCCCCGACATCCCCCGCCAGAACTTCATCATCGAGCCCGTCGCCCGGAACACGGCGCCCTGCATCGCGGTCGCCTCCCGCGTGGTGCGCGGCCGCGACCCGGAGGCGATCCTGGCGGTCCTGCCGTCGGACCACTTCGTGTCGGACGTGACCGGCTTCCTGGACATCATGGCCTGCGCGGAACAGCATGCCGCCCGCGGCCGCATCGTCACGCTGGGCATCACCCCGACCCACCCGGAAACGGGCTACGGGTACATCCGGTTCGGCGAGTTCGAGCAGGACCCGGATCACCCCGAGGCCCGGCACCGGGCACGGTCGATCCAGGCCTTCGTCGAGAAGCCCGACCACGCGACGGCGGTGTCGTACCTGAAGGCGGGCCGCTACCTGTGGAACGGCGGGCTGTTCATCTTCCGGGCCGACGTGATGCTGGACAAGGTGCGCACCCACCTGCCGGTGCTGGCCGACGGCGTCGATGCGCTGGCGGCGCTGGGGGCCGCGGCACCCGAGTCCGACGAGGTGCTGCGCGTCTGGTCCGACATGCCGTCCATCAGCATCGACTACGGCGTGATGGAGAAGGCCGAGGGACTGTGCGTGATCCCCGCGTCCTTCGGCTGGTCCGACGTCGGCACGTGGCGCGCGCTGACCGCCTTCCCGACCGACGAGAACGAGAACTTCGTCTTCGGGCGCGTGCTGGCCGTGGACTCGCACCAGAACGTGCTGTACTCCTCGGCGGGCCTGCTGGCCACGCTGGGCATCGAGAACATGGTCGTGGTCGTGACGCGGGGCGCCGTGCTGGTGTGCCCGGCCGACCGCACCCAGGACGTCAAGCTGCTGGTCGAGGAGTTGAAGAACCGCAACCAGACCGAGTACCTGTGACGCAGGCATCGCAGGCCGGCCCGCGCCGTCGGGACCGGTTCGGCATTCCCCCCGGGAGGCCAGGATGAAGGTCGCGTTGATCGGGCTGCCGCAGAGCGGCAAGACCACCATGTTCCGGGCGCTGACGGGCGCCGGCGGGCACCGCGAGAAGGGCGCGCTGAACCTGGGCGTCGTGAAGGTGCCGGACGCGCGGGTCGACCGGCTGGCCGAGATCTACCAGCCGAAGAAGAAGGTCTATGCCGTCATCGAGGTGGTCGAGGCGAACGCCCCGCACGCCTCCGAGAAGAAGGCCGGCCAGTCCGCGCTGGATGCCGCCTTCCTGAACCTGGTCAAGCCGATGGACGCCTTCCTGCTGGTGGCGCGCGCCTTCGACGAGGAGGGGCTGTGCGACCCGCGAGCCGACGCGGACACGATCCTGTCGGAGATGCAGCTGGCGGACCTGATGGTGCTGGAGTCGCGGCTGGAGCGCGACGGGCAGGACCGCGGGAAGGGCAAGCCCGGCATGCCGGTCGAGGAGCGCGAGGCGCTGCTGAAGTGCCAGGCGCTGCTGAACGGCGGCGGGCGGGTGGCCGACGACCCCGTGCTGGCGGGAAACGTGCTGCTGCGGACCTACGCGTTCCTGACGGCGAAACCGGTGATCGTCGTGGCGAACGTGGCCGAGGGCGACGCGGCGGCGAACCGGGCGGCGGTGCTGTCCCGATACCACCTTCCGGTGTCAGGCCTGCCGACGTTCTCGTGCTGCGCGCAGGTCGAGGCGGAAATCCAGGAACTGCCCGAGGAGGAGCGCCCCGAGTTCATGGAGGCGATGGGGATCCAGGAGCCGGCGCTGAACGTGGTCATCCGCGAGGTCTACGAGGCGCTGGGGCTGATGTCCTTCCTGACGTCCGGCGAGGACGAGTGCCGCGCCTGGACGATCCGCCGCGGCACCCCCGCCCCGCAGGCCGCCGGCGCCGTGCACAGCGACATCGAGAAGGGCTTCATCCGGGCCGAGGTCATCGCCTACGACGAGTTCATCGCGCTGGGGTCCGAGGCCGCCGCCAAGAAGGCCGGCAAGTACCGCCTGGAGGGCCGCGACTACGTCGTCCAGGACGGCGACATCGTGCACTTCCGGTTCAACGTGTAGCCCTGCCCGGCGCCGGTCCTCAAACCGCGCCCCGTTCCAGATCCTTCAACTCGGCCCGCAGGAAGAGGTTCCAGGCCGATCGCTCCAGGGCATCCCGGGTCATTTCCACCACCCGGTTCTGCTCGAAGATCAACTGCAGCAGCGCCTTTACGGGAAGCATCTGTTCCGTGGCGTCCAGCGACAGGTCCACGCTCTTCATCGACCAGTCGGGGCAGATGCGGCTGAAGGTGCCGAACTCCTCCGAAAGCACCATCACGTTGCAGTGACGAGGGTCGGCCCGGATGTTCTCGAAGAGATCGTCGATGGCCTTGCGCGGGCCCTCGATGATCTGGAAGAAGAGATCGCCGGTGGCCAGCAGCATCCCCGTGATGTCGTTCTTCCGGTTGTGCTCGGCCGCGTTCCTGGCCAGTTCCTCGATCGCGGAAGGCAGCATCGGCTGGCGGAACCGGGACACGTACCGAATGCGCTTCATCTGGGACTCCTGCCGGGTGGGACCGGAAGTCTATCACGGAAGACGCGGGCCAGATCAGCCCGCGGACGGGCAGCCCGGCCCCGTTCACGGCTTCGTTGCGACCCGGACGCGACCGGCGGCCTCGTCCGCCTGCATGGCCTCTCCGGTCAGGAACGCGTCCATTTCCGCATCGCCCAGCAGGTGCCTGCGCAGGAACGCCACGGTCGTCCGCCGGGTCAGCATCCGCACCCAGGCGGGATCCGAAGTCCCCTCGTTGCACACCAGGCAGGGAAGGCCGCAGTCGGGGTCGTCGACCCACGCCATGTGGTTCGCGCCGGCCACCGTCACCTGGATGGCGGGAGGCTTCGCCGCCTCGAACACGGCCTGGAAGTTCTGGCCGGCCGGTGCGCACGCCTGCCCGTAGGGACCCGGAACGGCGTCCGTGGTCTCGCCCAGCACGACCAGCGGAACGTCCACCACGGGCGCGGGATCCGGTTCGCTGCCGGGTGCCCCCCCGACGACCGGGTCCCAGCCGACGACGGCCTTCACGCGCGGGTCGATCGTCGCGGCCAGGAGACTGACCTTGCCGCCCAGCGAGTGGCCCGCGGTCGCGACCCTTTCGACGTCCAGCCGGTCCGCGAGTCCGCTCTGCGGGGACGCGACCCAGTCGATGATCCTCGACACGTCCTCGGCGAGGTGCGCATGGACCATCTTGAACGAACTCTCCGAGTAGTTCTGGAGCACGACGACGAAACCCCACGATGCGAGGTGCCGGCAGTACGAGTCGTAGCTGGACTTGTCCGTGCCGAAGCCGGGGGACAGCACGACCAGGGGGAACGGCCCCGCCCCGGTGGTGACGCCCCCGTCCGGGGACGGCGTGCACACGGTCGCCACGACCTCCCGTTCGCCACCGCCGGGAATCGGCACGGTGTCGGCGTGGGTCGATGCAAGCGCCCCGGCAGCCCCCGGACCCTCCACCGGGGGCGGCACGTCCGCGTCCCCGCCCGCTTCCTCGCCGGCGTCGCCCTGGCCCTCGTCCTCGGCATCGCCGACGTCCGGCGCGCCCGGGTCGGCGCCAGACCCGTCGCCCGCGTCCGCGTCCACGGGACCGGGATCCCCCGCCTCCTCGGCAGCGTCCGTCGCCGGGTCGGCCGCGGATCCCCCGTCCGCGGAGCACCCCGCCATCGACACGAGGACCGCGCACCCGGCCAGCATCCACGTCCGCGTCATCCTTCTCATGCGAACACCATCCACAGGACCGCGCCCGAACCCACGGGCACGGTCACGTTGTCGTCCACGGCGAACGACAGCAACTCGGCCGCCGCGCCCGCCACCCCGGCGACGCCGCCCCAGGCCAGCGCCTGCGCCGCGCCGTCGCCGTAGGCCACCCATCGGAACATCGCCACCGACGCCACGGACGCGGCCACGAACGCCAGCGTCCCCTGCAGCGTCCGCGTCCCCGCGATCCTCACCGTGCCGTATCGGATGCCCACCACGGTCGACAGCGCGTCCCCGAACCCCAGGGTCAGGCACGCCGCCTCCACGACCTCCCGCGGGTACAGCACCAGGGTCGCCAGCACCCCGACGCCGAACCAGAACCCCCCGGAGACGCGGTCCGCCTCGTGGGGCCGGATCATCCGGCCGAAGACCGGGTGCCGCAGGATCTCGGCGCGCGTCCCGGGACGCACCAGCCGCAGCGCCTCGCCGATCCCGAACATCGCCGTCAGCACCCCCACCGCCACGATCGCGACGGTGCGCGGCACGACCGCGTGGTACGCGATCACGCCCCACAGCGCGTTGAAGGCGTGGAACGCCTGGCGGCACGCCACCCGCCGGAACGGTTCGGCTGCCGTCACGGCGCCCCCCGGAACGTCGCCACCCACAGGATCGCGTCCAGGATGCCGGTCTGGAAGAAGAAGAAAAACGTCCCCGCGACGGCCGCGACCCAGTGCGCCGTCGCGACGCGCGGCTCGATGGTCGCGACCGCGATCCCCGCGAGGACGGAACCGATCGCGGTGGTCCACAGGCCGATCCGGATCGCCCACCACAGCCATTCGCCGCCGGCATCGGCGAACCGCAGCGTCAGCGGCATCCACAGCGCGGAGGGCACGAGGATCAGCAGGAAGGGGACCAGCAGGGCCGCGTAAGGCAGGCCGAACGCCAGCCGCGTCGCGCCCGGGTCCACGCGGAACAGCAGGTAGGTGGCGAACACGATGTACCCCAGGGCGGCCGGGATCATCGACAGGCCGTACCACGGCCGCCACGACGCGGGCACCGCCCCCCACAGCGCGGCGCCCGGCGCCGGATGCGTCGCCACGCCCCACGCGTACGACCCGAGGACCGCGATCCCGCCGACGACGTTCACGGCCAGGAGAAGGTTGCGCGCGCTCACGGTGCCCGGCCTCCATGTCATTTGACGAAAGGATGGCATCCGGACATCCGTTGTCAAGGTTGGCGCCCGGGCCGCCTGGCCCGGGGAACGCGGGAAGCGGGGGGCCGGACTACGGGGCGTCGCGGCATTCCGCCGTGAACGCGCCGCCGAGGCCGGCGGCCAGGTCGTTCGAGGCCAGGGAGGCGGCGCAGGCGGCGTCGCCCAGAAGGTGCGTGCGGAGGAAGGCCGTGGAGTAGGCGCGGACCGTCTGGTGGAAGAGGTCGGTGTCGTAGCCGATCTCGTCCATCATGTCCGTGTAGCCGAGGTGTCCCGCGCCGGCGAACGCCACGATGCACGCCGGTCCCTGCTCGGCCGCATAGCATTTCCAGCCGTCCTGTTCGATGTCGCAGTAGGAATCCTTGTCCCCGACCATCTGGAGGTACGGGATCCGGATGCCCCTGGCGCCCTGGCAGTCCGGCACGGCCATCTGGTGGCCGGCGTCGTTCCCGTACGCCAGCGCGGCCTTCACCCGGGAGTCGGGCACGGCCTGGATCTGCTCCTGGACGTCCGTCACGGCGCAGTACCACTTGTCGTAGCCCTCGCCCTTTTCGCACCGGTCCTTCACGGAATCGAAGTTGTATTCCAGCCCGGCCAGGGCCATGACCGTGTGCCCGCCCCACGAGTGGCCCGCGATCGCCAACCGGCCGGCGTCGCCCAGGCCCGCGAAATCCCCTTCCGCCGCCGCGAACCGCGCCGTGAACTCGTCGATCGCGAACCGGAGGTCCAGTGCCCGCGTCAGCGTCATGTACAGGTCTTCCGGCGCGCTCTGGCCCAGGCCCACGTTGCCGGTGTGGTCGGGCGCCACGACCACGAACCCGTGGGACACGAGGAACTCGTACAGGTACTTGTGCCCCTCCTTGACGCTGCCGCTGCCGTGCGAGAACACGACGACCGGGTAGGGCGCACCCGACCGGTCGGGGGTGGCGTCCTTCGTGCCGCACACGGTCAGGGCCGCGTAGCGTTCGAAGAGATCCATGGCCTGGTACGTCGCGTCGCACGCCGCGCCGTCCATCGTCCCGGCCGCCGGGTAGTACACCGCCGTCGGCAGGGTCCGGTCGGCCCGCGACGCGTCCACCAGGTCCACCAGCCTCACGCCCACGGCGCGCGTCCCCCAGGCGCCGGCCTCGCACGTCGCCGCGACCGTCTCCTCGACCGCGTCCTCGACCGCGTCCGCGCCGGGGCCCGGATCCGCGACGCCGCCACCCGACGACCCGCACCCCGCAACGAGGAACGCCAGGACCACACCGCGGCAGGAACGGGCTCGCATGTCGCCTCCGGATCGCAATCGCCGCGATTCTGCGCCACCCCCGGGCCCCTGGCAACCGGGACGCGCCCGGGGCCCGCCCGACCGACCGACGATCCGCCGCGGCCGCAGGTCCCGCCGCCCGCGCCCTTGACAGTCCCCTCGACGTGCCGGGAAATGGGGCCAGAGGGGATACCGCATGGACCGGACGCACCGCTTCGCGCGGGTCGCGATCACGGCGTGCGCCGCGTGCCTCGCCCTGCCTTGCACCTGCACCATCGGCGACGAGGACGACGGGTACGGCACGGACCTGCCCCCGCCCTGCGAGCGCATCGGGGACCCCGACTTCACGTGGGCCGGCGCCGGCGTCATCGGCCCCGAAGGCGGCGCGGTCGAACAGACCCGCCCCGACAGCCCCGTTGCCGGCGTCCGCGTCGAGGTGGCCCCGGGCGCCTGGACCGAGTGCTGGGAGGTCCACGTCGAGTACCTGTCGATCTTCGACGTCCCGGACTACCCCGACGGCTTCGTGCCGTTCGAGCGTCCCTACCCCTCGGGCGCCGTCCGCGTCCAGATCGGCCTGACGACGTCCGACCGCTTCTACGCCGCCCCCGACCCGCTGCCGATCCGCATCTCGTTCCCGATGGGGAAGATCACGGTCGGCCCGCTGGACATCCGCAGCGCGTTCCGGCTGGACGACGCAGGCAAAGAGTGGCAGGTCGTCTTCCCGGATTCCCTGCCGGCCGGCCGGCTGACCGTCGCGACCGACCGGCACGACGTGGCGTGGTCCTGGGGCCGCGTGGACATGGGCGAGATCGACATGGGGAAGTACGTGGTGCCCGCGATGGAGAACTACCACGGCAGCGGGACGCTTCAGGCCATCCAGTCCGCGCTGGAGGAGATCCGGCAGCAGGCGCTGCGCGAGGAGTGGGAGTGGAACTGCCTGGGGATGGAACTGGCGGAGGCGTTCGCGGACGGCATCCAGGACACGACGTGGCAGCAGGTGCAGGACCTGCAGGCCAGCCTGGGCTGCGGCGACTGCAACCCCCTGACGGAGGCGTTCGACCAGGGTCTGAAGGAGTGGTGGTCGGTGCGCCAGTGGGACGTGATCCTGGGCTTCGCCGACCTGATGTTCCCGCCGAAGAAGGCCATCGAGATCATCGCGTACCCGCTGGAGAACGCGATCCAGGGCTGGCTGATGGACGCGGCGGTCGAGGGCCTGGACCTGCCCTGCGACTACGACTGCTACTTCGAGAAGGTGCCGTTCCTGATATACGTGTACGAGGCCGTCTACTACGGGTCGGGCTGGGTGCGCGGGCTGCTGGGGTACTACCGGACCCAGCGGATGGGGTGTCCGCCGTAGGGGAGGTGCCGATGCGCCGGGCGATGCGGGCCGTGTTCGCGGCGGCGGTGCTGGCGGCCGGGTGCGGCGGGGACGACGAGGCGGCGCCGCTGTGCAAGGAGCCGGGCGACACCTGCAACGACGGGCTGTGCTGGAACGGCCTGGCCAGCGGGGTATGCGACCGCGACGGGGAGTGCCGCACCGAGGCGTCGGCCACGGGCGACTGCGTGGTCTTCCTGACCAAGGACACGTTCGACGCGGACTTCGGCGGGCTGCAGGGGGCGGACCGGACCTGCCAGAAGCGGGCCGAGGCGGCCGGGCTGAAGGGGACGTTCAAGGCGTGGCTGTCGGACTCGGCGAACAGCGCGTCGGAGCGGCTGACCCACGCCGGCGTCCCGTACATCGACACGCGCGGGCGGATCGTCGCGAACGACTGGACGGACCTGACGGACGGCGGGCTGCAGCGCGCGATGACGATCGACGAAACGGGCTACGACTGGGACGGCGACGCGCACCACTGCGGGTCGTGGGCGTGGTTCGCCGAGGTCTGGACCGGCACCAACACGGGCGGCGGCGCGGACGGGCCGTTCTGCGACGACTGGACGTCCACCTCCAAGGACTCGTTCGTGACCACGGGCTACTACTGCTATGCGTCGGAGGCGTGGACGAAGCCCTCGTCGGTCGAGATCCGCAGCAGTTGCAACGGCCAGTTCAGCCTGTACTGCATCCAGCAATGACCGGACCGGAGCGGCGGGGGGGCCGGCCGCGTCACATCCCGCCCGGGCCGCCGGGGCCGCCGCCCTGGCCGACCTTCGTGGTGATGCCGGAGATGGTGAACGTGGCGTTCAGGGTGCCGGGGGTGTAGGCGCCGTCCCCGAACAGGCTGTCGGTCGCCGTGCCGCTGTGGCTGCCGCCCAGGTAGGCATTGAAGGTGCCATTCGCCAGGTCGGGCGACGAGAAGGCGACGGACTGGAACGTCCTGACGGGCTGGAACGTGACCAGGTCGTTGCCGGCCGCGTCCTGCAGGTGGAACAGGGAACCGGCCGCCTGGGACGCGAAGTTGACCAGCACGGAGTACTGGGTGGACGTCGTTCCCGGGGCGATGGCCATGCCCGAACTGCCGGCCGCCACCAGGAGGCCGCCGCTGATCTTGAACGCGGCGCCGCCGCCGTCGCCGATGTCCAGGGCCCCGTTCGCACTGGACGTGGGGCCGTTGACCAGGACGGTGCCGCCCGTCATGACGATCGACCCGTTGGAGTCGATGCCGTCGCCGGTCGCGTTGACGGCCACGTACCCGCCGTGGATGTACAGCCAGTACTGGCTGGTGTCCCCGCCCGGATGGAACCCGCCCGACCCGTCCGCCCCGCCGGCCACGTTCAGGCCGTCGTCGCTGGAGACCACGTGAATCGTGCCGTCGTTGACGGTCATCACCATGCTCTCCAGGCCCTCGTAGGACTTCGTCACGCGGATGTCGCCGCCGTCGATCACGAGGGTGGTGTCCGAGTGGATGCCGTCGTCCGCCGAGGCGATCGTGTAGGTGCCGCCCGAGATCGCGATGGCCTGGTTCGAGTGGATGCCATCGTCCGCCGCGTCGATCGCGAACGAGCCTCCCGACAGGGTGATCCCGGCGGAACCCTTGATCCCCTTGGCCGACGCGGTGGATGCCACCGTCTTCGTGCTGCCGCCGCCGGTCTTCAGAACCAGGGTCCCGCCGTTGACGGTGACCGTCCCGACCGCGGCCAGGCCGTCGCCGCCGGCCGTGACATCCAGCATGCCGTCCTCGATCACGATGTTGCCCCGCGTCGTGTCCTCCTCGTTGTCCGAGGTCAGGCCGTCGCCGGTGGAGGTGACGGTGATGCTTCCGCCCGAGACCGTGATGTCGTCCCGACCTCGCAGGCCGTCGTCCGCGGCGGTGACCGTCAGGGTGCCGCCCTCGATCTCCAGGCTGTCCTTGCTGGCGATGCCGTCGTTGTAGCGGCCGACGACCGACAGGGCGCCGCCGCCCAGGATGTCCAGGTCGCACTTCGCGAACAGCGCGGCGTTCGGCTCGTCCTCGCCTTCGACCTCGAACACGTAGGCAGCCCCGTCGGCCAGCCGGTTCTGCGAGCCGTCCGCCAGCACGATGTCCACGTCGTCGGCGTTCACCAGGTAGATCGCGGCGCCCCGGGAGTTCGTGATGTCGGCCCCGTCCAGGATCAGCGTGACCTTCGCCTGGTCCGCGGCGTCCACCCGGACCTGGCCGTCGTTCAGCGTGCCGGTGATGGTGTAGGTCCCCTCCGCGAAGACGGTCGCGGTGGTGCCGACCGCGGACGCGCCGGTCCCCTCCACCGTGATGGAATCCCCCAGCAGCCGGATCACGGCCGCCCCGTCCCCGGCAATCTCCTGCCCGATGGCGGTTTCCGCCGTCCCGGAACCCGGGTCGGACCCGGTCTCGGCCGCCGTGCCTCCCGGGTCGCCCGCGGTCCCGGTCTCCTGCGCGACTTCCTGTCCCAGGGAGGCGTCGGAGTCGTCCTGCCGGGCCGGGGCCACACCGTCGTCCCCGCCGCACGCGGCCGCCAGCGCTGCCACCGCCACGAATCCCGCGATTCCCAGGCCGATTCTCGCCCTCATCGTCCTCTCCCCTCCTCGCCACCCCCGTGCCACGCCCCCCGGAACGGAAGGCCTCGATCGAAGCCTAGGAATCCGATGTCAGGAATGTGTAAGCGGGCGGCAAGAAAACGGTCAGACGTTGATCGTCTCGATCGTCAACCCGGCGTCGGACTGCAGGCCGAAGTAGTCGGTGACGGGCTTGGCCAGGCGGTTCATGCGGGAGAACAGCGAGATGCGCAGCCGCTCCAGCAGCGTTCGGCCGGGGGTCACGAAGCGCTCGGCGCCGATCAGGATCAGCCACTTGCCAGGCTTCTCCGGGATGCGCAGGCGGTGCTCCTTCTTCAGGCGCACCAGGGCACGGCGGACGTCCGGCTGCTCCATGTAGCCGTACTGGGCCTGGATCGAGACCACCGTGCCGGACTCGTCCGCGCAGAAGGTCGTCACCTGGAACCGCTCGTCGTCCTTCACGGTGGGCGACCCGACGGGCACCACCGAGAAGAAGACCAGGTGCTTGGGCAGCCGGTTCCAGTTGCGGAAGTGCACGGCCAGCACGGGCGGCACCAGGTCCTCGGGCCGGCAGATCGGCCGCGACGCCATCACGACCAGGGACATCGAGTGCTGGGGGTCCAGCGAGGTGGCGCGGTTCGCCAGCAGGTCGGCCACGGGCAGGTGGTACGCGGCCGAGCGGCGCTGGTAGGCCAGCCCGATCCACGACCGCCCCCAGCGCCACGTGTCCATCGTCGCGAAGAAGCAGAAGCCGATCATCAGCGGGATGTAGCCGCCGTCAGGCAACTTCAGCAGGCTGGACCCGAAGAAGGCCACGTCCACGCCACCGATGACCGCGACCACCGGGATCAGGTAGCGCAGCGGCCAGTGCCAGACGCGGTAGGCGACCTTGGTGAAGGTGATCGAGGTGACCAGCATGGTGCCCGTGACGGCCAGGCCGTAGGCGGCCGCCAGCGAGGACGAGTTGCGGAAGACCAGCACCAGCGTGGTGCAGCCCGCGAACAGCATGAAGTTGATGAAGGGCAGGTAGATCTGCCCGGGCACGTCCGGGTTGGTGTGCACGACCTTCAGGCGCGGGAACAGTCCCATGGACGTCGCCTGCTGGGTCAGCGAGAAGGCGCCGGAGATCATCGCCTGGCTGGCGATGACGGTCGCGATCGTCGCCAGCACGACCATCGGGATCATGCCCCACGACGGCGCCAGCGCGTAGAAGAGGTGCTCGTTCGGGACCGGCCGACCCGACAGCAGGAAGGCCGCCTGGCCCAGGTAGTTCAGCACCAGGCACGGCAGCACCAGGAAGATCCAGGCCCGGCGGATGGCCGATCGACCGAAGTGGCCCATGTCCGCGTACATCGCCTCGACGCCGGTCACGCACAGCACGACCGTGCCCAGCAGGTGCATCGAGTGCAGGCCCTGGTCGCCCAGCAGGCGGATGGCGTACCAGGGATTCAGGGCGCGCAGGATGTCGGGCTGCTGCCAGATGGCGCGGACGCCCAGCGCGCCGATGGCCAGGAACCACACCGCCATCACCGGCGCGAACAGGAACCCGATGCGATGCGTGCCGCGCTTCTGGATCGCGAACAGGCCCGCCAGGATCAGGACGGTGGCGGGAACGACCAAGGCGCCCATCCCCGGGCTGACGACCTTGACGCCTTCCACCGCCGACAGGACCGAGATGGCCGGGGTGATGATCCCGTCGCCGTACAGCAGGGAGGCGCCGACCAGGATGGCCATCAACAGCCAGGCCGGCAGTCCCCTGGAGTCGCCCTCCGCCCGCAGCTTCCGCTGCAGCAGGCCCAGCATCGCGAAGATGCCGCCTTCCCCGTCGTTGTCGGCACGCAGGATCAGGACCACGTACTTGAACGTGACGACCATCAGCAGGGCCCAGACGATCAGCGAGGCCGTGCCCAGGACGTGGTCGGGGGTGACCGCCATCCGCCGCAGGCCGAAGAAGACCTCGGTGACGGAGTACAGCGGCGAGGTTCCGATGTCGCCTTAGACGACGCCCAGCGCGCCGACCAGCAGCCCGAAGCCCGCGGCGCGGCCGGCCTTGTTCCGGTGCGGACGGTGCGGGCCGTGGTGGTGTCGCGTCTCGACATGCGTCGTGTCGCTGCCGGCGGCACCGACGCCTTCACGCGGCGCGGCGGGGGATTCGACGTCCTGCCCCCCCGCGGGTTCTCGATCCGATGCCGACATCCCGATGTTCCCCGTCCCCGGCTGTCCGGGAGGCAGAGGATCGTCGAATCCGCGGGTTGCGTCAACCCCGGCGGGCCTGCCGTAACCCGCCGGGGCAACGCCGGGCGGGTTCACCCCCTGCGCGACGCGGCGGCCAGCGGCGCGAACCGCACCCTCGGGGCGCGCCGCTGCACGCCGGCCTCAACCACGCGCCCCAGGCGCAGCAGCAGGGCCTCGTCGAACGCCCGGCCCATCAACTGGAAGCCGATCGGCATCCCGTCCGCGTCGTAGCCGGCGGGCACGGTCAGCGCCGGAAGCCCGGTCAGGTTGCCGGGCTGCGCGAACCGCATGATCTTCGCCGTCATCTCCAGGTTCGATTCGCCGGTCTTCAGGGAGTCCGGCGGGATGACCGGGGCGGTGCAGGCGGCCGTCGGCGACACGATGACGTCCACCTGCGACAGGACGCGGTCGAACTGCCGGCACAGGCCGGTCCGCAGGCACTGGGCGTGCACGTAGTCGGTCGCCCTCAGCATCCGCGCCAGCGCCAGCGACAGGCGGGTGTCGGCGCCGTACTCGCGGCCGTGCCCGGCCTGGTACCTGGAATGCGCGGCCGCCATCTCGGTCACGATGGTGACCAGGTGGACCGCGCGCAGCAGCACCAGGTCGGGGATCTCGACCTCGCGCACCTCGGCGCCGGCCGCCGCCAGCAGGCCCAGCGCCGTCCGGCACGAGTCCACCACGGCCTGGTCGGCGTCCTCGAACCACGGCGGGTACCAGCCCACTCGCACCCCGTGCAGGTCGCCTGTCCCGAAGCCGGCCAGCGTCGGGCGCGGCTGGGGCATCGAGTTCGCGTCCAGCACGTCCGGGCCTGCGGTCATCGCGTACGCCAGCGCCACGTCCCGCACCGTCGCGCCCAGCGGCCCGACGTGCGCCACCGACCAGCACAGCGGCGCCGCGCCCGCCTCGCTGACCCGCCCGAAGGTCGGCTTCAGGCCGACGACGCCGCACAGCGCGGCCGGCAGCCGGATCGAGCCGCCGCCGTCCGTACCCATCGCGATCGGGCACAGCCCCGCAGCCACCGCGGCGGCGGGACCGCTGGACGACCCCCCCGTCGCCCGGGACGGGTCGTGGGGGTTCCGGACCGCGCCGTGGTGCGGGTTCACGCCCGTGACGCCGATGCCGATCTCGTGCATGTTCGCCTTGCCGATCAGAATCGCGCCGGCGGCCCGAAGGCGGGCCACCACCGTGGCATCGCGGGCCGGAACCTCCTTCAGGAACGCGGTCCCGACCGTGGTCGGGTACGGCACCTGGTCCAGTTCGTCCTTGATCGCAACGGGCACGCCGTCCAGCGGGCCGAGCGTGTTCCCCTGGCGGAACCGTTCGGCACTTCCGCGGGCCTGGGCCATCACGTCGGCGGGGTCCTGCGCGATGATGGCCCGAAGCGGCGGCGCGGCCTGTTCGGCGGCGCGGCACGCCTCCAGAACGGCCTGCGCCACGCCCTCCGGGTCCGCACGGCCCTCGCGGTAGGCGGCGGCATACTGGGCCGCGGTCGCCAGTCCGTTCCCGGCCCCCGGGGCCGGCACGCCCGGGAGTTCCAGGTCCGCCCGGTCCGCCGGCGGACCCTCGGGGCAGGCCGGGTCGTCCACGCGGCGCGGCGTCGCCAGCGGCCACGGCGGGTCGTCCGCGATCGCCTCCCGGAAGGCGGGGATGCCCGCGCTCTCCAGCAGCGTCCGGCCCAGCATCGCCGCCCCGGCCGGGCTCTCGACGACCCGTGCCAGCGCCTTCAGCGTCCATCCCGCCGTCCGCGGCGCACTGACCGTCTTCGGCTGGTAGGCCATTCCTCCCTCCCCGCGCGGCCCCCGGGCCGCCCTGTGAAATCCGCAGGTTGCAGGGTCGCACGAGGGGCCCTCCGGTGCAAGGGGGGTATCCCGTCCGGTCGCGTCTCCGCTATGCTTCCCGGGTCCGCTGCGGCCGGGAGGGGTGCATGGAAGGAAACCTGCCTGCGTGCTTCAAGGCGTACGACGTCCGGGGCCGGGTGCCGGAGGACCTGGACGAGGCCCTGGCCGAAGGGGTCGGGCGGGCCTTCGTCGAGGTGCTGCAGGCGGATCGCGCGGCGGGGCTGGGCGCGGCGGACCGCGACGCAACCGATCGCGTCCGCGTGGCCCTGGGGCAGGACGTTCGCGAGTCGTCCCCGGCGCTGTCGACGGCGCTGGCCCGCGGCCTGATCCGGGGCGGCGCCGACGTGCTGGACCTGGGCCTGTGCGGCACCGAGATGGTGTACTTCGCGACGTTCCACCACCGGCTGGACGGCGGCATCATGGTGACCGCCAGCCACAATCCCAAGGGATACAACGGTCTGAAACTGGTCCGCGCCGGGGCGCGCCCGGTCAGCGGCGACACGGGGCTGCACGACCTGGGACGCGCGGCGGTCGCGGGAGGGCTGCCGGACGCCCCGGCGCCGGGCACGGTCTCGCGGCTGGACCTGCTGCCGGCCTACGTCGCGCACCTGCTGTCGTGGGTGGACCGGGACGCGCTGAAGCCCCTGAAGATCGTGGTGGACGCGGGCAACGGGTGCGCCGGGCCGGTGGCCGGGCGGCTGGCCTGCGAACTGCCCTTCCGCATCGTGCCGCTGCGCTTCCAGCCGGACGGCACCTTCCCGACCGGCGTCCCGAACCCGCTGCTGCCCGGCAACCGGGAACTGTGCGCGGACGCCGTGCGACGGGAGGGAGCCGACCTGGGCGTGGCGTTCGACGGCGACTTCGACCGCTGCTTCTTCTTCGACGACCGCGGCGATTTCGTCGAGGGGTACTACCTGGTCGGGCTGCTGGCGAAGCAGGCGCTGCGGCAGGCCCCGGGGGCGCGAATCGTGCACGACCCGCGCCTGACCTGGAACACCATCGACATCGTGCGCGCGTCGGGAGGCATCCCGGTGTGCAGCAAGACGGGCCACGCCTTCATCAAGGAGCGGATGCGGGCCGAGGACGCGGTCTACGGCGGCGAAATGAGCGCCCACCACTACTTCCGCCGCTTCGGCTACTGCGACTCGGGCATGATCCCGTGGCTGCTGGTCGCGACGCACCTGTGCCGGGAAGGCGTGACGCTTCACGACGCGATCGGCGACCGGATCGAGCGCTTCCCGTGCAGCGGGGAGATCAACCGGGAGGTCGCGGACATCGCAGCCTCGATCCGGGCGGTGCACGACCGGTACGCCCCGGTCGCCCTGGACGAGGACCGCACCGACGGGCTGTCGCTGACGTTCGCGGACTGGCGGTTCAACCTGAGGGGGTCGAACACCGAACCCCTGCTGCGCCTGAACGTCGAGACCCGTGCCGACCGGGAACTGCTGCACGACCGCACCGACGAGGTCCTTGCCGTCATCGACGGCCGTCCGGGCCTTTGACGCTATGCGTCATTTGCGTTATCCTTCCCCCGGCTCGTTCGCGGAACGGAGGAAGCGATGGCGACGCGCGACACGAAGAAGAACGGGAAGAGGAACCGCAACCCGAGAATCGGCCTGGCGCTGGGCGGCGGCGCGGCCCGCGGCTGGGCGCACCTGGGCGTGCTGCAGGCGCTGGAGGAGGCCGGGATCCGGCCGGTATGCGTGGCCGGCACCAGCATCGGGTCGCTGGTGGGCGCGGCCTGGGCGTCCGGCGGGCTGACCGACCTGCGGGCCGCCGTCGAGGGCCTGGATCGGCGCACGCTGGCCACGTTCCTGAACGTCGCGGTACCGGCGTCCCGGCGCCTGGACGGCCCCTGGATCGAGTCGCTGATGCGGCGATTCGTCCGGGCCGAGTCCATCGCCGACCTGTCGGTGCCCTTCGCGGCGGTGGCGACCGACCTGTTCACCGCCCGGGAAGTGGTGATCCGCGAGGGCGACCCCATCGCGGCCATCCGGGCCAGTTGCGGCGTGCCGGGCCTGTTCCGGCCGGTCGTCCGGGACGGCCACCTGCTGATCGACGGCGGGATGGTGAACCCCGTGCCCGTCAACGTCGCCCGGGCCCTGGGCGCCGACTTCGTCATCGCGGTCGACATCAGCCACCGCGTCGTCGAGGACAGCCCGTACCTGCCGCGACCGGCAGAGGTCGACGATGCCGAGTCCGGCAGCGTGTTCCCGGCGTGGATGAACCGGCTGCTGACGGCCTCGGGCCTGCCCTTCCGGCCGCGGCATCCGAACGGGCCCGCGATGCCCGGGTTCCGGGAACTGCTGATGTCCTCCGTGGCCGTGGGCGAGGTGACGATCGGCGACCTGCGGCTGAAGGTGGACCCGCCGGACATCCTGCTTCGGCCGAAGGTCGGCCACATCCGCTTCCTGGACTTCACGCACGGGACCGAGGCGATCCAGGCGGGTTACGAGGTGACCGTCGAGGCCCTGGCACAGGCCGGGCTGGCACGGCCGGCCCCCGCCGTCGAGGTGCCGGCCGCCCTCACGGCGTGACGCCGGCACCGATCACGGTCGGCTCGATCGCCAGCCCCACCCCGAACCGGTCCTTCACGACCTGCTGGATCTCCCGGGCCAGTCCCAGCACGTCGCTGCCGGTCGCGCCCCCCAGGTTCACCAGCACCAGCGCGTGCGCCGGATGCACCCCTGCTGCCCCGCGCCGCACGCCCTTGAAGCCGCACTGCTCGATCAGCCAGGCGGCGGCCAGCTTGACGCGTCCGTCCCCCGACGGGAAGGTCGGCATCCCCGGCCAGGACCGTGCCATCGCACGGGCCGTCGCCGCGTCGACGACCGGGTTCTGGAAGAACGACCCGGCGTTCCCGGTGTCGGCCGGGTCCGGCAGCCGCGACCGCCGCAGGTGCCGGACCGCCTCGGCCACGTCCTCGGGCGCCGGGTTCGCGATGCCGCGGGCATCCAGTTCCCGGGCCAGCGCCGCGTAGGACGCGTCGACGGTCGGCCGCCGGGACAGGCCCAGGGTCACGGCGGCGATCACGAACCGGTCGCGCAGGGGCCCCTTGAAGGCGCTGTCCCGGTAGGCGAAGGCGCAGTCGGCGTTCCCGAAGGTGCGCGTCCGCCCGGTCGCGACCTCGACCGCCTCGACCTCGGCGACGAACTCCCGCACCTCGGCCCCATAGGCCCCGATGTTCTGGATCGGGGCGGCGCCGGCGGTGCCGGGGATCAGGACCAGGTTCTGCAGGCCGTACAGGCCCGCCGACAGCGTGCGGTCGCACAGGTCCGGCCACGACTCGCCGGCACCCACCCGGACCCGCACGCCCTCCGGCCCGTCGGACACGATGTCGAACCCCGGGATCGCGACCTGCACGACCAGGCCCGGCGGGTCGCCGGCCAGCACCACGTTGCTGCCGCCGCCCAGGGGCAGGACCGGCAGTCCCCGTTCCCGGGCGAAGGCCAGGGCCTCCTGGAGGCCGGCGAACGACTCCACCCGGGCGAAGAAGGGCGCGATGGCGGGAAGTCCGAAGGTGTTCAGGTCCCGCAGCGGCTGCCGGCGTCGGATCTCCATCGGCGGCATGAAAGCACCCCGGGCCCGGGACGTCAACCGGGAAGGGCGGCCGGCGCGTTGACGGGACGCGCGGTCGCGGCCTATCCTCGACCGGACCGCCAGGAACGGGGGGAACGATGCCGACCGCCATCCGGGCCATCGGGGACCTGCGCTGGGGCGTGCTGGGGACGGCGGACATCGCCCGGACCGTGCTGTCGGCCCTGCGCGCCGCCGGCGCCGGGCGGGTCGAGGCGGTGGCCAGCCGGGACGCCGGGCGGGCGCAGGCCTTCGCACGCGAACTGGACATCCCGCTGGCCTTCTGCGGGTACGACGAGATGCTGCGATCGGGGGCGGTGGACCTGGTCTACAACCCCCTGCCGAACACGCTGCACGCCCAGTGGACGGTGAAGGCGCTGGAGGCGGGCCTGCCGGTCCTGTGCGAGAAGCCCCTGGCCCTGCACGCCTCCGAGGGGCGATCGATCGCGGACGCCGCCCGCCAGGCCGGCCTGCCGGTGGCCGAGGCCTTCATGTACCGCTTCCACCCCGTGTTCGACGCCGTCCGCGACGCGATCGCGCGGGGGACCATCGGCCGCCCGTCCACGATGCGCAGCGCCTTCACGTTCCTGGACGAACGCGACGAGTCCACGCCCGCCTCCGCCAGCCTGGGCGGCGGGTCGCTGCGGGACGTCGGCTGCTACTGCGTCAACCTGTCCCGCCTGCTGGCCGGCGCCGAGCCGCTGCGCGCCACCGCGGTCGAAAGGCGGGAGGGCGTGGACTGGACGATGACCGGCGTGCTGGAGTTCCCGTCGGGCTTCCTGGCCCAGTTCGAATGCAGCATCGAGAGCCACGAGCGGCACGAGGCGTCGATCTCGGGCAGCCACGGCACGATCCGGCTGCCCGACCCGTGGTTCCCCGGCACCGGTTCCGCCCGCTACCTCCTGGCCCGCGGCACGACCGAGGAGGCGGTGGAGGCGGCCGGCGCCGACCCCTACGGGCTGGAGGTGCTGGACTTCGCGCGCGCCGTGGCCACGCGCACGCCGCCCCGGTGGCCGATCGAGGACTCGATCGCGAACCTGTCGGCGATGGACGCGCTGTTCGAGTCCGCGAGGACGGGCAGGACGGTGAGGGTGGCGCCGGCCTGACGGGGCCGGGAAGGGAACGGGCTACTCCGCGACCGCCGGGTGGTCCGCGCAGACCGCGTCCAGCATCGGGCCGCCCGCGAAGGCGATCACCCCCGACGACCGAACCCCGCTGCCGGCGCCGGTCCCGATCCCGGACAGGCCCCCCAGGACCAGCACCGATCCCGTCCCGATTCCGGCCACCGTCGCACCCAACCGCTCCACGTCCACGTACTGGGCCAGGGTGCGAACGGCCGACGCCGTGCCCAGGTCGAAGGCGGTCGCCGATCGCGGGAAGCAGACCGCCGGGTTGCCCTGGCAGTCGGCGAACGACGAGTGGGTGAACGACTGGTAGCCGCCCGCCAGCAGCCACCGGCCGGGGCCGGCCGAACCGATCGGGACGAACGGGGCGACGCCGGCAAGGGAGCGGGCCGCCCAGTCCCCCGCGTCCACCGGCGTCATCGTGGCGCCCGCGTCCAGCCCGAAGTGCCCGCCGGCCGCGACCATCGTCAGGATCCAGGCCTGCGGCTCGGCGGGCAGCGGGTCGTCGTAGGCGAACGGGTCGCCGACCCGGCTGCCGCCCGCGACCAGCACCTTCGCCGTGGCACCGTCGTCCTGGAGGACCGCCACGGCCGGGAAGGCCGTCGCCCGCCGGCCGGCCGGCGGGAACCCCGCCTCCGGCAGCACCGACGAGGACACCGCATTCCCGGCAACCCTCAGCACCTCGGGCCGCGCGGCCGCCGACCCGTCCCAGCCGCCGACCAGCAGCAGGTCGCCCGTGGACAGGTACGTCGCCGCGCCTCCGAAACGGGGGGTCGCCAGCATGCCGGATACCGGGGCGCCCTGGCTGACCTTGTCGGCGGTCGCCTGCGGGAACAGGGCCACCACGCCGGTCGGCTTGCCGTCGGTCCCCAGGCCGCCCGCCATCGCGAAGGCCTGCGCGGACTGCCCCTCCTTCGAACGGACGGCCACGGACGGCCAGGACCCGACGTCCAGGACCTGGACTCCCCAGACGTTGCCGTCGTCCAGCGACAGGACCTCGACCGCCTTCCCGGGGGCCGCCCCGGGGAGAACCGGGGGCAGGCCCGCCGGCCCGGCGTAACCGGTCGGAGCCACCTGTGCCGAGACCGCCCCCCCGAACACCGCGACCGTCGTCGCATCCAGGAACGCCAGGCCATGCCCCAGCCGTCCCGACGCCAGCACCTGGGTGTCGTCCACCGACTTCGCGTCCGTGGCGCGGATCGCCGTGAACAGACCCGTCTGCGGGTGGAACTCCCAGGCCCGCCGCCCGCCCGAAAGCCGGTCCTGCGCCAGCAGGTCCGGGGCCCCGCCGGCCACGACGACCCGGCCGTCCGGACCCGTCGCGGCCGCGGCGAACGCCATCCGGCCGGAGGTCAGGAACCCGTCCCCGTCGAATCCCGGCGCCAGCGGGTTCAGGTTGCTGCCGCCGACGCACGCCAGCCCCTGCACGGGTGACAGGAACACGACCGGGGCGGTCTTCGACGACTCCTCGACCCGGACCGAGGGGGCCACGCCCCACCACGTCGCCACGTCCCCCCGGCACCCGGCCACCTGCATGCGGTATTCCCCGGGAACCAATCCCTCCAGCACGATCGCGCCCCGACCGCCGCGATCCTTCGCCCGGTCCTCGGCCAGCCGATCGGCCGGGACCGTTGCGGACGCGGCCACCTGGCCGTCGCCGCCGCGAAGCACGATCACCACCCGGTCCACGTCGGGGGGCAGCGCGTGGGTCTCGGCGGGGAGGCTGTCACAGCCTTCCTCGGCCTGGGTCGCGAAGTGGATGCCGATCCCCGGGTCTTCGTCGCCGTCCCCGCACGCCGCCACCGGCGCGCAGAGACAGGCCAGGGATGCCAGCAGGATGCGGACGGGACGGGGATTCCGAAGCGTCATGGGCCCTCCCGGGAGCCCGGGGCCCGGGGCATGGGAATGCCCCTACTCCGGGTTGTACAGGATCGGGTCGGGGGTCACGTTCGCCTCGGAGACTCCCCCGACCAGCAGCACCTTGTGCGTGCCATCGAACAGCGCCGCGTGACCCACGCGGGACGCCTCCAGATCGGGCGTGCGGCCCGCGAACAGTTGCGGAACGCGGTAGCACGGCGGCGTGTTGTTCTCGCCCTGGCAGACGACGGTCTCGACGATCACCTCGGTTCGCGTGGTCGCCCCGCCCTCGCCTCGGCCGCCGGCCAGGAAGACCGTGTTGCGGTCCAGCAGGGTGCCGGTGACGCCGCCGCGGGCGGAGGCCATCACCAGGATGTCCGGGTTGAAGGCCTTCGCGCCCACGAGGTAGACGTCGATGCGGTCGGTCGGCTGGGTGGCCCCCTTCTGCGTGAAGCCGCCCGCCACGTAGACCAGGCCCTGCCCGGGCACGTAGACCGCGGTGTGCAGCGAGCGCCCCGCGACCGGCAGGTCCGTCAGGGCGGATTCGTCGCGGCGAACCACGTTGGAGAAATCGTTGCCCTGCAAGGGGTTGAGGGCGTACGCCTCGACCAGCGACACCATCCCGCCGTCGTTCTCGCCGCCCATCAGCACGAAGGCCGGCAGCGCGTTCCCGTCGGCGCCCTCGCCGTAGTTCGGCAGGTAGGTCATCGTGTGGTTGTAGCGGGCCGTTCCGAACTCGTCGGCGTTCACGCCGGGCGACAGCGGCCCGAGGGCCACGGTGCCCACGCCCACCATGTAGAGGTTCCACGTGCCGCCCGCCGGCTTGTACGTGCAGTCGCCGCCCGCCAGGAACAGGATGTTCTGGTCCGGGTACGCCAGCGCCGCCGTGAACAGCGCGCGCCCGGTTCCGCCCATCCACTGGTCCTCCGGCAGCATCTCGAACGAGCCCGTGCCGGGGTTGAAGATCTCGATCTTGTCGGTGATCCCGCCGGGACTGTAGCCGCCCAGGATCAGCACCCGGCCGTCCGACCGGTTCGGACCGCCCAGCTTGACGGCGGCGTGGTGCGTGCGGGCCAGTTTCATCGTCCCGACGGCCTTGAAGGTCCCGGTCCGCGGGTCGAATACCTCGGCGTCCGCGGTGATGGATTCCAGGTCCTCGGGCCGGTACCACGTCGCCGCGCCGGTCTTCGCCTTCGCGCCGCCCGCGATCAGGATGGTCCCGTCGTCCAGTTCCGTCATCGTGGCCCCGACGCGGTACTTGTTCGCCATTGCGGACGTCTGCGTGCCGCCCTCGACGAGCCCGGTCGGCGGCAGGAAGGCGTTCCGCGTCGTCACGAACACCGTCTCGTTGCGCACCGCGCGCCCGGGCAGTTTCATCGGGACGGTGCGTCCGCGGGCGATGATGTCGTTGCCCACGCCCTCGTCGCACGTGTTGCGACAGATCTCGACCGTCAACTGCCGGTCGTATCCCTCGGGGAAGACGGGCAGGTCCCCGCCGCCCGCCAGGAAACTGTAGGACGTCGCGACGTCGGACATGCCGGGCCCCGACATCGTGAACTTGATCACCTTGGCGCCGTCCACGGGGTTCGTCGGGGCATCCCCCACCACGCTGGCGGCCTGCACCGTGACCACCTGCGCCTCCAGCATCGAATCCGCCGTCCCGTCGCCACCGCATCCGGAGAGGGAGGCGGCGAAAGCGAGCACCATGAACAGGGTCGTCACACGATTCCGCATCGCTTCCTCCATCACCACCGGACCGTGCCCGTCAGGTTCTGGGCCTTGTCGCCGCCCTTGCACAGGCCGGCTCCGCAGACGCCGCCCACCACGCCGCCCGCGACCACCGCGCCGACGATCGTCCACAGCCACCAGGACTTGAGGACCGACGGCTTGTCGGACGACGGGGCCAGGTCCTCCATCGGGAAGTCCGACGGGATCTCGTCGAAACCGCCGGAGGGGGCGATCGCGGGTGCCGCGGGGGGCAGCGCGGCCGGCCCGGAGGTCAGCGGCGCGGAGGAGCGCACCGGCGTCGCCTGGGCCACGGGGGCCGGGGCGGGCGTCGTCGCCACCGGGCGGGCCGGGGCGGGGGCCGGCGCCGGGGCCGGGGTCGCCACCGCCACCGCGGTCGGGGTCGGGGCCGGGCGGGCCCCCTTCATGTCGTACAGCGCCGGGCGGGCCTTGACCAGGCGATCCTTCGGGAATTCGGCCATCGTCTTGGCCAGCCGGGCCTCCAGGTCCAGCAGCGCGATCTGCAGGTTGCCCAGGTCGGTGTCGATGATGGCCGGATCGACCGCCACCAGGTCGCCGTTGCGGGCGTCGAACACGAACAGGCCCAGTTGGAAGGCCGACTCGGACCGCGCCAGGTACGAGTACAGCACGTAGTCGGTCATCGTCTTCGCCGCAGCCGCCTGGGATTCCTTCGCGAACGACGGTTCGAGGTACGCGCCGGTCCGGGCGTACTCGGTCAGCGGGCGGGCCTTCGTCTCGGCTGCGGGTGCCGCCTGGACGACCCTGCGCTCCTTCGGAGCCCGGGGAAGGCGCGACTTCAGGGACACCGTCGCCTTCGAGGCGGCGCTGCCGCGCGTGGTCACGACCTTCGCGGCGGGGAAGTACGTGTCCGCGACGACCCGCACGTAGTGCCTGCCGCGGGGCAGTCCGGTGACCTGCTGGGTCCCGGTCCCCACGAGACGGCCGTCCACGTAGATGGCGCCTTCGGGGGGCTGGGCCACGACCTCGATGGCGGGCCCCTCGGACGCGCGCTTCTTCGCCGCGTCCACGGACGCCACGAACTTCGCGCCGAACTCCGCCGCGTCCACGGACAGGCCGGGCCGCAGCGTCATCACCGTCCCCAGGGCCGCGCTGCCTTCCTCGGTGTAGCCGCCGTTCAGGAACGACGCCGCCTTCCACACCAGCACGTCGACGTAGCGCTCGAAGTCCTCCAGTTCGCCGATGCGCTTGGCGTAGAGTTCCTCGGCCTGCATCAGGGTGGTCAGGGCGCGCTCGTACTTGCCCGCCTTCGACAGGTCGCGGCCCTCGCCCGCCAGCCGCGCGGCCTTGTCCAGGTCCGGGTGCGGGACCAGCGGGGCCAGCACCACCGGGGGTTCGGCCTTGGCCGGCTCGGCGACCGGCGTCGCGGAAGCCGCCGGCGTCGCCGCCACCATCTCGACCGGCATCGCGACCATCTTGATGCGCGGCTCGATCTCGATCAGCGCGCGGAAGTACTCCTCCACGCGTGCCGGCACCCCCTCCGGGACCGTTTCCGCCCGCTGCACGGGCACGAACAGCACCTTCATCACCCGCGCCGGGGCCTCGGCCATCGCCTGCGACGGGATCCCCGCCACCGACAGACCGAAGGCGACCAGCACCGGCACGCTCACGGCACCGCAGCATCGCTTCAGCCGCACCAGCATCGTCCGAACCTCGTAAGGATCCGCGGAACAGTAGCACCAGACCCGATTTTCCGTCAACGATTGAGTTTGCGCCGATCCGGGAGGGATTCTTCCGCCCCAACGCCCAAAAATCACTTGACAGGCAATCGCTTTCGCGTATCCTCACCCAGGCTTTGGACCCCAGGCGCGTAGCTCAGTGGGAGAGCACTACCTTGACACGGTAGGGGTCGCTGGTTCAATCCCAGTCGCGCCTACAGAGGCTTTCGTGCCTTTCCCCCGCGGTCCGGTGCGGACCGTTCGGGCACCCCGGAACGAGAGGAGTGCGTGGTCGTAGTCGAGGATAAGGACGTCCGCATCAACAACCGGATCCGTGCCCGCGAGGTGCGGCTGATCGGTGCCGAGGGCCAGCAGGTCGGCATCGTCCCGACCTGGGATGCGCTGAAGATGGCCGAAGAGGCGGGTCTGGACCTCGTGGAGGTGGGTGCGACGGCGGTTCCTCCCGTCTGCCGCATCATGGACTACGGCAAGTTCAAGTACCAGAGGAAGAAGCGCCAGCAGGAGGCCCGGAAGCGCCAGTTCATCGTCCAGTTGAAGGAAGTGAAGATCCGCTACAAGACGGACGATCACGACCTGGCGACGAAGATGAGGCAGGCCAAGGAATTCCTGATGGAGGGCCACAAGGTCAAGTACGTGATGTTCTTCAAGGGGCGCGAGGTCCAGTTCGCCGGCCTCGGCCTGCAGACGATGGAGAAGATCGCCGCGGACCTGATGGACGTCGCCGTGATGGAGCGCCCGCCCCGCATGGAAGGGCGGCTCCTCGCGATGTACCTGGCCTCGAAGGGGCCCGTGGCGAAGAAGAAGACTGAGGGGGACGAGGATGCCGAAGATCAAGACGAGTAGGTCGGCCGCGAAGCGGCTGGTGAAGACCGGCGGTGGCGGCTTCAAGCGCGGCAACGCGTTCAAGAGCCACATCCTGACGAAGAAGGATCCCAAGCGGAAGCGCAACCTTCGGAAGTCCTCCCTGGTCGCCGGGGCGGACCTGCGGAAGGCGCGTAGGCTTCTGCCGAGCGGTTGATACGGGAGGAATCGGGTCATGGCACGAGTCAAGCGTGGTTTCAAGCGCCGGCAACGGACCAACAAGGTCTTCGCGTTCGCGAAGGGCTACCGGGATCGCAGGCGCACGACGTGGCGGCGCACCGTCGAGCAGGTCCACCGTTCGTGGGCCTACGCGTACGAGCATCGCCGGCTGAACAAGCGCAACTTCCGCGGGCTGTGGATCATCCGCATCAACGCCGCGTGCCGCATGAACGGCACCCGGTACAGCGATTTCATCCACGCCCTGGCGCTGAAGAACATCACCGTCGACCGCAAGGTTCTGGCGGAGATCGCCGTTCACGATCCCGAGGGATTCGCCCGGATCGTGCGGCAGACGGCGGCGGCTTGAAGATGGGGGGAGCAGCCATGACGAAGGCGGACATCGTCGAGGGCGTGTACGAGCGGCTGGGCGGCTTCTCCAAGAAGGAAGCGGCCTCGATCGTCGAGACGATCCTGGACGTGATCAAGGAATCCCTGGTCTCCGGCGAGAAGGTCAAGATCTCCTCGTTCGGGTCCTTCACGGTCCGGGCCAAGCGTCCCCGCATGGGTCGCAACCCGAAGACCGGACGGCCCCTCGAGATCACGGCCCGCAAGGTGCTGACGTTCAAGCCCAGCCAGGTGCTGCGCTCGATCCTCAACGCCTAGGCGCTTGCCGGTTGCGAGGTCGGATGGGCGATCCCTCCCGGCCAATGCCCCCCAACGAACCCGATCGGGAACCCCACTACTACAAGCTGGGCGAGGCTGCGCGCATCGTGGGCGTGGCGCCTTCCGCCATCCGCTACTGGCAGGCCGAGTTCGCGGCGTTCGTGCGGCCGACACGAACGAAATCCGGCCAGCACGTCTTCTCGCGTCGGGACGTCCGGGCCCTGGCCCTGATCCGGCACCTGCTGCACGCCGAGGGACTGCCCGCGCGCGAGGCCCGGGAACGGTTGCCCTCGCTGATGGCGGCCGAGGATGCCGCGGCCGAGGGGCGCGGGGAGATGGAGCAGGGGGTCCTGGAACTGGACCTGGCCGCCCCGCCAGGGACCGTCGCCGTGCCGTCTCCCGACCCTGCCGTCCTGGCGGAGATCCGGGACCAGGTGTCCCGACTGGAGCGCGAGCGGGACGCCCTGAGCCGGCAGGTCGAGTCCGTCGCCCGGGAGCGCGACGCGGCCCGGGCCCGTCTGGCCGAGTTGAGAACGGAGATCCAGGAACTGGCCGGGGTCATCGAATCTTCGTGAAGACGTAGTCCCGTGCCGACGCATCCGCGTGGCAGAAGTAGCAGCCGTCGGGATCGACCCGGTCCGGGGGGAACTCGCGCCGGTCCTGCGGGTCGTAGGCCTTGAACGACCAGCCGGACGTGTCGCCCGTCCCCACCTTGAACATCACGGACAGCCGGACGGCCTCGCCGACCTTCAGGCGCCCCTGCGGGTTCGCCTCCAGCAGGCGTTCCTCCTTGACCAGCACGGTGCCGATCGGGTAGAGACCGGACTCGCCTCCCGTCCGGCCGAAGGCCGAGGGGTTGGCGTACAGGTTCCAGGCCCGCTGGTCGGCCTCGCGGAAGATCGGCGCGTCGTTCAACTTCTTCCAGGAGGTGTATCCTTCCGGCCAGGCCGTCGTGGCGTCGGCGGAATCCGCCTTGCGGGACGAGGCTCCGGAGCAACCCGCCACGAGGACGGCCACCAGCAGGACGGGGACGGGAATCGAGGCGAGAGGCCAGCGCATGGGTGGAGCACCTCCGTCGCCAGAAGCGCACCGCAACGATGCCTACCGGCCGTAGGAAACCAGCTTCTTGCGCCGACGGTCGGCCTCGCGCTGCTTGCGCTTCTTCTGGACGCTGGGCTTCTCGTGGAAACGGCGCTTCTTCAGTTCCTTGTACAGGCCCTCGTTGGCCATCTTGCGCTTCAGGGCGGACAGGGCGCGACCCACGTCCCCCTCGGCGACGGTGACCTCCAGCGGGCGGAACTCCAACTGCTTCGGGTTCAAGGCGAATTCACCCCCTTCCGGGCATCAGGGCGCTGCGTATATACCGGAGTCGGGGGGCATTGTCAATGCCGGATTGCCTCCGGGTCACGGGCCTCCCCGCCGGCCGCCTCCGCCAGGGTCCGGGCCTGCCGGACGTCCTCGGCGATCCGGCGCTGCAGGGCCCCGGCGTCCCCGAACTTCTCGATGCCGCGCAGGCGCTGCACGAATTCCAGCCGCAACCGGGCGCCGACCAGGTCCCCCGCAAAGCCGACCAGGTGCGCCTCGACCACCGGGGTCGCCACCTGGAAGGTCGGGATCGGCCCGACGTGAACGGCCGCGGGCGCCGTCACGCCGGGCGTGCGCGCGATCGCCGCGTAGACCCCCGGGGCCGGCCGGATCGCCGCGTCGGGCAGCAGGTTGGCGGTCGGGAAGCCCATCGCCCGCCCCCGCGCCGCCCCGGTCACCACCTCGCCGCACAGGGAGAACGGTCTCCCCAGCAGCGTCGCGGCCCCGGCGACGTCCCCGGCCAGCACCCGGCGCCGGACCTCGGACGACGACGCGCGCACCCCTTCCACCATGGCCGCATCTGCCACGTGCAGATCGAATGCGCCCCCTTCGGCATGCTTGCGCAGCATCGCCACGTCGCCGGCCCTCCCCTTGCCGAACCGGGCGTCGCCCCCGACCCGCAGCTCGATGCAGCCCAGCCGCCCCAGCAGGAAGTCGTCGATGAAGGCCTCGGCCGGCACGTCGGCCAGCAGGCGCGTGAACGGGACGACCACGAGGAGGTCGATCCCGGTCGCCTCCAGGCACGCGATCCGGTCCTCCAGGGACTGGATCAGCACGGGCGCCCGTTCGGGGGCCAGCACGCGCAGCGGATGGGGGTGGAACGTCACGACCGTCGCGGGAACGCCGCGGCCGCGGGCCGACTCCACCAGCCCGCGCAGCACGGACTGGTGCCCCCGGTGGACGCCGTCGAAGTTGCCCATCGCGACCACCGTCGGGCCGAACCCCTGCGGCAGCGCGCCGAATCCACGGAAGACCCGCATCCCCACCCGCTCACAGGCCGAACCGGCGCACCTTCTCCTGGCGCGCCGCGGCGATCCCCTCCGACACCGCCTGTCGCCGTGCCGCGTCCGCCCCCTCTCCCAGGGCCTCGATCGCGGCGTCCATCCGCCCGACGTCCGCCTCGGCCTCCCGGCGCAGCGCGTCCCGCAACGCGAACAGGTCCTCCTCCAGGAACCGGAAGTGGTCCTTCTCGCGCAGCCGGCGCAGGCCCTGGTACTCCCCGGCGGCCATCGCATGCAGCATGGTCGAGATCGCCGCCACGGGACCCGCCGCCCGGAACGTCACCTGGATCCCCAGCCACGCCAGGATGCCCACCAGCGCGGCCGCCGCGACCGCCAGCGCCAGGATGCGCCGCTGGTCGTCCTGCTCGACGCGCCCCTGCAGGTCCTGGTCGAATTCCTGGTCCGCCGCCCCCAGTTCCGCCGAGGTCGGCACCGGCGCCTGCCGCAGCCCCAGCAGCGCGGATTCCTCGCGCAGCACCTCGCGATACAGCAACCCCAGCACCACGAAAACCGCCAGGGCGACGCCCGCCAGCAGCACCGTGTACCTCAACTGGAATCCCGCGTTGACCAGGACGCGGCGTCGAAGGTCCTTCCCGTTCCTCACGCTGAACCTCCTTCCCGGGCCGGTCCGCCCCGACCGCCCACTCATTTCCCGTTGCGTCCGTTCCGCGCGCCGGGCGGGCCTTCCTGAGCCCGCATCTGCGCCACCAGGGCACCCGCCACGGCGCGCCCCGCCGCCTCGACCGCCTCGGCTCGCAACTCCTCCGGCTTCTGCGCCATGGTGTACTCGTCACGCTCGCTTGCAGGCACGACGCGCGGCACCCCGGTCCCCTCGGCGGCGACCTCCCAGGCGAGCACCCCGTCCGGGGTCTCGGCCTTCAGCCGCACCTTCGCCACCGCGCCGGTGCCGGCGTCCCGCGCCTCGAGGTCGGCAGCCAGCCGGATGGACACCGGCGGCTGCCGGGCCACCCCGTCCACCGGGTCGGCCTCCGACCCCGCCAGCGCGGCCGCGTCGAATTTCCCCTGGCGCATCAGTTCCTGCGCCCGCCGGTCCGCCTCGGCATCGGCCCCGTCCGACTCGGGCTGGGCCTCCCCCTCGTCCGAGAAGTCCATCACGGCGTCGGGTCTGGCGATGTCGAACCGCGACTCGGCCCCGACCAGTCCCGCCAGCAGCGCCCCCTCGAACGTCCGCGCCAGCGACTCGCGCCGCGACGGCGCCGCCACCCGCGTCCGCACCCCCTCCACCCGCACCTTCGGCGCGGCGGCCAGCGTCCGGCGCAAGGCCCAACCGCCCCACTTCGCGACCATCGGGTCCCGGTCGCGCGTCGCCCGCGACAGCGCCTCGAAGGCGTCCGTCCGCGGGACGGCCCCCAGCGCGTTGGCCGCCGCCGCCCGCACGATCGCGTCGCCGTCCCCCAGGGCCGCGATCAGCGCCGTCCGCACCTCCGGCTGCTCGCCGGCCGCGCGCAGCGTCAGCGCGGCCTGCGCCCGCACCTTCGCGCTGCGATCACCCGACATCAGGGCCATCGCCGTCTGGACGTCCGGGTCCTGCGCCAGGGCCCCGACGGCCAGGGCCATCAGGGCCAGCATCACGACGGCGACCGCGGAACGGAACCGCAACACGCCTCTCCCCGGGGATTCGGTCCGCACGATCCTACCATCCTTCGCCCCCGGTCCGAACCCGGCAGATGCTCCCGGCGTCGGCCACCCGTGCGCCGGCGCTCCCGACGGTCGCGACATTTCCAGGAAAACCCTATGTTTTCACAGGACCCTTCGTCGCGCGCGGGGGGTCGGGTGCATACTGTGACCAAGTGGGAACTTCCGCGGAGGAAAGGGCCATGGACAGCCTGCTCCAGAAGCTGGCCGCACACCACGACAAGACCGAGTACCGGGAACTGAACTGGGCGGGTTCCTTCGAGGAATATCTCGACCTGGTCTCCCGGAAGCCGGAGGTCGTGCGCTCGTCGTACCAGCGCCTGTACGACATGATCGTGTCCCACGGCACGACCGAGTACATGGACAGCAAGAAGAAGGTGGTGCGGTTCAACTTCTTCCTGGACGAGGCGAACGGAGGGCGCGACGCCATCTACGGCCTGGACGTGCCCATCATGCGCCTGATGTCGGTCTTCCGGGCCGCCTCGCAGGGGTACGGGCCGCAGAAGCGCATCATCCTGCTGCACGGGCCCGTCGGGTCGGCCAAGTCCACCATCGTCCGGCTGGTCAAGAAGGGCCTGGAGGAATACGCCCGCAAGCCGGAGGGCGCGATCTACACCTTCTCGTGGGCCTTCCCGGCGGAGGGCGGCGGCGAGGAACTGCACCCCTGCCCCATCCACGAGGAGCCGCTGCACGTCTTCCCCCTCCCGTGGCGCGAAAAGGCACTGGCCGAACTGGGACTCCAGCGCGACCTGTCCCGCGAACACCTGTTCGCCGACCTGTGCCCGTCCTGTCGCTTCCACTACCAGCGCCTGATGGAGATGCACCAGGGCGACTGGACGAAGGTGGCCCAGCACGTCCGGGTGCGCCGCTTCGTGTTCAGCGAGCAGGACCGCATCGGTATCGGTACCTTCCAGCCGAAGGACGAGAAGAACCAGGACTCGACCGAGCTGACCGGCGACGTGAACTATCGCAAGATCGCCGAGTTCGGCAGCGACTCCGACCCGCGCGCCTTCAACTTCGACGGCGAGTTGTGCATCGCCAACCGCGGCGTCATCGAGTTCGTCGAGATCCTGAAGCTGGACGTGGCTTTCCTGTACGACCTGCTGGGCGCGACCCAGGAGCACAAGATCAAGCCGAAGAAGTTCCCGCAGACCGACATCGACGAGGTCATCATCGGCCACACCAACGAGGCCGAGTACAAGAAGCTGCTGGCCAACGAGTTCATGGAGGCGCTGCGGGACCGCACGATCAAGATCGACATCCCCTACGTGACCCGCGTCGCCGACGAGATGCGCATCTACGAGAAGGAGTTCGGCCCCGACAAGGTGCGGCACGTGCACGTGGCGCCGCACACCGTCGAGGTCGCGGCGATGTGGGCGATCCTGACGCGCCTGACGCCGCCGAAGAAGCACAACCTGACGCTGGTCCAGAAGATGAAACTGTACGACGGCAAGGTGCTGCCGGGCTTCACGCAGGACGCGGTCCGCGAACTGCGCAAGGAGGCCGAGCGCGAGGGCATGGAGGGCATCAGCCCGCGCTACGTGCAGGACCGCATCAGCAGTTGCCTGGTCAGCGACAAGGGCGACGGCGCCGTGAACCCGTTCATCGTGATGAACGAACTGTCGGCCGGGCTGCGGCACCACAGCCTGATCACCGGCGAGGAGCAGCGCGCCCGCTTCCAGGAGATGCTGACCTACGTGAAGGAGGAGTACGACGACATCGTCAAGAACGAGGTCCAGCGCGCGATTTCCGCCGACGAGGAGGCCATCGGGCGCCTGTGCGCGAACTACCTGGAGAACGTGAAGGCGTACCTGCAGAAGGAGCGCGTCAAGAACCGCTTCACGGGCCGCGAGGAGGATCCGGACGAGCGGCTGATGCGGTCCATCGAGGAGAAGATCGACATCAGCGAGGGGCGCAAGGACGACTTCAGGCGCGAGATCATGAACTACATCGGCGCGCTGGCGCTGGAGGGGAGGCAGTTCGACTTCAAGACCAACCCGCGGCTGTTCCAGGCCCTGGAGGCCAAGTTGTTCGAGGACAGCAAGGACACGATCCGGCTGTCCAGCCTGATCAGCGACGTCGTGGACCGCGAGACGCAGGAGAAGATCGACATCGTGAAGTCGCGGCTGATCAAATATTACGGGTACAACGAGGTGTCCGCCACGGACGTGCTGACCTACGTGGCCAGCATCTACGCCCGCGGCGACGTGAAGGAGAAACGGTAGTAGGGCGGGGGCCCCGTCCCCCGCCAACGTAGATGCGGGGGCCCCGTCCCCCGCCAACGTAGATGCGGGGGCCCCGATGTGGGATGACGACGATGCCATCCGCAACATCCAGAAGGACCAGGCGCGGTTCCGCCGCATCGTCCGGGGCCTGATCAAGGAGGATCTGCGCAGGTACATGTCGCGCGGCGAACTGCTGGGCCGGAAGGGCGATCGCATCGTCTCGATCCCGGTGCCCCAGATCGACCTGCCGCGGTTCACGCTCGGCAGCGGCAAGGAGGGCGTCGGGCAGGGCGAGGGCGACCCCGGGGACCCGCTGGGCCAGGGCCAGGGCGAGGGCACCGGCGGCGGGGAGGCGGGGCAGGCCCCGGGCCAGCACGTCGTGGAGGTCGAGATCACCATCGAGGACCTGGCGGCGATCCTGGGCGAGGCGCTGGAACTGCCGCGGATCCGGCCGAAGGGCCAGGACCGCCTGGAGTCGAGGAAGGTCAAGTTCACCGGCATCCACCGGGTGGGCCCGCAGTCGCTGCGCCATTTCCGGCGGACCTACAAGCAGGCCCTCAAGCGCACCATCGCTTCCGGCATGTACGACCCGAACGACCCGACCATCGTGCCCGTGCGCGAGGACTTCCGGTACCGGTCCTGGAAGGAGGCGCCCCAGCCGCGGGCCAACGCGGTGGCCATCTATATGATGGACGTGTCGGGCAGCATGGGCGACGAACAGAAGGAACTCGTCCGGATGACCTCCTTCTGGCTGGACGCCTGGCTGAAGGCGCACTACCGGGGGATCACCTCGAGATACCTGACGCACGACGCAGATGCCCGCGAGGTGGACGAGCACACCTTCTTCCACAGCCGCGAGGCGGGCGGGACGATGATCTCGTCGGCCTACAAGCTGTGCGCGCAGATGCTGGAGAAGGAGTACCCGGAGGGCGACTGGAACGTCTACACCTTCCACTTCAGCGACGGGGACAACTGGTCGTCGGACGACACGAACGAGGCGCTGGAGGTCGCGAGGACGAAGATCCTGCCGCGGTGCAACCAGTTCGCGTACGGGCAGGTGGACAGCCCATACGGCAGCGGGCAGTTCCTGAAGGACCTGGTCGCCGCGCTGCAGGACGATCGCGTGGCGTGGGCCGAGATCAAGGGGCGCGACACGGTGCTGGACGCGATCCGGGCGTTCCTGCGGAAGGGGAGATGACGATGCCGACCCGCCGCGAGTTGCAGGAGTGGGTGGTGCGGATCGCGGAGGTCGCGCGGTCCTACGGCCTGGACTTCTACGAAACGCGATTCGAGATCGTCACCTACGAGCAGATGAACGAACTGGCGGCCTACTCGGGCTTCCCCGGCCGCTACCCGCACTGGCGGTTCGGCATGGAGTACGAGCGGCTGGAGAAGTCGTACGCGTACGGGCTGCACCGGATCTACGAGATGGTGGTGAACAACGACCCGGCTTACGCCTACCTGATGGAAGACAACCGGCTGGTCGACCACAAGATGGTCATCGCGCACGTGTACGCGCACGTCGATTTCTTCAAGAACAACCACTGGTTCGCGCCCACGCACCGGAAGGCGATGGACGAGATGGCGAACCACGGGGCGCGCATCCGCCGGTACATCGAGGAATTCGGGCTGGAGGAGGTCGAGGGGTTCGTCGACCGCTGCCTCAGCCTGGAGAACCTCCAGGACTACTACGCGCCCTACGTGGTGCGGCGGCGGGCCGAGGCGAAGCCGATCGTGACCGAGCCGGAGGAGGGCCGCAAGGCCGTGGAGGGGATGCGGTTCAAGACGAAGAAGTACCTGGAGCCGTTCGTGAACCCGGACGAACTGGTGGCCGAGGAGGCGCGCCGGGAGGAGGCGCGCATCGTCGAGGAGAAGCGGTACCCGGTGGCCGAGCGGGACGTTCTGGGGTTCCTGGCGGCCAACGCACCGATCCCCCGGTGGCAACGGAACATCCTGTCGATGATCCGCGAGGAGGCGATCTACTTCGCACCGCAGCGGATGACCAAGATCATGAACGAGGGCTGGGCGACCTACTGGCACAGCCGGATGATGACCGAGAAGCTGCTGGACGACAGCGAGGTGCTGGATTTCGCGGACCACCACAGCCGGACGGTGGCGCGGCAGCCGGGCCAGTTGAACCCGTATGCGCTGGGCCTGGCGCTGCTGCGCGACGTGAAGGAGCGGTGGGACCAGGGGCGGTTCGGGCCCGAGTGGGAACGGTGCGAGAACCTGGCCGAACGCGAGCACTGGGACCGGCGGCTGGGCCTGGGCACGCAGAAGCTGTTCGAGGTCCGGCGGGTCTACAACGACGTGATGTTCCTGGACGAGTTCCTGACGCCCGAGTTCGTGGAACGGCAGCGACTGTTCTCGTGGAAGGAGGACGAGCGGGGCACGCCGCGGATCGATTCCCGGCAGTTCGACGAGGTCAAGCGGGGCCTGCTGCAGCAGTTGACGAACCTGGGCGAACCGGTCATCACGCTGGAGGACGACAACCACGCGAACCGGAAGGAACTGTACCTGGTCCACCGCTACGAGGGCACGCCGCTGCGGCGGGACTGGGCGATCGAATGCATGAGGAACCTGTCCCAGCTGTGGACGCGCCCCGTGCACCTCGAGACGCAGGTGGACGACCGGAAGGTCGTGTTCACGTCGGACGGAAACGAGGTCCGCGAAGGGGTCTGAGGCAGCCTACGGCTCGATGTCGATGAAGACGTACCGGCCTTCCTGGCGGTACAGGTAGCCCACCGGGCGCTTCAGCGTGATCGCGATGATGACGGCGCCGTCGGCCTTGTCGGTCGAGATCTCGACCTGGTCGACGGCGGTCGGGAAGTCCCGCGTGATCAGGTGGCGCGCGTCGTTCGGCGTCGAGATGTCCGCGCCGGGCACCCGGACCTCGATGCGGTCGGGCTTCGGCCGGGTCACGGCGAAGGTGAACCGCCCGGACAACTGGACGAACACGCGCGAGTAGGTGGGGAACGGCTGGAAGCCGATCCACTCGACGATCGCACGGGTGGCAGCGAACGCCTCGTTCTCGGGGCGCTTGGCCGGGACGTCCGACTGGTCGCGCACGCCGGGAACCACGCCGCGATAGCCGCGGGCCGTGTAGATCTGGCCCCCCTCGTCCGCGACCTGGAACCCGTCCTCGGAAGGCGCCAGCACCACCACACCGGTCTTGGCCTTCCCGGCGGGGGGTGCCTGGGTCGCGGGAGCCTCGGAGATCGGCAGCGGCTTGTCGGCCTGGGCCAGGGCGGCCGGCGTCCACATCACCACCAGCAGCGCGACCGGAAGGGTCCTGCGGGACATCTTGACCTCTCCACCGGAAACCCCGGAAATGATACCTCCTGGAACGCGACCACGCCAAGGATTCGACTTCAAATACGGCCCGCCCGAGGCTATGCTTGACGGCGCCTGGCGCAAGGGAACGGAAGGCATGCGACTGGTCGACGCCGCGACGATGCGGGCCCTGGACCGACACGTGATCGAGGTCGTGGGGGTGCCCGGCATCGTGCTGATGGAGCGCGCGGGCCTGGCCGTGGCGGATGCCGCGGAGGCGATGGCCCGCGGGACCGGCCGTGCGACCGCCCTGGTGCTGTGCGGCCCCGGCAACAACGGCGGCGACGGGCTGGTGGCGGCGCGCCACCTGGCCGACCGCGGGATCGAGGTGGTCGTCGCCCTGATGGCCCGCCCGGACGCGTACAAGGGCGACGCCGCGACGAACCTCCAGGCCCTTGGACACTTCCCCGCGACCGTTCTGGACGCCTCGGGGGGCCTGCCGGCGGACCTCGGGTCCCGGCCGTGGGGAGTGGCGATCGACGCGCTGTTCGGCACCGGGCTGGCCCGGCCGCCGGAAGGGGCGTTCGCCGACGCGATCCGGACCTTCAACGCCCTGCCCTGCCCGCGACTGTCCGTGGACCTGCCCTCGGGCGTGGACTCCGACGCGGGACGGGTCCCGGGGGTGGCCGCGAAGGCCGATCGCACCGTCACGTTCGGGGCGGCGAAGATCGGCCACTTCTCCTGGCCGGGGGCCGGCTGCTGCGGGCGCGTCGAGGTCGTCCCGATCGGCATCCCCCGGGCCGCGATCGAGGATGCGCCGGGCATCGACCTGCTGGACGCCGCCTGTGTCCGCCGGGGGTTCGCTCCCCGGGAGGTCGGCGACTTCAAGAACCGTTTCGGCCACGTGCTGGTCGTCGGCGGCCTGCACGGCAAGGCCGGTGCCGCGCTGCTGGCCTCCCGGGCGGCCCTGCGCAGCGGCGCGGGCCTGGTGACGCTGGGGACCGAGCGGCAGGTCGCCACGCGCATCGAGGGCCGGTTCCCGGACGTCATGATCGAGCCGATCGTCGAGGTCGCGGGCGACTGGGTGAAGGTCGACGACATGACCGTGACCGCGGCCTGCCAGGGCAAGACTGCGGTGGTGCTGGGCCCGGGCCTGTCCACGCGACCGGGCGTCGAGGCCCTGCTGGACCGGTTGCTGGACGGCACCCTGCCGACGCTGGTCGATGCCGACGCCCTGAACGTGCTGGCGACGCGGCCGGACCTGCGGCCCGGTCCCGGGTTCGTGCTGACGCCGCACCCTGGCGAGGCCGGCCGGCTGCTGGGCATCCCTTCGGAACAGGTCCAGGCGGACCGGATCGCGGCCGCCCGGACGCTGGTGGCCCGCACCGGTTCGGTCGTCGTGCTGAAGGGCGCCGGCACCGTCATCGCGGCCCCGGACGGCAGGATGGCCCTCAATCGGACCGGCGGTCCGGCCCTGGCGGTGGGCGGATCGGGCGACGTGCTGGCGGGGATCATCGGGGCGCTGCTGGCCCGCGGGGTCCTTCCCTATGACGCCGCCTGCGCCGCGGCCTGCCTGCACGGGGCGGCCGGCGACCTGGCCGGTGCCCGCCTGACCCCGCACGGGGTCCTCGCGTCGGACCTGGCGGACCTGCTGCCTGCCGCGCTCGCCGCCCTCCTCGCCGGCAAGGATCCCGAATGAAGGCCGTACGCGCGCTCTTGTGCACCATGCGACCCGGGCAATGGGTGAAGAACCTGTTCGTCTTCGCCCCGGCGGTGTTCGCGAAGGAGCACTCCCAGGTCCACCCCGAGGTGTTCCTGCTGGCGGCGCTGGGCACCCTGGTCTTCATCCTGCTCTCCGGCGCCGTGTACGTGATGAACGACGTGCTGGACGTCGAGAGGGACCGCCTGCACCCGGTCAAGAGGCTGCGGCCGCTGGCGTCCGGCCAGATGTCCGTGCAGACCGCCGTCGCGGGAGGCCTGCTGGCCCTGGCGTCGGCCTACGCGATCGGGACGTACCTGGGGGGCGGGTTCATCCTGATCGCCACGGGCTACCTGGTTCTGAACGTCGCGTACAGTTCCAAGCTGAAGCGATACGCCTACCTGGACGTGCTGTCGATCGCGACCGGGTTCCTGCTGCGGGTCCTGGCCGGCTCGCTGGCGATCGGCCTCGAGCGGCAGGAGATCTCCGTCTACCTGATCGCCTGCACCTTCCTGCTGGCGCTGTTCCTGGGGCTGGGCAAGCGCCGGCACGAACTGGCGACCCTGGGCGGCGAGGACGAGGCGCGGCGGCCCGCCTTGCGGCAGTACCGGCTGGACCACCTGGACATCGCGCTGGTGTGCGTGGCGGTGGCCACCGTGGTCGTGTACGGCTTCTACACCGTCGCGCCGCAGACGCGCGCCTACTTCGGGACGACGCGCCTGGCTGCCACGATCCCGTTCGTCCCGGTCGGCATCGGCCGGTTCCTGGTGCTGCTGCGCCGTAAGGGCGAGGTCCGCAGCCCGACCGACGTGATGGTCAAGGACGTCTGGTTCCTGCTGGACATCGCGGCCTGGGCCGCGGTCGTCGCCTGGGCGGTCTACGGCTAGGCTGCGGGCCCGGGAGGGAGGCGATCGATGCGACACATCCTGGCCCGCGTGCCGGCCTCCCTGCCGGTGATGCTGGTCCTCCTGGCGTCCTGCGGTTCCACCCTGCGATCCCCGTCCGAGTTGGCGACCGAACGCGTGGAGACGCTGGCCGAGATCCACTCCCAGGAAGAGACCTTCACGCTGCGCATGAACGTGGCGGCGTGCGACTGCCCCGAGTTCGAGGTCCTGCTGGACGGACACTGGTTCCGGGTGTTCCTGGAGCCGAGGGACCCGGAAGGGCCCGTGGAGGCCCTGCGCGCCGTGCTGTCGGGAACGCCGGACCAGCCGGTACCGCCGTCTGCCACGGTCGTCGGGCGGCTGTCCAAGTCCGCGCGCCTCTCCGGGAACCGCTCGCCCTGTCTCGTGCTGAAGGTGATCCAGGTGAACGGCCCCGGGGAACCCCGGCCCTCCGAGTGAGCCCTGAAGGGAGGAAATCCGCGAATGAACCGACTGGTGGAATGCGTCCCGAACTTCTCCGAAGGCTGCGACGCCGATGTCATCCGGGCCATCACCTCCGCGATGGAACGGGCGGGCGCGAAGGTGCTGGACGTGGACATGGGCGCCGCGGCGAACCGCACGGTCGTGACGATCGCAGGCACCCCGGAGGCCGTCGAGGAGGCAGCCTTCCAGGGGATCCGCGTCGCGGCCGAGCGCATCGACATGTCTCGCCACAAGGGCGAGCACCCGCGCATGGGCGCAACCGACGTCTGCCCGTTCGTCCCGCTGGGCGACGTCACGATGCAGGAGTGCGTCCAGATGGCCCGCCGGCTGGGCCAGCGGGTCGGCCGCGAACTGGGCATCCCGGTGTACCTGTACGACCAGGCGGCCACCTGCCCCGGCCGTGCCAGCCTGGCCGACGTCCGCAAGGGCGAGTACGAGGGCCTGCCGGCACGACTGGCCGACCCCGAGTGGGCGCCGGACTTCGGACCGACGGCCTTCAACGCGCGATCCGGCGCGACCGTGATCGGCGCCCGCGAGGTTCTGATCGCCTACAACGTGAACCTGAACACCCGCGAGCGCCTGATGGCCAGCCGCATGGCGATCCGGATGCGCGAGGGCGGCGGGCCCGCGCGTGGCAGCGACGGCGAGCGCCTGCTGGACCCCGCCGGCGAACCGGTGAAGGTCCCCGGCGCGCTGAAGGCGGTCAGGGCGGTCGGCTGGGTCATCGAGGAATACGGCATTGCCCAGGTCAGCGTGAACCTGCTGGACCACAAGGTCACGCCGCTGCACGCGGTGTTCGAGGAGGCGAAACGTCAGGCCGCCCTGGTGGGTGTCGAGGTCACGGGCAGCGAGATCGTGGGGCTGGTGCCGAAGGAGGCCCTGCTGGCCGCCGGGCGCCACTACCTGCAGCGCCAGGGCCTGTCGCCGGCTGCCCCCGAGCCGGACCTGGTGCACCTGGCCGTGCGCAGCCTGGGCCTGTCGGACGCCAAGCCCTTCGTCGCGGCCGACAAGGTCATCGAGTACCGGCTGGCGCAGGGGACGAGGGCCCTGACCGACCTCACCGTGCGGGAGTTCGCGGACCGGGTTTCGGCCGATGCCGCGGTGCCGGGCGGCGGTTCGGTGGCGGCGCTGTGCGGCGCGCTGGGCGCGGGCCTGGCCGCGATGGTGGGCAACCTGACGTACCGCCGGCCCGAGCGCGAGCCGGACCGCCCGGCGCTGGCGGACCTGGCCCTGAAGGCGCAGGGCCTGAAGGCGCGCCTGGCCGCCCTGGTCTCGGAGGACAGCGCGGCGTTCGAGGCGGTGATGGCGGCGATGCGCCTGCCGAAGGGGACCGACGACGAGAAGGCGACCCGCACGGCGGCCATCGAGGCGGCGAACGACCAGGCGACCCGGGTGCCCGAGGAGACCCTGGCCCTGTGCGCCGAGGTGGCCGACCTGGCACGCCAGGCCGTCGCCACGGGATACGAGGCGTGCCTGTCCGACGCCGGGGTCGCCGCCGCCGCCTCGCAGGCCGGGGCCGAGGGCGCCTACCTGAACGTGCGCATCAACCTGAAGGGTTCGCGCGACCCGCGGGTGGAAGCCCGCGGGAAGGCTGCAGACCAGTGCCTCGCGCAGGTTCGCGCGGTGGTGGCGGAGGCCCTGGCGGACATCGGTACCCGGTGGTAGACCAGGGCCCTGCACCCGTCTCGGACCGGTGCCCCCTCGTGCGATGCGATCTTTCCTGGAACCGGCAGGAAGGACCCCGTCGCGACGGAATCGGCCCTACAGCGCCCTCTCGGCGGCGGTGCGCCGCTTGGCGGTCGCCTGGACGCGCTTGGACAGGGCGGTCGAATTCTTCGGCTTGACGATCTTCAGGAACATCAGGATGTCCGCCCGGGCGTAAATCGGGACCACCCACTGCCGACGCGTCTTCTGCTTGCGGTACACCTTGCCGTGGGGCAGGTTCAGCACCTTCATGGCACCCAGCACGCTCTTGCGCTCGGCCATGTCGCCCACGACCAGGCGCAGTTCCACGCCCCCGTGCCTGCCCTTCTCGGGGTCGTCCGGCCGGATGCGGACGCAGCCGTTCCGGTTGTAGAACTCCCGCAGGATCGCCTCGGGTCGCACGGCCTCGTTCTTCGTCGGTTCGATCATGCCCCTTCCCCCGTTTCAGTGCCGGTCAGCACCGCCCTCGCAACGTGATCCCGGGTCACGCCGACCTCCACAGTCCAGTTTACGCAAGGGGGTGAAATCCCACAAGGGGACCCGGTTCCGGACGGCCTTCCACAAGCCCGGGAACGCCGGGGGATCGCGACGACCCAGCGGGGGGAACATCCCCCCGTTTCAGCCCCCCGCCAACCCCGCAACCCGCTTCGTCCGGAACGATCCGGGAGATCCCCTCCCCCGGGCAAAGTCCTAGTTGATCTTCACCTGCGAGCCCTTGATCGTCAGAGTGGAACTTGTGGTCACCTCGCCGCTGGACCCGGCCTGGATCTTCAGCGCCGAGTCGGTCTTGACCGTGGTATTGGTCGATGCGTGGGTCACCAGTTCCTTGCACTCGATCTCGACCTTGCCGTTCGGTGCGTTCAGCTTGATGTTGCCGTTGGCGCTCTTGACTTCGATGTTGTTGTTGGCGGAGTCGAGAAGGACGTAGTTCTCCTGCTTGCCGTCGTAGATCTCGATCTTCTCGGAGCCGCCGCTGGAATCCAGCACGATGAAGTGCCCGCTGCGGGACTTGTGGGCCGTTGCCGCTTCGCCCGCCGCCACCTTGGTCTGCAGGACGATTCGCTCCTTGCCTTCCTCGTCGATGAACTGCAGGACGTTCCCGGAGCGGCTGAAGAGGGTGCGGAAGTTGTTCTTGCCGTCGTCGTTGTTGTGGATCGTCTTGTCCACGGGGTTCCACAGGCACCCGATCACGAACGGGCGGCGCAGGTCCCCGTGCTCGAACGCGACCAGCACCTCGTCGCCGACCTCGGGCAGCCAGTAGGACCCCCGATCCTTGCCGCCCATCAGCGTCGCGATGCGGGCCCAGGAGGAGGGGAAGTCCTCGCGGTCCGGGGCGTCCGAGAAGTCGCCGGACGACTCCTTGACCCACGGGAATTTCACCTTCACCCGGTACAGGGATTCGGGGTCCTTGTTGTCGATGACGATGCCGATGACCACGCCCTGGATCCGGTTGACCGGGGCACCGGGAACGAGGGGATCCATCTGGAACGCCTCCCTCGGAGCGACCGAAGGAAATCATACCCCCGTTCGATGCGGGGGGCAATGGCCGAAGTCGTTGGCGAGAAAGTCCTTTCGAGGGGGGGAGTCGTTTCGTGGCAGCGCCTGCCACGACAAGGCCAGCGGCCTGCCGGAGGTTGCAGCCTAGGCCACCCCCCGCCCACCCGCACCGAAATCCACCACGTAGGCTCCCTCCCTCATCAGGGGCAGGACGCCGCCGTCCGGCATCCTGAGGTCCAGCCGCGGCACGGCCACGCGCGGCTGCAGGCGCGGCACGTAGACGCGGTCGATGTGCACCACGGCCCCGGGACACGAGAAGTCCGAAGGCCCCACCCGGCCGCCGAAGTGGTCGCTGCGCCCGAAGGCGATGTGCAGCCCCAGTTTCTCGTCGATCAGGACCTCGCCCAGGGGCTGGATCCCGAAGTCGGACAGCACGCCCAGGCCCAGTTCGGCCAGGTTGCAGTATGCCGGCTCGCGGGACAGGAGATCGGCCTCCCGTTCGACGGCCGGCCCCTCCCCTTCCGCCTGGACGGCCCGGTTGCCCTCGACCCGGTACACCACCAGCCCGTCCTCGAACTGGACCGGCAGGTCGCCGCACGTGCCCGATGGATCCCCGGCGACCTCGCCCTCGTACGGGACGATGTACGCCTCGCCCGACGGGAGGTTGCCGACCTGGCCGGGCCGCGGGAACAGGCCTCCCGACACGTGGGCGGTCCGGTGGCGCAGGTCCATCCGCAGCGTCAGCGCGCGCGATCCATCGACCCGGAAGTCGATGTCGGCCCCGACCGCACGGTCCAGCAGGGCCGCCAGGACGGCGACGCGGCGGGAAACCTCGGTGAGGTCCAGGCGCAGCGCGGGGATCATCGCGGGCGTGAAGCCGGGCATCGTCGCCCCCCGGAACCCCAGCGCGGGGGCCAGGATCTTCAGCGGGGCCGTCGCCGAGAACTCGGTCGGCGCCAGCACCATGGGGGTCGTCCGCAGCACGTCCACGAGGGGGCGGGAAGGCAGCCCCTCCAGGGCCTCGGCGGTCGCCGGAAGCGGACCGCCGGCGTGCCGGTACACCGTCGAGGGCAGGTCCGCGTTGGCACGCCGGACGTTCCGGTACAGGTACAGGACCGCCTGCAGGGCGGCATCCGGCGCGCGGGACAGCGCCTCGACCCAGTGCGCGGCCATCTCCCGACGCTCCCTCCAGGCCGGCGTGTCCGGGGCCGCGGCGTCCGGCAGGTCCACCAGCACGGCCAGGCCCCGCTCGCCCGGACCGGGCAGGAAGACCCTCGCCACCAGTTGCGCCAGTTCCCCGGCCGTCAGGTTCGCTTCCATCGGCACCCTCCCGTCGTTCCCCGCCGATCCTGGCCGAACGGGACCCCTCCTGTCCACTGTCCCGATCCGAGCACGACCCGGTCTTCGGATCGGATCCGGTCGGAATGCCGCCTTCGCCGCGTTGCGTCATTCTGCTACGCTACCGTCCGTCGGGGTGGGAACCCGGGAGGAAACCGATGATGCACCGTTCCGGATGGATGATGGCGGCCGCGCTGGCTGCGGGCGGGCTGCTGGCGGGCTGCTTGGACGATTCGACCGCGGACTGCACGGCCGGGCACTCCCTGCAGTGCGTGGGCGAGGACGGCTGCACCGGCCTGCGCCAGTGCAACCCCGACACCGGCACCTGGGGCGCGTGCCAGTGCGTCCCGCCGGACGACGCGATCCAGCCGGCGGACACGGCGACGACGGACGCGGACGCGGTCGAACCGGACGCCGAGGTCCCGGCCGGGGATGCAACGGAGGCCGGGACGGACGCGGAAGACGCCGATTCCACGGACATCGAGGTCCAGCCCCCATACGAGGAGCCCGCGGTCCGCGTGCTGTACGACCTGTTCGCCACGCCGGTGGACGGGTTCTTCCCGTGGGACCGGCACCTGGCGGCCGACGGCGGCATCCTGGTGGACAACGGCGACTACAGTTGCGCCAGCCTGCCCTACCTGGCGGACGGGCCCTACCCGCCCCTGATGCAGCAGGTCCACGGCTTTGCCAGTTACGGCCCGCTGGTCTTCCAGGCCAGCGTCCCGCTGGACACGGCATCGCTGCCCGCGGACCTGGCCGGATCGACGGCCGACGACGCCTCGATCCGCCTCTACGAACTGGACGACTCGGGGCACCTCGCGGCGCGCGCCGCCTTCCTGGTCCAGTACTTCGCATACCCGGCCGACGAGTACTGGATCGTGCGGCTGCTGCCGGCGTGGCCCCTGACCGCCAGGCGGTACCTGGTGGTGGTGACGGACGCGCTGCGGGGCGAGGACGGGACGCCCGTGGCCCGTTCTCGCGGGTTCGCCCAGGTGACGGGCCAGGCCGCGGTGCCGGCCGATGCCCCCCAGGCCCGCCGCGCGCAGGTGCAGGCCGAGGCCGACACGATCCTCCCGCTGATGGCGCTGCTGCCCGACCCCGACCACGTGGTCGCGGCGGCGACCTTCCGGACGGCGTGGAACTGGCACGACGCGGACGAACTGGTCGACCTGTTCCACCGGTTCCAGCCGCCGTCGGTCCCGCCCGTCATCGGGTACGACGCGGACCTGGACGACGACGGGACGCCGGACATCCGGCGCGGCGGCGACCTGGGCGGCTGCGGCATGGACGCCGCCGAGATGGGCTGGGCCCTGAAGGGCCGCTTCAACCCGCTGAACCTGACCGACCCGGACACCGGCCACTGGGTGAAGGACGGCGACGGCAACTGGACCGAATTCCCCCCCCAGGACGTCGAGTTCAACCTGATGGTCCCGGCCGGCGCCGGGCCGTTCCCGCTGGTCGTCGCGCAGCACGGCATCGCCTCGTCGCAGTCGGGGATGTGCGCGTTCGCCCGGCGGCTGGTGAGGAACGGCATCGCGGTGCTGCGGTTCGACTTCCCCCGGCACGGCAGCCGCGGCACCGGCGGCGACGCCTACAACTGGGGCCTGGACTTCCTGTCCATCGGCGACCCGATCCGCGTCCGCGAGAACTTCCGGCAGGCCGCGCTGGACATCGCGTCCTCGCTGGTCCTGGCGGACGAGATCGTCGCGGACGCGACGCTGTGGCAGCAGGGCGACCCCGTGATCGACACGACGCGGATCGGCTTTGCCGGGCACAGCCTGGGGTCGATCATCGGCATGGTGTACCTGCCCTTCAGCACCCGCGTCGGCGCGTTCGTGTCGAACGTGGGCGGCGTCGGCATGTTCCACCTGGTCGAGCAGTACGTGCAGCGCACGTTCGGCGACGTGTTCGATGCCCAGGGCTACGTGAACGCGGCCGAACAGATCGTCTGGGCCGGCGACGCGGTGGCATACGCCGACCGCCTGCTGAAGGGCTTCTACCGGCCGGACGGCGATCCCGCCCACCTGCTGGCCCAGGAGGTCATCGACGACGACACGGTCGCGAACGCCACCACCGAGATGCTGGCCCGTTCGGCGGGCCTGTCGCTGGTCGGCACGGTCCAGCGGCCCATCCCGGGCGTCGACACGGTCGACCCGGCCACGGTCGAGAGCGGCCTGATGCAGTTCGCCGGCGTCAGCCACGGCGACTTCACGGACTCGGACGACCCGCCTTCGGAATTCGAGCGCGTCCAGGCCGTGCACTTCCTGAAGTCGTGGTTCGACACGGGCCACGCCGAGATCATCGTCGAGCCCGTTCCCGAGTAGGGTCCGCGACGGTCCCCGACTTCTTCCTCCGACACCCGCGGTCCGGATTGACACCCGGAAAATCGGTGGTCTAGACTGCCCGGGACGTCGGAATTCCCGCGTTGTCGCGCGCCGGAGGCCCCGGCCTGCGTCCGCCCCGGGTGGAGGTACGAATGTCCGCACTGGCTGAGTACTGGAAGACATCGGTCGGCAAGAAGATGGTGATGGCCGTGACGGGCCTGATCCTCTTCGCCTACGTGTTCGTGCACATGCTGGGGAACCTCCAGTTGTACGCGGGCGACGGAGGCCTATCCATCAACGAGTACGCGAAGTTCCTGCACTCGACGCGCGCCGCCCCGCTGCTGTGGGCCGCGCGCATCGTGCTGGCGATCTGCGTCGTGCTGCACGTCTGGGCGGCGGTCCTGCTGACCCTGCAGGCGTGGGGCGCGCGGCCCCAGCGGTACAAGAAGCGGGTCTACCGCGAGGCCGACTACGCGGCGCGCACGATGATCTACTCGGGCCCGATCATCGCGGCCTTCGTCGTGTACCACATCCTGCACCTGACGCTGGGCGCCGGCGGGGCCCCGTACGAGGATCTGCACGCCTACGAGAACGTCGTCCGCGGCTTCTCGATCCCCTGGGTTTCCGCCTTCTACATCGTCGCGGTGCTGCTGCTGATGCTGCACTTCCAGCACGGCCTGTGGTCCTGGTTCCAGACGCTGGGCTGGACCCACCCGGCCCACGACCGGCACCGGCGCACCCTGGCGACCGCGCTGACCGCCATCGTCGTGGTCGGCGACCTGTCCTTCCCCATCGCGGTGCTGGCCGGCCTGGTCAAGCTCCCCGGAGGTGCGGCATGAAACTCGACCCGCGGATCCCCTCGGGACCCATCGAGGACAAGTGGAACCGGCGCAGGAACGCCGTCGCCCTGGTCAACCCGCCCAACAAGAAGAAGTCCACGATCCTGGTGGTCGGCACCGGCCTGGCCGGCGCGTCGGCCGCCGCGTCGCTGGGCGAACTGGGCTACAACGTCAAGGCGTTCACCTACAACGACAGCGCCCGGCGCGCGCACAGCATCTCGGCGCAGGGCGGCATCAATGCCGCGAAGAACTACCAGAACGACGGCGACAGCGTCTATCGCCTGTTCTACGAGACGCTGAAGGGCGGCGACTTCCGCGCCCGCGAGTCGAACGTCTACCGCCTGGCCGAGGTGTCCAACTCCATCATCGACCAGTGCGTCGCGCAGGGCGTGCCGTTCGCGCGCGACTACGACGGCCACCTGGCGAACCGCTCGTTCGGCGGCGCGCAGGTGTCGCGCACCTTCTACGCGCGCGGGCAGACGGGCCAGCAGCTGCTGCTGGGGGCCTACAGCGCGCTGTCCAAGACCGTCGGCGCCGGCCAGGTCCAGCTGTTCACCCGCAAGGAGATGGTCGACCTGGTGGTGGTGGACGGGCGCGCGCGCGGCATCATCGTGCGCGACCTGGTCACCGGCGAACTGGAGGCGCACGCCGGCGAGGCCGTGCTGCTGTGCACGGGCGGCTACGCCAACGTCTTCTACCTGTCCACCAACGCGAAGGCGTGCAACGTGACGGCGACCTACCGCGCCTACAAGCGCGGCGCAGGCTTCGCGAACCCCTGCTACACGCAGATCCACCCGACCTGCATCCCGGTGGCCGGCGACTACCAGTCGAAACTGACGCTGATGAGCGAGTCGCTGCGCAACGACGGGCGCATCTGGGTGCCCCTGAAGGCCGGGGACACCCGCAGCCCGGACCAGATCCCCGACGCCGACCGCGACTACTACCTGGAACGCATGTACCCGTCGTACGGCAACCTGGCCCCGCGCGACATCAGTTCGCGCGCCGCCAAGCGCCAGTGCGACGAGGGGCGCGGCGTCGGGCCGGGCGGGCGCGGCGTCTACCTGGACTTCCGGGACAGCCTGAAGCGGCTGGGCCAGCCGGTCATCCAGGAGCGCTACGGCAACCTGTTCGAGATGTACGAGCGCATCACGGGCGAGGACCCGTACACCGTCCCGATGCGCAT
>CALJUR010000039.1 GCA_937975765.1 uncultured Myxococcales bacterium
GACTGGATGATCTTGCCGGGCAGCGCGCCGATGTAAGTGCGCCGGTGGCCGCGGATCTCGGCCTCGTCCCGAACGCCGCCCAGGCTGACGTGCACGAACTTGCGGCCCAGGGCGCGGGCGACCGACTGCCCCAGCGACGTCTTGCCGACGCCGGGCGGGCCCACCAGGCACAGGATCGGCCCGCGCAGGTTGTTGCGCAGCTTGGACACGGCCAGGTACTCCAGGATGCGCTTCTTGATCTTGTCCAGGTCGTAGTGGTCCTCGTCCAGGACCTGTCGCGCGTGCTGCACGTCCAGGTTGTCCTCGGTCGCCGTGGACCAAGGCAGGTCGCAGATCCAGTCCAGGTAGGTCCGCGCGACCGTGTACTCGGGCGAGGAGGGCTGGATCGACCGCAGGCGGCGCAGTTCCTTGTCGGCCACCTTCCGGACCTCGTCCGGCAGCGTCATCTTGGCCAGTTTCTCCTGCAGTTCGTCCAGGACGTCGCCGTCGTCCTCCAGTTCGCCCAGTTCCTTCTGGATCGCCTTGATCTGCTGGCGCAGCAGGTATTCCCGCTGGCTCTTGTTCAGTTCCCCCTTCACCTCGGTGTTGATCTTCTGGGTGACGCGCAGGACCTCGAGGTGGTGGTGCAGGATCTTGAGCGTGGTCCGCATGGCGTCCGCCACGTCGGTCATGCCGAGGATCTGCATCTTCTCCTCGGTGCTGATCGGCAGGTTCGACGCGATCAGGTACACCAGCCGCGAAGGCGATTCGACCTGGTCCACCATGTCCCCGGCGGACGTCGGCATCTCGGGGATCAGTTGCAGGACCTCCGTGGTCAGCGACTTCAGCGTCCGCATCAACGCCTCGGTCTCGACGTCCTTGCGGTCCTCCTCGGTGACCAGGTTCACGCTGGCCGCCAGGAACGGCGTCGTCTGCGTGAACTTCGTGACCTGGAAGCGCTGGATGCCCTGGACCACGATGTCCACGCCCTGCTCGCGTTCCCGCACGATGCGCAGGATGCGGGCGGTCGTCCCGATGGCGTACATGTCGTCGGGGTTCGGGTCGTGGACGTCCTTGTCCTTCTGGGTCAGGACGCCGATGACCTCGTCCTTGCCGGCCGCAACGTCCAGCAGGCGCAGGGTCTTTTCCCGGCCGATGACCAGGGGCATCACCAGCCCCGGGAACAGCACCGAGTTGCGAAGGGGCAGGATCGGCAGGGACGCGACCGTCTGGGGAGCGTCCTCGCCTTCGGGCTTCTTCGTCTTGCTCGTCATGTCGTCAGGCTCCGTATCGCCCTGTCCGGGCAACTGCCGAGAAGAATGGGAACGGGAACGCGAAAATCAAGGCTGCAGGAACTCGGTCGCCAGCGGGGACGCGAGGAACGCCGGGGCCTTGTCCCGGAGGTTCGCCTTGACACGCTCGATCCGGGCGTCCTTCAGCGGCTTCCCCTGGGCCACCAGCGCGTCCACCTGCTGGATCTCCCGCTGGACCATCTGCTTGATCGCCTCGTACGAGGCCCAGCCGACCTGCATCTGCCCGTTGACGAAGAAGGACGGCGTGCCGGTGGCGCCCAGGGACGCGGCGGCGGCGCCCTCGGCCTTCGCCCGGGCACGGACCGACAGGTCCAGGTAGTCCTTCTCGAACCTCGCCATGTCCAGGCCGGCCTGCCGGACGAAACCCTTCAGCGACGCCTCGTCCAGCTGGCCCTGGTTCTGGAAGAACAGGTCCGCCACGGCATCGAACCTGCCCTGGCGCGCGGCGGCCATCGAGGCGGCGGCGGCGTTCCAGGCGTTGCGGTGCATGTCCAGGGGGTTCTGCTTGAAGACCAGCCGGACCTGGCCGGGAAAGTCGTCGGCCAGCGCGCGCAGGGGTTCGTAGGCGCGCCGGCACACGGGGCACTGGAAGTCCGAAACCTCCAGCACGATCACCTTCGCGTTGGCAGGACCCTTGGAAGGGCTGGGGTCGGGCGCCGGCTTGGTGCCTTCGGGGACCGGGTACTGGGGCGGCGACGGGGGCCGCGGGGCCGGGCGGGCGCCGAAATCCTCGGGACGGAAGATGGCGCCGGGCTGCGCGCCGGGCGCGGGCGCTGGCCGGGCGGCCGCCTGCAACGCGGGCGCCGGGACGGGAGCGGGAGCCGGGGCTGCCGCCTGGGGCGCGGCCGGGGACGACGAATCCACCGGGGCCGTGAAGCGGCCGAGGGCGAAGAAGCCCGCGGCGACGCCCAGGAATGCGACCACGAGGACGGACGGCTTCATGGGACCTCCCTACCGTGCGGAACGATGCTTATCATGCGGGTTCCCGCCGGATCAAGAAATCCGTGCGGGAGGACCGGTATTCCCGGGGGACGCGGGCGGTTCGCGCTCCCGGGGGCCGGGAAAGGGGGGGCATGGACGGACGCTGGAAGACGGCACTTCGATGGGTCCTGGTCGGGTTGGCGGTGTTCCTGCTGGTCCGGTCTTCGTCGGGCGGGTGCTCGACGTTGCCTGGGCAGGGGGAAGCCGCTCCGGCGTTCACGCTGCCGGACGCGGGAGGACGCGGCGCGTGGTCGCTGGAGTCGTTCGGCGGGACGCCGGTGGCGCTGGTGTTCTTCGCGACGTGGTGCCCGTCGTGCCGCGAGGAACTGCCGGATGTGGTGCGGGTGCTGAAGGAGGCGCCGGGCGCGCGGGTGCTGCTGGTCAGCGACGAGGAGGCCGGGCACGTCGGGGAGTGGCTGCGCCGGCGGGGGTACGAGATCCCGGCAGCCGGTCGGGGGGGCGAGACGTGGCGGGCCTACGGCGTCCGGTCGGTGCCGTCGGTGGTGCTGGTGGACGCCCAGGGGAAGGTCGAACTGTCGGGCCAGGGCGCACACGCCGTGAAGAGGGCGCTGGACCGGGTGGCGATGGCGGCCGGGGCGTCAGGCGAAGGGAGAGGGGGGGAGGCAGGTCCCCGGAGGCAATGATGGGGTTGCTTGAGGGACCGGAAAGAAGGAGGAAAACATGTCCACCGGAGCACCTGCCGTGGACCCCATCCAAGGAAATGAATGCCGGACCGGTGGGCGATATTCCACACAGGGGTGCAAAGCCCTGGAAAGCATGAGGTATCCGGGGCGCGATCCCGCGTGAGGCGCGGCGTGGGGGGATCCGGGCGCTAAACCCCTGCCGCGGGAATGCCGTTGATCCCCCCCGCACCCGGTGACGGGAGACGGGCGGAATGAAGGGCGAGCCGGGCGAGCGGGTGCTGGGGCGGTACCGGGTCCTGCACCCGATCGGCGAGGGCGGTTTCGGGCAGGTCTTCCTGGGAAGGCAGGTGGCGCTGGATCGCGAGGTGGCGATCAAGGCGTCGCGGCCCGACCGGCGGGACCAGGCGGGGCTGCGGGAGCGCTTCCGGCGCGAGGCGATGCTGGTCGCCGGGATCAACCATCCCAACGTCGTCACCTACCACGATTTCGGGATCGACGAGGAGGGCGACCTGGTCCTGGTGATGGAGTACCTGAAGGGCTGCAGCCTGCTGGACGTGCTGCGCCGCAGGCGGCCGGTGCCGCTGGCCGACGTGGCGCGCTGGATCGGCGAGGCGGCGGCGGGTCTGAACGAGGCGCACGCGCGGGGGCTGGTGCACCGGGACGTGAAGCCGTCCAACCTGTTCCTGGTCGGGCCGGGCACACGGTCGGAGCGGCTGAAGGTCATCGACTTCGGGATCCTGCTGGCCGATCGGCGGGCGCACCCGGACCTGCAGGCGTTGACGCGGTCGGACGCCTTCATCGGGACGCCGGAGTACGTGGCGCCCGAGATGATGCTGGGACGCGGGCTGGACGGGCGGGCGGACCAGTACGCGCTGGCGCTGGTGGCGTTCGAACTGATCTCGGGGCGGCGGCCGTTCCCGCCGGCCGACGATGGCGGGCTGCTGGTGCGGTTGTCGGAGCGGCCGGACGGGCTGGACTTCGGGGAGACGGGCAGGAGGGTGCCGGCCGCGGCGTCGGCGGCGCTGTGGCGGGCGCTGTCGCCCTCGCCGGCGGACCGGTTCCCGACCGCGACGGCGTTCGGGGACGCGCTGAGGGAGGCGGTTGCCGGGTTCGACGAGGACGGGCACGGGGACCGCACCGAGGTGCAGCGCGAGGTGGCGTCGGCCGAGACCCGGACCCTGCCGACGCGGGCCGAGGGGGTTGGGCTGGAGGATGCGGGGAAGGAGGCGGCTGCGTGCGGGCCAGGGATGCCGGACGGGGCGGTGGGATTCGGGACGGAAGGGTCGAGGACGTGGCGGCGGGCGGTGGCGTGGCTGCTGGCGGCGACGGTGGCGTTCGCGGGCGGGATCGGCGGGGCAATGTCGTTGCGGGGGCGGCTGGCGGACGGGTGGACGGGCGCCGTGGACGCGGCGACGGGCGCGACGGCCAGCGGCGACGTCGAGCCGGCTGGGCCGGCGGCTGCCCTGGCGGCGGAGATGGCGCCGGGCACGGGATCGTCCGCGGGGAAGGGCGAGACTGCGGGTGCGGCAGGGGAGGACGGGGCGTTCCTGGCCGCCCTGCCGACCGCGACCGGCGACGGTGCCGCGGTGCCCGCGAAAGCCCCTGTGCCGCCGCGTGGCGAGGCCGACCGGACGAGGAAGGCTCCCGCGTCCACGGGGCAGGACCGGGATCAGGCGAACCCGGCTGTGCCCCCGAACGCGACCCCTATCCCGGCAGCGACCCCGACCCCGGTCGAGATGCCGTCCGTCCCCGAGCCGCCCCGCACGGCCGGTTCGGGCACGCTGGTACTGAACGCCCGCCCCTGGGCGGACGTGTTCGTGGACGGCCGGTCGGCCGGGCGCACGCCGGTGCTGGGCCTGGCGGTGCCGGCGGGGACCCACCGGATCGAGTTCCGGCACCCGGCGCTGCCGTCGCAGGTCGAGACGAGGGACGTGGCCGCCGGGGGAAAGGTGGTCGTGAATGCGGAGATGGGGGCGCCGGGGGGCGGGGGGCCGGTCAGGCCTTCGCCTTCCGCCAGTCCTTGATGCCGATGCCGATGCCGGTGAACAGCAGCAGCAGGCCGCCGAAGATGAACGTGTAGGCCGCGTGCGCGTTGCGGGCCACCTCCTCGGGCGCGTCGCCGGCGTCCGGGTACAGGAACCGCCACGCGGTGACGAACAGCGGCGCCGAGCACACCATGACGACCCACGACACGCGCTTGAAGTCACCTTTCGTGTGGGGAACCAGGACCTCGGGATGCCCGTGCTCGTCGCTCATGCCGTTCCTCCGAGGGGCGCGTCAGGTCTCGTCGTCGCCCCAGACCAGTTCCAGATCCTCGCGGCCGCCGTCCTTCGCGGGGGGCGGGGCGGGGGGAAGCACCATCCCCGCCTGCCGGGCCGCGGCCTCGGCCCTTTCTACCATGCGAAGGGTCGATCGCGCCAGGGAGTCCGCGGATCGCACCAGCGCGGCCAGGCGCGCCTCCATCGGGGCGCGTCGCGCGGCCAGCAGCCGGTTCGCGATCCCCAGCCGGTCCGGGCAGGGGAGGGGGAGCGCCAGCGGGGATGCGGTGGAACGGGCGGAAGCGACGCGCCGGTCCATCCGGCGGGCCAGCCGGCAGGCGGTGCGGCGGCCGGCCTGGCGGCGGGGGCCTTCCAGCAGCAGCCACGCGTCCATCAGCAGGCGGCGGGCTTCCGCGCGGGCGTCCCGGGGCAGGAGGTCCCCTTCGATGGCCGAGGCGAGGTCCCGGGCCACCTCCTCCAGCAGGGTCCACGGTGTCGCGTTGCGGCTCACTCCGCGAGTGTACGACCGGCCTCGCGCTTCTGCTACACTCGGTCCGTCTCGTTTCGGTGCGCACATGATCCGATTCGAAGTGAGAACGACCCGGGAAGAGGAAATGGTGGACATCACCGCGAAGGTGGCCGACCTGGCGACCGGGTGCGGGATGCAGGAAGGGGCGCTGCTGGTGTGGTGCCCGCACACGACGGCCGCGATCTTCGTGAACGAGGGGCACGACCCCGACGTGCTGACCGACATCTCGATGGTGCTGGGGCGTGCGGCGCCGAAGGGCCTGGCCTACCTTCACGGCGAGGGCAACTCGCCCGCCCACCTGAAGTCGCTGCTGGCCGGGTGTAGCGTGACGCTGCCGGTGACCGGGGGCGCCCTGGCGCTGGGGACCTGGCAGCGCTTGTTCTTCGCGGAGTTCGACGGCCCGCGCACGCGCCAGGTCTGGGTGCAGCCGCTGGCGGCGGGCGCCGGGACGCCCTGAACGGAGGGGGATGCCATGGCCGAACCGCGCAAGCCTGCGCTGGGGGACGTGATCGAGATCCGGTGCCGCTTCTGCCGGCTGAACCTGGACGCCAACGTGTCCGCGCTGGCGCCGGACGGGACGATCGCCAAGGTGCAATGCCGCACGTGCAGGCACTTCCAGGACTACAAGGCGCCCGTGCCGGTGGAGGACCAGCGGGCCGCCCTGATCAGGAAGGCGATGAAGATCGCCGAGAAGCACACGCGGGGCGCGACCGAGCGGGCGCCGGCCCCGAAGTCGACCGGCACGCTGTCGGCCGAGGCGGTGGCGAAGGCGCTGTGGGAGGAGGCGACGAAGGACGCCAACCCCCTGAAGAGCAAGATCTACGACGTGCACCGGTCGTTCGCCGTGGACGACCTGATCACCCACCGGCAGATGGGGCTGGGGGTGGTCCGCGAGGCCGACGACCAGGCGATCCTGGTGCTGTTCCGCGAGGGATTCCAGCGCCTGCCCCACGACCAGCCCCGCGACGAGTAGCCTCCGCCGTTCGTGTCAATTCGGGGACAGTCACCATTATTGGTTGTCCAACTGCCGGAAATTCCACAGATTTGGCGAAGCCTGGGCGAGAACCTAGTGAAATC
>CALJUR010000040.1 GCA_937975765.1 uncultured Myxococcales bacterium
ATCGTATTCGGTGACTGGAGTTCAGACGTGTGCTCTTCCGATCTGGACAGGTCGATGCGACGCTCGACCTCGACCCCGTGGCGGATGCGGTCCCAGCGGTCCAGTTCGATCCGGACCTCGCAGCCCAGGACCTCGCCCAGCGCGCGGACCAGGTCGATGTTGAAGCCGTGCGGCAGGCCGTCCTTGTCCCGCCACTCGTAGGGGTAGAAGTCCTCGTCGCCGCCGAACAGGATCGACCGGGCCCGGGTCCCTTCGTTCTCCGTGGTGGTCGAGGCTGCAGGGGCGATGTCCGACGGGGCCGGCGCCTCCTGGGCAGGTGCCGGGGCGGGCCATCCTGCAAGGCTCCCCGCCAGGGCCAGGCAGGCCATCACCGTGCACCATCGCGACATGGGCGCGCATCCCAGGATGCCCGGGACCCGGGTCATGGCTCGCCTCGATGCGATGGAACGCAACGCAACGAAGATACCGGAAAACGCGGGATGCGGGAAGTGCGCCGCGAGCGACGGGCGAGGCGAGTCAACGGCTTTCGTCCCCGGTTCCGGGCATCGCCGGGCCCTCCCACAGGTACGAGCCCAGGGCCGCGCTGCCCGCCGAGGCCAGCAGGCCGATGGCCATCACGCCGCCCAGCCGGACCACCGGGAGGACGCCGATCAGGGCCAGGCTGGTGGCCGCCACCGCGAGGGCGACCGCGAAGGCCCAGGGGAACTTCGCGCGGTGGCCCGCCGGATCGGCCAGGCCCGGCGACAGGAACCAGGTCAGCGTCGGGGGCAACAGGTACAGGACCGCGGAGTTCGAGTCGACGTTCAGGCCCAGGGCGGTCCCCAGCGCGAAGGTCGCCAGCGTCGCGACGACGGCCTCCGGGATGGCGCGCAAGTGACCGGGCCGCGAGATGCCGGCGACGATCGCCAGCAGCAGGAACACGCCCAACACCACGGCGACCGCCCGCCGAAGGCCGCCCATCAACTGGTCCTCGACCACCGGCGACAGGGCCGGGAAGCCGCTGATCGTGAAGACCGGCTCGACCTCGGGCTCCGGTTCGCCGGCCAGCAGCGTGGAGAAGACGCCCTTGACGCGGGACGGCAGGCTGTCCGGCAGCCTCGCCGCGTCCAGGCCTTCCATCCACTGCTCCGCCAGGGACCCGGACAGCATCGACGCCTCGCGGTCCCGCACCTGCGTATACAACGTCTCGGCCAGCCGGCCCGCGACATCCGAGGGCAATTCGGCCGCCCGGAAGGACGGCATCTCCTCCAGGACCCTGGCCAGCGGGTCCCGCATCCCGGCGACCGGTCCCGACAGGATCGCGGACAGCGCGGTCCACTCGGCCTCGGTCGGGGCGAACGGCGAGGCGTCGGAGGCGAGGTACTCCCGCAGGTCCCCCAGGATGGCGGACCGCCGCGCGGCGGCCTCCGCGGGGGCCTCCCCGCCGGTGGCCGCGGCGAGGAGGCGGTTCACCCGCTCGGTGGAGACCTCGACGTCATAGGTGCGTGCCAGGGCCTGCAGGCGCGACCGGGCGGCGGGCGCACCGGTCTGCGCGGACTCCTCGATGGTCCGGCGCACGGTCTCGGTGAGGGCGGCCTCGGAGACCGCGCCGTCCCCCGGGACTCGCATCGTGACCATCGCCTCGTCCCGCTCGTCGGTGACCAGCGGCCGGATGTCGATGCGGCCCTCCAGGAAGGTCCACAGGGTGTTCAGGGCCTCGCGGTCCGGCGGGATCCAGTAGGTCCCGGTCATCCCCTTCGCGATGAAGCCGACGACCTGCGGGATGGCGCGCACGTCCGGGAACTCCCGCGTGCCCTCCAGCAGGTCGGCCAGGCGCATCACGCGCTGGGCCACGGCCGGGTCCCGGAAGTCGCCCTTCACGCTGACCTGGATCAGGTCCGCCCCCCCGAACCGGCGGTCGAAGAAGGCGACGGCCGCGCCCGCATCCTCGTTCGGCGAGAACAGATCCCGCAGGGTCACGGCGAACTGCATGCGCCACGCGCCGAAGATCGAGGCCGCGACCAGCACCAGGACCGCCGCGATCCCCATCGTCCGGCGGCCCGCTCCGGAATGGTGCCGTGGCGCGGCCGGGGCGAACGCCGGGTCCGGGCGCAGGAAGGACAGCAGCGGCGTCGCGCCGACCAGCGCGAACACGAACATCGCCAGCCAGCCCACCAGCATGCCTTCCCCGAACTGGGCCAGGTAGGGCAGCGAGTCCGGCGCGGTGCGGTTCAGCAGGGCCAGGACGCCGTACGCCGCGGCGCAGGCCACCAGCAGCTCGGCGGTGCGGCGGGACACGGGGGCCGACCGGCCGCGCAGGCGTTCCTCGGCGGAGCGGCCGAACGCGATGGCCCCGACAACCACCAGCAGCAGGGCGCCGGTCAGCACGGCGACGGTCACCGGCAGCCCGAACAGCCGCAGGAAGCCCAGCCACCACACCAGCGGCACGACCGTGCACGCCAGCACCAGCAGCGTCGCCACCGGGCGGCGCAGCCACACCAGCAGCACCAGGAACAGGCCGGCCGCGAAGATCGGCACCACCCACGGCAGCGCCCCGTACACGCGCTTGCCGATCTGGTTGGTCACGAACGCCGCGCCGAAGAAGTACGCCTTCAGCGGGCCGCGCTCCTTCTCGACCAGGTCCATGATCTTCCCGGCCGTCGCGGCCATGTCCTGCCGCGGGTCCATCGTCAGGATGATGACGTACGAGGTCAGGTCGCGGCTGACCATCACGCCGGGCACCTGGGTGTCGCCCAGGATCTTCGCGCCCAGCTTCTTCAGGTCCTCCTCGGTCCGCGGGATGGCCGGGATGAACAACTCGGCGTTGGTGGTGCCCTCCTCGTCCTCGCGCAGCGTCTGCAGGTTGGTGACGCTGCCGGCGTTCAGCACGCCCTGCGCCTTCATCTCGGACAACTGGTCGGTGATGCGGGCCAGCCGTGCCAGTCCATCCGCGGTCATGCGGCCCGGCTCCTCCAGTCCGACCATCAGCGAGTTGAAGCCGTCGAAGCGGCGCGTCATGTCCTTCCAGAAGCGCACTTCCTCCCGGTCCTGCGGCAGGTACGACGTCGCGTCGGCGGTCATCGTCATCGTGGGCGCGAAGCCGGCGCACAGGGCGGTGATGGCGATCGCCACGCCCAGGAAGATCCAGCGGTGGCCGGCGACGTACGCTCCGAAACGTTCCCAGCGGCTTCGGGTGGCTTGGTTCAAGGCATCCTCGCGGGTTCGGGGTTCAGTCGGCGAAGACCTCGTCCAGGTGGGCCAGCAGCGAGGCGCAGTCCATCGCGCCGACGCGGCGCATCAGGAAGGTGCTGCCGTCCACGGGGGTGATCGGGGTCGCCTGGTTCAGGTACTCGGGGTCGCCGCCCAGGGGCTGCTCGTCCAGCGTGTAGGTCAGCGTCCCGGACACGCGCAGGTGGTCCTCCGACATCGTTCCCGGCGACAGGTCCCACACGACGCGCTTGACCATGTACCGCTTGCCCTGCGCCAGGGTGCCGTCCACCTCGACGGTCACGCCGGGCTTGCCGTCCTGGTCCTGGTCCCGCACCTTGGCGTTGACCTCGGTCGGCATCGGGTCGGTCCGGGAGATGTCCTGCAAGCCCCAGGTCCACATCTGCTGCTGGCCGGGCAGGCCGGCGGCGGCCTCCCCCAGCGCCAGTTCGACCGGCGCGGCGGCCAGCGCGTCGCGCAGCGCCTGCGGGATCCGGGTGATGAACTGCAGTTCGGGGTCGCCGGTCTCGACGACAGGGATCTCGTTGCAGAAGGTCAGGGTCATCTTCGTGCCGACCGGCTCGACCGTCCCCACGAAGTAGTCCGGCGTGGTGATCGGGTACGGGTCCGACAGCGGCGCGATGGTGCCCAGCTGCCGGATGCGCACGGCCCACAGGCCCTCCAGGTTGGTCGTCACCTCGCCGGGGTCCAGGTCGTAGCCGCCCGTCTCGGAGGACGTCTCGCCCGGGTCGGACGGCGCGACACCCTCGTCCGCGACGGCGTCCGGGGCCGTCTCCTCCAGCAAGTCCGCGCCCGTATCGGGGTGGTACTGTTCGCTCAACCGGGCTGCGCCGTCGGTCTCCCAGTCGCAGGCCGTGGCACCCGGCAGCAGCGCGGTCGCCAGGACCGCCAGAAAACGCCAGCAGGGGGTTCGCATCGGGATCTCCTAGAAAGTGACCTTGCCGCGCAGGAACGCGACGTTGCGACCGTTGGCCTTCATGCCGAACTTCGACTTGCCCTGGTAGGTCGCCATCAGCGGGTTGCCGTCGGCGTCGTACTTCGTCTTCTGCGTCGTGTCGCCCAGGAAGTGCATGTAGCCGCCCACCAGCTCGACGGCCGGCGCGACGATCCACGTGATCTGCGGGTACAGCACGGCGGACTGGTCGTCGCAGTTCAGGGCGCCGGCGAACCGGATCTGGACCTCGTTCTGCTTGAACTTCGCCTCCGTGGCGAACACGAAGTAGTTGTGGATGCCGTACATGTCGTTGAACTCGTCGAAGAACCCGCGGACGTACTGCAGGTTCAGGTAGAACCAGTCGCGATAGGACCAGTCGAAGCCCGCGGTCGCCTTGATGAAGGGCGTCGAGGGCACGTTGACGTTGCGGTAGGGCAGCGCCTGTTCCATCGCCAGGCCCGGCACCTTGTTGTCGCCGTTCAGGAAGACGTCCAGGCCGAAGTCCACCCGCTCGGGCAGGATCAGCGCGGCCTCGGCGAAGAAGCCCGGCACCCACTGGTTCTCGGACGCGTACGCGAAGTCCGCGCCGACGACCTGCATCCGCGGGTACATGATCTCCGCAACATAGCGCACGTTGAACTTCTTGCGGGTGTCGATGGACTCCGTGTCCGTCACGAACTTCGTCGTCGCGGGGTAGTTGTCGCTGCTGATGACGTCGGCGACCGCGTTGGCGGCCACCGGGAAGCCGAACCGGCCGTAGTAGTACGACAGGCTGAAGTCCACCGGCCCCGCCTTGAACTTGGCGCGCGCGCCGAACTGCGAGTTGGCCATCGACGGCTTGGGATTGATCGTGCGGACCTCGGGGGTCGTGAAGCCCACGTCCTTCAGCGGGTTCTGGCCGGGGGCGACCGTGCCCGATCCGCCCAGCAGGCCCTTCAGTTTCATCAGGGCCGCGCGGCCCTCGGCATCCAGCGGCGGCGCCGGGAAGTCGGTGACCTCGCCCTGTTCGTTGTACGTCATCGCGAAGCCCTGCACGGCGGACGGCGGAAGGTTCGCGGGCTTGAAGACCGGTACCCAGACCAGTTGCAGGCTCATCCAGTCGGTCGGGTAGAAGTCCAGTTCCAGCATCTGGTTCGGGACCTTGCCGGCGTAGTCCAGCGGGTCCGAGAAGTCGCGCGAGTTCAGGTTGTCCGTGGGGTTGAACATGTCGGCCGTGCCCCAGGTCTGGATCATGCGGCCGACCTTGATGTCCATTTTCGACCACGGCAGCCCGCGCACCGCCACGTACGCCTCGTTCAACTGCACGTCGAACGGGTCGATCTTGCTGCGGCCGATCAGTTCGGGCAGGGACGCCGACCGGTTGAAGCCGTAGTAGCGCAGCCGCGTGTCCACCACCGCCTGGACGTTGTCGAACGGGTCGGCGCGCAGGCGCAGGTTCACGTCGTTCCGGTTCATCTCGAACTCGTGGCCTTCGCCCGGGCGCTCGCCGCGCCAGTCGTCGGTGATGAACCGGATGTCGCTCTGGATCGACCCGCCGAGGGACAGGCGGTCCGCCCACCCCTCCGCCCGGGCCGGGCCGGCCGCCGTCATCGCCGCCAGCGCCAGTGCCGCGGTCAGGACCTTCGTACCCGTCGTCATTTGCCCCACTCCAGTTCGCGTTCGGTGAAGACCGAGTCCTTGATGCCCTGGTTGAACTTCGCCTCGATCAGGTCCAGCCGGGTCTTGTGGCCGGTCCGCGTGTCGGTGACCAGGATGACCTTGTTGCGCATCCGGCCGCCGCCCCAGTCGGTCAGGTTGGAGTTGTCGAACGTCTTGATCTTCTGGCCGTTCTCGGCGAAGAACTCGTAGCCCATCAACTGGTAGTTCGACTTGTCGATCCTGGCCAGCGCGCGCGGGTGCGGGGGCTTGACGCCGCCGGGCCGCGGCGTGCAGGCCAGGTACCAGTGGGTCGCGTCCTCGTGGTCCAGCGTCGCCACGTAGGAGTTCGTCCACGACGTGAACGCCATGTCGTCGTTGCTGAAGTCCGATCCCGCGAACGACTGGTTCATGTTGTGGGCGGCCACGCGCCGGACCTTCTTGAAGCCGGGCAGGTACGCGTAGACGCTGTTGCGGTCCTTGATCAGCGTCGCCATGCCCTTCAGTTCGCCGGACTCGAAGCGGATCATGCGCTTCTCGCCCTTCTGGGCGATCGAGAAGACGTAGGATTTCTGCGAACCGTCGATGTCGATGATCGTCATCGTCGACTTCATGTACTGGTCGTCCCAGCCGTTGGTCAACTTGTCGGCCTTCGCCAGGATCTCGTCCGGGGTCTCGGCCCGGGCGGCCAGCGGGAGGAAGGCGACCAGCGCCAGCACCAGCGCGGTCAGAGGAATCGAGTTGCGGTTCATGGTCGGTCTCCTTGCAGGGGAGCCGCGACCGGCCGGCGCCGGCCTCGGGTTGCCCGTGATTTGCCACCAAATGCCAGAATTTGCAAGGTTTTTTCCCGACCCGTCCCCCGGCGTCGGCGCCCTGTCAAGCACGAGGCGTGCCAGGGGGGCGCGAGCCTCGTCCGCGGCCCTTGAAAACCCTGCATTCCCCGGAGGATACACGGCCAGCCGCCTCGCCGGTGGCGGCCACCGAGCCGTGCGAACCCACACGGGCGGGCCGTTCGACGCGGGAGGGGAGTGCGGATTCGCACGGTCCGTCGCCAACCCCGGGGACGGCGAATCCGGAGAGAACCGGGGGAAAAGTCAATGAACGCTTGCGTGTCGGCCGCGCTGGTGCTAGTGGAAACGGGTGTCCCCGGGAGGTCCTTCCTGATGGTCGAACGACGCGAGCATCCCCGCCATCCCCTTGCCCGGGACGTGCACTGCTACATCGACGGCGTCCGGTTCGACGCGCGGACGCTGGACATCAGCGCCGGCGGTTCGTTCGTCCGGACCACCAGGTCGCGGTCCGTGACGCCGGGCGCCCTGGTCGGGCTGGTGTTCCCCAGTCATCCGCTGGTGCTGCAGACCACCTTTCTTTTCGGTCGCGTCACGCGGATCCAGGCGCAGCCCGTGGAAGGCCTGGCCCTCTGCTGGGAGAAGGCCGTCACCGTCGCACCCCCCGAGGACCTCGCGAAGTTCCTGAAGACGCTGTTCGGGATCGAGTCGCCGGAGATCCTCAAGGAGGTGACCGGCAACCGCGGCCAGTCCCGCAACGTGTACCGGTTCCCGCCGCCCTCCGGGAGGTTCGCTGCCTCGGACCGGAGGAAATCGTCGGGCTCCCGGCGCCGGCCGGGTGATGCCCAGGCGGTGTCGAAGCCCGCGGAGGAGGCTCCGGCGGCGGGGGACCTGCCGCTGGAACCCGTGGAAATGCTGCTGGGTTCCGTGCCTGGAGCCCTTCCGGAAGCCTTGGCCGAGGCGCCCGCCGGCGTTCCGGGGGAAGGGGCGGCCGGGGCGATGCCGCCTTCATCGGACCTGCAACCGGCAGGGGCCGGGCCCGCGGCGGGGACCGTGTCGGACCTGTTCGACATCGAGGTGGTGGGGACGTCGGGACTGGCCGTCACGGTCGAGGACCTGGACGCCCTGGAACTGAAGGTCATCGCGCTGGAAACGGACGGCCTGCGCCGCAAGCCGGACGAGCCGCGGGAGAGCCCCCCGGAAGCGTCGGCGGACGAATCCCGGACGCCTGCACGGGCTCCCGGGCAGATTTCCGTGATGGTGGCTCGCGAGGACGTCCAGGTGTCGCTGCCCGCCTTGCTGGCACTGGGATCCGACTCCCTGTCCACGACGGTCCGGCGGCTGGGTGCGGCCCGCGCGTTCGTGCAGACCGGCTTCGTCCCGGCCGACCATGCGGCGGGCATGCAGTTGCGGTTCGAGATCCCGACGCGCCGCGGCCCGATCGCGATCACCTGCCAGTGCCGGCTGGAGGAGGTCGTGGAGGATTCGCCCGGCTGGGGCAGCGGGATGGTCCTGCGGTTCCAGTCGATGGACGAGGGCGGGCGGCCCGGCGTGCTCGAACGGTACATGAAGTTCGTCCAGTTCCAGGACCTGGCGCGCTCCTGAAGCCCCGTCGTCCCTGGCGGGATCCTGCTCCACTTCCTGGGAGGCCCGTGCGCCAGTTTGTCCGGCGCGCGGGCGGGGATGCCGGGTTCGTCGCCCCGGGGCGGGAATCCGCAAAAATCCAGGAATGCCGGCTGGATACAGGGGATGACGACGGGTCCTTCGGCTGCGGGCGTGGCGTGGCACGTCCCTTGCTGGTGCCTGGGTCGTCCGTATCGGAGTGGAACGATGCGATCCGTCCGGTCGATTTTCCTGCCGCTGGTGGCGGCCCTGGCCCTGTCCGGCTGCGTGGCCGGCACCGAGGGCGAGGAAGGCAACTTCACGTTCTACGACCGCACCCCGCCCGCCCAGCACGCCTTCCCGTGGGACGGGGACCAGTCGCTGTCCTCGCCGCTGGCCGCGGGCGCATGGCTGCAGGTCGGCGTCTCCTCGCACGGCATCGGGTTCCGGCCCGAGGGGGTCACCGTGGACCCGGCCTCGCTGGCCACGGTCGAGTCCATCTACGACACGGGGTTCATCCTCAAGGCGAACGCGGCGGGGCTGGCGAGGATCACCGTCCAGGGCGCCACCCGCGAAGACCACGTCTCCATCGTCATCCGACAGCCCGACGAGGCCGAGGTGCTGCTGCGGCCGTGGGATTGGTACCCGCTGCCGGAGTCGTATTTCGATCACGGCATGGCCGTCCTGCTGGGGGCCACCAGCCACCTGTTCGGGCAGGCGAGGGCCGCGGGCGTGGACCTGACGGGGTACGGACTCCACGCCTTCCTGCCGGCGTCGGTCGGGGACTCCGTCTTCGCCGCCACCTCGCGCCAGTCGTCCAACTTCCTGGACCTGAAGGCCCTGGCGGTCGGGACCGAGAAGTACTCCTTCGGTCCTTCGGCGCAGGTCGAGGTCGGGGTGGTGACCGAGGCGGACATCGCGTCGGTCAAGGTCCTGGAGGCCTGGCACACCCAGGCAGGGCCGGGCTTCGTCTGCCGGCAGGACGAGACGCTGTACATGATGGTGGTCCCGTATGACGCGCAGGGGCGGATCGTGGTCGGCACGACGACCGGCGACGCGCCGACCGTCGAGATCCCGGAGGCATCGGCGCCCTACCTGAAGGACACGACCCCGGCGAACCCGTCGCAGGAGTTGAAGGAGACCCTGCAGAACCGCACGGCCTTCCTGAAGTGCGACCTGGCGGGCAGCGGGCAGGCGACGCTGAAGTGGCGGACCTTCGAGGTGCCGGTTTCCGTGACGATCTACCCGAAGTAGCCTGTCTTCCCCGGGGCGCCGGATCGTCCCGGGCCCCGTTTCCGGGCCAGCCCCAGGCGGGGGACGGGGCCCCCGCCCTACAGCCCCCCCCTGTGAATCCCCTGAAGGGCGGGGCCCCCGAGCCCCGCCGCCCTGGCAGACTGTGCGTGGCCCCCTTGCCCCGACCCGCGGGACACCTGCAGGGCGGGGCCCCCGTGCCCGGCGGGAAAACTGCAGGGCGGGGCCCCCGTGCCCGGCGGGAAAACTGTAGGGCGGGGCCCCCGTGCCCGGCGGGAAAACTGTAGGGCGGGGCCCCCGTGCCCCGCCTTGCGGGCAAGCCGGGGTTCGCGGGAGGGGGTCGATCAGGCCTTCTTCTGGCCCTGCTTGGCCACGGCCTCGATCTGGGCCTTCACCAGGTCGGCGTCGCCCAGATACTCGTGCCGGATCGGCCGCAGGTTCTCGTCCAGTTCGTACAGCAGCGGGATGCCGGTGGGGATGTTCAGTTCGACGATGTCCTCCTCGGACACGTCGTCCAGGTACTTCACCAGGGCCCGCAGGCTGTTGCCGTGCGCGGCGATCAGCACGCGCTTGCCCGACTTGATCATCGGGGCGATCTCCTCGTGCCACAGGGGCAGGAAACGCGCCACGGTGTCCTTCAGGCTCTCGGACTGCGGCAGGTCCTCGGGCTTCACGTCAGCGTACCGGCGGTCGAACCCCGGGAACCGCGGGTCGGCCTGGTCCAGCGGCGGCGGCGGGACGTCGTACGAACGGCGCCACACCTTGACCTGGGCCTCGCCGTGCAGCGCGGCGGTCTCGGCCTTGTTCAGGCCCTGCAGCGCGCCGTAGTGCCGTTCGTTCAGGCGCCAGCGGCGCAGCACGGGGATCCACATCAGGTCCGTCCCGTCCAGCACGTACCACAGCGTGCGGATCGCGCGCTTGAGCACCGACGTGTACGCCACGTCGAACTCGTAGCCCATCTCCTTCAGGGTCCGGCCGGCCCGCTTCGCCTCCTCGACGCCCTTGTCGGACAGGTCGACGTCGGTCCAGCCGGTGAACCGGTTCTCCATGTTCCAGGTGCTCTCGCCGTGTCGGACCAGGACCAGCTTGTACATCGGGATCCTCCTTGACTGGGTCGGCGGCCGGGGCTGCCGGCGCGGCGCAAGTGTACCGTCAAGGCGGGTGGCGTTCAATCGTCCGCGGCGGGGTCCGGCGGGACCGTCCCGGGACGGATCCACCGCACCGTGGTGCCGGAGGCGGTCGGCACGATCCCGAAGCGCGTGCCGTTCTGCGCGACGACGACGGCGGGGCGCATGCCGGTGACTCGACTGATCGCGGCCGGGCCCTTCGCCAGCAATTCGGCGTCGGCCGGCGGGGGAGGGGCCGGGTCGGCGGCCATCGCGGCGGCGGCCTCCGAGGCGCGGGCGGCGACCCGCGCGGCCACCTCGGCCTCGAAGGCAGCCTGCAGGGCGCGGCGGGCGGCCTTCAGGTCCGTCGGGTTGACGAACAGGCCGGGCGTCAGGTCGTACGCGGCGTCCCCGAAGTGCTTGCGCAGCCGCTCGGGCGACAGGCCCTCGCCGCGGGCGGGCTGGGAGGCCAGCGGGACGTCGAACGTCCGCGTCACGCGGCCCCGGGACAGCGTCGCGCGCAGGGAGTCTGGGCCGATCGCGACCGACTCGAAGAGGGGGGCGGGGGGCTCGCCGGCGACCGCGGCGCACGGCACGTGGCGATCGGCGCGGCCGTACTTCACGCGCACGCCGTCGGACGAGTGGATCGCGACCCGCAGCACGTGCCGGCGGGTCTCGACCGGGACCTCCACGGAACGCCCCGCCGGCAGCCGCACCGCGGGGCGCCGCCGGTCGTCGAACAACTCGCGGATGCCCACCGGCACGAAGTCGCGGCCGCCCGGCGCGTCCGGGGCGTCCACCTCCAGCAGCAGGCCGTCCCGGACGTTCAGGTCCACCGGTGTCGCGAAGCACAGCACCTGGCCCGACGGGGCGTGCCGGGCCAGCACCGGGCCCACGTCGCAGCCGCGGTGGCCCGGAGCGTCCGGGTCGATCTGGGTGGCGGCGTCCGTGATGCCGTGGAAGAAGCCGTCGGTACGGGGCCGCGAGTACAGGACCGACACGTCGCGGTGGAAGGCCTCCAGTTCCTCCGGGGACAGGCCCGGCCGGGGCCGGTCCAGCGCGCGGCGCAGCCACTCGACCACGCAGCCCACCCACGAGGGCGACTTCAGGCGGCCCTCGACCTTCAGCGCGGACACGCCCATCGCGACCAGGTCCGGCACGTCCGGCAGCAGGTCCAGGTCCTTCATGCTGAACGGGTGGCCGACGGGGTTCCCGGACGGGTCGAAGTAGGGCAGCCGGCAGGCCTGCGAGCACGCGCCGTAGTTGCCGGATCGGCCCGTCGTGGCCTCCCCCATCAGGCACAGTCCCGACACGCCGAAGCACTGGGCGCCGAAGACGAAGACCTCCAGCTCCAGGTCCGGCAGGGCCTCGCGGATGCGGGCGATCGTGTCGCGGCTGCACTCGCGGGCCAGGATGACCCGGCGGCAGCCCAGTTCGGCCGCCCGCCGCGCGGTCTCGACCGAGTGGACGCCGGCCTGGGTGCTGGCGTGCACCGCCAGGGACGGGAACCGGTCGCGGCACAGGCGCATCAGGATGGGGTCCCGCAGGATCACCGCGTCGACCCCGGCCGCGTCGCACAGGGCCAGGATCCGCGCGGTCTCGTCGCGGTCCTCCGGGCGCAGCGGCACGTTCAGCGGCACGTACAGCCGGGCGCCCACCTCGTGCACGAACCGCGCCACCCCCGGCAGTTGCGCCTCGGACAGGTTCGCGGCCCGCACCCGGGCGTTCAGCGTGCCGACCCCGGCATAGACCGCGTCGGCGCCGTGCGCGACGGCGACCTCGATGGCCTCCAGGCCGCCCCCGGGCGCCAGCACCTCCGGCCTGTTCCCGAACCCGCCGCGCACCTTTCGCCTCCTCCCACGGGGTCCGGTCCGCGCCCGCCCCCGACCGCCCGGCATTGTCCCGGAACGGCCGCGACGCCGCAACCCGTCCGGCCCCGGCCCTTCCCGTCGGGGCCGAAATCGGGTATCAACAGCACGCCGGCCCACCGGTGTCACAGGAGGTCCCATGCAGCACGACGCGATCGCCGTCATCGACTTCGGCGGCCAGTATGCCCACCTCATTGCCACCAAGGTGCGCCGCCTGCGCGTGCTGGCCGAGATCCGGCAGCCCGAGGACCCGATCGAGAAGTTCGCGGGCTACAAGGGCATCATCCTGTCCGGCAGCCCGGCGCTGTCGTCGCACGGCGAGGACTCCGACTACACCAAGGCCATCTACGACCTGCCCATCCCGATCCTGGGCTTCTGCTTCGGCCACCAGGAGATCGCCAAGCACTACGGCGGCACCGTCGTGCACGGCGGCCGCGAGTGGGGCCGCGCGGACATGCACGTCGTGCGCCCGCACCCGCTGTTCAAGGGCTGCGGCGAGGTCGAGCAGGTCTTCATGAGCCACTTCGACTCGGTCATGGAGGTCGGGCCGGACTTCGAGGAGCTGGGCTGGACCCACCTGGGCGAGGGCGGCGGGCGGCACCGGTACGCGGCGATCGGGTCGGACCGGCTGCGGCGCTACGGGTTCCAGTACCACGCCGAGGTCGACGACACCGTCCACGGCAACGAGATGATCGCGAACTTCGTGCTGGACATCTGCGGGTGCCAGCCGTCGTGGACGATGGAGCAGTACCTGGAGGAGCAGATCGAGGCGGTGCGGCGCCAGGTGGGCGCCAACTCCGTCTTCCTGCTGGCGTCGGGCGGGGTGGACTCGACGGTCGCCGCGAAGCTGTTCGGGCTGGCCATCGGCGCGGACCGGCTGCACCTGCTGCACGTCGACAACGGCCTGATGCGCAAGGGCGAAAGCGCGGCCGTCATCGAGATGTACGACGCGATGGGACTGGGGAAGAACCTGCACTTCGTGGACGCGACCGAGGACTTCCTGTCGGCGCTGGCCGGCGTGGTCGAGCCGGAGAAGAAGCGGCGCATCATCGGCGACACGTTCATCGCGGTGTTCGAACGCGAGGCGCGGCGGCTGGGCATCGAGGGCCACCTGCTGGGCCAGGGGACGATCTACCCCGACACGATCGAGACGGGCGGCACGAAGCGGGCCGACACGATCAAGACCCACCACAACCGGGTGCCGATCATCGAGGAGATGATCCGGGCCGGGAAGGTCGTGGAGCCGCTGGCCGAACTGTACAAGGTCGAGGTGCGCGAACTGGGCGAGAAGCTGGGCATCCCGCGCGACGCGCTGTGGCGGCACCCGTTCCCGGGCCCGGGGCTGGGCGTGCGGCTGCTGTGCTCGGACGGCGTGGCGGACCGCGCCGGCATCGACGCGCTGCAGGAGCAGGTGGCGGCCATCGCGGCGCCATACGGGCTGGACGCGCGCGTGCTGCCGATCAAGTCGGTGGGCGTGAAGGCGGACCTGCGGTCCTACGAACACCCGGTCGTGCTGTCCGGCAACCTGCCCTGGGAGACCCTGCAGGAGGCGATGGGCACGATCCTCAAGCAGGTGCTGGGGATCAACCGGTGCCTGTGGAACCTGGGTCCGCAGGGGATGGACGGCGCGCAGCCGATGCCCGCGACGATGACGCGCGACCGGCTGGACCTGTTGCGCGAGGCCGACGCGATCGTGATGGACGGCCTGAAGCGGCACGGTATCTACGACCAGGTCTGGCAGTGCCCCACGGCGCTGGTGCCGTTGTCCTTCGGCGGCATGGGCCACGAGATGATCGTGGTGCGGCCCATCCAGTCGGAACGGGCGATGACGGCGACGGCGGCGCGGCTGCCCGAGGCGCTGCTGGCGGAACTGCGGCGCGACCTGCTGGTGCTGCCGGGGGTGTCCGCGCTGGCGTACGACCTGACGTCCAAGCCGCCGGGCACGATCGAGTGGGAGTAGCATGCAGCGCATCGTCATCGTCGGCGGCGGGATCTCGGGGCTGGCCACGGCCTTCCGGTTGAGGCTGGCGGCGGAGGCGACGGGGCGCGAGATCGGCGTCACGATTCTCGAGGCCGAGGATCTCCCGGGCGGCAAGATGCGCACCACGCGCGAGGACGGCTTCGTCGTCGAGTGGGGGCCGAACGGCTTCCTGGACAGCCGGCCGAACGCGGTGGCGCTGGTCCAGGATCTGGGCCTCCAGCCGCGGCTGATGCGCGCCGACGAGACCGCGAAGAAGCGGTTCGTGTGCCGGGACGGTCGCCTGCAGCGGCTGCCCGAAACCCCCCCCGCCTTCCTGAAGTCCACGCTGCTGTCCGGGGCCGCCAAGAGGCGCCTGATGCGCGAGCCGTGGGTGCCCGCCGGGACCGCGCCGGACGAGGCCGTGGGCGACCTGGCCGCGCGCCGGCTGGGGCCCGAGGCGCGGGACTACCTGGTGGACCCGATGATCTCGGGCGTCTACGCCGGCGACCCCGCACGCCTGTCGGCGGCGGCCGCGATGCCGCGGCTGATCAAGATGGAGCGGGCCTACGGCAGCTTCATCCGGGGCGCGATCGCGATGCAGGGCGGCCCGTGGGGGCTGTTCTCGAAGATGGTCGGGAAGGCGTTCGGGCGCGGCCCGGGCGGCGGCATCAGCGCCGGCCCGTCCGGGATGCTGACGTCGTTCCGGGGCGGCGTGGCCACGCTGGTCGAGGAACTGGCGGGGCGGATGGGCGACGCGCTGCGGCTGTCGCACGCGGTGGCGGAGATCCGGCCGTCGGCCACCGGGTGGGTGGTCCGCGCGGACACCCCGGAGGGCCCGCGCCACTTCCCGGCGGACGCGCTGGTGCTGGCGTGCCCGGCGGATGCGGCCGCGCGGCTGCTGCAGGACGTGGCGCCGTCGATGGCGGCGGAGGTCGGGGGGATCCGCTGCGCGTCGATCACGGTCGTGGCGACGGCCTTCGCGCGGGACCAGCTGCCCGGGGGCGCCGTGGACGGTTTCGGGTTCCTGGTCCCCGAGGTGGAGCGGCGGCCGATCCTGGGGACGCTGTGGGACTCCACGGTCTTCCCGGACCGGGCGCCGGACGGGCAGGTGCTGCTGCGGACGATGGTCGGCGGGGCGCGCCACCCGGACCTGGCGATGGCGGACGACGCGTGGCTGGTGTCCACCGTCCGGGCCCAGCTGGCCGACCTGATGGGGATCCGGGCCGAACCGACCCGCGTGCAGGTGATCCGCTGGCAACGCGGGATCCCCCAGTACGACGTCGGGCACCTGGACCGGATGGCGCGGATCGACGCGGCGCGGACGCGGCTGCCCGGCCTGTTCCTGTGCCACAACGCCTACCGCGGGATCTCCCTGGACGACTGCTGCCGCGAGGCCGCCGCCACCGCTGCCTCGGTGCTGGCGGCCCCCTGACGCCGGCGTTTCCATCCCCCGTTCGACCGGAGGCCGTCGCGATGCGGTTCGGCACCATCCTTCAGGACGGAAACGCGGTCCCCGTCGTGGAGCGCGACGGGGCGCTGGTGGACCTCGCCGCGCTGGCCGGGACCCGCGGCGTGGCGCTGCCCGCGGCGGGGCGGGCGTTCGTGCGGGCCTTCGCGACGGGCGACGCGGCGCTGCTGGGGCTGCTGGATCTGGCGAGGACGGAGGACCCGGCGGTGCTGCCGCTGCGGCCCGCGACGGGCGTCCGGTTCCTGCCCCCGGTGCCCGACGCCGGCATGGTGCTGGCGGTCGGCCTGAACTACCGCACGCACTGCGCCGAACAGGGCAAGGATCCGCCGGCCCAGCCGATGTTCTTCGCCAAGCTGCCGTCCTGCCTGTCGGGCCACGGCGCGCCGATCCTCGCCTGGCCGCTGACCGCGGAACTGGACTACGAGGGCGAGCTGGCCGTCGTGATCGGCCGGGGCGGGCGGGCCATCCCGGAGGCCTCGGCCCTGGACCACGTCTTCGGGTACACGGTGATGGACGACGTCACGGCGCGGGACCTGCAGCGCGCGGACCGGCAGTGGACGCGGGCCAAGAGCCTGGACGGTTTCGGGCCGATGGGGCCGCTGGTGGCCACGCGGGACGAGGTGCCCGACCCGCAGGCCCTGCGCATCCGGACCTGGGTCAACGGCGATCTGCGCCAGGACGGCAACACCGGAGACATGGCCTTTCCCGTGGCACGCATCATCGCCGTCGCCTCCGAGGCCATCACCCTGTCCCCCGGCGACGTCATCACCACCGGCACCCCGGCCGGCGTCGGCACCTTCATGAAGCCCCCGCGCGCCCTGGGCCCCGGCGACGTCGTCCGCATCCGCATCGACGGCGTGGGGGAACTGGAGAACCCGGTCTTGATGCCTTGATCTGCCGGGTGTATCCGCCATTTGCCCCACCCCCTGCTTGATCCCCCCCTGCCGATTCCCGACAATCCCCAGGTTGCTTCCCCGGAGGCGTCCCCCGATGCGCGCGCCCCGATCCAGGATGCCCCCACCGGATCGGAAGATCCATTTGCCCGATACCCCCTCCATCCTCGAACGCCGCCATGCCATTGAGGAACGGGCCCTGTTCGACGCCGGCCACCAGGTGCTTGGCGGCATGCTCCAGGGCCTCACTGGAGTCCGGCAGGATGATGTGAAGGACGCCGTCCAAGACGCCTTGCTGATCTGGCTCTCCAACCCGCCGGCCGCCATCGAGCCCTGGCAGGTCGCCGTCTGGCTCCGGACCACCGCCGACCACCGCTTGTGGCGGATCCTTCATCGAAACGACCCCGTGGGCTCCTCAGAGGACCCAGATGACCAGATCTCCCCGGATCTACCCCTGGACATTCGCATCTTGGTGCGCGAAATCGTCGAACGCCATGCCGCGAACCTTGTCACCGGCCGCACCCGTGACATCCTGGTCCGAACGTGCATGGGCGCGTCCGCCCAGGAACTGGCGGACGACCACGGCCTCAGCGTCCACAACGTCCGCCAGAAGATGCACCGCGGTTGGAAGCGCCTTCGAGGGTTCCTTCGATTACGTGACAAGGACGTCCTGAAATAGCCAACCCGGTATTGACAAGCTTCGCCACCCTCAGCACCACGCGTCGACCTGCTTCGAATCCATGATGGAGACACGGCGGCGGCCCGAGGAGACCTGGCCCGACCAGATGTCCGGCGACATGGGCTACAGCGCCCATCGTATCCGTCGCTGGTTAGTCAACCGCGGCATCCGCGACATCATCCCTCTCCGCGACGACGTGATAGACCGCAGTCCGGAGCCGCGCTTTGACAAGGCAATCTACAAGCGCAGGAACGTCATTGAACGCTGTGTCGGGTGGACTAAGGAGTGCCGCAGTGATCGCCACGCGCTTCGAGAAACTGGCCGTCAACTACCAGGCCATGCTCAAGGTCGCGCCGATCGAACGTTACCTGAGATTATTGGACAGAGCCTAGTCCCCGCAGGGGCCCAGCCGTCCGCCGTATCCCGCCCTTCGAGCCTCGCATTCGCTGGCCCACCGGATCCCGGGATCGCCGCAGTGGCAGACCGGGGAACCCTCCGCCACCGGGCATTCCGACGGCACGGGCTGGCATCCTCCGATGAAATCTGTGCTGCAGTAAGGAGGTTGCGACTGGATGCACAAGAAGCCGTCGGGGCATGCGTCGAGCGCCGGGAAGGAGCAGCCCTGCGGCGCGTCGATTCCCGCCTCCGACTGCCCCTCGTCGTAAGCGTCGGGGAGGATCTCGCTCGTCAACGCGTCCGTCGCATCGATCGCCAAGTCTGAGGCGATGTCGTTCCCGGAACCGCCAGAGCAGCCAAGCGCGAGCGCCCCGGCGAAGAGAAGATTCGTCCAAGGTGCCTGACGCGGGTGAAGGTTCATGTGGTCCTCCTCAAATCCCGTCCTATTCGATTCCAACAAGATTCTCATAGAGTTCTCGATCTCCGTCTTCATAGTAGGCTCCATAGAACATTTGTCTGAATAGATTGCCATTTTCATCGGCCGGAACCGACCAGGCCTTGAACCGCGCCCAGGCGCACTGTCCCCAAACGGAGGACATCGTCGTCCCCCTGACGACCACTAGCTTCTGAGTGTCGTAACTCAGGTCGGAACGAATTGTGGTAGCCGAGCCCCCATTTGGATTCTGGCAGTTACTAACCCGGGCGGATAATACATGACAGTCTGGGGCCCGCTGTGATACAGTTCG
>CALJUR010000041.1 GCA_937975765.1 uncultured Myxococcales bacterium
GGTGCAGTTCGGATGGGGCTGCAGGCAGCACCGGATCCTGGCCGCCGAGACCGAGCGCACCGGCGCCATCGCCGAATCCATCGCGCAGGACAAGGAACTGACCAAGATGCTGCTGGACGCGGCGGGCGTGCCGGTGCCGCACGGCCGGCCGGCCGAAAGCCCCGAGGACGCATGGGAGGCCGCGCTGGAAACGGGCGTGCCGGTGGTGGTCAAGCCGCGCCACGGCAGCAAGGGCCGCGGCGTCGCGGTCGACCTGGCCAACCGAGAACAGGTGATGACGGCGTACGTCGCCGCCTCCCAGGTCACCCGGGAGGTCCTGGTCGAGCGCTTCATCCCGGGCCAGGACTTCCGGCTGCTGGTCATCGGCGGAAACATGGTCGCCGCGGCGCGGCGCGAGCCCCCGCAGGTGGTCGGCGACGGGCGGCGCACGATTCGCGAACTGGTCGAGGAGGTCAACCAGGATCCGCGGCGCAGCGACGGCCACGCGACCTCGCTGACCCGGATCCAGCTGGACGACATCGGGCTGGCGTTCCTGGCCGAGAGCGGGAAGACGCCGGAGTCCGTGCCGGCGGCAGGCGAAAAGGTCCTGCTGCGCGGAAACGCGAACCTCAGCACGGGCGGCACGGCCACGGACGTGACCGACCAGGTCCATCCCGCCGTCGCGGCCTGCGCGGTGGACGCGGCCCGGGTGGTCGGCCTGGACATCTGCGGCGTGGACGTGATCTGCCAGGACATCGCGCGCCCCCTGGAGGACCAGGACGGTGGGATCGTCGAGGTCAACGCGGCCCCCGGGTTCCGGATGCACCTGGACCCGTCCTACGGCATCGGACGGCCGGTCGGCGAGGCCGTCGTCTCGACCATGTTCAAGGGGGGGGACAACGGCCGGATTCCCGTCGTGGCCGTCTCCGGGACGAACGGAAAGACCACGACGGTGCGACTGGTCGCCCACCTGCTGAAGACGCGTGGCGACTGCGTCGGCATGACCTGCTCGGACGGCATCTACATCGACGGCAGGCGGGTGGACCGGGGCGACTGCAGCGGCCCGAAGAGCGCCCGGGCGGTGCTGCTGCACCCGGAGATCCAGTCCGCGGTCTTCGAGACGGCCCGTGGCGGGATCCTGCGCGAAGGGCTGGCCTTCGACCGGTGCGACGTGGCGGTCGTGACCAACGTGGGCACCGGGGACCACCTGGGCCTGTCGTTCATCACCACCGTCGAGGACCTGGCGGTCATCAAGCGCGTCATCGTCGAGAACGTGTCGAGGAGCGGGGTGGCCGTGCTGAACGCGGCGGACCCGCTGGTGGCCCCGATGGCGGACGCCTGTCCCGGGGCGGTGACCTTCTTCGCAGCGGATCCGATGAACCCCGTGATGCACGCGCACCGGGCTTCCGGGGGACGGGTGGTGTCGGTGGAAGGGGGCGACATCGTCGCGCGCGAACGCGACTTCGAGCAGCGCATCTCGATGGCCGCGATCCCGATCACGCGGATGGGCACGGTGCCGTTCCAGGTCGAGAACGCGATGGCCGCGATGGCGGCCGGCTGGGCTCTGGGCCTGGACTGGGGCACGATCCGGGCGGGCCTGGGGACCTTCGTCAACGACGTCCAGACGGCGCCCGGGCGGTTCAACCTGATGGAGATCGGGGGCGCCACCGTCATCGCGGACTACGGGCACAACCCGGACGCGATCCACGCGCTGGTGAAGGCGGTCGAGGCGATGCCCGCGCGGCGGCGGGTCTGCGTGATCAGCGCCGCCGGCGATCGGCGCGACGCGGACATCCGTCGGCAGACCGAGATCCTGGGCGAGGCGTTCGACGAGATCATCCTCTACCAGGACGCGTGCCAGCGAGGACGGAAGGACGGGGAGGTCCTGGCGTTGCTGAAGCAGGGCCTGGCGCACGCGGGACGGACCCAGGCCGTGTCCGAGGTCCGCGGCGAGATCGTGGCGATCCGGAAGGCTCTGGACGTCCTGCAGCCGGGCGACCTGGGCCTGATCCTGGTGGACCGGATCGAGGACTCGCTGGCCTTCCTGCAGGCGCAGGTTCCCGCACCACCGGTTCCCGGAACCGTCGCTCCCGTCGCGAAGGACATGGAAGCCGCTTCCTGAGACCCGCCGCGACGTCCCCGCGGCCTCGCGTCGCCAAAACCGGAGAAATTCGGCCGTTGATCTTCGCCTGCCGCCCGGAATAGGATGCGGCCCCGGCCCCGGAAGGGCCCGGATACCGTTCGCGTCGGAGGAGATCATGAAGCGCTTCCCCCTGGTTCACGTGCTGGCGGCAGCCCTGGTGGCGGCCGGATGCGGTGGAGGTTCCTCGTCGAAGGACGCCACCACCGACACGGTTGCCGAGCTTCCGGACGTCGTCGATGCGGCCGAGGTGGGCCCCGCCGACGCGACGGACGAGACACCGGCAGACTCGATGCAGGAGGCGACGGACGTCCCGCAGGAGGCCTCCGATGACGTCCAGCCGGACGCCGAAGACGCGACGGACGCCGAGGAGGTCAAGGAACTGCCCGAACTGAAGATCCAGCCGCCGCTGCCGACGCCCGACGACCCCCTGAAGGACTCCGGGGTCGAATCGTGCAGCATCTACCTGGAGGAGAAGTGCGAGGGTGGCGTCCGCAAGGCCTGCCACGTGTACGACACGAAGGACAAGTCCTTCGTCGCGGACCCGGACCCGATGCTGCGGCGCGTGCTGCTGCTGGAGCGGTGGCGCGACCTGTACTCGCGTCCCGACGGGATGACGTCCGAGCCGAATTTCAACACCGCGACCCTGCCCGGGACCCCGGAGGCCGAGTGGGCCGACCCGGCGCGCTTCGTCAGCCACGGCGGCATGGGCGACTCGGGCATCTGGACCGGGTGGACCGTCATCGGGGACATCCTGCGGTACTCCCAGACCGGGACCGAGGCGGACTACCGGCGCATGGAGAACGGCATCCGGACCCTGGTCAACATGTACGAGGTCTCGGGGGTGCCCGGGTACCTGGTGCGCTACTTCTTCCTGAAGATGCCGGACGGCGCCCCGAACAGCCGGGACCACGTGTTCCGTTACGACGGGCAGTTCACGAACAACCACCACATCAGGCCGGTCGATCCCGCGGCGCTGGACCGGCTGCCGGCCGTGTACCGGGACGGCATCACCGACGGCGAGGGCACCGTGTGGAAGGGCACGCCGCTGTGGCAGGGCCGCCCGTCGATCGACCAGAACACCGGGCCGATGAACGCCTTCCCGATGGCCTACGCGATGCTGCGCGACGGGGAACTGAAGACGCGCATGGCGTACCAGTTGACCTGCTACCTGAAGCGGCTGCAGCGGATCGAGATCGTCAACCTGCAGAAGAACCCCGACCTGCTGGACTCGCTGATGCAGTACTTCAACGCGGGCGGGAACCTGAACTTCGACCCGGGCGACATCGACCTGCTGAAAGCGGACCGGATCGTCGCGTACGTCCAGCGGCAGATCAACACGACCAACGAGGCGACCTTCGACAAGTCCTGCCCGGCGACGATCCAGCTGGAGCCCTGGCGGGTCATCGACGCGACCAGCGAGTCCTTCCTGGCCGACTTCCTTGAACTGACCTTCGACATGGACACCAAGGACAGCCGCGAGACCCAGATCGACCACTACTACTTCCCGACGATCCGCGGCGGCGACGCGGTGCACCTGATGCACCTGGCCGCCATGGCGTACTGGATGACCGGCGAGGAGCAGTACCGGTCGTTCCTGTTCGACGAACTGATCGACAACATGGACGCGATCGGGGTCATGTTCACGACCGGTGCGTTCGACGAGGCGAAGTTCTGCAGCCACTTCTTCGGAGACCAGTTGACCTACGGTTCGTGGTGGGTGCTGCTGCAGATGCTGCAGGACCAGCCGCTGAAGACCGATCTGCAGAAGGGCTTCAACGACGAGATGTACGAGAAGCTGCTGGCGCACAAGGGCAACGCGGACTTCTACATCATGTACGCGGGCGAGGTGCCGGACGCGCTGGGGCCGCACAAGGCGACGGCGCTGCAGTACGCGCTGGAGCAACTGCTGTCGATGGGAGGGAACGGGTTCGTCGAGGGCCAGCCGGTGCTGGACGACCCCCGCCGCAGCTACACGCTGCCCGCGGATTTCGTGCTGGAGCGCGCCCCGGAAGGCATCGAGGCCGTCTGCCCGACGGAGGCCGAGTTCAAGTCCTGCACCACCGAGATCGAGTTCATGGGGATGAAGATCCCCGGCCAGAACCTGATCGACTACGAGACCTGCGACGACGGGAACCCCTGGCTGTGCAAGCTGCCGAACGAGAAATGCACGCTGAAGATGACGAACCTCCCCCTGCCGGTCCAGTTGCGCCAGTACACCGACTGGCTGTGGCAGCGGAACCCCTACCAGTTGTTCAAGGGCGTGGGCCTGGAGGGCGGCACGATGGAGCCCGGTGCCGACGTGTCGGAGCCCTACTGGAACGCGCGTCGCTACGGGTTCATCACCGAGGGCGCCGGCCAGGTGCTGGCCTTCGAGGAACTGGGATCCTGCCTGGACTGATCGGGACACGACGCCGGATGGCCCCCAGGCGCCCGCTCCCGGAGGCCGACGTGGACCTGCCCGCGAACCACCCGTTCCGCACGGAAGCCGCCCGGGATCGGTATCTTGATGCGTACCGGCGCCGGGCCGCGCACTGGCCGGTGCCGGCGCGCGACCGGTACGTGCAGACGGCGTACGGGCGGACCTACGTGCGCGAGTGCGGGCCCGAAGGGGCGGCCCCGCTGGTGCTGCTGCCGGGGATCGGGGCCTCGTCGCTGATGTGGACCGGGATGGCGGGAATGCTGGCGCGGTCCCACCGCGTGCTGGCGGTGGACGTGGTGGACGATCACGGGCTGTCGGCGTGCACGGTCTCTCCCCGGGACGGCGCCGGGTACGCACGGTGGATCGAGGACCTGCTGGACGGACTGCGGCTGCGCGAGGGCGTCGGCATGGTCGGGGCGTCCTACGGGGGCTGGATGGCAATGGAGCACGCGCTGCGCCATCCGGAAAGGCTGCGGCGCCTGGCGCTGGTGGCCCCGGTAGGGGTGGTCGCGCGGCTGTCGCCTGGGTTCGCGTGGCGGGGGTTGCTGGGCCAGCTTCCCTGGCGTGCCTGCTTCCGGCCGTTGATGCGCTGGATGGCGGGAGGGCTGGCCCGCGGGAACGAGGAACAGCGGGCGCTGTTCGAGGAGATGGTCGACGACGGGTACACGGCAACGCGCTGCTTCAGGCCCAGGAGGCCCGCGTATCCCCGGGTGATGTGCGACCGGGAATGGGCGACGCTGGCGGTGCCGACGCTGTTCCTGGCGGGCCTGGAGGACCGGTGCGTGCCGGTCGCGAAGGCGATCGCGCGTCTGCGGAGGGTCGCCCCGACGGTGCGGATCGAGACCCTGGCCGGCGCCGGGCACGACCTGTTCGCGACGCATCCGGAGGAGTCCTGCCGGGTGCTGCTGGGGTTCCTGGACGAGGGCGCATGAACCTCCCCTTCTTCGTCTTCCTGTTCCCGCTGGTCTGGCTGGCATGGAACGGGTACGTCTTCTGGCGCGCGTCCTCGGTGCCGGCGCTGGCCCGGCGTATTCCTCGGCCAGCCTTCGCGATCGGGTTCGTGGCGATGTCGGCGACGTGGCCCGTGGGCGGGTGGCTGGAGGAGAACCGGCTGGAAACGGCGGCCGGCATCGTGCTGTGGGTTTCCGGAAACTGGCTGGGCGCCCTGATGTACCTTTGCATCTGCCTGGCGATCGTGGACCTGGCCACCGGGTTCGGGTGCCGGATGCGGAAATGGTCGCCCAGGCTGAGGGGCATGGCGCTGGCCGCGGGGACGGTGCTGGCGGCGACGGCGATGGTGCAAGGGACGCGGGCGCCGGTGGTCGAGGATGCCGAGGTGCGGATGCCCGGCCTGCCGCGGGAACTGGACGGGACCACGGTCGCGGTGCTGTCGGACCTGCACCTGGGCCCGGTGATCGGGACCGGCTGGCTGCGCGGGCGGGTCGAACAGGTGATGGACCTGCGGCCCGACCTGGTGCTGCTGGTCGGGGACGTGGTCGAGGGCGACGGGCCTCCCGACGCGGACCGGGTGTTCGTTCCGGAACTGGCGCGGCTGAAGGCGCCGATGGGCGTGTACGCCGTCACGGGCAACCACGACGAGCACCGCAGCCGGGACGAGAACAGGGCGTTCTACGGCGACGCCGGGATCCGGTTGATCGAGGCCGGATGGGAGACGGTGCGGCCGGGACTGGTGGTGGCCGGGATCGCGGATTCGTACCGGCGCGGTTTCCCGCGGCCCGAGGAGGGGCAGCGTCTCCGGGACGCGCTGTCGGGAAGGCCGGAGGGGGTCGCGACGGTGCTGATGTCGCACCGGCCGGAGCATCCCGATGTGGCGGCCCGGGCGGGCGTGGGATTGATGCTGTCCGGCCACACCCACGCCGGGCAGGTATGGCCGTTCGGGTACTTCGCGGCGTTGTGGCACCCCTACATGGAAGGGGCCTACGAGATCGGCGGGATGACGCTGCTGGTGTCCCGCGGGGCGGGCACCTGGGGGCCGCGGATGCGCCTGTGGTCGCCCGGCGAGATCCTCCGGGTGACGCTGCGAACGGGGCCGGCCGCCGTGCGCGCGGACGGGATGCTTCCCCGCGAGCCCGGACAGGACTAGGATCCGCCGCGTGCGGAGGCGAGCGATGCGGCGGAACGACGACTACTTTCCCTACGAGATCCAGATTTCCCAGGCCATGTGGGACCGGCTGGAACTGGGCCGGGTCCGCGCGGAGATGGAGGCGCTGGGGAACGTCCCCGACGTCATGTTCCTGCGCCATGCGGCGACGCGCCTGAACCGGCAGCCGGACCGGGCGGGGAGGCCGGTGCACGCGCGGTTGATGCGCCTGTACGCGCTGCAGACCCGGATCCTGCGGTACGTCATCGCGCGTTACGCGGACGAGATGCAGCCCGGGGTGCTGCTGCAGGCCGAGCGCGAGGCCCGTGAGGCGGCGTCTTCCCTCGAAGTCGAGCGTTGCGAGAGAGGCTTCGTGCAGCAGTTCCCGGCGACGCCCGTTCTGGACGGCGCGGTCGCGGCGGGCGATTTCCTGTCCGGGGCGGGCCTGCAGGGACGCCGGCTGGATCGGGTCGTCCGCGAGATGTTGCTGCTGCGGGTGGCAGCCGAGAACCCCGCGATCGAGGACTTCCGGGTGCTGCTGGACGACGCGCCGCTGGAGGCGAAGACGGCCTACCGGAGGCTGGTGGCGATCGTCGAGTCCTTCCTGCGCAGCGCGCCCGGGGTCAACCCCCGCGGGGACACGCTGCCGGACCTTCTGCGTGCGCCGATCCTGGCGTCGCCGACCTCGCTGGCCGGCCAGATGGAGTACATCCGGGAGCGCTGGGCGGACCTGCTGCCCCCGGGGATCCTGTCCGAGATCCAGGTCGCCTTCGACGTGATGCGCGAAGAGGAGCGCGAGTGGGGCGGCGGCGGGGGAGGGCCGGCGCAGGTGCTGGAGTTCCAGGGTGCCGGGGGCATGGCGGCGGGGTACCCGGAATACGAGGCGTTCTCGCGCGATGCGGACTGGATGTCCAACGTCGTGCTGATGGCGAAGATGGTCTACGTCTGGCTGGACCAGATGTCGCGGCGATACGGCCGACCGATCCAGCGGCTGGACCAGATCCCGGACGAGGAGATCGACCGCCTGGCGCGGTGGGGATTCACCGGCCTGTGGCTGATCGGCCTGTGGGAGCGGTCGCCCGCCTCCCAGCGGATCAAGCAGGTGGCGGGCAACCCCGATGCCATCGCGTCGGCATACTCGCTGTACGACTACCAGGTCGCCTGGGACCTGGGGGGGGAAGAGGCGCTGCAGGGGCTGAAGGACCGGCTGGCGACCCGGGGAATCCGGCTGGCCAGCGACATGGTCCCGAACCACACGGGCCTCTACTCGCGCTGGACGGTCGAGCACCCGGACTGGTTCATCCAGTCGGAGTGGCCGCCGTATCCCGCGTACCGGTTCACCGGGCCGGACGTGTCGCCCGATCCGCGGATCAGCCTGCGCATCGAGGACGGGTACTGGGAGAAACGCGACGCCGCCGTGGTCTTCCAGCACGTGGACAACGCGACCGGGCGGGTGCGGTACCTGTACCACGGCAACGACGGGACCAGCACGCCCTGGAACGACACGGCCCAGCTGGACTACCTGCTGCCCGAGGTGCGGGAGGCCGTGATCCGGACGATCCTCGACGTGGCGCGTCGTTCGCCGATCATCCGGTTCGACGCCGCGATGACGCTGGCCAAGAAGCACTACCAGCGCCTGTGGTACCCGCAGTCGGGGCAGGGCAACGGGGTGCCATCGCGGGCCGAGCACGGCATGACGCAGGCCGAGTTCGACCGCGTCTTCCCGGTGGAGTTCTGGCGGGAGGTCGTGGACCGGGTGGCCGTGGAGGCGCCGGACACGCTGCTGCTGGCCGAGGCGTTCTGGCTGATGGAAGGCTACTTCGTGCGGACGCTGGGGATGCACCGGGTCTACAACAGCGCCTTCATGAACATGCTGAAGAACGAGGACAACGCGAACTACCGGCAGACCGTGAAGAACGTGCTGGAGTTCAACCCCGAGATCCTGAAGCGGTTCGTGAACTTCATGAACAACCCGGACGAGCTGACCGCGGTGGAGCAGTTCGGCAAGGAGGGCAAGTACGTCGGGGCGGCGGTGCTGCTGGCGACGATGCCCGGGCTGCCGATGTTCGGTCACGGACAGGTCGAGGGCTTCCACGAGAAGTACGGGATGGAGTTCCGGAAGGCCCGCTGGGACGAGCCCGTGGACGAGCACCTGGTCGGGGTGCACGAGCGTGCGATCTTCCCGCTGATGCGCAAGCGGTACCTGTTCAGCGGGTCCGAGAATTTCGCCTTCTACGACTTCTTCGCGGGCGACCGGGTGAACGAGGACGTCTTCGCGTACTCGAACCGTGCCGGGGACGAGCGGGGCCTGATCCTGTACCACAACCGCTACGCGTCCACGGCAGGCTGGATCCGGACGTCGACCGCGATGGCGCACAAGGACGCGGGAGGCGGCATGGCGACGTCCTGCACCACGCTGGGGAAGGCGCTGCAGTTCGACCCGTCGCCCGGAGTGTTCTACGCGTTCCGGGACGGGGCCACCGGGCTGGAGTTCCTGCGAGCGGGGCGCGACCTGGACCAGAAGGGGCTGTACATCCAGCTGGGCGCATACGAATACAAGGCGTTCCTGGATTTCCGGGAGATCCGGGACGATGACCGCGGTTCCTGGGAACAGGTCGAGCAGCATCTGGCGGGTGCCGGCACGGCCGACCTGGCAGGGACGTTTCGCAGGGTCCGTTACGCGCCGGTGCACGAGGCGCTGGCGGGACTGTTCGACCCGGCCGGGACGATGGCGGTCGCGGGCCGGGAGGAGGCGGGGACGTCCCGCCGACTGGAGGCGATCCGCACGTTGCAGGCACGGGTGCGTGCGCTGGCCGAGGCCCTGGCGACCCGGGAGGGAAACGCGGCGGACGCGGCTGCGGTGGCCCGGGCGGCCGAGGCCTTCGCGATCCGGCTGGACGCGGCAGGGCAGGGCGGCGAGGCGCTGGACTCGTCGCAGGGGCGGGTGCTCCTGGCCTGCCTGGCCCTGCCGTGCGCGTGGTCCGCGTCCGGCGGCGGGACGGGGGATGCCGGGTGGCTGGACGACCTGGGGCTGTCCGGGGCGATCGAGGAGGCCGGGGCGAACGGTGCGCACGTGCCCGGGAGGCTGCTGCTGAGGACCGTGCTGGAGAACCGGGAGGCGTTCCAGGAAATGGCCGCCAGCGGCCTGCACGCGGTGTTTTCGAGGCTGCTCGGAAGTCCCCTGGCCCGCACGGCGATCCGGCTGCACGCTCACGACGGCGTCGAGTACTTCCACCAGGAGGCGTTCGAGGAGCTCGTGGCCTGGCTGTTTCGGGTCGCGAGGTACGAGGGCGGCAGGGCGGACCGGCAGGTGGTCGAGGCGCTGCAGGTGCGTGCCTTCGAGGCTGCGCGCGCCGCAGGCTACCGGGTCGACCGTTTCCTGGAAATCCTGGCGCAACCCGAGCGGGCGCTGTAGGGCGGGGGCCCCGTCCCCCGCCTCCCCGATTCCCTGTCTCCTGGAGCAGGTCGAACGCCCTGGGCGGAGCGCGGGGGCCCCGCCCTGCATCCCGGCCGGCCCCGTTGTCCCCGGTCTCCTCGTCCCTCGCCAGCCTCAGGTCACGCCGGGCCGATCCCCGACCAGTGCGGCGACCCGCCTGGACCAGCGGCGCAGCGCGGCCTCGTCGGGCCTTGCGGGATGGAACGCGTGCGCGGCGTGCACCGCGAACATCCGGGGAAGCGCCGCGGACATCCGGGCGGCCAGGATCGGCCTGCGGGCGGCGCCGGCGATCGTGCGGGCCAGGTCGCCCGGTCCCATCGCGGGCATCCTCTGGTCCAGGGCGGCGGTGGCGCTGCCCGCCGTCATCAGGCCGCATTCCAGCAGCCCGGACACCTCGGGACCGGACAGGGACTGGGTCATCCGGCGGAAGACGTCGTAGGCCGCGTGGACCGCGCCGCGATCCCGATGGAACGCCGCCTGGTAGGCCCACATGGCCTCGATCGAACCCGGGTCGTCGTGGCCCGAAACGGAATCGGCCAGCATCCGGGAGGCGATCAGCGCGCTGCCGATGCCGCATCCCGAGGGCGGGAAGACCTGGCAGCCCGCATCCCCGACCAGCGCGATCCCGGGGGCGGACAGGCGCTCGTACGGCCGGCGGATCGGGATCAGGCCCTCGCCGCCGAAGCGGACCGGCCCGATCCAGGGATGCTGGTGCCGCAGTTCGTCCATCATCCGGCGCGCTCCCGGCGTCCGACCGTCCCAGGCCATCCCGGTCAGGATGCCGATCTCGTCCAGGCGATCGTCCGGGTGAAGGATGCAGGTCGAGAAGCCCCCGTTGACGCCGGCCCAGGCCATGAAGGTGCCGGGCATCGCGCCGATGCGCCCGAGGAAGGCCGCCGCGGCGGACCGGTCCGCGATGTCGCAGACGTATTGCGCGGCCGAGCACAGGTCGCCCACGCCGACGTCGGGGCAGCAGCGCGCCAGGGCCGGGACCTGCCTGCGCAGGACGCCCCCGATGCCGCCGGCATCCACGAACAGGCGGGCGCGGTACTCGCGGGTCTCGCGCCGGGTCCCGTCAAGAGCCTCCGCATGCAGCAGGTGGGGCCGCCCATCCGCGTCGCACAGCAGTTCGCCGGCACGCGTCCGGGGCGAGACGATCGCGCCGCGATCGACGGCACCCTGGCGAAGGCGGGCGGACAGCAGGCGCACGTCCACCGCCCACATCGGGCTGGCCTCCAGCCGGACGCGCCCGCCCGAGGGAGACATCAGGAGGTAGGGCACGTCGTGGTTGCGGGCCTCGGGCCAGGCCGGGCGCGGGATCCGGGCACGGTCGAACATCCAGGGGGGCAGGTCGTCGGACCAGGTCGCCCCGGCCCGGTCCAGCGGGCGGGCATCCAGCAGGTGGACGCGAAGCCCCGCCTCGGCAAGGCAGCAGGCTGCGGCCGCGCCGGACGAGCCCGCCCCAACCACCACGGCATCCGTTTCGATTTGCAAGGCCATGTCATCCTCCGGTGCGGAGGATTATAGGCGGGTCTCCAGCAGCCGCGCGATGACATCCGTCAGCATCCCGAGTCGCGTGCCGGCACGGCCCTGGCCGCAGGCCTCCGTCGGCCCGCCGTGCGCGGCCTGCCAGTCCTCCAGCGAGCCGATCTTCCGGCGGTGGAACTCCCGCAGGACCTGGCGGACGTCGATGCGGACCTCGGGCAGACAGCCGCCCTCGTTTGTCACCAGGCCGGTGGAATGGCAGCCCCACGAGCACAGGACGTCGGACGGGCGCAGGAAGGACGCCCACCGGGCGGCGAAGGACTCCCAGGACTCGCCCGCCAGAAGGCGCTGGGCCGGGATTTCGCAATGGCCTGCCGCCGATGGCGCCAGGGGGCGCCGCGGGGCGAGGATCGCCTCGAAGCGCTGGCCGGTGGCGGGGCGCACCGCGACCCAGTGCACCAGTTCGTCGGGGATCCCGGTGGCCGCCGCGCGGGGCCACGCGTTCGCCTCGCCGGCGACGCAGAGGAGGTCCCCGGGACGGGAGGTCAACGCTGCCGGCAGCGCCGGAGGAGGGGGCGCGGGACGGCGGCGCACGCGCGTCCGGGGGGCGTGGCACACCTCGGCATGACGCACCTGGAAGTCCACCATCCGGCGGAACGGTGCCAGCAGGCTGCGCATCCCCTCGGCATCCGCTTCCAGCACGCCCAGCACGTGCACCAGGGCCTCGATCGTCGAGACGCAGTCCTCGGCGGGCTCGCGGCGGATCCGGTACTCGCTGGCGCTGGGCGGACGGAAGGCGTATCGCGGCAAGGCCCTCAGCGACTGGTTCCGGTGGACCAGCTTGGCGGCCTGCGACCAGGTACCGTCGACGACCACCAGGGTGACGGGGTGGCCGGGGGGCCCAAGGAGGATGTCCGGGGCCTCGGGACCGGGAAACAGCAGGACCGCGGGACGCAGGGGGTCGGAGATGGCCTTCCGGAATCCCGGATCCTCCTCCCACTCGATGCCGACGTGCAGTTCGGAATTGGGCAGGCACAGGTGCGCCATGCGGGCCGTGCCGACGGCGACCCGGGACTCCCGGGGATGCTGCAGGAAGACGACGTGCGTCCGCGTCGGGACCACGGGAAGGTCCGCGCACCAGCAGGCCGCATCGGGTCGCCGGCAGCGCGGGCAGGTCTTTCGGGCGACGGGGGACGGGTCCACGTGATCCTCCCGGGTCGGCGAAGGGTACCCGCGCGGACGAGGGATCTCAAGGGGACCCGGCCCGACATCCATCCCTGCGTCGCGGAAGGCGGAACGCGCCCTTAGGGGACCCGGGCGGATCGCGCAGCACTACACTGGAACCGAACCCGACGTCGAGGAGGTGTGCCGTGCCGGTATGCAGCAGGCTCAAGGCGTTCCTGGAGCGGGAAGGGGTGGCCTACACCGCCGTGGACCACCCGCTGGCCTACTCGGCGCAGGACGTGGCCCGGTCGGCGCACGTCGGCGCCCGCACGATGGTCAAAACGATCGTGGTGGATGCCGACGGGCGAACGTACATGGTTGCCGTGGCTGCCAGCCAGAGGGTCAGCCCGCGGAAACTGCAGGATGCGCTGGGCGCCAGCCACGTCCGGCTGAAGAAGGAGGAAGACCTGGCGGCGATCTTCGGCGACTGCGAGCCGGGCGCGATGCCGCCGTTCGGCGTCCTGTACGACATGCCGGTCATCGCGGACCCGCTGCTGTGGCTGGACGAGGACATCGAGTTCAACGCGGGCGACCACCTGACCGTGGTGAAGATGAAGTTCGCGGATTACGTGCGACTGGTCCACCCGATCCAGGCCGAGGTCACCGGCGAGCCGGACGAGGACCTGTACTGGCGCTGACGCGGTTCACGATGCCCGGAAGGCCGGCGGCAGCAGCGCGTGCGTGCCGACCGGCAGGCCGACGTGGCGGGCGATGACGGGGCATTTCACCTTGAACCAGAAGGCGATGCCGTCGCGCGACCCGCTGAGTGTCTCGAAGTTGCCCTGGCCCTTGGCGATGACCAGGTCCGCGCGATCGAACCGCCGCCGGAAATCCGCGCTGCAATCGCGGAGGAGGGTTCCCGGGGCATCGGATCCGTTGTCGATCACCGGGACGATCTCGTGCAACCCCACCTGCCGGGCATCGTCGAGGACGGCATCGTTCAGCACCGGCGCCCCGCGGACGGCGACGGTGACCCGGCCGGGCCCCAGGGCCTCGATGACCAGGCGATCGACCGCGATCTCGCCCGCGTTGTCGGCCAGGTAGAGGATGTCCCTGGCCCGGGCGGACGCGGCCAGGAACCCGGACCATTCTCCGCGGGGCGCCTCCTCGGGCAGGCCGCCCAGCGCCGCCCGGACATCGCCCTCGTCGAGGGTAGGGGAGACCCCCAGGTCGATGGCGTTGGCCGCCACGGAGAGGCGCGCGGCCGTCCACAGGGGATCGGCGGACATGCGCATCCGTTCCCGGAACTCGGGCAGGGCCGCCATGGCGATCTCGTTGAAGCGCCTCCTGGCGACTTGGTAGGGATCCTCGACCCCCGTCAGTTCGCGAAGACGCCGATGGATCGCCTGCCCGACGATGGGCGGCGGCTGGTCGAGGTCCAGGTCCGCCGCCATGCGCAGCACCTCCCGGACGATGCGCTCGTGCACCGCGACGTCCGGGGTGACGTTTCGTGCCGCGTGGAGGGCCTGGCGGAGGAAGCAAGGCACGCAATCCAGGAAGGTGTTCAACCGGCCGTGCCTCCCACGCTGGAGATCTGCCGCAGCCGGGCGACCGTTCCCGCCAGCGCCCGAACTGCCAGGTCGATATCCTGCGGGCGGGTCCCGCGGCCCAGGGAAACGCGGATGGTCCCCTGGGCCTCCTCCCGCGAGAGCCCCATGGCGAGCAGGACGTGGGAGGGCTCGGGTTCGCCGGTGGAGCAGGCCGATCCGGTCGAAACGCAGATCCCCTGGACGTCCAGCCCGAGGACGATGGACTCGCCATCGACGGCCTGGAAACCGAGGCTGGAGGTGTTGGGAACGCGCGGCGCCATCGCGCCGTGGACCCGCGCCGAGGGGACTGCCGCCAGGACTTCGAGTTCGAGACGATCGCGCAGATCCGCCTGCCGCCGGCCCTCGACGTCCTGCCCCTCGAAGGCCAGCGCCATGGCCTCCGCGAACCCGACGATGGCGGCGACGTTCTCCGTGCCCGCGCGAAGGCCCAGTTCCTGCGCGCCGCCGGTCGTGACGGGCGAGATCGGGGTACCCCGGCGGGCGTACAGAACCGCCGCCCCCTTCGGCCCGTAAAGCTTGTGCGCCGAGACGGTGACCAGGTCCGCGCCAAGGCCGGCGAGGGGGCCCGGGAGCTTGCCGGCAGACTGGACCGCGTCGGTGTGGAACACGATGCCCCGCCCATGCACCCGCCGGGCGATCTCCTCGACCGGCTGGACGACCCCGGTCTCGTTGTTGGCGTGCATGACGCTGACCAGGACGGTGTCGGCCCGCAGGCTGCGGGCCAGCGCATCGGCGTCCACGACCCCGTCCGCGGTCACGGGCACGCGGGTGACCTGCCATCCCTCGGCCTCGAGGGACCTGCCTGTGTTCAGCACGGCGTGGTGCTCGATCGAGGAGACCACGACATGTCGACCTTTCGAGCCGAGCGCACGGGCCACGCCGCGCAGCGCCAGGTTGTCCGCCTCCGTCCCGCTGCTGCAGAAGACGATCTCCGCCGGCCGGCAGCCGACGTGGTCCGCGATCCGCTTCCGGGCGCGCTCGACCGCGGTCCTGGCCTCGTTGCCGAATCGGTAGGGGCTGGACGGGTTCCCGAAGCGTTCCTTCAGGTAGGGCAGCATGGCCTCGAACACCCGGGGCGCCATCGGCGTGGTGGCGTTGTGGTCCAGGTAGATCATGGCAGTGACCGCCTCTTCTCCCAGTCGTCGATGGCCGCCTGCAGGGCACGAACACCCAGCAGCGAGCAGTGCCTCTTCTTCTCCGGGATGCCGCCCAGCGCCTCGACGACGTCGTCATCGGTGATGCGTCGCGCCGCGTCGAGGGTCCGGTTCTCGGCGAGGGCGGTCAGCATGCTGCTGGTCGCGATGGCGCCGGGGCAGCCGAAGGACTTGAAGGCGATCCGGGCGATCCTGCCGTCCCGCACGGTGATCCAGAGTTTCATCTGGTCGCCGCAGGACGGGTCGCCGACCAGGCCGAACCCGTCGGCCTCATCACCGGCGAGTTCGCCCACGTTCCGGGGGTTCATGAAGTGGTCGATCACCACCTCGTTGTAGAAGAGCACCGGGCCCTCAAGTCCCTCGGGATCGATTTCGGCGTCGTCGTGCACGTCGTCGCGTTCGTCGCTCACGTCCACCTTCCCCGTTGCGAATCGTGTCCCGATGCAAGCCGCACCGGCAACGGGACGCACGGGGGATTAGACCCCTGGGCGCCGCGGTGTCAAGACCTGGACCCGCGGAAGAAGGGGGAGGGACGGGCTGGACGGTACCCTCAAATCCCCGGGCGCCCGACGGGAACCAGGTAGATCGGGGCCGCCGCCGTGCCCAGGATCCGCCGGACCTCCTCGTCCTGGAAAGCCCCGATGGGAACTGCGCCCAGGCCCAGTTCGGTGGCCTGCAGGAGGATGTTCTGGGCGGCGTGGCCGGCCTCCAGCAGCACGTAGCGTTCTGCGCGATCCCCGTACTTGATCGCGGTGCGCTCGTGCAGCCCGATCAGGACGATGATGGCGGCTGCCTCGCCGATCGCCTCCTGGGAAAGCGCGGCACCGCAAAGCGACGGGGCGAACTCCCCGGCAGCCAGGAGGGACACCGCATGCCCCGCGGGATCGTACCGGTACACCCCGGGTTCCAGGCCCTCCACTCGCGAGACCACCAGCAGCAGTTCCAGGGGATGCAGGGCCCCGGCCGACGGGGCCGTGCGGCCGCCTTCCGGGCCGGTGGACCCCTGGCCGGCCCACAGCAGGTCCGATGCCTCCTCCTGGGCCAGAGCCTCGCGGCTGAAGTCGCGGGTCGATCGGCGGGTCGCCAGAAGGCGCTGGAAGGCCGTTCCCGCCGGGTTCCGCCCGGCAGGCGGCAGGGAGATTCGCGACGCCACGAGGCGGGCGGAAGACTCCTCCTGGGCGATGGGGGAGGCGCAGCAGCGGATCCCGATGCATCCCCAGTCGAAGTCGGGATGGAAGGTGGTCCGGTCCCAGCTCGAGTACCCGATGTCGGTGTGGAAGCATCCTCCGCGACCGACCCGGAGGGTCCCCCCGGCGGTCGCTGGCGGGGGGTCTCCCCCGGGGTGGAGATACTCCCGGTACGTCCCCTCGACCCATTCGAAGACGTTGCCCGCCAGGTTGAAAACGTCCTCGGACGATGCGCCGGCCGGGAGGGAGTCCACGGGCAGCACGTACCCCGGCCCCGTTCCTGCCACGTTGGCCAGGGACGAGTCGATCGTCGCGGAACCCCAGGGATAGGGGCGTTTCGCCGGCCCCGAGCCGCTGGCGACCCGTTCCCACTCGGCCTCGGTGCACAACCTCCGGCCGATCCAGGCGCAGTAGTCCCGGGCCTGCCGGTAGGAACGGCAGTTCACCGGGCAGGTCGGGCAGCGCTCACCACGATCCATGCACGGTTCCGGGTAGTGGTTGACGCGGGTCCGGAAGGAACCCCCACCGGATGCCGTGCGACCGGGGCCCGCGTCCGGGCTGCAGATGCCGGCCTGGACGCAAGCCTCGTAGCGCTCGACCGTCACCTCGTACCGGTCGATGCAGAACGGCTCCAGCACCACCGTGTGGGCCGGTCGCGGATCCCCCGACCGGTCGAGTCCGCCGAAGTAGTCGGGGGGCACGCCGTGCGGTTCGCCGTCCCAGCCCATGGTGAATGGGCCGCCCGGGATCGCCACCTGGTCGCAGAAGAGCTGGCTGCAGCGTTCGCTGGCCGGGCAGGCCACCGGGCGCTGGGGTGCTGTCGGCTGGACAGGCGCGATCTTCCGGGTGCAGCCCGGCGCCAGGACCAGGCATCCGAGGACCGCCAGGAAGGCCGGGGCAGCCGGCTTCGAGGCGGCACGTAAAGGGGCACGCTTCCCGTGGGACATGCTCGGCATCATGGCCTGACCGTGCCCGGTTGCACAGGGATTCCATTGCGGATCATGCCACGGAATGCAGCGCGCAGCCGAGAGCGGCAACGGTTTGCGGCGAAACGGGTACGTGAACGGGCAGTCGCAGCGCCTCGGAGATCAGGCGCACCAGGCACTCGTTCCGCGCGCAGCCGCCGGTGAAGACCAGCGGGGCTTCCAGGGGCACCCCTCCGGCCAGGACGGCGGTGCGGCTGGCGATGGACTGGTGGACTCCCAGGGCCATCTCGTCCCTGGGGGCTCCGCGGGCGATCAACGACACCACCTCGGACTGGGCGAACACCGAGCACATGCTGGAGAGTTTCCGGCCCTGGGAGGCCCGAAGGGCGGCATGCACGAACGCTTCTCGCGAACATCCCAGTGCCGTGGCCATCATCTCGAGGAACTGCCCGGTCCCCGCGGCGCAGCGGTCGTTCATCACGAATTTCTGGACCTTGCCAGCCGGGTCCAGGGCGATCGCCTTGGAGTCCTGGCCGCCGATGTCCACGATCGTCCGGCAGCCGGGGACCAGGGTGGTCGCGCCGGCGGCGACCGCCTTGATCTCCGAGATGACCTTCGCGTCGGGCCAGTGCTCCTGGAAGAGGTGCCGGCCATAGCCGGTGCACGTGACCTGGTCGCACGTGAAGTCGCACAGGAGTCGCCGACAGGCCGAAAGCGGGTCCGTGCCGGTGTCCACCACCGCCTCGTGAACCGGGCATCCATCCCTTGCCAGGACCAGCTTGATCGCCCTCGATCCGATGTCGATTCCGGCGCTGAGCATGGACCTATCCCCGCAGCCGTTCGATGAACGCTTCGACCCGTGTCCGGATCTGGCCGACATCCTCCTGGCCGTAGTCCGTGTCGATGCGCAGCGTCGGCAGGCCTTCCTTCTCCAGCCGTTTCTCCACGGGACCGGCCTCGATCTGGTAGGGCGAACAGAACTGCAGCCCGTAGTGGACCACACCATCGGCCTTCAGCGATCCGGCCATCGCCAGGATGTGCTCCACCCGCGAATCGTTCGGCGTGAAGATCGCGCAATCGATCTTCAGGTAGCGGTCGACGATCGCGTCCAGCAACTCGTCCACGGTGCGCCCGGTGTCGTCGGTCAATGCCTGCGTCCCGCGTTCTCCCACGCAGGACTCCTCGCCGACGATGACCGCGCCGGTGCCCTCGATGATGGAGGGGAGCTTCCAGTTCGGCACGGCCATCGGGCAGCCGGAGACCAGGATCCTGGGGGTCCCCTTGCGAACCACGCCCTCCTGCCGCGCGATGCGCTGCTCGAGTTCGTCGCAGATCGCGTTCACCGAGCCTGTGAAGCGGGCGGGGTCGTCGTAGAAGTAGACCTGGTTCATCAGCAGGCCGTCGAGCCCGGAGATCGGCGCCGGGTCCGCGGCGCGCAGCCGCGCCAGCCGGTGCATGGCGGCACGCTTGGCGTTGACTGCCGCGATGCCGCGCTTCAACGATTCCACGTTCATGTCCCGGCCGGTGATCTGTTCGAGGAAGGCCACGAACCTCGCGAACTCGGCCCGCATCAAGGCCCGGCCCTCGGGGCTCTTCACCTGGGGAATGTCCATGACGTGCAGGCGGGGAACGAGGTCCCGGAAGATCTCGTAACTCTTCTTCTTGCCGTCGCAGGTGTTCTCGCCCACGATGACGTCGCTGGCCGAAACGTAGGGGCAGACCCGGGCCAGCGCGAAACCGAAGGCGCCCTTGATCAACGCGCAGGTGTTGCGAGGCAGGTGCTTCTCGGCCTCGCCTGTCGCGAACTCGGCGCCTGCGCACAGCCCGACGAGGATGCCGTCCAGGGCCAGAACGATCTCCTCGGGAACGAAGGTGCAGAACGCGCCGACCACCTTGCGGCCGGCCTTCCTGGCTTCCACCAGCTCCTGGATGCGCAGGCCGTGGACCTCGCTCATCACGAAATCGAAGTACTTCATGCCGTCCGGGCGGTTCGGTTGCGTCATGAAGGTCTGCTGGTACAGCGGTCCCAGGACGCCCAGCAGTGCGTCGTGGGCATCGAGATCGAGGCCCAGTTCCTTCCACATCGGACGGTAGTCGGTCGACATTCGTGCACCTCCTTGGCTGCAGGCGGATCCGTTCCGCCCGCGGCCCCGGGAGGGTGCTCAGGCGGGCGGAAGATCCGGTTTCAGGCGCGCCTTCCATGGAGACCGACCGGCCTCCCGGACGGCGCGTCAATTCCAGTGCCGTATCGAAAACATCCGCATCCCTTCCTCCGGTCCGCCAGTCACCACGGTACGGGTGACGGGGGATAGCCGCGAGGGAGTATAGGCAGGAAAGGTTCCCGCGGGAAGTGGACCGGGGCAGTGCTCGCGGTTCCACTCCGGTTATCCGAACGGTAATAATTTGGTTGTAGTCGTAATACTCGTCGTGGTAAGGTCCCCGACATGCGGGAATTGCTAGCCCTGGCACTGGTCCTGCTGTCCTCGACCGCCGCCGCGCAGACGGGCGGGACCGAGCCGGGGTCGGCATCTCCTGCCGAACCCGGGCAAGAACCCGGGAGCCCGTCGGGCGAGACCGTCATCCGGGGATCGGAGGCCCCCCTGTCGGGCGGCGCCTCCCTGGTGCCTAGACGTTGCATCGAGACTGCCCACCCCGCCTCCTCCAGCGAGGTCCTGGCCCTGGTCCCGGGCCTTCGCATCGCGCAGCACGGGGCCGAAGGGAAGGCCCACCAGATCTTCCTGCGGGGCTTCGACGCCGTCCACGGGTCCGACGTGGAGGTGCTGGTGGACGGCATCCCCCTGAACGAGCGCGGAAACGTCCACGGCCACGGCTACGTGGACCTGTACGGCATCGTTCCCGAGTCCATCCGGGCCGTCCGGGTCCGGAAGGGGGCCTTCCTGCCCGGACAGGGCGATTTTGCAACTGCGGGCACCGTGAACTTTGAACTGGGCCTGCCCGAGGACTTGAGGCCCGGGCTGGTGCGCGTGGACGCATCCCACCGGGGGCGCACCCGCGCGGCCTTCGTCGTGGCGCCGCCGGGGGGACCGCCCGAGGCGTTCGTGGCGGGCGAGTCGGTCTTCGACCCCGGGGCGGGGCCCGAACGGGAGGCCGTCCGGGGAACCGCACACGGCGCCTGGGCCTGGCAGATCGCACCGGGCCTGCGCCTGGGCATTTTCGGGGGCGGGCAGGGCGGCCGGTGGGAGTCCCCGGGAGCCGTCCGCCTGGAGGACGTCGAGGCCGGCCGCATGGAATTCAGGGACACCTACGGCACGGGCGCGCACGGCCTGTCCTGGAGGGGACAGGGGGGGGTGACCCTCTCGTTCCGACGGGGCGACACGGACCTGAAGGCCGTGGCCTGGGGAGGGGCCAGGGGCCTGGAACTGATCGACAACTACACCGGTTTCCTGGGAGACAGGGAACGGGGGGACACGAGGCTGCAGGGACTTCAGTCGGCTTTCGCGGGCTTCTCGGCGAACCTGGACCAGGGCCTGCCCCTGCGCTTCCCGGCCTCCTTCCTGGCCGGGATGGGTTGGCGTTTCGACCAGGCCGACCAGAAAGAGGAGGCCCTGGACCTGGAGGGCGAGCCCTGGCGACGCGATCGGGACCTGCTGGCGCGCATCCACGGGATCCACGTCTGGGCCGGGTTGCGCCTGCAGCCCTGGCCCTGGCTGGAGGTGCAACCCTCGATCCGGGGCGATGTTCTGGTCTACGACGTGGACGACCGACTGGCAACGAGACAGGCGTCCAAGGTGATGGGGGTGGCGTCGCCGCGCCTGGCGATGGCGTTCCCGGTCCACCGCGCGGTGACGCTGTTCGCGGACTACGGACGGGGTTTCAGGACCCCGGAGGCCCGGTCCGTGACCGCCCTGCCGGAGGGAAGCGTGGAGGATCGGACCCTGGACCGCTACCGGGGCGGCAAGCCGGCCATCGCGGTGGCCGACGAGGTCGAGGCGGGACTGGAGGTGCAGCCGGGCGGCGGCGTCCGGCTGCGCCTGGACGGATTCGGGATCTTCCTGCAACGCGAGATCGTCTTCGACCACGTCAGCAACACCAACCTGGAACAGGACGGGACCCGGAGGCTGGGCGTCGAGGCATCGGCGGAGGCGGCGCCCCTGCCCTGGCTGCGTATCCAGGCCGACGTCACCTGGTGCCATGCGCGCTTCAACCGCAGCGGGCACCCCGTGCCGGGATCCTCCCCCTGGATGGGGGGCGCGGCCCTGGACCTGGGGCTGGACCGGGGGGTCCACGGGGGCGCCCGGTTGTCCTGGTCGGGGCGAAGGGACCTGGCCCATGGCGCCACGGCGGCCGGTTATGCCCTGCTGGACCTGCACCTCGGGTGGCGCGGCGACCGCTGGGACCTGGTACTGGAGGTCGAAAACGCCACGGGGGCGGACGCCATGGACGGGGTCTACCACTTCGCGTCCTGGTTCGACCGCACGAAGCCCCGCAGCAGCATCCCCGTGATCCATTACACGGCGGCCTGTCCGGCTACCGCGAAACTGGTGCTGACCGCGTACCTCTAGGAGGGAGTCATGGACCGATCGCGACCCTTTTCCCCTTGGATGCCCGTGTTCCTGGCCCTGCTGGTGACGAATGCCTGCGGTCCGGAAGGGGACGAACCCGCCCAGGTGACGCTGCCCGTGGTGGCGGCCGGGGACGAACTGGTCCCCTGCACGAACGACCTGGGCTGGGAGGTGTCCGTCTCCGGCGCCCGCGTGGCCGTGGGAGACATCGAGTTCACCATCGAGGGAGAGACCCACGCGGCCGCGACTTCCCGTGCCCGAGGCATGCTGGCACGGCTGCAGCCGCTGGCCCGGTGGCTGTTGCCCGAGGCCATGGCCCACCCAGGCCACCAGGCCGGGGGCGAGGTCACCGGGGAACTGCCGGGGTCCTTCCTGGCCGACCTGTCCGCGGGCACGGAACTTGGCCTGGCCACCCTGCTGGAAGGCGACTACCACGGCATGAACCTGTCCTTCCGGACGGCCGGGGCATCGGACGGGCTGCCCGGGGAGGATCCACTGTCGGGGCACACGGCGCTGCTGGAAGGGGTGGCCCGGAAGGACGGCCGCACCGTGGACTTCCATGCGCAACTGGACGTGCAGGAAGGACTGCAGATGGTCGGCGGGCCCTTCGTCCTGGCGGTCCGGGAGGGCACTGTCGCCACGCTTGCACTGGTGCTGTACACCATCGACCCCTCCGAATTCGACACGCTCTTCGACGGCCTGGACTTTGGTGCCCTGGACGAGGACGACGACGGGCAGGTGGCCATCGCCCCCGGGACGACGGCCCACAACATCCTGGCCAAGACGCTGGTTCGCCACGACCACTGGGGGATCGTGGTCCGCTGATCGGGAGGATTGCCCCTGCGGGGGTCTTGAAAGGAGGAACGAGCATGAGGATCCCGGCGCATTTGTTGAACATGACCATCCTGGCAGGCCTTTTGGCCCTGGCCGCCTGCGATTCCTCGGACGAGGGATCCGGCACCCTGAAGGTGGAACTCTGGGGCGAGGACTACATCGAGGACGGCATCCCGTCCGACGAGTTCGTCGACGGGTGGGCCATCGACTACGACCGGTTCCTGGTCAACCTGGGGCAGTTGACGGTGGCCGAGGCGAGCGGGGCGCCGGTCGTGGAGGAACCCGCCTTCCGGGTCTGGGACCTGTCCGCGTTCGACGGCCCCCGCGTGCTGGCCGAGGCGGCGGTCCCGGCCGGGGCATACGTCCACACCGCCTATTCCATCGCGCCCGCCACGGCGGCCAGCGTGGCCGGCAACGCCACCGAATCGGACGTCGTGCGCATGAAGGCGGGCGGACTGTCGGTCCTGGTGGAGGGCCGGGCCACGAAGGGGGACCGCACGGTTTCCTTCTCGTGGGGGTTCACGAACGCCACGACCTACGATCCGTGCCATTCGGGCGGTAAGGTCGAGGACGGCACCACCGCGTCGATCCAGATCACCATCCATGGCGACCACCTCTTCTACGATGACGCGGCCAGCGAGGAACCCTCCCTGCGCTTCGAGGATCTCGCCGCTGCGGACGCGAACGCCGACGGGGAGGTCACCGCCGCCGAACTGGCCGCCGTGGCGACCCTTCCCCTGGACCACTACGGCGTCGGCAGCCTGGAAATCGACGACCTGTGGGAGTACCTGTCGCACATGTCCACGACCGTGGGCCACATCGACGGCGAGGGGCACTGCGAGGTCCGTTGATGGATGCAACCTTCGCCGTGGCCGTCGGTATCGGTCTGGCCCACACCGTGCTGGGGCCGGACCACTACCTGCCCTTCCTGGTCATCGGGCGGGCGAGGCGCTGGAATCTTCCCCGCACGCTGGCGCTGACCGTCGCGTGCGGCCTGGGCCACGTGGGCTCCAGCGTTCTTCTGGGCCTGCTGGGGGCGCTGCTGGGGGCGGGCCTGGGGGAGGTGCAGGAACTGGAGGCCTACCGGGGAGCGCTGGCGGGCTGGAGCCTGCTGATCTTCGGGCTGGCGTACGGGGCCTGGGGCCTGTTCCACGCGCGCCACCACGATCGGCACGGACACGCGCACCTGCACGGCGACGGCACCGTCCACGTTCACCCGCACGAACACCCGGCGCATGACGACGGCACCCCCCACTCCCACCCTCACGCGGCCGCGAACCCGCCTCCCCGGGACGCGGAAGCCCGGCCTTGGCGCAGCCTGACGCCCTGGGTGCTGTTCCTGGTCTTCGTGCTGGGACCCTGCGAGCCCCTGATCCCCCTCTTCTTCGCCGACGCGATGGCCGGCGAATGGGGCCGGGCGGCCGGCACCGCCGCTGGATACGCGCTGGCCACGCTGGCGGCCATGACGGCGATCGTCGCGATGGCCTGGACGGGACTCTTCCGCTTGCGCCTGGGCGGCCTGGAGCGTTTCAGCCACGCCGTCGCGGGCGGCATCGTGGCGCTGGCGGGGTTCTCGATGGTCTTCCTGGGCCTGTAGGAACGTCCGCGAAACGACCCGAAACACCCCCTTCGGCCGCTGCTGCGCAGGGTGTTGTCCCGAAAGCGATTGACGGCCGGATCCCGCACGTGCAGGATCATCAGAACCAGGGATGCGGCGGGGCGCCTGTTCGGAAAGGCCGGTGCCGGTGCGCTGCCGCGGACGCAGGGAGGTGACGCATGCCGGACGAGGAGATCAAGGTCGGGTGCGCCCGTCCGACCGGTGGACCGGTCGGGCCGGCCCAGGCATCCCCCCCGGCGGGGGGGAAGGCGTCGTTGGCGACGCAGGAGGTGAAACGCATGATCCAGGTCGGGAAGCCCGCGCCGGACTTCGTGTCGCCGGCGTACCACCAGGGGAAGTTCACGCAGGTGAAGCTGTCGGATCACCTGGGGAAATGGGTGGTCCTCTGCTTCTATCCGGGTGACTTCACCTTTGTTTGAGCGACCGAGATCTCGGCGGTCGCCGAGAAAAGTTCGAAGTTCGCGGCGCTGGGGGTGGACCTCCTGTCGGTCAGCGTGGACAGCGTGTTCGTCCACAAGATGTGGAACGACCATGAACTGTCGAAGATGGTGGATGGCGGCGTGCCCTTCCCGATGCTCTCCGACGGCGGGGGCCGGGTGGGGACCGTCTACGGCGTCTACGACCCCGACGCGGGGGTGGAGATGCGCGGCCGCTTCATCATCGACCCGGACGGCATCGTGCAGGGATACGAGGTCCTGACGCCGCCGGTCGGTCGCAACGTGGCCGAGACGATCCGCCAGGTCCAGGCCTACCAGCACGTCCGTGCCAGCAAGGGCAGCGAGGCAACGCCCTCCGGATGGAGGCCCGGCAAGCTGACCCTCAAGCCGGGACCCGACCTGGTGGGCCGGGTCTGGGAAGTCTGGAAACCCTCCATTGAAAACGAATAGTCCCGCTTCCTCTATTGACAGGCCCGACAAGTCCGGGGATCTTCAGATGCCGGACAAGAACTACCCAATTACGGAGGGAACGAGACATGACGGACGAGACGAGGAATCCCATGGTCCATGGCAGCCAGGGCGGCACCTCGAACCGGGACTGGTGGCCCAGCCGGTTGAACCTGAGGATCTTGCGCCAGCACGACTCCAGGTCCAACCCGATGGGACGGGATTTCGACTACGCCCGGGAGTTCAAGAGCCTGGACCTGGAGGCCGTGAAGCGGGACCTGCGGGAGGTGATGACCACCCCGCAGGACTGGTGGCCCCCGGACTTCGGCCACTACGGCCCGCTGCTGATCCGCATGGCCTGGCACAGCGCGGGAACCTACCGCACCGGGGACGGTCGCGGTGGCGCCGGACGAGGCCAGCAGCGTTTCGCACCGCTGGACGCCTGGCCGGACAACGTCAACCTGGACAAGGCGAGACGCCTGGTCTGGCCGGTCAAGCAGAAGTACGGCCGGAAGATCTCCTGGGCCGACCTGATGGTCCTGGCGGGCAACGTTGCGCTGGAATCGATGGGATTCAAGACGTTCGGGTTCGCGGGGGGGCGCGAGGACGTGTGGGAGCCCGACGAGGACGTCTACTGGGGCTCCGAGACGACCTGGCTGGCCGGCGACAAGAGATACCGCGGCCAGCGCGACCTGGAGAACCCGCTGGCGGCCGTGCAGATGGGCCTGATCTACGTCAACCCCGAGGGCCCCAACGGCAACCCCGATCCTGTCGCGGCGGCGAAGGACATCCGCGAGACGTTCGCCCGCATGGCGATGAACGACGAGGAGACCGTCGCGCTGATCGCCGGCGGGCACACCTTCGGCAAGACCCACGGCGCGGGCCCGGCATCGCACGTGGGGCCCGATCCCGAGGCGGCGCCGATCGAGGAACAGGGCCTGGGCTGGAAGAGCACCTTCGGCAGCGGGAAGGGCGGCGATGCCATCACCAGCGGCCTGGAGGTCACCTGGACCAGCACGCCGACGAGGTGGTCCAACAACTTCTTCTGGAAAGATCGGAAGAGCACACGTCTGAACTCCAGTCACCGAATACGATCT
>CALJUR010000042.1 GCA_937975765.1 uncultured Myxococcales bacterium
ACGAGTTCGTATTCGGTGACTGGAGTTCAGACGTGTGCTCTTCCGATCTCATCTCCAGCCTGATGGCCAACGACCACTTCTACAACGAGGACGGGATCCGGGGCGCGGACACCGTCCTCATCACCGAGGGCATCACGGACTGCCTCTCCGCGGTCCAGGCCGGCATCGCGTGCGTCTCGCCGGCCACCACCCGGTTCCGTCGGCATGACCACGACAAGCTCCTGGCCCTGACCGGCAAGGTGGGCCGCGTCGTCATCTGCAACGACTCCGAGGCCAACGGCGCCGGCGAGGCCGGTGCCATCGAAACCGCGTCCGTCCTGTTCCGGGGCGGGCGGGACGTCCGGATCGCGACGCTGCCCCGGCCCGCCGGCATCGAGAAGGTGGACGTCAACGAGTTCATGGCCCGGGAGGGGGCCGAGGCCCTGCACCGGATCCTGGCCGACGCTGCCCGGCTGCCTCGATTCCTGGTCGAGCGCATTCCGACCGACACCCCCAAGGAGGATCTGGCCGGCGCCCTGGCGCCTGCAGTCGATCTGGTGCGGGGCGCTTCCCGGCTCGATGTCGAGGCGTTCACGGACCTGCTGCGCACCCGCTTCAAGCTCGCCAAGGCCACCGTGAAGGACCTGCTGCGTGGCCCGGGAGGCAAGGACCATGCGAATGACCACGGGCCCGCCAGCGCCGACCCGCCCATGTCCCGGAAGGGCGAGGTGTTCGTCGCGAAGGGGCTCTATTGGACCCCTGGCCGCGAAGGCGACCCGGTCATCATCTCCTCGTTCACCGTCACCCCGACCCGGCGCATCGGCGTCGAGGGCGGCGAGGTGGTCGACGCCACCGTCACCACCGAGGGCGGGCGGGTCTTCGAGAACATCCGGTTCGCCCGGGACGCATGGCAGTCCAAGGCGGCGTTCATGCGGACGCTGCCCTCCGTGGACCTGCAGTGGACCGGGACCGACGAAAACGTCCAGGGCGTGCTACGCCTGGTGGCCGACCAGGACGTGCCGACCTTCAAGGGCACCCTGAACCTGGGCTACCTGGACACCCCCGCCGGCCCCAGGTGGGTTGCCCCGGACGTCGTCCTGGCCCCGGACGGGACGCCCGCGGATCGGGAACCGATCATCTACGTCCCCTCGGGCGCGCACCTCCACACCCGAGTCCGCCTGACCACGGGCATCGACCCCGCCACCGAGGCGTCCATCGCGGCCATCGTGCTGCCGAACCTTCTGGCCCTGAACCACCCCGGCGTGGTGCTGCCGATCCTGGGCTGGTTCTTCGCCGCGCCCCTGCGGCCCCGGCTGATGAAGCTCCTGGGGCACTTCCCTTTCCTGATGATCTGGGGCACCCAGGGGTCCGGGAAGTCGTCCATCGTCACCGAGGTCTTCTGGCCCCTGCTGGGCGTGGCCTCCACGGAGCCGTTCAGCGCCACGGAGACCGAGTTCGCGCTGCTCAAACTGCTGTCGTCCACGGACTCCACGCCCGTCTTCATCGACGAGTACAAGCCGTTCGACATGCCTTTGCACCGCCGGAACCTTCTGCACCGGTATCTGCGGCGCCTATACGACGGGGAGGTCGAGGAGCGGGGCCGCCAGGACCAGAAACTGAACAGCTACCGCCTGTCGGCGCCCGTCTGCCTGGCCGGCGAGACCCGCCCCATCGAGCCGGCTCTGGTCGAGCGCATGCTGTCCGCGAATCCCGACAAGAACGCGCTGCAGGCCAACCCCGGGTTCGCGGAGGCCATGCGGATCCTGAAGGAAGTGGACCTCGGGTCGCTCGCTCCCGGTATCCTCCGCTTCCTGCTGGCCAACGACACCGCCGCCAGCGTGGCCTTCGCCCGGGGCATCACGGACGACCTTCTCGAAGGCCGCTCCGTCCCGATCCGGGTGCGCGATGCCCTGATCGTGATGGTCTTCGGGCTGCGGATGTTCATCGAGTACGCCGCCAGCCGGGGTGTTCCCATCACTGGCATGGGGGTGGTGGAGGCCACCAACGCGGTCCTCGCGGACCTGCTCGAGACGGGCGGTCGCACCGTTAAGACCGGCCTGGACCGCTTCATCGAGGAACTGCACGTTCTGGCCGTTCAGGGCAAGGTGCAGCATGGTCGGGAGTACGTGCTCGAAGGCGGTCGCCTCGCACTGCACTTCCCGTCCTGCCACGCCGCCTATACCGAGCATTGCCGCCGGATCGGCTTCGAGGGCGAGGTCCCGGATCGCAAGGCACTGCGCCGCCAGATCGACGAGGCGTTCCGCCAGGGCGGGTACATCAAGGCCCTGGACGACCTGGTCTGCTTCAACGGGCGCTCCGACCGCCGCCGGGCCGTGATCGTGGACCTGGACGAGGCCCGCGGAATCCTGGACGTGGACGACTTCCCGGGCTCCTCCAGCCCCTCGACCCCGAGGTGGACGCCGTGAAGGGAGCGCCGGGCGAAACCACCCTCCGGCTCCCCCTGCACCTCGATCTCGGAGTCGTGCAGTTTCCCAATCAATCCAGTTGCTTTCGTGTGGTTATCGAGGGAACTGTGACCCTCGACGGGAGCGTGCTGGCCCTCGCGGGCGCGCCCGGATCCGTGAACGGGAGGTTGGCATGGGACGTCGGCCAGCAGGCAAGACCCAGATCCTCGGACCCTACCTGGACCGAGAACGCGGACGATGGATGTACGCCGTTGTTGTCGATGGCAGCAGAACGTGGTGCCGCTGCCGTAAGGGCTGCACGGAAGACGAGGCCCGGGCGGAAGTCGAAGGCGCGCGGCGCGAACTGAACGTCCCCGCCGAGACCACGGTCGAGAAGGCCATCGAGGCCTTCCTGGAATACACGGAGACCTCGGCCAGCGCGATCACCGCGTCCGCCAATCGGGGGGCGCTGCTGCCCCTGAACAAGATCGCCGGCCACCTGCTGGTCACGCGCCTGACCACGGCGCACATCGACCGCTACGTGAACCTGCTGGCCGAGCCCCAGGTGTCCGGGAACCGGAAGACCCCCAAGGATCTGTCGATGGCGACCCGGCGGTCGTACTTCCTGGCCCTGGGCCGCGCCTCGAAGTGGTGGGTGCGGCACCACTACACCGCCAAGGACATCGTCGCGGAGTACGTCGCGAAGCGGCCCGATCCCCTCCCCTGGGCGACCAAGGCCGGGGCGAAACAGATCAATCGGGGCAAGGCCCAGTTGCGGAACCTCGGGGAGGCGCGTAGCTACCTCGCCGCCGCCTTGGATCGCACCACGCCCGAGGAGCGGGTCGCCGCCGCCCTTCCGATCCTGACCGGGATCGCGAGCGGCGAACTGCTGCACATCCAGGCCGGCGCGGTGGACTTCGACGCCGGCGTCATCCACATTCGGAGCGAGGAGGCCGAAGTCGGTGACGTGGGATGGTCCGTCAAGACGTCGCACCGGGTCCGAGCCATCACGATCCCGGACGCGTGCCGCGGCGACCTGGCCGTGCTGGTGGACGGCCTGAACCCGACTACGTTCGTGTTCCGGGGGATCGACGAGCGGACCCAGACCGGCAGGCGGGCGGACTGGAAGCGGTCGGACAGGCCCAGGACCGGGGGCTGGTTGCTGGATCTGGTCCACCGGGTCTGCCGGGACGCCGAGGTCCGCGTCGTCTGCCCCCACGGGCTCCGGGCCACCCACGCATCCCTGCGCCGGATCGTCGTGGACGAGGCGGTCGCCAAGATCGGGGACGCGCTGGGGCATGCGGACCACGGCAAGACCGCCAAGAACCACTACGTCGGGGCGCCTTCGCAGGTGCCCGTGCTGCGGGTATTGGCGGGAGGGACGTCTACCTGAAGGCCGACCCGGCGCACGGGTCCCGGACACTACCACCAGATCACCCAGGTCTCCCCGGGTTTGGTTTCGGACACGCGGAAGCTCGGGGGCTTGCCATTGCCTGTCATTCCCGCGCGCTTCGCAAGGACATTGAGAGCGCCGACCCAGTTGTCGGCCTCCTCCTCGCTATTCGTTGCGATAGCCAGGATGCCACCCTTGAAGCCTCCGTCGTCGCCGAGCAGGCTGGCGAACTCGTCGAAGTACCCGCCGATGCGCTTCAACGTTTCGCTGTTTTCGATCGTCTCGTTCGCCGAGTCCTTGGCGTCGCCGCAGAACAGGAACGGACCGGCCTTCTGGCCCCTCAGCACGTCGGGAATCGAGCCGCTTGGAAGCCTGTCGTACTCGGTGTCGAAGCCCTCGGCTATGGCCCAGGCTCGCAGTTCTCGCTTGAGCCGCTCATGCTCAACGCCGGGCGCGCCCGCCTCGTGGATGATCCTCAGATACCGCTTGAGCAGATCCTCTGCCATTTGATGCTCCCGAGCACCCGAGTGCGTGCTCCGCTGTCGGAGACCGATTGTCCTACCCGATTTGGGGGGGTGTCAATGGCTGATGCACGCTGGCATTCCAAAGGGTTTGGATGCGATCCTGTCGCCTAGATGCGGACCTCGCCGTACTTCCAGCCGATCCTGATGAGTTCATCGCCTCCCGGCCCGTGGAACCCCCGCGCGGCGTCCTCATCTGGGAAGATGATCCCAATAGGCGGCACGGCACTGAAGGCCAGGTCCTTGGGCAATCTCCATTCGCGGTCATGAAGGTAGTCGACCCTCTTGGCAATTGCCCCGGCGGGAGCCGTGGAAGGTATGCGCAGCACGTTGATGAACGGCTTCAACTCCACGGAGAAGCCCAAGCCATACTGGGCCGTCAGGACAGAGTCCGGGAGGTATACCGCAGGTGCTCCCCCTGCCCGGAGCACGTCACTCTTCTTGAAGGCGATCCCGAAGGGACCGTAGCGCTTCTTAAACTCGGCACTGAACCTCACCGGAGCCTCGGTTAGGCAGACGGCGGGTACGTTGAAGTAGCCTGTGGCAAGAGCCGTGATGCGCTCGGACCTCATGATCGCCAGGAAGTTCGGCTGCTTGGTGTAGTGGACCAAGACCTCCCAGTAGTCCGGCCGATCTGGTCTGGCGAATGGCTGAAGGTCCACATCTGGCGCGTAGTTCCTATACTGCTTGACCTCGTAGGAGCGCGTCCCCACCAAGCGGATGTCGCCCGATGTCTCGGCTCCCGAGCGACAGTTGGGGCAGTCGGCCGACAACCACCCCATCGCATCGAACCATCCGCAGGACTCCTCCCAGGGGCATTCGACGCAACCCACCGTAAAGCCATCGGGCGCCACCGACGCGATCGGCGAATTGCAGCGGTCTCTGGAGCACTGACCAGACTCGAGAACATCTGCCAGTTCGTCGATGTCCATCTGGGTCCTGTGGCCTTTCTCGCACCGGACGACGTAGACGGGGGCTGCCACTCTCGCCTCGCTCGGCAAACTCCGGAAAGCGTCCTACATGATCATGTTACGGTCAACCATGCGGTCTGCTGACCTCTTGAACTCGAATCAAGCAGTGAAGAGGCCCGTTCCGCCCTCAACATGCCGAACGGAAAGGTGTAAAGCGCGTCCGGGCCCGGGAGACACCTCGGGAATTTCGTCTCCCATTTCGTCTCCCAAGGCGGATTTCGAGGGGGGTACGGTGAAGATCAGGGCCGAAAAACCGAAAGATTTCTAGGGGTCCCGGGTGGAGGTGAGGGGAATCGAACCCCTGACCTCTTGAATGCCATTCAAGCGCTCTCCCAACTGAGCTACACCCCCGGGCAAGGGGCTTCAAAGCGGGAAGACTTGTACCCGACCGCGACAGGCTTGTCAACTGGAACGTCGATCCCGCGGAGGAAGGCGGCCGACGGAAAGCGGGGACGACCACCCTCCTGCAGTGCCCATCGACTCACGGTCGACGAAAGGATTTCCACAGGTCCACGGAGGAACGTGGGCCGGGTCCGGGGAGGCCGCGGAGGGAGCCGTCGGAGGCGCGGCCACCTTGCAGGGGCAATCCGACGCCCGGCCGCGCCGGAGACAGCAGGAGGCCGGTGGGGGCGGAGCCCTCGCAGGCCTCCGTTCCCGGAGGGGCATCCCCGGGACCCGGCCCTCCCGCAACCGATCCTGCCTGCCACCGGAGGCCGGGGGACGAACCCCCGACCTGCATTCCCTGGAAGCCGTGCAACCCCGCGGCCAGCCTTGACCGCGTCCGCCCCCCCGTGCTATTGCCTTCGCGTCGATTTCGCGAGGTGATCCGATGGGATTCCCCGAGCGCCGCATGCGTCGTCTCCGTCGCACCGAGACCCTGCGACGGATGGTCCGCGAGACCCGCCTGTCCGTGGACGACTTCATCTACCCGCTGTTCGTCGTGCCCGGCCAGAAGATGAAGACCCCCATCGGGGCCATGCCCGGCCAGTTCCAGCTGTCCGTGGACGAGGCCGTCAAGACCGCCGGCGAGGCCGTCAAACTGGGCGTCCCCGCCGTCATCCTCTTCGGCATCCCCGAGAAGAAGGACGCCCTGGGCACCCAGGCCTACAACGACCAGGCGCCCGTGCAGAAGGCGATCCGCGCCCTGAAGAAGGAGTACGGCGACGACCTCTGCGTCATCACCGACGTCTGCCTGTGCGAGTACACCGACCACGGCCACTGCGGCATCGTCGAGAAGGGCCAGGTCCTGAACGACCCCACGCTGGAACTGCTGGCCAAGGAGGCCCTGTCGCACGCCAAGGCCGGCGCCGACATGGTCGCCCCGTCGGACATGATGGACGGCCGCATCGGCTTCATCCGCGAGGAACTGGACGAGGCCGGGTTCGAGGACCTGCCCATCATGGCGTACGCCGCCAAGCACGCGTCGGCCTTCTACGGCCCGTTCCGCGAGGCCGCCGAATCCGCGCCCAAGTTCGGCGATCGCCGTGCCTACCAGATGGACTCCGCCAACGCCCGCGAGGCCATGACCGAGATGGCGCTGGACGAGGAGGAAGGCGCCGACATCCTGATGGTCAAGCCCGCCGGCACCAACCTGGACCTGATCCGCATGGCGCGCGACGAGTTCGACCTGCCGCTGGCCGCGTACCAGGTCTCCGGCGAGTTCTCGATGCTGAAGGCCGCGGCGGAACGCGGCTGGCTGGACCACGACCGCGCGATGATGGAGTCGCTGCTGGCGATCCGTCGCGCGGGCGCGGACCTGATCCTGACGTACTTCGCACTGGAGGCCGGCCGTCTCCTGAAGGGCCGGTGACACGGTGGATTCAACCCTGAAGATCCTGCCCCTGGGCGGCCTGGGCGAGATCGGCATGAACCTCACCCTGTACGGGGTGGGGGACGACTGGGTCGTCGTCGATGCCGGCGTCCAGTTCTGCGACCCGGCCACGATCGGCGCGGAACTGATGCTGCCCGACCTGGACCTGCTGTCCGAGTATCGCGACCGCATCCGCGCCATCATCCTCACCCACGGCCACGAGGACCACATCGGCGCGGTCGAGTATGTCGTCAGCCAGATGAACGTGCCGGTGCATGCCCCCCCCTTCGCGTGCGAACTGATGCGCCTGAAGGCGTCGGAGTTCGGCGCGGTCGCCCGGGCCGACCTGCGTCCCGTGGCGCCCGGGCAGGTGCTGCACCTGGGCCGCATCACGGTCGAGTTCGTGCGCGTGACGCACTCCATCCCCGACTGCCACGCGCTGGTTCTGCGCACGCCGGTCGGCACCGTGATCCACACGGGCGACTTCAAGATCGACCCCGACCCGCTGGACGGCCGCGCCTTCGACACGGAGCGATTCCGGGCGCTGGGCGACGAGGGCGTGCGGCTGCTGCTGTCGGACAGCACGAACGCCGAGGTCCCGGGCCACACCCGGTCGGAGCGCGAGGTCATCGAGGCGATCGAGCACCAGTTCCGCAAGGCGGAAGGGCGCGTCATCGTGTCGCTGTTCGCGTCGAACGTGTTCCGCGTGCGGGCGCTGGTCGAGGCGGCGGCGCGGTGCGGGCGGCGGGCGTGCCTGATGGGCAAGAGCCTTTCGGTCTACAACGAGGCGGCCGAACGGGCCTTCAAGTTGAAGCCCCTGGCCGACCTGGTCGACCCGCACCAGTTGCACCGGATGCACGGCTTCGGGGTGGTGGTCCTCTGCACGGGCAGCCAGGCCGAGCCGCGATCGGTGCTGTACCGCGCGTCGGTCAACGACCACCCGGACCTGCGGATCCAGGAAGGCGACGTGGTGCTGCTGTCGTCCCGCATGATCCCGGGCAACGAGCGGTCCATCCACCGCATGGCGAACAACCTGGCACGGCTGGGGGCGCGGATCGTCCACGACAAAATCGCTCCGATCCACGCGTCCGGGCACGCCCAGCGCGACGAACTGGCCGAGATGCTGCACCTGGTGCGGCCACGGACCTTCGTGCCGATCCACGGCGAGTTCGCGTTCCTGCGGGCGCATTCCGAACTGGCCGCGGAACACGACGTCCGGGACGTCCAGGTCATCGAGAACGGACGGATGCTGGAGGTCACGAAGGACGACGTGCAGGTGACCGAGCACGTGCCGCTGACCTTCCACTACCTGGACGAGCCGCTGGTCGGGGACGCGGGCGAACTGGTGCTGGACGAGCGGCGGCGCATCGGCTGGACCGGCGTGATCGCGGCGCACCTGAAGGCCGAGCGGGGCCGCCGGCGGCTGAAGGTGGTCGTGGACCTGCACACGGTCGGCATCCCGATGGCGCTGGACGGGCTGCTGGACGAGGCGGCGGGCTACGCGGCGGACCAGGTGGCGGACCTGCCGGTGGAATCGACGAAGCGGCAGATCGAGGAGACGCTGTCGGCGTCGCTGCGGTCGTTCTTCCGCCGCAGGATGGACCGCAAGCCGGCCGTGCTGTCGTTCGTGGAGATCCAGGGCGACTGATGCCCGGAGGCTGAGGGTGGCGTCGAGAGAGGCCGGAGAGACCCGCGCGGGGCGGATCACGCTGCACCCCCTGCGACGGAAGGACATCGCGGAAGTCATGGTGGTCGAACGCCTGTGCTTCCCCGACCCGTGGGACAAGTCCGCCTTCGAGCGCGAGACGACCAACACCTTCTCGCGGTCCCTGCTGGCGCGGGACCCCGACGGCCGACTGCTGGGCTACACGATCTACTGGGTCGCCGGCCCGGAGTACCACGTGCTGAACGTCGCGACGGTCCCCGCGGCACGCCGCAAGGGCATCGCCCGGCTGATGATGACGCGGGTCCTCGACGAGGCCCGGCGCGATCACGCCGACTTCGTGGCGCTGGAGGTCCGCAAGGGCAACGTGCCCGCGAAGTCCCTGTACCAGTCGCTGGGATTCCAGCCGATCGGCGTGCGCCCGCGCTACTACCGCGACGGGGAGGACGCCGAGGTGATGATCCTCAAGCTGGACGCGTGATCCCCCCCCCTCGGTGCGAACGCGCCTCCCTTCTGGTACACTCCTCCCGAATTCCAGCCCGGAGTCCGCATGCAACCGATGCGCGTGGTCGCTTTCCTGCTGGTGGCTTCCGCGTCCGCCCTGCCCTGCCGCGCCCTGGCCCAGGCGGCTCCCGCCCCGGAGTCCGCTGCGGTGATCCCGGCCGGCGCCTCCGGGTACTTCTCCGAGGTGATGAACCCCGCGCCCCGGACGCTGGCCGGGGGCTGGCACCTGGAGGGCATCCGGATGGGATGGACCTCCGTGGTCGCGACGTTCACGAACGCCCGGCGCACCGCGATCGTCGAGGTCGTGCACCCCGACGTGGCGGACAAGCCGCTGGCGCGCACCGGGAAGTTCGCGCTGGTCGCTCCGGATCGATTCGCCGCCCCGCCCCCCGCGCTGGTCAAGACGCTGGCGGAACGCCTGAAGTCGGGCGAGTCCGGTTTCGCCTGGGTCCAGCAGTCGTGGCCCGACGCGGTGTCGGTCACGCCCGCCTCGCGACCGGGATACGAGGTCGCGAATCCCGAGGTCGCCGCCCGCCTGAAGGCCGCGCGCGACGCCCTGGACGCGGGCCGCAAGGAACAGGCGGCCCAGGCGGCCCGCGAGGCGGCGGCTTCCCCGCTGGCGGACGTGGGCGCGCTGCGGTCCGCCGCGTCCATCCTCCGGTGCGCAGGGTCGGCCCCCGAGGCGGTCGTGATCCTCGAACGCGCGATGGCCCGCGCTGCCGGCACCCCGGACGGGTTGCGCATCCGCCTGGAGAGGATCGCCGCCCTGGAGGCCTTCGGGGACCACGAGTCGGTGTCGCGATCGTCCCGCGAGATCGCGGCCCAGTTGCCGCGCCTGTATCCAGACCCGCGGTGCGTGCGCGCCGACGTGCTGTCGATCCTGCTGCAGGAAGGCCGCGTCGCCGAGGCCGGGCGCGCCGCAGGCTTCGAACCCGACCCCGTGGTCGCGGCCCCCGGGGCGCCCCGCTGCGTCTTCCAGTACGCGGTGCGTGCCGCCGCCGCCAAGGGCGACGAGGCCCTGCTGCAGGCCCGCGCCCAGGAGGCCCTGAAGGCCTTCCCGGACGACCCGGTGGTGACGGCGCTGTTGCAGGCGCGCCGGAAGTGATTCCCCCCGACGTTGAATCCTCGCCCCCGATCTGCTAGGAACCCCATCCATGATCCGCTCCAGCCAGCCCGCCGTCATGCGCCTCGGCATCCTCCTCGTGCGTGCGCTGTGCTGCCTTCTGGTCCTGCGGACCGCCGAGCCCCGGGCGCTGGCCCGCTCGCCGGGTCCCCTCGACTTCCCGGATCCCCCGGCCATCGAGTCCCCCCGCGACCTGCTGCCCACCGCCGAGCAGCGCGAGCGCCTGGGGAAGTCGTTCAAGGCGTTCGACCACAACACGCTGTATCCCGGCCTGTTCCCCGAAAGCCCGAAACACGCCCGCGCGATGGTCGAACTGCTGCTGTTCCTGGTCTTCCAGACCTCCATCTACTACATGATCTCCCCGACCCAGGAGACCGACTGGGACACGGAGTTCGACGAGTCCTACATGGCCAAGCGCCTGATCACGCTGGAACACGTGCGCTTCGACAACAACGCCTTCTGGTACAACAACCTCTCGCATCCCCTGCTGGGCTCGCTGTCCTACCAGATGGGCCGATCCAACGACCTGGGACCGGGACCGTCCCTGGCCCTGACCGCGCTGGGCGCCGCCGGTTGGGAGTACTTCTGCGAACTGAAGGAGAAGGTTTCCATCAACGACGTGGTGACCACCTCGATCGGCGGGATGGCCCTGGGCGAGACCGTCGCCCAGTTGGGGGCCTTCTTCGATCGCGCGTCGGGTTCTCCCCTGTACCGGGGCCTGGCCATCCTGCTGGGCCCGCTGCGGGCGATCCACGACCGGCTGGACGGGGCTGCCCCGCGACGCGCGCTCCTGGTGGACTCGCTGGGAATGCCGGCCGACGTGGCGCACGACTTCCGGTTCCGGCTGGGCTGGACCGCCACCCGCACCTCGGCCACCGGGCGGGACTCCGGTTCCTGGCGCAACGACGCGTTCCTGGACCTGGACCTGAGGCTGCTGAACGTCCTGGGGGCCGGCCGGGAGGGCACCTTCTGGGACCAGTTGGCGCAGGGCAACGTCTCGCGGCTGGCGGTCTCCGTTTCGGCGGGCGGCGACGGGCTTCGCCAGGCGACGTTCCTGTCCCGCGCGGGCATCATGGGGGGGTACATGCAGGGCCTGTCCCGTGACGCCGCCGGCCGGATGAACGGCTGGTCGCTGTACCTGGGTGGCGCCACCAGCTTCGACGTCGCGGCCGGCGACGGGTTCGGCCTGTACGGGGGACGCATGGACCTGTGGTCCAACGCAGGCTTCCTGGGCCTGCTGCTGGACGTGGACGGCTGGATGGAGGGGTGGCACCTCTCGGCCACCGTGGAGTTCTATCCCGACTTCTCGCTGGTGCGGTCGCAGGCGCTGCACGCGTGGCGTCAGGGGCGTTCGATCGACGGGTTCCCCTCGATCCTCCAGCGGGAGGGCTACTACTACGCCCTGGGCCTGACCGGCCTGGCGGACCTGAGGGCGGCCTACGAGGGCCTGGAACTGGCGTTCGATCTCCGGTACGACGACGCCTGGAGCCTGAACGGCGCGGACCGCTTCCAGGATCGGGTCACCGACGACGTCCATTGCACCGACCGTCGCCTGCAGACCGGGCTGCGCCTGTCGTACCGGTTCCCCCGGACGCACGCGCGGCTGGGCGGGTCCTTCCGGTGGCGATCGCAGACCGGGCGCCTGCACGACACGACGGTCACCCGGGACGACCTCACCTTCGGCGGCGACCTGGCATTGGATTTCTAGTTTCCAGGGATTCCCTACTCCCCTCTTGCCCCCTCCGGCAACCGTGCTATCCTCGAAACGAATCAGAATCGTGGAGACGCCCGACGCGAAGGCTCTTCGCGCGACGTCCTGCCTTGAAGGAGGAAGCCATGAACCGGTTGCTTCGCCTGTTGCCGTGTTTCGCCCTGGCGGGGATCCTGGCCGTCCCGGAGGTCGCGAAGGCGGAATTCCCCAGCCCCGCCGTATACCTGGGCATCTTCGGCGGCGGCAGCCTCCGCCTGCGGGACTGGGACCTGGGCGACCGCATGAACGGCCTGCCCGAGGGCCTGGGATACGGCGAGGCCGGCCTGCGTCTGGGCGTCCACGTACTGCCCCAGCTGGCCCTGGAGGTCGAACTGGGCTACCTGCCGCTGGACAACGACGGCGATCGGAACCACCTGCTGGCCTATGACCTGGAACTGCTTTTCCACTGGCTGAAGGGCAACTGGTCGCCCTTCCTGTCGGCGGGCTTCGGCGGGTACACCAACCTGTCGGACAACCTCGGCAAGGACACGGACCCGCGCGGCCACGTGGGCATCGGCCTGCGCGGCCTGGTCCTGCCCTGGATGGCCCTGCGCATCGACATCCGGGACGTGATCTCCGACGGCATGGACAAGGGCGGCTCCAACAACCTGGAACTGCTGGCGGGCCTGGACTTCTTCGTGTGGGGATCCAGGAAGGCCCCGCCGCCCCCCCCCGGACCGCGACAACGACGGGATTGTCGATGCCGACGACGAGTGCCCGGACAACGCGGGCCCGGCGGCCACGAAGGGCTGCCCGGACAGGGACGGCGACGGCATCGTCGACTCGAAGGACGCCTGCCCCGACAAGCAGGGCCCCGCGGCCACGAAGGGCTGCCCGGACAAGGACGGCGACGGCATCGCGGACGCCGAGGACGCGTGCCCGGACGTGGCCGGCCCCGCCGCCACGAAGGGCTGCCCCGACCGCGACAAGGACGGCGTCGCCGACAAGGACGACCGCTGCCCCGACAACGCCGGTCCGAAGGAGTACAAGGGCTGCCCCGACCGCGACAAGGACGGCGTCGTGGATATCGACGACAAGTGCCCGGACCAGCCCGGCCTGAAGGACTACCAGGGCTGCGTGCCCGAGAAGGCGAAGAAGTTCACCGGCGCCATCAAGGGCATCAACTTCGCCACGGGCAGCGCGAAGATCCTGTCGCCGTCCTTCAAGATCCTGGACCAGGCCGTCGCCGTCCTGAAGGAGTTCCAGGAACTGCGGATGCGTATCGAAGGCCACACCGACGACGTGGGCGAGGCCGAGATGAACAAGAAGCTGTCGCAGGCGCGCGCCGAGTCGGTGCGGGACTACCTGGTCGGCAAGGGCATCGCGGCCGACCGGTTCGAGGCCGTCGGCTACGGCGAGGACAAGCCCGTCGCGGACAACAAGACGTCCAAGGGCCGCGCCCAGAACCGCCGCACCGAGTTCACCCCGCTGGGCCTGAAGTAGCCTTCTGACCGAATCCCCCCTACCTCCCGGATTCCTTTTGTAATCGACAAAACGATCGGCTACAGTCGCCGCCGTCCGGGAGGAAACGTGGAAACGCAGGTCCTGATCATCGGCGGAGGTGTCACGGGCACGGCCGTCGCTCGCGACCTGGCGCTGCGCGGCGTCGACTGCATCCTGGTCGAGAAGGACGACGTCAACGCCGGCGCGTCCGGGCGCAACCACGGGCTGCTGCACAGCGGGGCCCGGTACGTGGCCCACGACCAGGATGCGGCCACCGAGTGCCGCATCGAGGGCGACATCCTGAAACGGGTGGCGTCCCGGGCGATCCAGGACACCGGCGGCTACTTCGTGGCCGTGCAGGGAGACGACGAGAAGTACGTCGGCGACTTCCCGGGATTCTGCGCGCGTGCGGGCATCACCGCCCGCCCCGTCGACGTCGCTACGGCCCGGGCACGGGAACCCGCGATCTCGGACAAGGCGATCGCGGTCTACGAGGTTCCGGATGCGTCCGTGGACCCGTTCCGGCTGTCGCTGGAAAGCATGGCGCAGGCCCGCAGCCTGGGCGCCAGGCTGATGCGGCGCACGCGCGTCGTCGGGTTCGAGCGCGAGGGGCGCGAGATCCGGGCCGCCGTGGTGCAGGATGGCACGAACGGCACGACGCAGAGGGTCCACGTCTCGCAGGTGATGAACGCGGCCGGCGCGTGGGCGCGCGAGGTCGCCCAGCTGGCGGGCGCGCCGATCGAGATGCTGTACTCGAAGGGGACCCTGCTGGTCACGCACGGCCGGCTGGCGCGGCGCGTGATCAACCGCCTGCGTCCCCCTGGGAACGCCGACATCCTGATGCCCGGCGGCACGGTTTCGATCCTCGGGACAACGTCGTCGCGGGTGGAGGACCTCCGGGACATCCACCCGACCGTGGACGAGGTGGACCTGATCCTGAGGGAGGCGACGCCGATGCTGCCCCCTCTGGAGACGATGCGAATCATCCGCGCGTACGCGGGGGTGCGTCCCCTGGTGGGCTCGCCTTCCGGATCGGACGGAAGGACGGTGTCGCGCGGCTTCGCGCTGTTCGACCACGAGGCGGACGGCCTGTCGAACTTCGCGACCATCACCGGCGGCAAGCTGACGACCTGCCGGCTGATGGCCGAACGCGCCGCGGACCTGGTCTGCCGGCGCCTGGGCGTCACGCGCCCCTGCCTGACCGCGTCCGATCCGATTCCCGTGTCCCCCGAGTGCGAGTGGACCGAGCCGGGCCGCGCGCCGCGATCCTGGATGTCGGCGCTGCACGTCGACGACCCGCTGATCTGCGAGTGCGAGATGGTTTCCGGCAGCGTGCTGGACGCGCTGTACCAGGCTCTGAGGGCCGCGGGCGACACCCCGACCTTGACGGACATCGGCCTGCGCAGCCGCATTGGCAAGGGCGCGTGCCAGGGGGCGTTCTGCGCAGTGCGGGCCGTGGCGCACCTGTACCAGAACGGCGACTTCCAGGGGAGCCGAGGGCTGGACGAGATCGTCGACTTCTTCCGGGAGCGCTGGGGCGGCCAGCACGCGGTCCTGTGGGGCCAGCAACTGGCGCAGGCCGAGTTGATGGAAGCGCTGCACTGCGGCCTGTTCGGCGAGGAACTGCGATGAACGGCAACCGGACCAGGCTGTTCGACGTGGCCGTCATCGGCGCCGGGATGGCCGGAATGGCGACCTCGCTTTTCGCGGCGCGCCGCGACCTGTCGTGCGTGCAGGTCGGCAACGGCGGCGGCATCCTGTTCGCCAGCGGCCTGCTGGACCTGCTGGGCGTGCACCCGGTTGCCGACCGGCGCCGGTGGGACTGCCCCTTCGAGGCGCTGTCGTCCCTGCGGCGCGACCTTCCCGATCACCCGCTGGCCCGCGTCGGCGACGACGCGCTGCGCGCCGCGTTCGAGGCGTTCGTGTCGGAACTGGGTGCCGTCGGCCTGCCCTACGCCCCCCTGGACGGCGCGAACCACCCGGTGCTGACGTCGATCGGGACGGTGAAGACCACGTATGCCGTCCCGCGTTCGATGATGGCCGGGGTCGAGATGATGCGATCGCGGCCTTCCTGCCTGCTGGTGGACTTCCGCGGCCTGCGCGAGTTCAGCGCGCGCCAGGTCGTCGCGAAGATCGGTGCGGACTGGCCGGGCCTGCACAGCGTCCGGGTCGAGTTCCCCGGGTTCGAGGCCGTGTCCGAACTGTACGCCGCGCACCTGGCCCGCGCCATCGAGTCGGCCGCGACGCGCGATTCGGTGGCGGAACGGGTCCGTCCCCTGCTGGGCGACGCGACCGCGGTGGGCTTCCCGGCCGTGCTGGGCCTGTCGCGGTCCGGCGAGGTGCACGAACGGCTGCAGCAGTCCCTGGGGCTGCCGGTCTTCGAGATCCCGACGATGCCGACGTCCGTGCCCGGGCTGAGGCTGAAGGACGCGATGGAGGCCGCCCTGGCCGCGTGGCGCGTCGTGCGGCACGTGCAGGCGAAGGTCACGAAGGTGTCGTTCGACGACGACGTGGCGACGCTGTCCCTGGACGACGTCCCGGGCGGCCAGACGATCCGCGCGCGGTCGGTGGTGCTGGCGACGGGGCGCTTCACGGGCGGCGGCCTGTCGGCCGGTCGCGGCCACGTGTCGGAACGCGTCCTGGACCTGCCGGTGCACCAGCCCGGAACGCGCGGCGAGTGGCACCGGCGCGACTTCCTGGACCCGGCCGGCCACCCGGTCAACCGTGCCGGGCTGGCGACGGACGGGGACTTCCGGCCGCTGTCGGCGGACGGGCGTCCGGCATGGCACCGGCTGTTCGCAACGGGGTCGATCCTGGCGCACCAGGACTGGATGCGCGAGAAGTGCGGGTCGGGCCTGGCAATCGGGACGGCCTGGACCGCGGTCGAGGCGATTTCCCGGGGGCTGCAGGCGCCCCGGAAGGCGGGATAGCAGTTGGGCGGCATGTCGGCATCGTCGTTCCGGATCGCCGTCTACATCGCCCTGGGCCTGTGTGCCCTGGGCCTGCTGTGGCGGCTGTCGGCCTGGCTGCGGGTCCGCATCGGGCCGGATGCGCGCGCGATCCCCTTCCACCGTCGCCTTGCGTCGGCGCTGCACGGGGCCTTCTCGTTCGCGTTCAGCCGGCGCCTGCCGGGCGTGCTGAAGGCCTTCCTGCTGGACGTGCTGCTGCAGCGGCGCCTGTTCGCCGAGGCGAAGGTCCGCTGGCTGGGCCACCTGCTGATCCTGCTGGGCTTCACGGCGCTGCTGCTGATGCACGCCCTGGCGGCCCTGCTGACCCAGAAACTCTTCAAGGGCTACCAGCCCACGCTGGACCCGTACCTGTTCCTGCGCAATGTCTTCGGCGCGATGGCCGTGGCCGGGATCGTTCTTGTGATCGCCGGCCGGCGCCGGGCGCAGCGGGTCGCCCCGACGGCGCACCGGCTGGGCGATCGTGTCTTCGTTGCGCTGCTGTCGATCGTGATGGTGTCCGGCTTCCTGCTGGAGGCCCAGAAGATCGCCTCGCCCGCCGCGTTCCAGCGCATGGTGGACGAGTACTTCGGCGAGGACATCTCCCCCGAGGATCTGTCGGCGCTGAAGGCGGCCTGGGCCGTCGACTACGGCGTCGCCTTCGAGGACGCGGCCGCCGACCCCGACCCCGCCCTGCTGGAGACGGGACGCGAACTGCACAAGGACGCCTGCGCCAGTTGCCACTCGCTCCCGACATCGGCGTTCGTGTCGTACCCCGTGTCGCGCGTGATGGGCCCGGCAGTCCGGCCCCTGGACGACGTGGACGCGGCGAAATGGCTGTGGTACCTGCACGTCTTCGCCTGCCTGCTGGGCCTGGCCGTGCTGCCCTTCACGCGCCTGTTCCACGCGATCTCCGATCCGGTCAGCCTGCTGGTCAACGGAGCGGCCTCGTCCCGGCCGCTGTCCGACGCCGGGCGCGCGTCGCGGCGGGCCCTGGCCATCGACGCCTGCGTCCGCTGCGGCCTGTGCGACACCCGCTGCTCGGTGGCCCCGATCGCGCGCTTCATGAACAACGCCTCGCTGCTGCCGTCGCACAAGCTGCTGTCCACCTTCCGGTTCGCCCGGGAAGGCCGGGGGCGCCTGCGCGACGGCGCCCGTTACGACCGGATCGCGGAAGGGGCCTTCCTGTGCTCGTCGTGCGGGCGCTGCACGGAACGGTGCCCCGTGGGCCTGGGCCTGGACGACCTGTGGACCGCGCAGCGCGACGACCTGGCCGCGGCCGGGCACCCTGCCGCAGCGAAGTGGGTGCAGTCCCGGACGGCGTCCGAGTGGGCCGATCTCCTGCCCGCGCCACCCGGGGAAGGCCCCGCGGTCGCCCCGCTGTCGTCCGACCGGCGCACCTTCTCGCCGTGCGTGCAGTGCCAGACCTGCACCAACGTCTGCCCCGTGGTGGCCCATACCGCGGGTGCCGGCGACGGCGTGGACCTGACCCCGCAGAAGGTGATGAACCTGCTGCGCCTGGGGATGGTGGACCTGGCGCTGGGGTCCCGGATGGTCTGGGATTGCGCCACCTGCTACCAGTGCCAGGAGCACTGCCCGGAAGGCATCCGCGTGACGGACGTGATGCTGGAGTTGCGCCAGTCCGCCTACCGGCGACTGGCAACCGTTCGCGACCGGAGGCGGCCGGAATGAAGTACGCGATGTTCGTCGGCTGCACGATCCCCGCCCGCCTGCCCGCCTACGAGACGTCCACCCGCGCGGTGCTGGCGCGACTGGGCGTCGAACTGGTCGACCTGCCGTTCGCGTGCTGCGGCAACACCGTTCGCGGCCTGGACCAGGACGCCTACGTGTTCGCCTCCGCGCGCAACCTGGCGCTGGCGGATCGGGCCGGCCTGGACGTGCTGACCCCCTGCAAGTGCTGCTTCGGCAACCTGCGCCATGCCCTGCGCTTCCTGTCCCAGGACGCCGGCCTTCGCGCCCGGATCGGGCGGGCCCTCGAGTCGGAGGGACTGGCCCTGCCGGAGAAGGTGCAGGTCCATCACCTCCTGTCGGTGCTGTTCCACGAGGTCGGCGTCCAGGCCATCGCGGCCGCCGTCACCGCCCCGCGCACCGGCCTGAAAGTCGCCGCCCACTACGGCTGCCACGCCCTGCGCCCCAGCAAGGTCACGCAGTTCGACAACCCCCTGGCCCCGACGCTGTTCGAAACGCTGGTCCGCGCCACCGGGGCGACTGCCGTCGACTGGCCGCGCCGGCTGGACTGTTGCGGCGACCCCCTCCACGACGCGAACCCCCCGCTGGCCGGCCGCCTGACGCAGGCCAAGCTGGACGACGCCCGCCAGAACGGCGCGGACGTGCTGGCCACCGCCTGCCCGTACTGCCAACTGCGTTTCGCCGACGCCCAGGCGGGCCGGACCGACCCTCTGCCGACGATCCTGTTCCCCCAGTTGCTGGGCCTGGCGATGGGCCTGCACCCCGGGAGGCTGGGTTTACCCGGCTGACCGCCACCGGCGTCGCGCCGGAAGAAATCCCGGATTTCCTGCGAACGTTTCCACCGCTTCCACCGACTCACGGGCGTGACGGGTACCCGGATCCCGGGAAATGCCGGTTCGGGGTCGGAGGACGGCTTGACCCGCGATGTTTGCAAAGGACAAAGTAGGCCGATGATTCACCCCCCTGCCGGCCGACTTGCGATCCTGCTGCCGGCGCTGGCGACGGTGCTGCCTGCCGCGGTCGCCTCCGCCGATCCCGGCGGGGAAACGCCCGTCTTCTGCGTGGTTCTCGAGGCGGGCACTCCCGTGGCGGCAGACGCCCTCGAGACGGCCCTGGTGATCGAGCGCCGAAAGGCCGGAATCGACACGGGATGGGTCTTCCGGGACGCTGCCGGGGGCTGTCCATCCGGCGGTTCGGAACCTTCGCCCCGCCTGGAAGTCGGGACGCACCGCGCCCGCCTGGTGCAGGGAGAACGCGTCCGGCTGGACTTCCCGATCCACTCCGTGCCGGCGCCGGATCGCCCCGCCGAGATCGCTCGCCGGGCCTTCTGCGTGCTGGGGGACGCGGTGGCCTCCACGCCGGTCCCGCTGGGCGACGGCGCGTTCCCGGGGATCCGGGCGGCCGGTTCCCGCGCGGGCGGACGCCCGGGAGGCACGACCGGATACGCGACGGTGGGCGGGCGCTACGGATGGCAGAAGGGCCCCGGGTTGCACCTCGGCGGGATCGAGATCGAGGCGGGAGCCGCCTGGCTGGACGAGCGCCTGTCGGTCGGGCTGGAGGCGGGCTTCCTCCCCCGGCGGCAGGCCAGGACCGCGCCAGTGGACAGTTCCGTGGAATCCGTCCCGCTGGTGGCGATGGTGCGGGGCGGCGTCCGGCTGCGGCCGTTCCTGCTGCGCCTGGGCGCCGGGGTCGGGGTCGAGTGGCGGCGCGTGCAGATCCGCCTGGCGGCTTACGAAGCGACCCGATCGGACGCCTCCTGGCTCCCGGTGCTGGACGGCGAGGTCGAGGCGGTGCTGCGGCTGGCCGGACGGTTCCGGCTGGCCCTGGCGGCCACGCTGCGGGGATACCCGAAGGGCACCCGGTACGCATGGAACGGCTTCCCGGCCTTCGAACCGCCCGTGCTGATGGCCGGGGCGGTGCTGCGGCTGGGCCTGTCGTTCGGAGGAGGGCCGCGTTGATCGAATCGGGCCGATCGCCGGCGACCGGCCGGCTGCGGGTGGTGCCGCAGGACGACGGGCGCGACCTCGTCCGGCGCTGCCGGGACGGGGACCGCGATGCCTGGGCCACCCTCTACCGAACCTACGCTCCCACGGTCCTGAGGTTCCTGCGTCGGATGCTGGGGTCGCAGGTCGACGAGGAGGACCTGCTGCAGCAGGTGTTCGTGGAGTTCGTCTCGTCGCTGGAACGCTTCCGCGGGGACGCCCGGCTATCGACCTGGCTGTACTCGATCGCCAGCCACGTCGCGGTCGAGCACCAGCGTCGCGAGGTGCGCTGGCGCCGCAAGCGGTTGGCCTTCGCCGCGTTCGCGGTCGCGACCGTTCCCCTGGCGCCCGACGCGGGGGGAAGCGCCGAGGCGCGCGCGATGCTGCGGACCCTGGAATCGGCCGTGGGCAGGCTGGACCTGGACCACCGTACGGTCTGGGTCCTGCGCGACCTGGAGGGCCTGGGGACCGACGAGGTCGCTTCCGCGCTGGACATCCCGGCGGGCACCGTCCGGTCCCGCCTGTTCCACGCCCGCCGCCTGGTGCTGGAGGCCCTGCAGGCCGCGGGTATCGATCCGGACTCTCTTCCGACCCGATCCGGGACAGGGGGGAACCATGAATCGTGAAGCCGGGATCCCGACGAGCTCCTGCCGGATGCTGGACGAGTGGCTGGGCCATGCCGAGCGCGCCGACGTCCTGCCTCCCTACCTGGCGGATCACGTGCAGGAATGCGATTCCTGCTGGCGATCGTGGCAGGTGTACCGGGGCGGCCTGGACCTGCTGGGCGCCGCGACCCAGCCGTCCTCGGTGCCCCGGGTTCCGGACCTGGACGCGATGCGCCGCCTGGCTTCGCGTCCCCGGCGTACCGTTCCTCGCTGGCCGCTGGTGGCCGCTCCGATCGCCGCATCACTCCTGGTCGCCCTCGCCTGGATGGAGATCCAGGACGGCCCGGGGGACCCGCCCGGGAGCGACCCGGGAAACGTCGCGACGCTTGTCCCGCCTCCGGGACCGCCCGTCCCTCCCGGCAGTCCCGACCCCGGCCGGCTGCCCGCGGACCCGCCCGTCGTAGCCCCGGTCGAGGCCGGCCAGCGGCTGCAGGCGCCCGGCGTCGGCATCCAGGTCGCCGACGGGAAGGTGGGCTCCGTGGTGCTGGACCCGGGTGCGAGAGTCCAGGTCGAGTCCTGGAGCGATGCCGACACCCGGCTGGTGCTGGAATCCGGGCGCATCGAGGCCGACGTCCTGCCGCGCCCGCCGGGCAGCACGTTCGAGGTGCGCACCGATCTGGCGAGGGTGCGGGTCGTTGGCACCCGGTTCGTGGTGGACCACCGCCCGGGCGACTTCACCCGGGTCACCGGCATCGCCGGGCGGGTGGCGGTGTCCACCCTGGACGGCTTCGAGATCGCCCGCCTGACCGCCGGGCAGACCGTGCGCGTCGGGCCCGGCGTCTCCACGGGCACGCGGGACGACGCTTCCCGGGTCTCCCTGTCCGACGATCCCGTGACTCCACTCCCCTCGGCCCTTCCCGTGGCGGCCCGACCGGCCCGGCCGGCCCGGCCGTCCACGGTTCCGGCACCCCAGGTGCCCGTCCCGCAGCAGGAGCCTCCCCCTTCGGAGACATCGCCCTCCGCACCGATCTCCGAGACAGTGCTGGCCCAGGCGCGGGCCCTGCTGCGGGACGGGCACGATCTCCAGGCGGCGGCCCTGCTGGCCGGGACGCTCCGGGACGCATCCTTCCCGGATCGGCCGCGGCTGCTGGCCGCCCTGGGCGACGCATGGCGCCTGGCGGGCCGTCCTTCCGAGGCGAGGCAGGCCTACGAATCCGCCCTGGGAGATCGACCGCGCGAGGCCCCCGAGGGCGTGATCCCCGACCTGGCGGCCATGCACGAATCGGTCGGCGCGCTGGAAGAGGCGGCCCGGTCCTGGCGTGCCTACCTGGTCGCCTGGCCGGGCGGCGCGTATTCCGGCCGCGCCCTGTGGTCGCTGGCCGACCTGGCCGAGCGGTCGGGCCGCCACGACGAGGCGATCTCGCTGTGGCGGCGCCTGGTCGCCGAGTCGCCGTATGCCGTCGAGGCCCCCGCCGCGTTCGCCAAGGTGGGCCGGGCGCTGGCGGATCGCGGCCAACTGGAGCAGGCGGAGGCCTGGTTCGCGGCGCGCGACGGCGACTGCGACCCGGCCTTCGACGAGGCCTCCCTGGTCGGCCGGATGCGGACGCGCCTGCTGCGCGGCGATCGGAACGGCGTCGCCTCGCTGCTGTCGATCTACCGCCAGCGCCATCCCGACGGGCTCCGGAGAGACGAGGCGGACCGCTTCCGGGAGGCCCTGGGCGCAACCACCGGCACATTCCCCCCCCATGGCGTGAACGTCCGGACGCCCACCACCGACTGACGGGGCGGACGGGTTGCGGGAACCCGGCGTCCCCTGCATGAGGAGGTCCCGATGAAGACGACGAGAGGGAAGCCCGGAAGCTGGCGGAAGGCGCTGGCCGGCACGATGGCGGTCGCGTTCGCCCTGGCGATCTGCGGCTGCGACAGCGACGAGAAGGACCTGGGCAAGGACAACCCGGCCGGCCCGATGCAGGTCACCGATGCCGGGTGGTTCCAACAGGTCGCCAAGGACGCGTCCTCGTTCTGCGCATCCGGCACGGCCACGGTCCGCTTCCCGGACGACGGCACTTACGTGGGCTTCCCGGTCGACCTGGCCGCGGGCTGGACGATCGAACTGGCGACGAGCGGCCCCGCCACGCTGGACACGGTGGTCTACCTGTTCGGCCCCGGCGCGACCCCTGGCACCTACGCCGCGACCTCCCTGGCCGTGGACGACGACTCGGGCGACGGCCTGCTGTCTCACCTGGCCGCCTTCGAGGCCCCGTCGGACGGGCGGTACCTGGCCGTCGTGACGACCTTCGAGGGCAAGGGCGTGGGCCAGGCCGGGTTCGAGGTGCGCGTCAACGGCGCGCCCGGCTGCTCGGGCGCCTGCGTGGACTGCAGCCCCGAGGCGGGTGATGTCGCGGAGACCGTGGACGCCACGCAGGGATGCCTGGTCCCGGTGCCGGACTGCCTGGACTTCGGCGCGTTCGGCACCGGCGTCGTCTCGGTGCGGCCGCTGTCCCTTCGCAACGACTGCGACCACCCGGTCACCGTGACGTCGCTGGGCATCGAGGGCGACCTCTTCGAGACCGTGGAGGTCTCGGTGTCCCCGGAGATCCATCCCGCGGAACCGGCGGTCGTCCAGCCCGGCGCCCTGCTGACCGTGCAGGTCTCGATCACGATGAACCTGATCGACGCCGGGGTTCCGGTGGACGCATTCCTGGCGGTCCGGTCCGACGACCCGACGCAGCCCTCCTGGAGTTTCTCCTTCCTCTGCCCGGGCTCGCTGGAGGCCGGCTTCTTCGGGGGCGAGATCTGCAGCCCCGACGGCTGGTGCTGGAGCCGCGTCCCCGTGGGATCGCCGCAGTCCGCGGTGCACGGGACGGCCTCGGACGACGTCTGGGTCGTCGGCCAGCACATCCTGCACTTCGACGGCAGCCGCTGGTCGGTGCTCTGGCACGCTGCGGAGGCGACGTGGAAGCCCTCGGCGACGAGCCAGGGGTACCTTCAGGCCGTGCACGCCGTCACGAAGACCGACGCCTGGGCAGCGGGCCGCGACGGCACCGTGATGCACTGGAACGGGACCATCTGGACGGCCTCGGACGCCGGCGTGGACTGCACGCTGGTGCACCTGTGGGCGTCCGGCCCGGACGACGCCTGGACCGCCTGCGCGGACGCGTCGCTGCTGCACTGGAACGGCACCGCGTGGGCGAAGGCACCCGGTTTCGACGCGAAGGCGGACGTGACCGCCCTCTTCGGCACCGACGCGAACGACGTCTGGGTCGCCACCGCCGGCGCCAACGCCACGCTGCACCACTGGAACGGGACGTCGTGGTCGAACTTTGCGACCGAGGTACCGCGCGTCAACGCGTTCTGGGGCCGGGAGGCCGGGAACCTCTGGGCGGGAGGCGGCGACGGTACCTCGTCCAGTGGCTGGGGCCGGATGGCCGCCCTGCTGCACTGGGACGGCACGAAGTGGGTCCGGCGCGCGTCTCCCGGACGCAATCCGATCCTGTCCGGCTGGCCCGATACCTTCGGGGGTTTCCTGATGGGCGACTCCAGCGGAACAGGCCTGATGAATGCCGGTCCCGACGGCTGGTACGACGGCCGGGAGAACGCTACGAACGGGCCGGTCTGGGGAACGGATTCGAACGACCTGTGGGCCGAGGCCGGCAGACTGCACAAGGGAGCGGCGGGATGGACCTTCCCGACGCCGGGCCTGTTCGGCGGCCAGAGCGGCCTCGCATTCGGCGTGTCCTTCGGGCCCGATGACGCATGGTTCGCACGATCCCAGGGCGTCGGCGCCGACAGCCTGGTCCACTGGGACGGGCGCGGCCTGGCTCCTTCTGGTCCGGGTGCCGCGGCGCTCCTCGACAGCGACCCCCGGGCGTTGTGGGGCAGCAGTGCCTCCGACGTGTGGCTGGCGACGGGCACTGCCGTGCGGTTCGGACGGATGTTCCACTGGAACGGATCCTGGTGGGACGACGCCGGATGCGTTCCCCGCGATCCCAGGGCCCTGTGGGGCTCGGCCTCCGACGATGCCTGGGCGGTCGGAGGGGACGGTCTCGTGCTGCGCTGCGACGGCACCGCCTGGCGCAGCCTGACCCCGGTCGAAAACGATGACTGCGAGGACTTCCCCGGTCCCCGGAAGACCGATATCGCACCGCCCGCATCGGAGGACGTCGAATTCGTGTCGATTTCGGGGTCCGGCCCGGACGACGTCTGGATCGCGGGCAACGACGGCGACTCGGGCGTCCTGCTGAACTGGAACGGCAGCCAGTGGTCAACCCCCGGCATCGCCCTGCCCCCCCTGTCCGCCGTGAAGTCCTTCGGCCCCGGCGACGCGTGGATCGCGTACACGACCGGATCGAGGACCGCCGCGGTCGAGACCTTCGTGCGGCATTTCGACGGGAAGGCCTGGGGCGCAGCCGAGTCGCTGGGCCACGTCGAGTTCGCGTCCATGGACGGCACCTGCTCGGAGGACTTGTGGGTGGCCGGCAGCATCACCAGCCAGGCGCTGGACCTTTCTTCCACGCTGTGGCACCGCACGGCCGACGGCTGGCAGAAGTCCCGTTCGTGGTCGACGGGCCGGCCGACGGCGGTGATCGCGACGGCGCCGGGAGAGGCGTGGCTGCTGGACCAGGGGGCGCTGCTCCGCCACGGGAAGGCCTGCGCGATCGACGGGGACTGCGCCGTCGGGAACACCTGCGTAGCGGCCCGTTGCCAGGACGGGCGCTGCCACGAGGAGCCCATTTCCAGCTGCTGCCAGGTGAACGCCCACTGCAACGACAACGACCCGTGCACGGCCGACGTCTGCATGTACGGCGAGTGCATGCACTGGACCGACACCACCGTCTGCTGCACCGACGGCGACTTCTGCCAGAAGTGGTTCGAGGACGGGGATTCCTACACCGAGGAGATCTGCACCTACGTGGCGAACGAGTTCCCCGTCCGGTCCTGCATCCACTGGCGCACCGACCAGCATCCCCAGGAGGTCGGCTGGGTCGAGGACTTCGAGGAATGGGACGACCCGGAACGGTCCCGGCGCGCCGGCTGGACGATGGGACGGGGCGGCAGCAGCATGTTCAACCGGTGGGGTCGGATGGGGGACGGCACGCTGGAGGGCACCGCGCTGGCTTTCACCGGAGGAGACATCGCGGACGATTTCGAGGAAATCGACTACATCGCGGCCAGTCCCCGGATCCGGATGGACGCGGAGTTGCCGTCGAGCGGCGGGGCGCTGCTGCAGTGGAAGATGCGGTACCGTCACGGCGGGGGACCGGACGTGCAACTGACGGTCGGGGTCGGGTCGGCCGACCACGGGCAGTGGCTCATTCCCTCCTTCACCGCGTGGACCGGCGAAGTGTCGGAGGACATGCCGTTCGGCCAGTACACGGCAGCCCTTCCTGCCGGCATGTTTGATGGCAGCGACGTACGGGTGACCTTCAGTCTGTATAGCGAGGCCGACCAGCCCCTGTGGTGGCTGATCGACGACGTCGCCATCGTCCCCGGCCACCCGTTGGAGATGCTGGGCACCCGGGCCTGGACGTGCGGCGGCGCCGGGCCCTGCTCGGCCGAAAACGGGACGCTGGCGATGGAGACCGAGGGCGATCCGGAACCGCTGGCGATGGGGGTCTGCGACCGCGCCAGCCTGGTGCTGTGCGCCCGCGACCCGGACGCCACACCGGAACTGTGGGCCTCGCGGGGCGCTCCCGAGATCGGAAGAGCACACGTCTGAACTCCAGTCACCGAATACGATC
>CALJUR010000043.1 GCA_937975765.1 uncultured Myxococcales bacterium
CCACCGAGATCTACACTCTTTCCCTACACGACGCTCTTCCGATCTAGAGGACGACCTGTGAGCCAGCAGAAGGGATGGCGCGACAAGGACTTCCGCCCGGCCTCGTTCCGGGGCGTGAAGTTCACGGCCCAGGTCGTGGAGCACGGCGGGGGCCGGCGCGTCGTCGAGCACGAGGTCGTGGACGCGGCCGGGTGGGGCGAGGACACCGGCCGGCAGCTGCGCGCGTTCACCGTCAACGCCGTGGTCTCGGGGGACAAGTACCTCGCCGCGTCGAAGAAGCTCGACGACGCCCTGGACCTCCCCGGCGCGGGGGCGTTCGTCCACCCGTTCCTTGGCACGCTGTCCGTCAACGTCCTGTCCTGGAAGGCCCGCTTCGGGGGGCGCCTCGGTGCCATCGAGTACAGCCTCGAGATCCGCGAGTCCGGGCAACCGCTCGCCATGCTGCCGGTCCAGGCCCCGAACGCGAAATCGTGGGCGGACCAGTTCGCGGACGACTGCGCCGCCTTCGCGGACGAGGTCATGGGGCCGGTTCAGCAGACGCTCGACTCCGCGGCCGACGCGGTCAACGACGTCTCCGAGGCGGTCAACGCGGTCAACGACGCCTTCCGCAAGATCACCGACCCGAGCCTGGTGGGGAAGGTGCTTCAGGCCGGCATGAACCTGGTCGCCTCGACGGGCGGGCTCCTGAAGGCCCCGGGCGACATCGCCCGCGGCTGGGCCGCCATGGTCACAAGCGTGGTCGACGGCGTGAAGCGCCTCAAGCCCGGCGGCGGCGCCGATGCCTCGGACGCCTGCATCGCGGCGTGCAACGCGATCCTGAACCCGCCCGCGAGCCCCGCGACCCCGACCGAGGTGAACGCCTTCGTCCTGCGCGCGGTCGCGCGGTCGTCGCTGGCGTCGGGCGCCTGCCAGTGCCTGGTCGAATCGCTGTCCGCCGGCAACGGCCCCGGGACGTTCGACGACCTGACCGCGAAGGGCGATGCCGCGGCAGCGCTGCTCGCCCGGGTCGCCCGCCAGGCGGACTCGCCGGCCCTGTGGCGCTCCGCGATGGACCTGCGCGACGCGACCGGCCGGATCGTGGGTGACGCGGCCCTGACCCTGCCGCACCTGCGGACCTGGGCGCCGCCGCGCGAGATGTCGGTCCTCGAGGTCTGCCAGCGCCTGTACGGGGATGCGACGCGCGCGGACGAGGTCCTGGCCCGGAACGGGATCGCGTGCCCGATCCGGGTCAGCGACGCGCTGCGCATCATCGCGGAGGCCGCGTGATGGCCGGGATGGCGAACGAGTCGGTCGGACTGCGCATCGGGAGCCAGGAGTGGCGGGCCTGGTCCGACGTGTCGATCACCCGCAGCATCGAACAGGTGTGCTCCACGGCCGCGCTGTCGCTGGTGAACATCGACTGGTCCGCCGGCGTCGCGGGCCGCTCGGGCGCGCTGCTGGAGGTCGTGCCGTCGCAGTTCTGCGAGGTCTGGATCGGCAGCGACCGCGCCCACGGCGAGCGCGTCATCCAGGGATACGTGGACGCCGACGAGACGACCACGACCGAGGGCTGCGCCTACAAGGTCGAGGTCCGGTCCAAGGTCGCGGACCTGGTCGACTGCACGCACAGGCACGGCACGGGCGTGTTCCGGAAGATGCGCGTCGAGCGGATCGCCCAGGAACTGGCCGACCCGTACGGCATCAACGTCCTGTGCGAGACGGACACCGGCCCCCTGGTCGAGTCCTTCCGGTGCGACAAGACCGAGACCGTCATCAAGGCGATCGAGCGCCTGGCCCGCGAGCGCGGGCTCCTCGTGACCGACGACACGCTCGGGAACCTGGTCATCACCACGGTCGCGGCGCCCGGCAAGGTGGCAGCCACGCTCGAGCGCGGCCGGAACGTGAAGTCCCTGAACCGGCGCCGGGACGTGGCGCAGCGGTTTTCCCGGTACATCGTCCGGGGCCAGACCGCGCTGGAGTTCGGGGCCGAGGGGACGATCGACGACCTCTGGATCAAGCGCGAGCGGACCCTCTGCCTCGACCACGAGAAGGCCGCAGACAAGGCCGCCTGCACCCGCCGCGCCCTGTGGGAGGCCAGCACCCGCGCCGGGAAGTCCGTCCGCTACGAGGTCGTGGTCCCCGGCTGGCGCATCGATCCCTCGGACACCGGGTCGGACCTGTGGCAGCCGAACACGATCGTCCGGCTGGTGGACGGGTGCCTCCAGGTCGACGACGACCTCCTGGTCGCCCGGGTGAACTTCCAGCGCTCCGTCCGGGGCGGCACGACCACGACGCTGTCGCTCGGCCACCCCGAGGGCTTCGCGCCCGAGCCCCCGAAGCACCGGCGCGGCAAGGGCGGCCACGGCGTCACCGGATGGGCCGAACTGAAGGGGGGCGTGTGAGCCGCGACGGCGTCGCCACGAGGGTGCTCGGGATGGTCCGCCGGGCAATCGTGCGCCTGGTGGACGACTCGGACACGGTCCAGCGGGTCCAGGTCGAGGCCCGGGCCGGCGAGACGGTCCCGGACGTGGACTGCCTGCAGCCGTACGGCCTGACCGGGAACCCTCCCGTGGGGGCCCGCGCCCTGGTCGTCAACGTCGGGTCGGCCTTCGACCACGTGGTCGCGCTGCTCGCGGGTCACACCGACCGGCCCACGGGCCTCGGCGCCGGGGACGTGACCCTCTACTGCGGCCACGACGCCCGTGTGGACCTGCGGGACGACGGGACCACCGTGAAGGGCCCGCGCCTGAAGGCGGACGGCCCCGTGGACGCCGGCGGGGGGTTCAAGAAGGGCGGCACGCCGGGCGCGTCCGGAACCCTGGTCATCACGATCCCCGCGCCGCCCCCGGCTCCTCCCGCGCCGCCCCTCGGCGTCGCGACCGTGGTCGTCATGGGCGGGATCGTCACCTCCGTCTCGGGAACGGGGGTCTGCGTCTGGACGCCCGGATAGGAGGTCCCCATGAGCTACGCGGCCTGGAAGGACATCATCATCCAGCACGGGCGGTCCGGCCCCCTGTACCGCGTGTACGACGCGGTTACGAACAAGCTGACCGGCGCCATGGCCGGGACCTGGACGATCGTCGCCAGGTCCACGGCGAACGTCTGGGTCTCGGACACCGACCCGGCGGACGGCTCGTGGCTCGTGCTCGAGTCGCAGTCCGCGCGTGCCGGCGGGGCGAAGCTCCAGGTGTTCCTCGGCTTCCGCAACAACACCGGAAACCTCGCGGGCTTCGGCAGCAAGAGCGCGGGCGTCTACTCGTGCATGTCGCACGACGGCGGCTGGAACAACGCGGGCGGCTACTTCGGGGCGTCCCTGTCGGACTGGCGCAACGGCGGGATCAAGGGCTGGAGCGCGACCTACGCGAGCCCCTGCACGCTGGCGGTCCTGTTCTTCACGAGCGGCGACGCCGGGCGGCCGGGCTCCTTCTGCGTGCTGGTCCGGTCGGGCACCGCCGAGAACTACGGCACCTTCGCGGGCGGGCTGATCCCGCTGACCGGCCTCTCGAATGCGAACAGCCGCACCGCCCACTTCAACGGGCTCGCCCGGCTCTCGGACTGGACCTGGTACTGGGGCTGGAACAACGGCGGCGCCGGGTCCGTCCCGACCGTCTCGACCGACGCGCTCGACGGGGCCCGGGCCGGCACCGGCACGTCCGCTCCCGTCCGCGATCGGGAGACAGGCGCCTACACCGAGGCCGACGCCCCCGTGGTCGACGTGGTGACCTCGACGTCCGTCGGCGTCCTCGAACTCGTGCGCGTCACGAACATGCCCGCGGGCGACATCTCGGCGGACGGGACGCGGCACGCCTGGGCCGAGGTGTCCTTCCCGCGCGAGGCGGCCCGGGACGGCATCTGGGTCTGACGGAGGGGGACCGTGGCAGCGGTCGGACTGGCAGGGTTCGGGTCCTTCAAAGGCAAGGTGGCGACGGCCATCCTCGCCCGGTCGGACTTCTTCGCTGCCCTCGACGTCCCGGGCGAGCCGCCCCACGGGGTCGTGCCCGGGCCGCCGGCGGAACCGCCCCCGTCGACCTGGTCCGACCTCGGCTTCGCCGTCTCCCTCAACGGCGGCCCCCTCGCGGAGTTCTCCCTGCTCTCCTCGGACGACGACCCGGCCGGCGCCGCGCTCGCGCGCATCGCGTTCCTGTCCCTCGTCGGTCGCAGGCGCGCCGAGCCCGCCGACGAGCTGCCGGACCCCTGGGGCGACCCTCCCGACCGCGGCGGGTGGTGGGGCGACACGTTCGCGGACCATGCCGGCGACCGCTGGGGCTCCCGCCTCTGGCTCCTGTACCGGGCCCGCGGCGACGACGTCCCGCAGCGGGCCGAGGATTACGTGCGCGAGGCGCTCTCCTTCCTGGTCGAGGACGGCATCGCGTCCGCGGTGGATTGCGAGGCCACCCCGGATGGCGAGCGCCTCGACATGGCCGTCTCGATCGCGCGGCCCGCGCCCGGCGGGAACACCGTCCGGCTGCGGTTCGACCTGTGGAAGGGGGTGTAGACCATGGCGACCCCGACGCTTGCCGAACTGACCACCCAGGTCCGCCAGGACCTCGGGGCCGAGGGCGTGAGCCAGGTGTGGATCCGCCGGACCTTCGAGTCCGCCGTCGCGACCGTGCTCGCGGGCGTCCTGTGGATGTTCTACCGGTGGATCGACGCGATCGTGAAGCAGTGCGTTCCGTCCACCGCGACGGGCATCTTCCTCGACGCCTGGGCCGCCGTCTTCGGTCTGACCCGCACGCAGCCCGCGGTCGCGACGGGCGCCGCCGTGATCACCGGCCTCACCGGCTCCACGCAGCCCGCCGGCTCCATCCTCGTCGGCCCCGAGGGGCAGGAGTACACGACCGACGTCGACGTCACCATGGTCGGCAACCCGGGCGAGATCGGCGCCGGGTACGTCGACGTGACCGCCTCGGGCCCGGGCGACGACTACAACGTCCCGGTCGCGACTCCCCTGATCGTCTCGTCCCCGGCCACGGGCATCCAGACCGACGCGCTCGCCGGGTTCCTCGGGATCACCGGAGGCAAGACCGCCGAGACAGACGACGAGCTGCGCGCCCGCCTCCTCGCGCGCATACGCCGGCCCGCCGAGGTCGGGACCGCCGAGGACTTCCGGCGCTGGACCCGCGAGGCCCGCGAGACGGTGTCCCGCGTGTGGGTCTACGAGTGCGGGCGCCTTGGGAACGAGGGCGGGAAGGTCCTGGTGATGTTCGCTGTCGCGGGACCGAGCCCCATCCCGCAGGCCGGCGACGTGACCGCCGTCCGCAACTACCTCCAGACCAAGCGGCCCGCCGGCATGCTGTCGTTCGACGCGCTTGCCCCGACCGGCCAGGCGACCGCCCTGCGCATCGCCCTCGACCCCGGCCAGAACAACGCGACCGTCCGGGCGGCCGTCGCCTCCTACCTGGGCGACCTGTTCCTGGCCGGCGCGCCCGGCGTAGGCATCACGAACCTGGACCTGCGCGCAGCCATCTCGCGCGCCGGCGTCGCCTTCCAACTCCAGTCGGTCGCAGGCGGCCTCGGGACCGCGGACGTCGTGCCCGCGTCCCCGTACCACTTGCCGATCCTCGGCGTCATCACCTGGAGCGCGTGGCAATGAGCGGGACGAAGGACGACTACAAGACCCTGCTCGGCCGGCTCCTGCCGCCGGGGCTCGACTTCGCCGCCCTGGACCCGCGCGTCGGGCGCCTGCTCGCCGGCCTGGGTCGGGTGTTCGCGCGAGCCGACGAGGCGGCCGAGGACTTCACGAACGACGCCGTCGCGGACCACGCCACCGGCGACCGCCTCGCTTCGTGGGAGGACGCAACCGCGCTGCCGGACCCCGACTACCCCCCGACCGCGGGCGACGACGCCGCGCGCCAGGCCGAGGTCCGCCGCGTGCTCGGCCAGGGCCACATCCCCACGCCCGCCTTCTACGAGTCGCTCGCGACGGTGTGGGGCCTGGTCTCGCGCTGCGCCGAGTACGCCGGCTGGCCCTACCACGCCTGGCTGTTCGGGCCGCCCGCGCACATCCGGGTCTTCCGCTGCGGGATGAAGTGCGGCGCGCCGCTCCGGAACGCGAGCGGGACCTGGGAACACGTCGAGCGCCTGTGCCGCAGGTACAAGCCCGCGCACATCCGGCTCCACTTCGCAGACGAGGTGCAGTGATGGACCGCAACCGGACCCCCGACGTCGCCGGAACCCTCCCCCCGTACTCGGCCGACGGCACGCCCGGCTTCTTCACCGACGAGGGCGGCGGCACCACCGTACCCGCGCAGTGGTGCAACCAGGTCACCGAGGAACTGCGCAACCTCCTCGTGGCCGCGGGCGTCAGCCCGTCGCCCCTGTCCGACGCGCAGCTCGTGGTCGCCCTCTCGGGCGCACTCGCCGCGATCTCCGCGAACGGCATCGTCACCACCCCGAACAAGAAGGTCGTCGTCGCGTCGACCGCGTCGTCCGCGGGCGGCACCGACAGCGCCGCGGTCGCGACCAACAACTCGTCCGCGTCCGGCAATCAGTCCTTCGTCGCGGCCTGCGAGGACGGGCACGCGAGCTACGGCGACGACGCGCTCCTCGCGTCCTGCCACGCCTACGTCAGCCGCGCCATGTCGGTGCTGCTCGCCTCCCTGAACGCCTCGCTGCACCAGGCGAACAGCATCGGGTGGGGCTACTCCGAGACGCAGCTCGAGTCGGACCCCGGCGCGAACCGCAACCTCACCGGCCGGATCGACGTGACGACCGGCAACGTCCACTTCAAGGGCACGCTCTCCCTCGGCGGCGACGTGGACTCCGGCAGCGGCGCGCTCGTGTACGCGGACGAGTCCGGCAACCTCCACATCGCCGGCAACCTGATCATGCTCACGACCAACATCCTCGCGAACGCGATCACCGGGAATTCCGACCTCCTGATCGGCGGCAACGCGGCGATCGTCGGCTACCTCCAGGCCGGTGGCGACGGGACCTTCGGCGGCAAGGTGACCGCCCCGAACGGCCTCGTCGTGGACTTCACCGAACGCGGGTCCAACGGCAGCCCCTACACCATCAACGCCCCGTCCGGCGAGGGCGGGACCTTCTACGTCGGCGGGTCCGTCTGGCACGTGGGCGACGTGATGGAGTGGGTCGTCAACAACAACCGGGTCGGCGCGCACTCGATCGTCTTCCCGACCGCGTGGTGCTCCCCGGACACCCGGATCGCCTGCGGCCTGAAGCACAAGGGCACGGGGACCTTCACCGTCTGGGCCCGCAACGACGGCGCCGACGTCACTGACCCGTCCGTCGCGTTCCAGTTCGTGGTCGTCAACCCGGTCGTCCCGACGTGAGGTAAGGGGATGTTCGACATCCGCGTGGACGACAAGGAGATCGAGCGCGAGCTGCGGGTCATGCCGCGGCAGATCCCCTTCGCGCTGTCCGTCGCGATCAACGACGTCGCCTGGAAGGCGCGCGAGGCCCTGCGCGGCACGCTCCCGGCGCACCTGACCCTGCGCAACGCCTTCACGCTGTCCGGAATCACCGTCGAGAGGGGGACCAAGGCGACCCTCGACGCGAAGGTGGGCGAACTCGCGAACCGCTGGTGGATGGCCTCGCAGGCGGTCGGGGAGGACGCCCGGCACCCGCCGAAGGGCGTGGTCCACGTCGCCCAGACCGGCGAGGACGGCGCGCCCCGGCCCGCGTCCGACAAGGTCGTGCCCCGCGGCCTGCGGGTCGACCGCATCGATAAGGGCCGGCGCGGGGAGTTCGTCTACTTTGTGCTGCGCCGCGACGGCGAGGCCATCGGAGTCTTCTACCGCTCGGGCACCGAGCGCCCGGCCCGGCGCACCACCATGAACGGCCGCCCCGTCGCGGACCCGGTCCGCCCGCGGTTCCCGATCACGAAGGCCTACACGTTCGCGGACGCCGTCCGCATCCGCCCGGGATGGCCCATGGAGCGGATCGTCGCGGAAGTCGTCGACAAGGAGTGGCCCGAGGCCGTCCAGAAGGCGGTCGTCAAGGCCCTGTGGAGCGCGCGATGAACACCATCGTCATCCTGGGACAGCATGTCGAGGTTCCGTTCGCCACGGACACCAGCCGCCTCGGGCAGCTCGCGACCCGCCCCCGGCTCGACCCGCACGCCGTCTGCCAGGTCATCCTGCACCACGACGCGTGCCTGTCCGCCCGGGCGTGCTTCGACGCGCTGCACGGCCGCGGGCTGTCCACGCACTTCTGCATCGACAACGACGGGACCGTCCGGCAGTTCGAGGACCCGGGCGCCCGCATCGCGTTCCACGCGGTCGGGCACGTCCGCGGGAGCGACCCCGACCGCCCCCAGGCCCAGGTCGCCTTCAACCGTGCGTCGATCGGGATCGACCTCTCGAACGCGGTGGACGTGAAGTTCGCGCACCGCTACGACCCGCCCCGAGACCAGGCCACGCTCCCCGTGCAGGGCCGTCCCTACACCGGCCTGCTGCCGTACCCCTGCCAGGTCGAGGCCGCGCTCGAACTGCTGCAGGTCCTGCGCATGCACTTCCCGGCCCTCACGAACGACCACCGGGAGGAGCTGCGCTGGCTCGGGGACCTGACGCCGGCGACGCCCGGCATCTGGGCCCACGGCCAGGTGAGCCGGGTCAAGGTCGACCCGTTCGGCTTCCCCTTCTCCCGACTCGACGAGGTGTGACATGGGTGGCGACGAGAAGGCGGTCCTCGCGTTCCTCGAGTCCCTCGACGCGCGCCTCGGCCGGATCGAGGCGGCGGTCGCGTGCATCAAGGCATCCCAGGTCACGCGCGCCGATTGCGACGGCCGGCACCGGCGCGGCAGCGACGTGGTCTTCAAGCTCGTGGTCGGCGGCACGGCCCTCGGCAGCCTCGTGACATCCATCGTCACGCTCGCGACCCGCTGACCCCGGCACGGTGGCAGTCGCCCCTCGCGGGCGCGTTCGTTCTCTCTCAGCATGGAGGTTCGCCATGGCACCGTTCACCCCCCCGGTCCCCTCGGCCCCGCCCGATCCCCCGACGACCACGTGGGGCGCTTGGGAGAAGCGCATCAACTGGATCGTCACGATCGTCGCGGTCCTCGTCTCCCTGGCTGTCGCCGTCGCGGAACTCGCGAAGGCGCCCGGCAGCCCCCCGGCGCCGGCGTCCGGCACCCCCGCGACCGCGCCCGGCCTCCCGGACGTCCCGTCCGACCCCGACCCGGCGCCCGTCTCGGTCCTGGGTCGCGTGGGGCAGGGCGCCCTCGCCGTCGCGGGCGCGATCCTGCCGGTCGGGTGCTCGGCCGCCCAGCAGAATGCCTGGCGCACGGCGGGCACCCGCCTCGGGCAGTGCCTCGCCCGGTGCGGCGTGAAGGCGGCGGACGGCGCTGTCACCCAGTGGATGTCGGGCGAGACGGTGGACGCGGCCGACGTCGGGTGGGACGCGCTCCCCTGCGTCGTCGCGTGCGCGGGCCAGGCCGGCGCGATCCTGCTGGCCGGCGTCGAGCCGAAGTACACCGGCGGCGACTCCCTGGGCGCCACGCTGTCCCCGGCAGCCCGTCTCGCGGCACCCCTGCCCGCGGGCACGGATCCGCTGGAGGCGGCATGCGGGAAGCGGGACGGCCCGCCCCGGTGCGTCCTCGTTCTACGTCCCGTGTCCGCGAACCCGTGACCGCGCAACCCATTGATATAAAGCGGTTATTTCCCTTGCAATGCCCCGATCGAAGCTCGAACATGGCCTCACGGAGCGGGGAGAACCCGCTGATTTGAAAGGAGGAACCCATGGCCAGCGCGATGAAGAACCTGATCGAGACGGAGACCCGGAAGAGCCTCGGTGGCAACGCCCTGGACCTCTGCCTCCGCTGGACCGAGGCCGGCACCCACTGGCGCCGCATCCAGGCCGAGACCTACCGGATCGCCGCGCGGATCTGCGAGTGCAGCGAGACCGCCCGGTGGTGCATCGACCCTCATGCTGACTGCGGGATCCTGGGGCGCGGGCTGCTCGGGACCTACATCCGCATCGAGTTGGCCGAGGGCACCGACGCCGAGATGACGCTCGCGCAGATCCTGGTCAAGCAGGTCGTTGAGCAGGCCATCGCGGACAGCAACGACTGACGGGGGTTCCGATGCGCGCCACGCACGAAGTCCAGGTCTGGAACCACAAGGGGTCGCGCCGGACCCGCTGGTACGCCTGCGAGGTGATCGGGCGCCACCCGGCCCCCCGGTCGTTCGCGGACGCCGGGCACGCCGACGACTGGCTCGACGTCCGCCTCGCGGACGGGTCGGTCTACGAGTGTTGCAACCCCGAGTGCGTGCGCGCCAAGAGCAAGGGATGACGCGGCCGGGCGACCCCGGGGATGGTCCCCGAGCGCGCCCGCCGCAGGGAACGGAGGACCACATGAGCACGAAGCACGGGACGAAGAAGGGCACCAAGGGCGGCAACCAGGGCGTGAAGGGGAAGGGCAGGGCGGCCGGGAAGCGCGCCTCGGCCGCGACGCCCGCGCCCGAGCCGATCGTCGAGGAGGAGGCCCCGGCCGAGGCGACCGAGCCCGCGGTCGAGGACGCCGTGCCCGCCCCCGAGACGCCCGCGGAGGCCGCGCCCGCCCCGAAGCGGAAGCGCGACATGACGATCGAGGAACTGCAGGCCGAGTACCTGGCCGTGGTCGGGCGCCCGACGACCTCCACGAACCGCGGCTACCTCTACTGGAAGATGGCCCAGGCCCGGAAGGGGCGGATCACGGTCGGGGCGATCGAGCGCCGGCCCGCCCACGACAAGGCCGACATGCAGGTCCTGCCGCTCGGGCTCCTGCGCGAGACGACCCGCCTGCTGGACGCCGCGGTGAAGGCAGCCGGGGTCAAGAGCCGCAGCGCGTTCATCCGCGCCGCGCTGATCGAGAAGCTCCGGGCGATCGGGGGCGCGGACGCCGACGCCGCTGCGGACGCGCTGGCCGGGGAGATCGGGTGATGCCCGAAATCCCGTTCTTCCAGACCCGCATGGGGCAGCGGTTCTACGAGAACACGATGCCCGAACTGGTCCGCCAGCTCACCCGCCTGAACGACCTCCTGGAGCGACTCCTGGAGCAAACCAGACATCGCTCGCCCACGGGGACCCCGTAGCTCTCGCTCCAGAATTCGGCAACGAATCGCTTGTCTGTGTCGCACGTGCGCGATACGCTCGCGACCGTTGAGTGGAGCCGCGTCGAACGGAATGAAGGCCAACGGGAGCAGCAGGTCCGAGGGTTTGGGTGCCGTGACGCTTCATGAGCTGGAATCCGGCCTCTGGGCTGCCGCCAACATTCTGCGCGGGAGCCCGGTCGACCGCTCCGACTGGAAGAGCTACATCCTGCCGCTCCTCTTCTTCAAGCGCATCTGCGACGTGTGGGACGAGGAACACGACGCGATGGTCGCCGAGTACGGCGAGGACTATCCCGACGAACACCGCTTCCAGGTGCCCGAAGGGTGCCACTGGCGCGACGTGCGCGCCACGCCGAAGAGCGTCGGAACTGCCCTGTCCAACGCGATGCGCGGGGTCGAGGCGGCCAACCAGAAGCACCTCTACGGGGTGTTCGGCGATGCGGCCTGGACCAACAAGGAGCGCCTTCCCGACGAGTTGCTGAAGGACCTCGTCGAACACTTCTCGTCGCTCTCGATCGGCAACGACCGCGCCGCGTCCGACCTGATCGGCGACGCCTACGAATACCTGATCAAGCAGTTCGCCGACGCGACCAACAAGAAGGCGGGCGAGTTCTACACCCCGCGCAGCGTGGTCCGCCTTATGGTCGACATCCTGGATCCGAAGGAAGGCGAGTCGATCTACGACCCCGCCTGCGGCACCGGCGGCATGCTGCTCGCCGCGGTGGCGCACGTTCGGGCACGCGGGGGCGATCCTCGCACGTTCTTCGGCAAGCTCCACGGGCAGGAAAAGAACCTCACCACGGCGGCGATGGCCCGGATGAACCTGTTCCTCCACGGCATCGAGGACTTCGTTATCGAGCGCGGCGACACCCTTCGCAACCCGGTCTTCGCGGACCCCAGCACCGGCGGCCTCGCCACGTTCGACGTGGTGATCGCGAATCCGCCGTTCTCGCTGGAACAGTGGGGCCGCGAGGTCTGGGAGAACGACCCCTGGGGTCGCGCCTTCGCCGGACTCCCCACCGATTCGAACGGCGACTTCGCCTGGGTGCAGCACATGGTGACGTCCATGGCCGCACGCACCGGGCGCATGGCGGTCGTCCTTCCGCAAGGCACCCTCTTCCGCGGCGGCATCGAGGGCCGGATCCGACAGCACCTTCTCCAGGCCGACCTGATCGAGGCGGTCATCGGGCTGGCGCCCAACCTTTTCTACGGCACCGGGCTCGCGGCTTGCATCCTGGTGCTGCGCCGAACCAAGGCTCCGGACCGCCGGGGCAAGGTACTCATCGCGGATGCCTCGTCCCGGTTCCGCAAGGGACGGGCCCAGAACTACCTCGACCCGGAACACGGCGACGAGATCCTGGGATGGGTGCAGCACTTCGCCGAGGTCGAGGATCGGACACGCGTCGTCAGCCTCGCTGACATCGAGAAGGAGGGCTGGACCCTCAATATCTCGCGCTACATCGTGCCGCCGGTCGGGGCCGACATTCCCCCGCTTCCCGAGGCCGTGGCCGCCTTCAAGGACGCCCTGGCGCGCTGCCGCGAGGCCGAGGACCACCTCCGGCAGGTGATGACCGAGGGGGGATGGCTGTCATGAGCGAGCGAATGACCCAGGCCGAGCTCGAGTCCTACCTCTGGGGCGCGGCCGTCATCCTGCGCGGCCTCGTGGACGCCGGCGACTATAAGCAGTTCGTGTTCCCGCTGCTGTTCTTCAAACGCCTGTCCGACGTGTGGGACGAGGACCACGCCACGGCCCTGGCCGAGTCGGGGGACCCCGCCTATGCCTCCGCGACCGCCAATGACCGGTTCGTCGTGCCCGGGGGCGCCCACTGGCGGGACGTGCGCGGCGTGGCGAAGGACGTGGGCCGAGCCCTCCAGACCGCGCTGCGGGCCATCGAGGCGGCGAACCCAGGCCGGCTCGACGGAATCTTCGGCGACGCTGCGTGGACGAACAAGGAACGCCTGCCCGACGTCACGCTGAAGAACCTGCTGGAACACTTCTCGGGCCATAGGCTGTCCCTGGCCAACGTGCCCGAGGACGAGTTGGGCAACGGCTACGAGTTCCTGATCAAGAGGTTCGCGGACGACAGCGGCCACACGGCCCAGGAGTTCTATACCAACCGCACCGTGGTCCACCTGATGATCCGGCTGCTCGACCCGCAGCCCGGCGAGCGGATTTACGACCCTACCTGCGGCACGGGCGGGATGCTGATCTCCGCGCTGACCGAGGTGAAGCGGAAGGGCGGCGAGCATCGGACCCTGAAGTTGTTCGGGCAGGAGCGGAACCACATGACCGCCTCCATTGCCCGCATGAATCTGGTGCTGCACGGCGTCGAGGACTCGGAAATCGCGCGCGGCGACACGCTGGCCGCCCCCGCGTTCGCGGAGGACGACCGTCTGGCCACCTTCGACGTCGTGGTCGCGAACCCGCCCTACTCGATCAAGCAGTGGAACCGCGATGCCTGGCTGACCGATCCCTGGGGCCGCAACTTCCTGGGCACGCCGCCCCAGGGGCGCGCCGACTACGCCTTCTTCCAGCACATCCTGAAGAGCCTCGACCCGAGGACCGGGCGTTGCGCCGTCCTGTTCCCGCACGGCGTGCTCTTCCGGAAGGAGGAGGCCGAGATGCGGCGCAAGCTGGTCGAGGCGGACTTGGTGGAGTGCTTGCTGGGGCTCGGCCCGAACCTGTTCTACAACTCGCCGATGGAGGCGTGCATCGTCGTCTGCCGAACCCGGAAGCCCAAGGAGCGGCGCGGGAAGGTCCTGTTCATTGACGCGGTGAACGAGGTGGCAAGGGAGCGGGCGCAGAGCTTCCTGACGCCCGGGCACCAGACGCGGATCGAGGGGGCGTTCGGCGCGTTCGCGGACGAGGAGGGATTCGCGAGGGTCGCATCCCTGGCCGAGATCGCCGCGCAGGGCTGGAGCCTGTCCATCCCGCTGTTCGTCAAGCGGGCGAACGCCAGTGCCGGCCCGGGCGATGCGCAGACACTCAAGGAGGCGTGGGCCGCGTGGGAGGCCTCGGACCGGACGTTCTGGACCGAGATGGACGCCGTGGTGGAACTGATGGACGGCGTCGTTGGCGAGGAGCCGCAGGAGGCCGCCCATGACTGAATTGAAGCCGGGGTGGCGGCGCTTTCGTTTCGAGGAACTCGCCGTCAACGTGAACGACCGGGTCGATGACCCAAGGACGGCCGGCGTCGACCGGTACGTCGGCCTGGAGCACCTCGACCCGGAAGACCTCACGATTCGTCGATGGGGAACACCCGACGACGTCGAGGCACAGAAGCTCCGCTTCAAGCCCGGTGACATCATCTTCGGGAAGCGGCGCGCCTACCAACGGAAACTCGCTGTCGCGGACTTCGAAGGTATCTGTTCGGCTCACGCGATGGTTCTTCGTGCAAGACCCGAGGCCGTTCTGCCTGAGTTCCTGCCGTTCTTCATGCAGAGCGACGTCTTCATGGAGCGCGCCAAAGCGATCTCCGTGGGTTCCCTCTCCCCGACAATCAACTGGAGGACCCTTGCGACCGAGGAGTTCTTGCTGCCGCCCCTAGAAGAGCAACAGCGGCTTCACCGAGTTTTGCTCGCCGCAAGTGCAGCCTGTTGGGCTGCGAAAGATGCGCGCATGGCAGCGGAGGCCACAGAGGTTGCTTTGGCAGAGGATTTCATTGCCAGCAGTCAACAACAGGTTCCTATCGGCGAGGTGGTTTCCGACATCGCCTATGGCTGCTCGATGAAATCGTCCTCAGAACGTACGGGTTTGCCTATTCTCCGCATTCCGAACGTGCTTCGCGGAGAACTGAGCTTGGACGATCTTCAATGGATTGAACTGAACGCGGATGACAGCCAACGATTTGGCGTGCTTACGGGCGACGTTCTTCTTGTTCGGACAAATGGGAATCCAGACTACGTTGGAAGATCGGTTCATGTTCCACCGAACGCTGCACCGATGGTGTTTGCCAGCTATCTGCTGCGTCTTCGGGTGAAACCGGGCGTACTCCCCGAGTTCCTCTCCGCCATGATCAACGCGCCCAGCACGCGTCGTGGGCTGAGGAGAAGCGTTCGATCTAGCGCCGGAAACTTCAACATCAATACCTCCGGTGTTAGTGGACAGACGATTCCATGCTGCGGTGAGCAAGAACAGAAATCGCTGGTCGATCGACTTCGCTCGATGAGGTCCGCGCGCCTAAGCCTGGACAAGCGAGCTCAATCATTGGCCGATCTATGCAGGAACCTTCTGCGCGAGGGATTGGCGTGAGTTTCACCGAATCGTCCACCGTGGAGAACCTCATCCGGGACATCCTCAGCGGCGGCGTCACCCACTACACCGCGCCAGGCCTGGGTCTCGCCCGTCGGAACGGCGTGCTCTCGGGCCTCGGCTGGCACTACGTCGCACCGGCTGACGTCCCTAGGCAAACCCACCACGTCCTCGTCGAGCCCTGGATCCAGGAAGCCCTGGTCCGCCTGAACCCGGAGATTGCCGCCGACCCGGACCGCGCGGATGAGGTGCTCCACCGACTCCGCGCGATCGTGCTTTCCGTGCGCTCTGAGGGCCTGATCAAGAGCAACGAGGAGATGACGGCGTGGTTGCGCGGCGACCGGTCGATGCCGTTCGGCCCGAACCATGAGCATCGCACGGTTCACCTGATCGACTTCGAGCACCCGGAGAACAACCAATACGTCGTCACGACCCAGTTCGCGATCCAGGCCGGTACCGCCCAGCGTCGCGCCGACCTGGTGATGCTGGTGAACGGCCTGCCCCTGGTCGTGATCGAGGCGAAGACGCCCGTGCGCCAGGCCGTGAGTTGGCTGGACGGGGCACTCCAGGTTCACGACGACTACGAGAAGCACGTCCCCGAACTGTTCGTGGCCAACGTCTTCAGCGCCGCGACCGAGGGCAAGGAACTGAAGTACGGCTCTGTGCGGATGCCTGTGGAACTGTGGGGGCCATGGCGGGGCGACGACCAGACCGCGCCGGGCACGCTCGCAGGAGTGAAGGCCGCCGTTCACGGTCTGCTGCAGCCGGCCGTGCTGCTTGACATGTTGGCCCACTTCACCCTGTTCGCGACGGACGCGAAGAAGCGGCGCATCAAGATCGTGGCCCGGTACCAGCAGTACGAGGCCGCGAACCTGATCGTGGCGCGCGTCCTCGCCGGCAAGCCGCGCAAGGGCCTGATCTGGCACTTCCAGGGGTCGGGCAAGTCCCTCCTGATGGTCTTCGCCGCCCAGAAGCTTCGCTTGCAGTCGCAGCTCGGCAACCCGGCCGTGCTGATCATCGTGGACCGGATCGACCTGGACACGCAGATCAGCTCGACGTTCCACGCATCCGACGTCCCGAACCTGGTGAAGGCCGAAACCCGCGAGGAATTGCAGCGCCTGCTGACGCAGGACACGCGGAAGGTGATCATCACGACCATCTTCAAGTTCGCCGAGGCGGGCGGCGTCCTGAACGCCAGCGGCAACATCGTGGCCCTGGTTGACGAAGCCCACCGCACCCAGGAGGGCGACCTGGGGATCCGGATGCGGGCCGCGCTTCCTAACGCCTTCCTGTTCGGGCTCACGGGCACACCGATCAATCGGCGCGATCGGAACACCTTCGCCGCGTTCGGCGCCGAGGAGGACGAGCGCGGCTACATGAGCCGCTACGGCTTCGAGGAGTCGGTGCGCGACGGCGCGACCCTGGAACTCCATTTCGAGCCGCGGCTCGTGGAACTGCACATCGACAAGTCCGCCATCGACCAGGCCTACGCCGAATTGACTGGCAACCTGTCCGACCTCGACCGCGACAACCTCGCGAAGGCCGCCTCGAGGATGGCGGTCCTGGTGAAGTCGCCCGATCGGATCGGGAGGGTCTGCGCCGACATCGCGCAGCACTTCCAGACGCACGTCGCGCCGAACGGCTTCAAGGGGATGGTCGTCACCTTCGACCAGTCGTGCTGCCTGCTCTACAAGGCGGCCCTCGACCAGCACCTCCCGCCCGAGGCCAGCGAGATCGTGATCTCGGCCACGGGCGACGATGAGCGGTACACGCCGTACGACCGCAGTCGGGATGACGAGGAGAAGCTCCTGGACCGGTTCCGCGACCCGAACGACCCGCTGCAACTCCTGATCGTCACCGCGAAGTTACTGACCGGGTTCGACGCGCCGATCCTCCAGGCGATGTACCTCGACAAGCCGTTGCGAGACCACACGCTGCTGCAGGCCGTCTGCCGTACCAACCGGACGTACGGTCGCGACAAGACCCACGGTCTGATCGTGGACTACCTGGGCGTCTTCGACGACGTCGCGAAGGCGCTGCAGTTCGACGAGCAGGGCTTCAAGAAGGTGGTCTCCAACATCGCCGGGCTCAAGGCCAAGGTGGGCCCGGCCCTCGCGAAGTGCCTCGAGTTCTTCCCCGGCGTGGACCGTACCCAGACCGGGTGGATAGGCCTGATGGCGGCCCAGGAGTGCCTGCCGAACAACGACGTCCGCGACAAGTTCGCGGAGGAGTTCAGCCTCCTCGGTCGGCTGTGGGAAGCCGTCTCGCCGGACCCGATCCTGGTCGCGTTCGAGGACAAATACCGCTGGCTCACGCAGGTCTACGCTTCGCTCCAGCCGACCTCGGGCACCGGGAAGCTCATCTGGCACGTATTCGGCGCCAAGACCATCGAACTGATCCACCAGAACGTCCACGTCGAGGCTGTGCGTGACGACCTGGAGACCCTGGTCGTGGACGCCGCGCTCCTCGACGCGGTGATCGGCGCCGACGACACCAAGAAGAAGGCCCACGAGTTCGAGTTCAAGCTGACGACGCGGCTGCGGAAGCACCTGGGCAAGCCGAAGTACAAGCTGCTGTCCGAGCGCCTGGAGGCCCTGAAGGAACGCCACGAACGCGGCCTGCTCACCAGCATCGAGTTCCTCAAGAAGCTGCTCGAACTGGCCCGCGAACTGCTCGAGGCCGAACGGGAGACCCCGCCCGAAGAGGACGAGGACCGCGGCAAGGCCGCCCTGACCGAGCTGTTCCAGCAGGCAAAGAACGAGAAGACGCCGGTTGTGGTCGAACGCGTGGTCACCGACATCGACGGCATCGTGCGCATGGTCCGATTCCCAGGCTGGCAGCAGACGAGCGCGGGCGAACGCGAGGTCAAGAAGGCCCTGCGAAGGACCCTCTTGAAGTACCAGTTGCACCAGGACGCGGAACTGTTCGAGAAGGCCTACGGGTACGTGCGACAGTACTACTGAGGGCTACTGGCGCAGGTGTCTCCATTGGGCGCGTGCCGCCAGGACAGGAGGGTGCAGTGGCCGAGCCGTTTTCCACCCCGTCGTACCAGGTCGAAGCCGTGCTCAAGGACATTGAGCAGGGGCTCCTGGGTCTTCCCGACTTCCAGCGGAACTGGAAGTGGGGCGCTGACCGGATCTTCGAACTGCTCTGCAGCATCCTGCGCGACTACCCGGCGGGCAGCCTGCTGTTCCTCGAGGCCGCAACCGGCGAGTTGAACCCGCGGTCCTTCCACGGGTCGAGGAAACTCCAGGACGCCGCGCAACTCACGCTGGTGCTCGACGGGCAGCAGCGGCTCACATCGCTCTGGCTTGCGCTTCGCGGCGCCCGCGACCCGAACGGGCGCCCATCCGAGGCCCACCAGCAGAGAGAAGCGCTGTTCCTGGTCGACGTGGGCAGGCTTCTGAAGGGCGACGACGAAACCGATCTGGCGCCCGAGCGCTTCCTGACCTACGCCATCCCGCAGTTCCGGGGACGGAAGATCCCGAAGTTCGCGCACTACCTGCTGCGCGACTGGGACGGAACGGGCGACGAGGATTCCGGAGAATTCAAGTGGACTCAATGGGACGGCAAGAACGGGGGCGAACGCCTCCTGATGCCGCTGTATCGCTTCCTTGGCAAGGCAGCGCTCCTCGAGATCGATCAGTGGCACCGGACCCATTGTGGCACCGAGTTGGGCGAGCAGCGGGCATCGTTCCTGGGCGAGGTCCAGGCGAAGTTCGACCATTACAAGTTCCCGGTGGTGATCCTGCACCGCGGCTACGGCCTCGAGAAGGTCTGCTTCATCTTCGAGAAGGTGAACGCGGCTGGCTTGCCGCTCTCGACGTTCGAATTCCTGACCGCGCGTCTGTACCGGCCCGAGGACGCTGGCAAGCCAGACACCGGGTTCAACCTGCGCACCCGGTGGAACGAGGAGCTCGCCAGTCGCGAGGGAGGACGGCTGCGCCACATGGGCGTTTCCGACCTTGTGGTGCTGCAAACGCTGACGCTCATCAAAACGTTCGCCGAATGGGAGAATGCTGGACGACCCGAGAAGCCGGGCCCGTCGTGCCGGCGAGCCGACATCTTCAAGCTGACGACCGACGAGGTGATGACGCTGTGGGACGGCGCGTTGGACGCCATCGACGCCTGCCTGGAGTTGCTCACCCGGGAAGGGGTGCTGCACGCGAAGTGGTTCGCCTATCCGACGGTTCTGCCGGCCATGGCCGCGATCTGGTATCGGTACAGGAGTCGGCTGGACCACGATCAGATCGGGCCGCGGCTGGTGACCCCCCTCGTGCGATGGTACTGGTGCTCGGTATTCTCCAGACGATACAGCGGTCTGGTGGAAACGAAGCTGGGCGAGGACACGAAGACCCTTGTCCGGTGGGTCGAGTCCGGCGACACGCCGCCCGCCTGGATCCAGAACATGCGCTTCAACACCGCTGAGCTCTACGACGTCTCCCGCCAGAGCAACGTCTGGTATCGTGGCGCGATCTGCCTCCTCATCAAGAAGGGCATGCTCGATTTCCACCTGCACGAGCCGATCAGCACGGAGCGCCTGGCGAAGGGAGATGTGGACGACCACCACGTCTTCCCGAAGGCGTACATGGTCCCCCGCCTGGTGGAAGCCGGGATGGGAAAGGACGCGGCCGAAGGTCGCGCCAACTGCGTGCTGAACCGAACGCTAATCGACGCGACCACGAACAAGATCATCAGCGACAACGCGCCGAGCATCTACCTTCAGGGGTTGCTCGACGGCCTCCCGACCGACGACGCGCGCCAGAAGCGGCTCCACGTCATGGAATCGCACGCAATCCCCGTCGACGAAGGACTGCGCCTCCTTCGCGCGAACGACTTCGATGCCTTCCTGCGGTTCCGCGAGGCCGTGCTTGCCGACCTGATTCGCGATGCGACGGGCGGGACGGTCGAGTCGCGGCCGGCGGTCGGCACGGACGAGGACGCGGAGGAGTTCGGGGACGAGCAGGCGATCGAGGGCGCTGCTGGCAATTAGCCCCTCACGGAACGCCCTTCATGACGGCGGCTGCGGCTGCGGCGCGCCCGCGGACGCAGTCATCGCCGCGACCACGCTGACGTGCGCGTACTTGCCGTCCCCGAGAGCGACGACCTCGCCCGTGGCGGTTCCCTTCCAGAGCCTGGTGCGAGCGTTGTGGACGGAGATATTGAACTTCGCGGCCACGTCGGGCGCGTCGACCGCGCACCCCTTCTCGAACAGGTAGCGAATCAACGACTGGACGGAGGGTGGGATCTTCTTCGCCTTCCCGTGTCGCCCCCCATGGTCCTGTCCGCTCCCGTCACCGAGGGACCTCAAGAGTCCCTGGCGCGCGGCCTCCTTCCGGCGGCGCAGTTCCTCGAGTTCCCGCCGGTCGTTCTCGATGCGCTCGGCCTCGCGCCGTGCCGCGGCAAGCAATCCATCGAATCGGCCAAGGCGGACGTCGATGTCGCTGATCTCGGCGTTGAGGAGGTCGATCTGTTCGCGCGCATCCATCTGGTTGCGCCCGAGGGGGGTCTCTCCGTTGTTAGCCGAGTCACTACGAGTTGTCAACGATGATTTCCAAGGCACTCGGAGCGCGCCCGGAGCCTGCGCGAAGTTGCGAGGCAAGCGCAAACCATCATTGAAGAAAGCGAACGTCAGGAGGGGAGTTGTCAGGCGTCATGCTCGACCCCGTTGACCGCCGTTCCATCTCCAGTATCGTCGAGTTGTTGATGGGAGCCATCGCTTGGTGAAACCATGCATCCACGCAAGACGCGTCGCGATGTTGTCTCTACGGTCACGACTGTCTCCGAGACGAACGGAGTTGCCCGCCCAGCTGTCGCCGAAACGGCCCGGCTCGGGTTGCACCCCGTGCTGGCCGCCGGCCCGCCCGCCGTAGACATCGAGCGCCTCCGCGAGCTCCAGGGCCTCCTCCTGAAGTTCGTGGCGCAGTGCGAGGCGAAGGCGGTCTGGAACGTGGTCGCGACCGCGGCGTCGTGCAGCCTGGGGGTCGGCGTCGGGCTCCTGGCGCGCAGCCTGGTCGGTGGCTGGTTCTTCGGCGGGGTGGACATCCCCGTCCTGCTGTCGCCGGCCGGTGTGTTCTTCCAGGTCTCCCGGAAGTCCGAGGAGAACGCGCGCCACTATCAGGCGTTGATGGCGGCGATCCAGACGGCGATCGACGGCGGGGCCGCCCCGATGCCGGCGACGCCCGGGGCGGCGGGTCGCAGCCTCGCGAGCACCCTGCCGCCGATCCCGTTCAACGCGGCCCACGCGTCGCCGCGCCAGCGGGTCGTGCGCACCGAGGTCCTCAACCTGCTGAACCAGATCCAGGCGCCCGGTCCCGAACCCGGCCCGGTGCTCCATCCGCCACCGCAGCGCCTCGAGTTCCTGGGCCAGGTCGAGCCCCGGCGCTTCCTCGTCCGCGCGGACGGCATCGACGTGGAGCTCACGCAGACGCAGTACCGCCTGCTGCTGGCCATGGCGATACGGCGCCGGCTGTTCGGCAGCGCCCAGCCGCGCGGCGATGACCCGGGCTCGTACTACCGCATCGGCACGCGGCGGGACCATCCGAACGACCTCGAGGCGCGCTTCCACGAACAGGCCGGGCGCCAGATCCTGGACGAGGACGGGCGCGGGACGAAGCTCCGTCGGTGCGCCTGCGCCTCGGACGCCATCGAGATCGACCCGTCGCTGCACCTCGCGGACCTGGCTATCACCGAGGATCCCGAGGTCGCGGGCCTGCTCCGTCAGTTGGCATCGAGCAGCTGCACCGACGTCGCCTCCCCGTAGCCGCGTCGTCGCCGCCACGTCGCTTCCGCGTGGTGCCGACGCTAACGCCACGGCAATCCTGTGGTTTTATGGGTTTCGCCCCTCCAGGATCGCCCCTGGAGGGCGCGGGATCCGATGTCCGACCGCACGCCAGCCGAGGCGCCGATCGCATGCACGCCGGAAGTGCGTGCCGTGATGGCCTGGCTGGACCTGCACGCGTTGGACGTGGACGAGGCGCCGTTGTGGAAGGCGTTCCGGGATCGCCCCATCGCCAGCGAACGCCTGCGCCTCCTCCTGAGTTGGATGGACAGTCGCCCGTCGCAGCGGGGGCGGGGAATCCGGGTCGGGCACCCGGGGGATCCCCACAAGCGACGGGCGACGGTCGTCGTGGCGTACCTGCGCGGGGAGTTCCGGGCGCCGGACCTGGCCCCGGTCGCGGAGGGCTGGGCGTGGCGGGACGTCTGCGCTCTCGCCGCTGCGCTCGACGACGCCGGCGAGAAGGGGTGGGGCTCGTACCGGGACGTCGACACGGCCCGGAGCGCACTGAGCGCCGCCATGACGCGCCGCGACCTGGACATCCCGCGGGCGCCCCCCGACCTCGAGGCCCGGATCGGCCGCTTCCTGGCGGACCTGGAGGGCGAGTTTCAATGACCCCGAGTTCGTACATCGACCGGGACCGGCGGGCGGGTCCAGGATCCGAATCGAGGACGCCGGGGAAGGCAGGCATGGCACCCGAGGGCGAGACGACGCGGATCTTCCTGGGGACGGTCGCCGTGCCCGTGCCCGGCGGCACGAAGCTCCTTTCCGTCTGGTTCCGAGGTAGGGTCGAATTCGGGCTTGCGGAGAGCGACCAATGGCACGTAAACATTCCGGAAACAGGATCCTCGGACCCTACCGCGACAAGAAGCAGGGACACTGGTTCTACGGAGAGGTCGTCGACGGTAAGAGAAGCTGGTTTCGCATTCCAGGATGCACGGATGAGGAGGAAGCGCGCGAGTTCGTCGAGGGCGTGAAGGACCGCTTCTACGCGCCGCCGCCAATGACGGTGCAGGCCGCGGTCGAGGAGTACGTGAAGCACATCCACCGGCAAAGCGGGAACGCGGAGACGGAGGCGTTCGCGAAGTGCGCGCTGAAGCCCCTGGTCAAGGCCCGGGGCGACCACCTGGCCGCGAACCTCTCCGCGAACGCGCTGGCCGCGTTCCTTCGGGACATCGAGGGGCGCGCGATGGCGACGCGCCGGTCGTACTGGAAGTGCCTGATGCGGTTCATGGCCTGGCTGCGCAAGCGCGGGGTGCTCCACAAGGACGTGGCGGCCGACTACCTGCGGCAGCGGGACCGCATGGACGAGCCGCTCCCCTGGCGCACCCGGGCGGGGGCGAGGGAACTCGGTCGGGGCAAGGCGCAGCTGCGGAACCAGTCCGAGGTCGAGGCGTACCTCGCGACGGCCCTGGCGCTGACGCACCCGATCACGACGCCCAAGGCGATGCGCGAGCAGCTCGCGGCCGAGCGCCGGGTGGCGGCGACGCTCCCGCTGCTGTGCGGCCTCGCGTCGGGCGAGGTCCTGCACCTGAAGGTGGGCGACGTCGACCTCGAGGCGGGGATCGGGTACGTCCGGGACGGCGGGGCCGCGGAGGCGGACGGCTGGCACGTGAAGACGGCGGCACGCAACGGCGAGTGGGAGATTCCCCAGGTCCTACGGGCCGACCTGACCTGGCTCACCGAGGGCCGGGCGCCCGACGCGTTCCTGTTGCACGACGACTGCAACAAGCCCCACACGCGGGGGTGGCTGCGCGACCTGGTCGTCGAGGTCTGCGCGAAGGCGTCAGTCGAGGGGCAGCCGGTGCGGAAGGTCTGCCCGCACGGCCTGCGCGGGACGCACGCGACGCTGCTGCGGGTCCTGCTGGGCCGGGGGATCGGGGACATCGCGGATGCCCTGCGGCACGGCGACGAGGGCCGCACGGCGACGCGCCACTACGTGGGTGCTCCGGAGCGCCGGCAGGCGCTCCGGGTGATCGTCGGGGGCATCGACGAGGCCAAGGGGTCGTCCGGGCGGACGGACCCGGATGCGGGGCGGATTTCGTCTCGCATTTCGTCTCGCGGGGCCGAACAGGTGGGGATCGGTGGTTGAAAAGTGCGCGGAAAACGGCGGCTCAGAAAGCACGAAAGCCCGCGGGACTTTTGGGATTTCTCCCTCAGTCCCGCGGGCTCTCCCCGGTCGGGGCGGCTGGATTTGAACCAGTGACCCCTTGACCCCCAGTCAGGGGCGGCCCAATGAATTCTAGCAGCTGCAAGACGTTTCGTTCCCTAAGAGCGAGATTGACTTTGCGGGACAGGGTGTTGCGGTAGGGAACGAAATCGATAGGACGAACCTCCTCTGCGTTCTGAAGATAGGTGCCTAGCAAGCGTCAGGGCCGAACAAGACGAAGAGGAGTGATCGGAGATCGACACCTAGCCCCGGGGTTCGAGGGACGTCGGAAGATGCAGTAGAATCGACCCCGTCTGAACCCATGGCATCGAGGACGATTGGCTCCCGAACCCACCGGCATCTGCCCCAACTGCGAGACCCGGACGGGCCCGGTGGGCGAGCGCTGCCCCGGCGACGTGTGCGCGCGCAGGGGGTACGCCTTCATCCCCCGCCCCTGGTACGACGCGGCCCGGGAGTTCGCGGTCCGCAAGCAGCGCCCGCTGGACCCCCTGCTGGGCCGCAGCATCGACCGGTACCTGCTGTCGGGGTATGTGGGCGAAGGGGGCATGGGGACGGTGTACCTGGCCGTCCAGCGCCCGCTGAACCGCGAGGTGGCGTTGAAGGTCATCTCGGGGCTGGAGATGACGCAGACGACCATCGCGCGCTTCGAGCGCGAGGCGCGGGCGATCTCGGTGCTGGACCACCCGAACATCGTGAAGATTCACGACTACGGCATTGGGGAACTGGAGTTCCGGGTGCCGTACATGGCGCTGGAGTACGTTCGGCACGGCCGGACGCTGCGGCGGGCGCTGGCACAGATGCGGCAGGAGGGCGGGGGCGCGCCGATCCCGGGCGAGGTGGTGCGTGCGATCTTCGCGCAGGTGCTGCACGCGCTGCAGACGGCGCACGCGGTGGGGATCGTGCACCGGGACATGAAGCCGGACAACGTGATGCTGGCGCCGGTGGCCGGGAACCCCTACTTCGTGAAGGTGCTGGATTTCGGGCTGGCCAAGGCGGTATCCGAGGTGTCGGGGTTCGACGGGACGGTGTCGCGGACCGGGCTGGTGCTGGGGACGCCGCTTTACATGGCGCCCGAGCAGGCGACGGGGATGGCGCAGACGGTGGTGGACGGCCGGGCGGACCTATACGCGGTGGCCGTGATGCTCTTCGAGGTGTTCACGGGAGCGAGGCCGTTCGAGGGCGAGTCGGCGCTGGCGGTGCTGGCGAAGAAGGCGGACCCGTCCTACGACCCGCTGGACCATCCGGAGGCTCGCCGACTGCCGAAACCGTTGAGGGCGTTCCTGTCTCGTGGGATGGCGGTGAAGCCGGATTCGCGGTACGGGGACGCCCAGGAGATGCTGTCGGCCTTCGAGGGGGCGCTGTCGGGCAGGCACGCGACGGCGATGGGCATGGCGGCAGGCACGCCAGGGTCGTCGGACGAACGCCCCGCGACGCCGCCCAGCCCTGCGGAAGGAGTGTCGCAGGAGCCCACGGCGCGCATCCAGGAGAGGGAGGAGGAGCCTGCTTCCTGGATTCAGGGGCCGGAAGGAGCGGCCCGGAGGTCGCGTCAGTTGGTCTGGTGGCGTCCCTTGGCGATGGCGGGCGCGGTGCTGGCAGTGGCGGCGGTCACGGGGGGTACCTGGCTGGCGGGAGGGGGACGGCCCGGACCGGGACCGTCGCAGACTCCCGCGGAGGACGTGGCCGCGGCGCGGGGCGATGCATCGGCGCTGGTGTCCGCGGCGGACCTACCCGCGGTGGACGGTATCGTGGCCCTCGCACCGGACATGCCGGCGTTCGACCCGTCGCCGGCTCTTGCCTCGGTCGATGCGGTACCGGCGGTGGCGGACCCGGGGCCCCTTCCCGGGGAAGCGGTGCAGTCCCCAGTCGTCCGGGTGAGGTTCGTGTCGGAACCCCCAGGGGCGGCCGTGCTGCAGGGAGGGCGCCGCCTGGGCAGGACGCCGTTCGATGCGGTGCTGGAGGGCGAGGCTGGGTCGCGGGAGTTCACGTTCCGGCTGAAGGGATACCGGGACGAGCCCGTGAAGGACGATATTGCGGACGGCGTCGAGGTCCGGGCCACGCTGCGCCGCAAGGTAGTGGAGAAACCGCCGCCACAGACGTACCCGGCGCCGTAGGCCAGGAGGAGCAGGATCGTGTCCGCAGAGGCGAAGAAAAAGCTGGCCGTCCTGGCGCTCACCGGGCTTCTCCTGACCGGTGGGTGCAAGAACCCGATGTCCGGGCTGGAGTATACGTGCGCCGACCCTGGGACACCGAGCACGTGCGGATCGGGGTGGGTGTGCGAGGCAGTGGGGGACATCCCCGGGGTGGCCGGGCGATGCCGGCCTGCGGTGGAGGTGGCGGACCCCGGGTCGCCGGACGGGGGCCAGGACACTGCGGTGCCGGATCCGGGGTCGCCCGATCCGGGTTGCACGCCGGACTGCGCGGGCCGGGAGTGCGGGGAGGACGGGTGCAGGGGGAGTTGTGGCCAGTGCGCGGAGGGGGCCTCCTGCACGGTGGGGCAGTGCCGTTGCGTGCCGGCGGACTGCGACGATGGGGATCCTTGCACGGTGGATCAATGCGTGACGCGGGGCGCCTGCACGCACGCGGCGGGAAACGACGGGGCGCCGTGCGGGCCGGGAACCTGCGAGGCGGGGTGGTTCACGCCGGGGAAGACGTGCCAGTCGGGCGCCTGCACGGGGGGAGGGGGATTATCACTCAACTGCGACGACGGGAAGGCGTGCACGACGGACAGTTGCGTTGCGGCGACGGGGTGCGGCCAAGCGTTGCAGGCGGGGCAGTGCCTGATCGGGGGGGCGTGCCACGCGGAGGGGGACGCGAAGTCCGGGGACGCCTGCCAGGTTTGCGCGGCGGCGAAGAGCACGACGGGGTGGTCCGCCGCGGCCGACGGGACGGGTTGCGGGACGGGCCGGTTCTGCGGGACGGGCCAGTGCCAGCCGGAGATGGTCTGGGTTCCTGCGGGCCCGTTCCAAATGGGGTGCAACGACACTCCGGATGGCGGGTGCTCGTGCGACGGGGATTCGGACGAGTGCCCGTACCACGAGGTGACGCTGGGGGGGTACTGGATCGACAAGCACGAGGTGACGGTGGAGGCGTACGGGGCTTGGCTGGATGCGGAGGCGCCGGGGTGCCTGAGGTGGGACAGCGGAAAGGGGGGGTGCGTTGCGAGCGGGGGTGGCCCTGGCGGGGGGGACTGCGCCCCCGGGACGGCTACATCCTGCAACGGGAGCGGGAAGCCGCAGCATCCCCGGAACTGCATCGATTGGTGCGAGGCGAAGGCATACTGCGAGTGGGCTGGGAAGCGGTTGTGCACGGAGGCGGAGTGGGAGAGGGCGGCGCGTGGTGAGGAGGGCGGGATCTACCCGTGGGGGGATGCCTCGCCGGACTGCACGAAGGCGGTGTATCTCGGTTGCAGATGTGACGGCGGGAACTGCGAGGTGGGACGGAACCAGGAGGGCGGGAGTACGGCGGCGAGCCCGGTGGGGGCCCGGGACATGGCTGGGAACGTGTCGGAGTGGGTGTCGGACTGGTTCGGCTCGGACTACTACTGCAAGGGTCCAAGTGCGGACATTGAACTTCAGTGGACGTACTGTGGGGTTGGGGAAGCGCCGTACCAGAAGCCGTGGGAGGATCCGAAGGGGCCGGAAAACGGCTCCCTGCGCGTCTTCCGGGGTGGCGACTTCGATCACTACGCTTCCCGAATGCGGGCGTCCTCTCGCTACCACTTCCCCTACGACTACGCCTACTACATCGGCGCCCGTTGTTGCAGGTCTCCGTGATTTCCGCTGGAGGGCTGTTCCGCTGTTAGGCTGACCGTGTCTGAAGGCGACGGGTGGAGGCAGGGACGAGGACGGGACGGAGGCGAGGGGTCCCAGCGGAGCAGGGGAGGCCATCCGTCCCGTCCGACCGCGATGGGAGGATCGTGGAGGGGGGTTCAGGGGGGCAGCCCCCCTGGTGTGTGCCGGGGACGAGATGACCGAGATCCGGTTGCTGACGGTGCAGTTGGACCCGCGCGCCGGGCGGTTCGACGACGGGCCGGGTCATTCGGGGCCAGGAAGGGGGGAACACATGGGTGGACGGCATTGTGGATTCGTGGCCGGGCTCCTTGCGGCGGCGGTCCTGGGGGCCTCCTCCTGGGCGTCTGCCGAGCCCGCCAAGGAGAAGGCGATGCAACATGTGCAGGCCGGGGTGGTGCTGCTGGACGAAGGGAAGGCGGACCAGGCCCTGGAGCTGTTCGAGAAGGCCTACGGCATGGACCCGGTTCCGCTGCTTCTGGGCCACATGGCGAAGGCCCACGTCCGGAAGGGCGATCTGCAGAAGGCCCGGGAGTTGTACGAGCGGTGGCTCTCCGCAGAGACCGACCCGAGGCTGCGGGCCCGTGCCGGGGAGTTGCTGGGGGAGGTGCTGGACCAGATCCCGGGTCGGCTGGTGGTGACGGCCTCGCCCTCGGGCGCGGCGGTGACGGTGGACGGGCACGGGGTGGAGACCGGGGGCGCGGTGGAGTTGAAGATCGGAAGAGCGTCGTGTAGGGAAAGAGTGTAGATCTCGGTGGT
>CALJUR010000044.1 GCA_937975765.1 uncultured Myxococcales bacterium
GCCGACAGCGCCTGCACCGCCTCCTGCAGGGCCTTCACCTCCGGGGACGGGGCCGAAGGCGCCGCCTCCTGCGCTGCCGCAGGGGCCGACGCCCACAGCAGCAGCCCGGCCGCCCACCCCGCCGCGAGCCGAACCGACGACCGCATCGTCCTCGTCATCCTGCACCCCCGGTTGAACGTCGAATGGGAGCCGCGCCATCCACGGCCGGCGGGCCCGATGTTACACTCAATTTCCGGCGGGATCGAAGGGGCGAATCACCCGATTTCCGTCTCGTTCAGCAATTCCTTCAGGCGGGCCATCGAGGCGGTGTGCAACTGCGAGATCCGCCCTTCGGTCACCCCCAGCATCTCGGCGATTTCCTTGAAATTCATCCCTTCGAAGTAGTAGAAGACGACCACCTGCCTCTGGCGGTCGGTCAACTGCTGCACCGCCGCGGCCAGCCGCTCGGCCACCTCGCGCCCCCTCGTCTCGGCCTCGGGGTCGACCGCGGACGGGTCGCGGATGTACTGCATCACGTCGCGGTTCGGGTCGTCCCCGACCAGGCCCACGTCGTCGAACCCCATCACGACCACCGGCGCGATCCGGGACACCAGGTCGTGGTAGTGCTCCAGCGTCACGCCCAGCCCCGTCGCGATCTCCTCGTGGCTAGGCGATCGCCCCAGCGTCGTGGCCAGGAGGCGCACGACGTTGACCACCTCGCCGGACTGGCGACGGATCGATCGGGGCGTCTGGTCCAGGGCCCTCAGTTCGTCCAGGATCGCGCCGCGGATGCGGATCTCGGCGTACCGGTCGAAGGGCACGCCCTTCGCCGTGTCGTACTGCCGGAAGGCGTTCAAGAGGCCCAGCACCCCCGCCCCGACGAGGTCGTCGATGTCCAGGCTCCTGGGCAGGCGGGCCGCCATGCGCGTGGCGACCACCCGCACGAGGGGGAGGAAGCGCGAGACATCGCCCTGGATCAAGGGGTCCTCCATGCCGCCAGGATCCTACCGGTGGCGAGGGGAGACTGCCAATTTCGCGACGTCCCGCGAAACCGGCGATCCGCCCGGAGAATGCTGTTGGAAAAGAAGTCCGGAGCCGTGTAGAATGACTCGGATTCCGTCCGGCGGGCGGGCGGGTTCCGACCCGGAACCGTGTGTACAGGAGGTCCCGATGCGAATCACGCTGCGCGCAACCCTGCTTGCGTTCGCCGTCCTCGCGCTAGCTGCGCTGCCTTCCTGCGGTGGAGACAGCAACAAGACGGACGAAGGGATGAAGGACGCGGTGACCGAGGTCACCCCCTCGGACCTCCCGGATGTCATGCCCGAAATGCTGGAGGAAATCCGGGATGTTCCGCCCAGCGAGGACGTCACGGTCGAGGACCCGGGCACCGCGGACGAGGGGACCGTGCAGCCGGACCAGGGCGGCGAGGACGTCACCGAGGAACTGCCGCAGTGCACCATGGCGGGCGCCCCGTGGTGCCCGTGCAACGACAGCAGCGACTGCATCAGCCCGCCGCTGTGCGTCCCGACGATGAACGAGTCGATCTGCGCCCTGCCGTGCGGCACGGACGTCGCCTGCCCGAACGGCTGGACCTGCGAGCAGTCCTCCGTCGGCGAGCAGATCTTCGCCTGCTACTTCAAGTTCCCGAACCTGTGCCGGCCGTGCCAGAAGGACCAGGACTGCGTGCCCGCGGGCGGTGCCGGCGACCGGCGGTTCCTGTGCATCGACAGCGGCCCGACGGGCAAGTTCTGCGGCGCCGAGTGCACCCAGTCGTCCGACTGCCCGACGTACGAGGGCCAGACGTTCGAGTGCGTCCCCGTGACCACCGCGACCGGCGAGGTGAAGCAGTGCCGGCCCACGAACGGCATCTGCCCCTGCACCGACAAGTTCCAGGACCAGGGCTACGAGACGATCTGCTACGTGGAGAACGAGTTCGGCAGGTGCACGGCGCCGCGGACCTGCGACCAGTCGTGCGACGCCAAGACCCCGCTGGTCGAGTCGTGCAACGGCCAGGACGACGATTGCGACGGCCGGACCGACGAGGACCTGGCGGCGATCCCCTGCGACCTGACCAACCCGGCGTTCCCCGGCCGCACCTGCCCCGGCCAGGCGGACTGCGTGAACGGCCGACCCGGCACCTGCCAGGGCACCCCGCCGTCGGCCGACAGTGTGGAGTACGGCCTGTTCGCCTGCGACGGCGTCGACAACGACTGCGACGGCATCACCGACAAGGGCTTCCCGGACCAGGACAGCGACAAGATCGCCGACTGCGTGGACCCGGACGTGGACGGCGACGGCGTGGCGAACGAACTGGACAACTGCCCGACGGTCTCGAACGCCGACCAGGTCAACAACGACGCCGCGGAGGAACTGGCCGGCCAGAAGAAGGGCGACGCCTGCGACGACGACGACGACAACGACGGCGTGCCGGACTCGACCGACAACTGCGCGCTGGTGAAGAACGGGGACCAGCTGGACGCGAACGGGAACCAGGTGGGCGACGCCTGCGACTGCGACGCGGACAGCGACGGGATCCCGAACGTCGCGAACCTGGACATGCAGGGCAACAAGTGCCCGGTGCCGACCGTGCCGGACAACTGCCCGGTGGTGTCGAACACGGACCAGTTGGACACGAACGGGAACGGCCAGGGCGATGCCTGCGACTGCGACATCGACAGCGACACCGTCAAGAACAACAACCCGGGCTGCCCGGCCGTGGACACCCCCGACAACTGCCGCACCGTCCCGAACCTGGACCAGCTGGACAAGGACCTGGACCGCATCGGCGACGCCTGCGACTGCGACATCGACAACGACGAGGTGATGAACAACAACCCGACGTGCCCGGTGATCACGACGGTCGACAACTGCATCGACGTCTACAACCCGGTGGACGTGCAGACGGGCGTCCAGGCGGACACCGACCTGGACCTGATCGGCGACGCCTGCGACTGCGACGTCGATGCGGACGGCGTGTTCAACCCGAACCCGAACTGCCCGGCCTGCGCGCCTTGCGACAACTGCGTCTACACGCCGAACCCGGGCCAGGAAGTGGACAAGCCCGGCGACGAGTACGGCCTGGCCTGCAACACGGACTGGGACAAGGACGGCGTCCCGAACGACGACGACAACTGCCCGCGGACGCCGAACACCGAGCAGGGCGACCTGGACTTCGACCGGATCGGCGACGCCTGCGACTGCGACGCGGACGGGGACGGGATCGGCAACGACGGCGTGGACAAGGAAGGCGCGTCCTGCCCGGTGCCGCCGACGGTCGACAACTGCGCGCGCATCGCCAACATCGACCAGTCGGACCAGGACCTGGACAACATCGGCGACGCCTGCGACTGCGACATCGACGGCGACGGCGACCCGCAGCCGAACTTCGAGTGCCCGACGCCGACGCTGCCGGACTGCGAGCCCTTCGACCCGGCGATCTCGCACCTGGCCGTCGAGAAGTGCAACGGCATCAACGACGACTGCGACGACCAGACCGACGAGGAGAACGCAACGGGCTGCACGACCTTCTTCTTCGACAAGGACAACGACGGGTATGGCACGGCGCTGTCCAAGTGCCTGTGCGCGGCCACCGACAACTACCGGGCGCTGTCCAGCAACGACTGCAACGACGACGAGCCGACGGTCAACCCCGGCGTGCAGGAGATCTGCGACAACAGCCGGGACGACAACTGCAACGGGTCCGAGAACGACCTGAACGCCCTGGACTGCACGAAGTTCTACTGGGACTCGGACAACGACGGGTACGGCACCGCCGAGTTCGAGTGCCGGTGCACGGCGGCGGGCAACAAGTACAAGGCGTTCCAGACCGGCGACTGCGACGACGGGAACCCGCTGGTCAACCCGGGGAAGACCGAGGTCTGCAACGACGGGATGGACAACAACTGCAACGGCACGCAGAACGACGAGAATGCCGGGAACTGCAAGTGGTTCTACTACGACGGCGACAGCGACACGTACGGCACGGCGCTGTCCAAGTGCTTCTGCTTCGCGAACACCGACCTGAAGTTCACGGCGACCCGCTCGTGCGACGGCCTGGGCCACTGCGAGTGCAACGACGCCGACGCGTCGGTGAACCCCGGCATGGACGAGGTGTGCAACAACGGGAAGGACGACAACTGCGACGGCTTCCAGGACCTGGAGGGCTCGCAGGGCTGCCTGACCTACTACTTCGACGGCGACAAGGACAAGTTCGGCCTGACCTCCGACAGCAAGTGCCTGTGCAACACGATGGGCAGCTACACCACGCGCGACGGCGGCGACTGCCAGGACGCGAACCCGAACATCAACCCCAGCGTGACCGAGAGTTGCGACGGCATCGACAACAACTGCGACAGCCGGATCGACGAGAACCCCACGCAGTTGTGCGCGCCGCTGCCGAACGCGACCAGCGTCTGCTCGGCCGGCCAGTGCATCATCGGCGAGTGCCTGGGCACGAACTACAACGTCAACGGCATCGTCAGCGACGGATGCGAGTGCGGCCAGGACGCCAACGACAACACCGCCAACACCTGCGCCACGGCCATCTTCCTGGGCGAGGCGTGGGACAACGGCAGCGCGCTACCGCTGGTGACGGGCCGCGTCGTGCCGGGCACGGACGAGGACTGGTACTACGTAGTGGCCAAGGACTCCACGGATTCCGGCAACTTCAGCACGCTGGGGTCCGACAAGTTCAACGTCGTCGCGACCCTGAAGGCGCCGCTGGACGGGACCATCAAGGTGGACGTGCGCAAGGGCGGCTGCTCGGTGGGCCAGACCTGCGGCGGCGTGACCTACCAGTGGAAGGCGACCAACGAGACGGCTTGCATCAGCCCGCCGGACGGCACCGCGGGCCAGTTCTGGTCCTGCTGCGCGCCCGGCCAGTGCGATGGCGGCGCCACCTCCGAACAGAACGCGTGCTGCAACAACGTCACGCAGTGCTCGGACAGCCACGACCGGCGCCACTGCCTGGACGACGGCGCGACCTTCTACATCCGCGTGTACCACGACCCCAGCATGCCGCAGGCCACGAAGTGCGCCGACACGGAATACGCGCTGGAAGTGTCCAACGGCAAGTGATTCCGGCCCCGTTCCTGCCCTGAAGGGCCCGCCCCGACCGGGGGACCTCCGGCCCCGCCCCTGACATCCGATGCGCGCCGAGGACGAGGGAGGTCACGTGCGACCGTGCCGCCGCGGGAGTGGGAGGGTATTGCTGCTGGCGGTCCTGTGCATCGCCGGGGGGATCGCGGTCCCGACCCCGGCGGCCGCCGTGCAGGCCGACTACTCGCGCACGCCGATCCTGATGATCCACGGATACTTCGTCATCTCCAACGCCGGGGATGCCACCTGGTCGAACTTCCGCCGGCGCCTGGTCCAGGACGGGTGGCCCGAGGAGTACATCGCCACGCCCTCGTTCGCGGACGTGCGGGGATGCAACGAGGACCACGTCAACGAGATCGAGGCCTGGGTGGAGGACCTGCGGAAGCGGACCTACGCGGACCGGATCGACATCGTCTGCCACAGTTTCGGGTGCCTGAACACGCTGACCTGGCTGAAGGAACGCTGCGGCGTGAACCGGGTCCGGCAGTTCGTCGGGCTGGCGGGGGCGGTGCACGGGACGTGGGTCGCCTGCGCCGACGACCTGGTGGGCCTGTCGTGCGCGGGTCACCAGATGTGCATCCCGATGGGGGAGGACCGCTGGAGGGACAACGAACTGCTGGTGCAGGTCAACGCGTGCGACGAGACGCCGGGCGACACGCAGTACACGACCATCTGGAGCGACTACGACGAGATCATCCGGCCGCCCGTGGGGTCGCAGTTGGCCGGGGCGCGCAACATCGAGGTCGAGACGGCCCTCGTCGAGCACGGCGGGATCTTCCTGTGCGACGAGTGTTTCCAGCACGTCCTGGACGCGCTGAAGTCGGGCGGCGCGAATGACGACGGACCGGGCTGGGACTGCATCCCGGGATGCGCGCCGCCGGAGGTCACGGACCCCGCCCCCGAGGCCGGCGAGGAGGCCGGCGAGGCCCCCGACGAGGCCGCGAGGGACGCGGTCGCGGAGGAGGCGGACCCGGGGATCGCGGAGATCGCCGCGGACGCCCCGTTCCCGGACCTGGCCGGGGACCCCGGTGTCGCCGAGCCCCCGCCCGAGCGGGCCCTCGAGACCGTCGAGGCGGACGTGCCCTCCGCGGACGACGCCGCGGAAGACGCGGTCGACGCGCCGGAGGACGTCCCCTTGCCCGTGAAGACGTCCTCGGGCTGCACGGCGGGCCCCCCGGGCGCCGGTGCCGGGTTCCCCGCCCTGCTGCTGGCGGCCTGGATGCTGGCGACGGGTGCGCGAAGGGCGAGGCGCACCCCCCTGTAGGGCGGGGGCCCTGCCCCCCGCCACCGTAGAAGTGAGGCCCTGCCCCCCGCCACCGTAGAAGTGGGGCCCTGCCCCCCGCCTCCTCGAACCCTGCCTTCCCGACGCGCGGCGGGCGCCCATGGCGGGGCACAAGGCCCCGCCCTACAGCAGGACAGAGACCTGTCCGTGTTCGTGGATCCGCGACCGCCTTTCCTCCCGGGAGAGGCTACCGGTCGGGCAGGCAGAGGATCTGGCGGGCCTGGGCCGGGGTGGCCAGCGCTCGACCGGCCTCGCGGGCCAGGTCGGCCGCCGCGCGCACCAGTTCCCACGAACCCTTCGCCAGCACGCCCTTCGACACGAACAGGTTGTCCTCCAGGCCGACGCGCACGTGCCCGCCGCGGGCGATCGCCGCGCGGGCCAGCGGCAGTTCGTAGCGGCCGACGCCGGCCACCATCCAGGTCGAGCCTTCCGGGATCGTGCCGCGCAGGAAGTCCAGCCGGTCGTCGGTGCCGATCATCGCCCCGGGCACGCCCAGCACGAAGTCGAAGTGCAGCGGGCCGGGGATCACCCCCCGCCTGTGCAGCAGCAGCGCGTTGTCCACGAACCCCGCGTCGAAGGCCTCGATCTCCATCCGGATCCCGCGGGACTTCGCCTTCGTGGCGATCGCCTCGATCAGCGGGAAGGGGTTCGAGAAGACCTCGTCGCCGAAGTTGCAGGTGCCGGTGGTCAGCGTGCAGAACGCCGGGTCCAGGTCCAGCGGCTGCGTCCGTTCCTCGACGGTCATGCCCACCGCGCCGCCGGTCGAGACCTGCACGATCACCTCCGGGGCGCGCGCCCGGATGGCGGCGATCGCCGCCCGGAAGGTCTCGATGTCCTGCGTCGGGGCCCCGTCCGGCTTGCGGACGTGCAGGTGAATCACCCGGGCGCCCTCGGCGTAGCAGCGCGCCGCCTCCTCCGCCAGTTCGTCGGCGGAATAGGGCACCGCCGGGTTCTGGTCCTTGGTGACCTCGGCCCCGCAGATGGCGGCGGTCAGGATCAAGGGATTCGCGTCGGACATGAATGCCTCCACGTTGGCGGGGGACAGGGCCCCACACCCACGTTGGCGGGGGACAGGGCCCCCGCCCTACAATGTCAGGTGCGCCCGAGACGACTCCGCCTCCGTGCTCGGGCGGGACGCCTAGGGACGCTGGAGTTCCAGCGGCGTCACGCAGGTCCCGGAGGCGCGGCACACCAGCACCGGCGGCGCCAGCACGTCCGCCCGCGACGGCGTCGCCGGGTCCCGCGACGCGGCGATCACCTTGTGCACCGTGAACTCCATCTTCCGGGACGTGCGGCCGACGTGCGTGATGCGGCCGCGCGCCTCGACGTAGTCGCCCGCGTACACCGGCGCCAGGAACTCCACCGCGTCGTAGGCCCGGAACAGGCCCTCGTCGCCGTCCAGCCGGATCAGCAGCTCGGTCGCCACGTCGCCGAACAGCGCCAGCATCCGGGCGCCGTCCACCAGGTCGCCGCCGTAGTGCGCGTCGGCCTGGCTCATGCGCAGCCGGATCAGGACCTCGCCCGCGTCGGGCAGGGACTTGGAATCGCTCATCGAATCCCCTTGCTATGCCCTGGCCACCAGCACCAGCGACAGCCCGACCGGCAGGTCCAGCCTCTTCTCCACGGGCAGCGCCACCGGCGCGATCAACTCGTACACGCCCAGCTGCCCGGCCGGCAGGCGGTCGCGCCCCAGCACGCGGCCGTTCAGCGCCCAGCCCAGCAGCCCCATCAGGTTGAAACGGAAGTCCTTCTCGACGGTGAACCCCGCCGCCTCGACCAGCCGCCGCAGTTCCTCGCGCTCGTAGCGGCGGTGGTGGCCCAGGCCGCGGTCCAGGTCGGAGTAAAGCGCCGCGTACGCCGGCACCAGCAGCACCAGCCGGCCCCCGCTCGCGCGCAGCACCTCGTGCATGTGACGCAGCGCCGTCTCGTGGTCCTGCACGTGCTCCAGCACGTTCAGGCAGACCACGGTGTCGTGCCCGGCCTCGACCAGCTCGGAGGGCGGCTCGGTCGCGACGTCCCACTCCCGGGTCGCGAAGCCCTCGTGCCCCGCGAACCGCAGGCGCAGCCGCTCCAGGCTGCCGGGGTTCAGGTCCGTCGCGGTGACGTCGGCCTGGCCCATCAGGAACCGGGTGATGTTGCCCGTTCCGGCCCCGACCTCCAGGATGCGCTGGCCCAGGAAGGGCTTGATGGCGTCGTACAGGTGACGGTTGAAGCGCTCCAGGGAGTTCATCTTGGACAGCGTCTCCTCGACGATGGCCCCCTTCACGTAGTCGCTGTCCAGCCACGAGTACTTGACGATGCACCACAGGGCCTCGAAGCCGTCCTTGGCCCCGATCTTCTTGCCTTCCTCGTACGAGCGGCCGTTGTACGTGATCGGCACCTCGTACACGCGGTATCGCATCTTCGCGACCTTCGCGGTGATCTCCGGCTCGATGCCGAACCGCTCGGAGGTCAGGTTCAGGCCCTGGATGACCTCCGCCCGGAACGCCTTGTAGCAGGTCTCCATGTCGGTCAGGTTCAGGTCCGTGAAGGCGTTGGACAGGAAGGTCAGGAACTGGTTGCCCACCGTGTGCCAGAACAGGTGGACCCGGTGCGTCTCGCCCGCGAACCGCGACCCGTAGACCACGTCGGCGCGCCCGTCCAGCAGCGGGGCCAGCAGGCGCGGGAAGTCCTCGGGGTCGTACTCGAGGTCGGCGTCCTGGATCACCACGAAGTCGCCGGTGGCGCCGTCGAAGCCCGTGCGCAGCGCGGCGCCCTTGCCCCGGTTCACCGGGTGGTACAGGGCCTTCAGCGTCGCCTCGCCGATCCGCTTCTTCGTCACGCCCTGCGTCGCCATCAGGGCCGGCCACTCGGCCTCCAGCCGCTGGATCAGGTCCCGCGTGCCGTCCTTCGAGCAGTCATCGACCAGCACGACCTCCTTGCGCAGGCCGGGCAGGTCGACCTTCAGCACGCGGGCCAGCAGTGCCAGCAGCGTGCGCCGCTCGTTGTAGACCGGGATGACGATCGACAGCGTCTTCATGCGTCCTCACCCCCGTTGGTGGCCTGCGGCGCCGGCGGGTTGCCGCCGCCTTCGCCCGGCCCGCGGTGGCTGCCGCGACGGCGGCGCCGATGTCGCCCGCTGCCTCCGCCCTCGCCCGCCGCGGCACCCGTGGCCGCCTCGCCAGGCTCGCCCGGTTCCCTCGGGGGCCGGCCCGACGGGCCTCCCGAACTGCCCGACCCGCGCGGACGGTCGTCGCGGTGTTCGCGCCGCCCCTCGGGGCGCCCGTCCCGCCGATCGCCACGATCCCCGCGCCCGTACCCGCCCCGCGGCCCGCCCCGGTCCCGGTCGTGCCCGCGATCGCGCTCCCGGCCGCCCTCGCCCTCCGGCTCCAGCTGGTCGGGCCGGCTGATCATCTCCACCGTCCATGCGTCCTTGTTGCGGATGGCCGCCACCAGGGCCGCCTGGTCCTCGATGGCCCCCGGGAACACGGACGCCGCGGCGCCGATGTCCGACCAGCCCGCCGCCGAGCCCGAGCCGCCCAGCGCCGCCAGGCCCAGCCGCTGCGCCGCCTCCAGGGCCATGTTGTTCTTCGTCCGGTCCAGCGGGGCCGTCGCCGTGATCACGCCGTCGATATTCTTCAGCGTGAACACCGCGTCCACGAACGCCGGGCCCGCCCCGCGGTCGTAAGGGTGCGCGGCCAGCACCACGCCGCCGCATCGCTCCCGCACCGCCGCGACCGAGGCCAGCGTGGGCCGATCGCCGACCGCCTGCCGCCAGTCCGCACCGTCCAGCGCCACCGGGTCCTCGGGGATCCACAGCAGCCGCCCGCGCTCCAGCGGGAACTCGATGCCGAAGAACAGCGCGATCCGCCCGCCGAACCGGCCCGTCCGGGCGGCCTCCACCGGCGGCGGCGCCCCCGCGCCCAGCAGCAGCATCCCGTCCAGCCCCGACTCGATGCCCGCGTTCAGCAGGCGGTCCAGGGCGGCCGCGTCGCACCCCTGCGGCACGACCACGTGCAGGTCGATCACCATCGCGTCTCCCTCCTCCTCAGCCGACCACGTTCACCAGGCGGTTCTTCACCACGATGACCTTCCGGATCGGCCGTCCCTCCAGGTGCCGCAGCACCTTCTCGCTTCCCCGGGCCAGGCGCTCCAGCTCCTCCTCCGGGGTGTCCTTCGGCACCATCGTGTCGTCGCGAAGCTTCCCGTTCACCTGGAAGATGACCTTGACCTCGTCCTCGACGCACAGCGCGGGGTCGAACGTCGGCCACGGCGCCTTCGACACGGACGGCGCATGTCCCAGCCGTTCCCACAGTTCCTCGCACACGTGCGGCGCGTACGGCGACAGCAGCAGCACCAGCGCCTCGCACACCTCGCGGTAGCGCACCGGCTCCTTCGCGGCCTCGTTGACCAGCGTCATCATCTGCGCGATGGCCGTGTTGAAGCGCATCCGCTCGATGTCCTGGGTCACCTTGCGGATCGTCTGGTGCAGCACCCGGCGCAGGGCCAGCGGCGCCGGTTCGTCCGACAGCGTCCCCTCGCACATGCGCCAGATGCGGTCGATGAACCGGCGGCAGCCCACGATGCCCTGCGTGTTCCAGGGCTTCACGACCTCCAGCGGCCCCATGAACATCTCGTACACGCGCATCGCGTCCGCGCCGAACTTCGCCACCACCTCGTCGGGGTTGACGACGTTGCCGCGCGACTTCGACATCTTCTGGCCGTCCTCGCCCAGGATCAGCCCCTGGTTGACCAGTTTCCTAAACGGCTCGTTCGTGCCGACGACGCCGATGTCGTACAGGAACTTGTGCCAGAAGCGCGCGTAGAGCAGGTGCAGCACCGCGTGCTCGGCCCCGCCGACGTACAGGTCCACCGGCATCCACTTCGACTCCTTGGCGGGGTCGATCAGGCGGTCGGGGTTCTTCGGGTCGATGTAGCGCAGGTAGTACCAGCACGACCCGGCCCACTGCGGCATCGTGTGGGTCTCGCGGCGGCCGATCTCCTCGCCGGTCGCCTCGTCGCGCAGCACCACCCAGTCCTCGATGGTCGCCAGCGGGGACTCGCCGTTGCCCGCGACCTGGTACGACTGCACCTCGGGCAGCGTGACCGGCAGCGCCGATTCCGGCAGCGCCGCGACCGTGCCGTCCGGCTTGTGGACCAGCGGGAAGGGCTCGCCCCAGTATCGCTGGCGGGAGAACACCCAGTCCCGCAGCCGGTACTTGACCGCCGCCTTGCCGATGCCCCGGGCCTCGAGGTCCGCGGCGATGCGCCGCTGGAACTCGGCGGTCGGCAGGCCGTCGTACGGGCCCGAGTTCAGCGCGAACCCGTCCGCCGTCAGCGCCTCGTCGCCGATGCCGCGCGGCTTGCCGTCGGGCGACACGACCTCGATGATGGGCAGGTCGAACGCCCTCGCGAACTCGAAGTCGCGCTGGTCGTGGGCCGGCACCGCCATGATGGCGCCGGTGCCGTACGAGATCAGCACGTAGTCGGCCACGTAGATCGGCACCCGCGCGCCGTTGACCGGGTTGACCGCGTACGCGCCCGTGAAGACGCCGGTCTTCTCCCGCGTGGCGTCGGTGCGCGCCACGTCGTTCATCCGCGCCGCCTCGGCCACGTACGTGTCCACCGCCGCCTTCTGCGCGGGCGTCGCGATGCGGGCGACCATCGGGTGTTCCGGCGCCAGGACCATGTAGGTCACGCCGAACAGCGTGTCGGGCCGCGTCGTGTAGATGCGCAGCGGGTCCGGCTGGCCCTCCACCGCGAAGTCCACCTCGGCGCCCTCGGACCGGCCGATCCAGTTTCGCTGCATCTCCTTGATCGGCTCCGGCCAGTCCAGCCCGTCCAGGTCGGCCAGCAGCCGGTCGGCGTACGCGGTGATCCGCAACATCCACTGCCGCATCGGGCGGCGCTCGACCGGGTACCCGCCGCGCTCGGACAGCCCCTCGGCGGTGACCTCCTCGTCGGCCAGCACGGTCCCCAGCGCGGGGCACCAGTTGACCGGAATCTCGGTCTGGTAGGCCAGGCCCTTCTCGAACAGCTTCAGGAAGATCCACTGCGTCCACCGGTAGTAGGCCGGGTCGGTCGTGGCGACCTCGCGGTCCCAGTCGTACGCCAGGCCCAGCATGCGGATCTGCCGGCGGAAGTTGTCGATGTTCTTCTGCGTCGTGATCGCCGGGTGGATGCCGGTCTGCAGCGCGTACTGTTCCGCGGGCAGGCCGAACGAGTCCCAGCCCATCGGGTGCAGCACGTTGAACCCGTTCATCCACTTGTAGCGCGACACGATGTCGGTGGCCGTGTAGCCCTCGGGGTGGCCGACGTGCAGCCCGGCGCCCGACGGGTAGGGGAACATGTCCAGCACGTAGAACTTCGGCTTCGGGGAGTCGTCGTCGGCGTGGAAGGTGTTGTCCTTCAGCCAGTAGGCCTGCCACTTCCGCTCGACCGCGTGGACGTCGTAGGTCTTCTCTTCGGCCGCCATGATCGCCTCGCAAAGGGACCCCGCCGCGCCCCCTCGGAGCCGGCGAGGGCGGGATTATACCTCAGATCCCGGCGCCGGGACGCGGCCACGACACCGCCCGGAAGACCGGGTGACCGGTGGAAACCGCGGGGCCTCTTCTGGTACGATCCGCGCCGGTTCGGACGGGAGTTCGTGGATGCGGAAAACGATGCGGTACCTGGTCTTTGCTGCGTTCGTGGCATCGGCTGCCTTGGCAGCGCCGGCGGCCGCGCAGTGGAAGGCGCTGGAGAACCCGACCAGCACCGACGACATCCTGGCCGCGTGCGACATCGTGTCGGACCTGCAGTTCTTCGCGGGCGGCATGGCGCTGGACCAGAGTTCGGGCTTCCCGATGCCGAAGACGGTCTTCTACCGCACGCAGGACGGCGGGAAGCTGATGCAGCCGGTCGCCGTCGGGGCCGGCCTCTTCCCCGGCAGCATCGGCGCCATCGCCTTCCGGACGCTGACCGACGGCTGGGTCGCTCTGGGCGGGGACGTGTACCGGACGACCAACGGCGGGACCTTCGGCAAGGTCACGGTGGACGCCGACCGGACCATCACCCGGCTGGCCCGGCTGGGCGACACGCACGGCGTCGCGGTGGGCAAGGAAGGCGGGGCCTGGCGCACGACGGACGGCGGCACGTCGTGGACCCCGACGGACACCCGCACGAAGGCGGACCTGGACTGCGTGCACTTCATCGACGGGCAGCGCGGCTGGGCGGCGGGTCCGGTGCCGGTGGAAGTGGACAACCCCGACCCCGATGCGCGGGACGCGACGCTGACCACCTATTCGGACACCGTGGTCCTGGCGACGACGGACGGCGGCGCCACGTGGACCGTCAAGGCGACGCTGCCGAAGGTCGAGGCGGACGGGGAAGGCGGGCGGACCGCGTGCCCGATCTTCTTCCTGCCGGACGGAAAGACCGGCTGGATGGTGCAGGCGCTGCACGACATGGACAAGCAGAAGGCCACGAAGGTGCTGCTGCTGAAGAGCACGGACGGCGGCGCGACCTGGGCGGACCAGGACGTGGACGTGGAGGTCGGGAAACTGAAGTTCGGGGGCTTCCAGGAGATGCCCATCCACATGTCCTACGCGGTCGGGATGTACTGGTCCGACGACGGGCTGTTCGGGCGCGTCTCCGGGTCGGCCGACACCGGCATGAGCGGAGGCGGCGGCGGCGGCGGGGATTCCCCGGTCTACAAGCTGGTGGACCTCACGACGCGCGACGGCGGGAAGTCCTGGGACAAGCCCGACTATGGCACGATCACCTTCGACTTCACCGGGGGCGGCCAGGCGATCGCGGGCGACCCGCGGCCGGTCCAGGCCGTCTTCAAGGGCTGGTACCAGGCCTTGATGGTCGGCGAGAAGGGCACGATCTGGACGATGGGCGCCGACTGCACGAAGACGTCCGAGTGCCTGCCGGGCTACGAGTGCCGGAAGCCCGACCCGGACGTCCACGCGCGCTGCTACCCGAAGGCCGAGGACCCGGACGCGACGGGCGGGTCGGACACCGCCGGCGACCGCGACGCGGTCACGGGCACGGACGGCGCGGGGGAGGGGGTGTCCCCGGCGACGGACGTCCCGGCCTGCCAGGGGGACGCGTGCGAACCCTCCGGGAAGAGCGGCGGCGGATGCGCCGGCAGCGGCCTGCCGATCGGTCCCGGGGCCTGGCCGGCCGCGCTGCTGATGGCCGCGTACCTGGCCTGGTCCCGCCGGTCCCGACGCTAGCCGGATCCCCCCGCAAGTCCCGCTACCCCTGGCCGCAAGGGGACTTCCCTCGCGATCCGGGAGGGGCGGGTTCAGAAACCGCTTGACTTTTCCGAATGGTACGGGCAGGATTCGACCACTTCCCGGGTACGTCCCGGGATGCATGGCCGTGCGCATCGCGCGGCTGGGGAGGTGGGTTATGTAGCTGGGGTCGGGCGCGGGCGCCCGGCCTCGTGTCACGAGGAGGGCACAATTGAACGCGCTCGGTCGTCATCTCGTAGCCGACTTCCACGGCTGTACCGCGGACCTCAACAACCCGGATATCGTCACGCAAGCCCTGGAAAAGGCTTGTGAAGTTTCCGGGGCCACGATCATCAGCAGGACCGGGTACAACTTCAGTCCCTACGGCGTCACGGCCGTGATCGTCATCGCCGAGTCCCATCTCGCCGTCCACACCTGGCCCGAATACGGGTACGCCGCGGTCGACCTGTTCACCTGCGGCACCACCGTCGATACCTGGCAGGCCTTCGAGTACGTCAAGACCGCCTTCGGCGCCACCCGCGTCGAGTTGAAGGAACTGCCCCGCGGCATCCTCAGCACCGCCGAGATGAACGCGGCCCACACCTATGCGCCCGTGGTCTCCCGTCCCGCCGCGGCCTGAAGGCCCGGTACCAACAGCCTCCGCTTCCCGCTCCGACATCGACTCCCGCAGGCACGGCCTTCTCCACTGCGCGCGACGCTCCGGGAGGGCGGCGAAGGGGAGGGGACGGGAGGGCAGCGAGGGCGGGACCGGAAAGGGCGTCAGTCGTCCTTCGCGGGCGGTTCCGCGTCGGGGGCGGGCTCGGCCGCAGGGGCAGGCTCGGCCGCAGGGGCCTCGACCCCGGGGGCCTCGGGCGCAGCGGTCGGGGCAGCCACGGGTGCGGCCTTGCGGGACCGGCGGCGCAGGAACAGGACCAGCGCCAGCACGACCAGCACCGCGAAGAACGCGATGGTGATCACGATCGGCAGCGTGTTCGACCCCTCTTCGGCCGTGCCGCCCACCGTCTCGGGACCCGGCAGCGGGGGCGGCGGCTGCAGCGACTGGTACAGGGCTTCGAGCTTCTTGTACCACTCGTCGCTGACCGGCGCGGCGGCAATCGCCAGGCGGTCGCAGGCGCGGGCGGCGGGGTCCTGCCACAGTTTGTCCCATTGGGCGTTCAACTGCGTCGAGATCGCCTCCGGCACGGTGGAATCGCCGGCCTTCCCGTGGACCGACACGAACGTGTGCAGGCGCGTCCCCTCCAGGGCCAGCGCGATCAGCAGGTACTGCGGCTCGCCCTTCTGCTCCAGGACCATGCGGGCGCCTTCCTTCTCGGCCTCGAAGGCGCTGACCTGCCATCCCTGCAGCGTCGCCAGGTAGGGGTCCAGCACCTTCCGGGCACACCCGCCGTCGTCGGCCGCAAGACCTTGCGCCGGCACGAGCAGGGCAGCCACGACCGCGAACGTTCCGATCGAACGGGCAAGCAGGCGGACCCTAGGCATGGTCATCTCCTCCATCCGGCAACGCGACGCCCGGCACCCGGTAACCGGGAGGAGTATCATAGCACCCGGTTTGCGAAGACACCGCATTCACCGGATACTTCGCACCGTCGCGGCGCCGTGGGCGCCAGCCGGAGGGTCCATGTCCCTGCCCCGACGAACGCTGGGCATCTCGGCCATCGTCCCGTACCTTCCCCGCCTGCGGGTGGACCTGCGGCAGTGGTGCGCCTGGACCGGCCGGGACGAGGATCGGGTCCTGCGGGGCACGGGGTCCGGCTTCCGGATGCCGGGGCCGCGCGAGGACGCCTGCACGATGGCGGCGGCGGCGGTGATGCGGCTGGTGCGAACCGGCGTCGTGGACCCGCAGAGGGTGGGTTTCCTGGCGCTGGCGACCGAGTCGGCCCGCGACGGCGCGGTCGGCGCGATCCTGGTGAAGGGCATGGTGGACCAGGCCCTGCTCGCCGAGGGACGGCCTGCGCTGGCGCGGGCCTGCGAGGTCCCCGAGTTCAGGCAGGCCTGCCTGGCCGGGGTCTACGCCGTGAAGGGCGCAACCCGCTGGCTGGCGTGGGACGGGCAGGGCCGGCAGGCGATCGTGGTGGCATCCGACGTGGCGGCGTACCGCCGCGGCAGCACCGGCGAGCCGACCCAGGGGGCCGGCGCGGTGGCCCTGCTGCTGGAGGAGGATCCGGACCTGCTGGAGGTGGACCCCGGCGCGGCGGCGGGGACCTCGGCGTTCCGCGGGGTGGACTTCCGCAAGCCGGTGCTGCGGCACTTCCTGGTGCGCGAGGGCCGGCGCCCGGCGTCCCCGGACGAGTTCCCGGTCTTCGACGGACCGTACTCGACGACGTGCTACCTGGACGAGACGCTGCGGGCCGTGGAGGCCCTGGCGGCCCGGCTGGGCACCGACGTGGCGACGCTGCTGGACGGGTCGGGGCCGGCGTTCCTGCACCGGCCGTACCGCAAGATGCCCAGGGACGCGCTGGCGATGATCCGGCTGCGCGCGCTGGCCGGGGCCGGGGATTCGCCCGAACGGCTGCAGGGGCTGTGCGATGCGGCCGGGGTCGGGATCGGGGAGGTCCGGGCCCAGTTGGCCGCCGGCCCGCGGCCCGGCGCCCCGGGCGACGAGGCGTGGCCGGCGGTCGCGGCGGCGTGGCGGCGACTGCGGGCCGACCCGGCGTTCCAGGCCGAGGCAGGCGAGCGGCTGGGGTGGGGCGAGGCGCGCATGTCGGAGTGCGGGAACCTGTACGCCGCGTCGATCCACGCGTGGATGGCCGCCGGGCTGCAGGAGGCGGCCGAGGCGGGGTGCGACCTGGCCGGGACGCGGGTGCTGGCGATCGGGTACGGCAGCGGGGACGCCGCGGACGCAGCCGTGCTGGGCGTGGCCGGGCGCTGGCGCGAGGCGGCGCTGCGGACCCGGTTCGACCAGGCGCTGGCCGGGGCGCTGGACCTGGACCGCGACTCCTACCAGGCAGTGCACGACGGCCTGCCCGTGGCGGGCCTGCCCGACCTGACCTCGGACGGGTTCGGGGTGCACTGCGTGGGATGGCGGCAGGGCCCTCGATCCGACGCCGGAGTCGAACACTACGCCTTCGATCCCGAAGGAATCCCGGGCCCTTCCCCGACCCTGTAGGGCGGGGGCCCCGTCCCCCGCCAACGTATCGGGGGCCCCGTCCCCCGCCAGACACCCCACCGGCTCCTTCAGGCATCCTCCGGGTCCGGATCGATCCCGTCGATGCGGGTCCCTTCTGCGTCCGGGGCCACCACCCGGGCCGGCAGGCCGGCCGCCTCCAGGTGCAGCAGCACGTCCCCCTCCGCGATGCGGGCCCGGTCGGCGAAGACCCCCACCGCGTCCCCGGCCCCCAGCGACTTCACGACCAGCGACCCTCCCGCAAGGAGGGGCCGGAGGGCCGCCGACACCGCGGGCAGGACGGCGGGTTCGAACCCCGGCGCGACGGCCTCCCGCCACCCGGCCTCGCGGACGGCGACCTCGGCCAGCGACGCCAGCGCATCCCCGCCTTCCGAGAGGGCATGCACCAGCCCCTGCAACGCGGTCGCCAGGGGCCGCCAGGCCTCGGCGCCGGGCCGGTGGGAATCGGACAGGAACCGCCGCACGCGGTCGGCCGTGCCGGAATCCACCGGGGAAGGGACGACGCACACGCCCACCTGGCGGGGCCAGGGAAGGCCGGCGACCGCCGGGTTCCCAGCCCCCTGCGCCCGCACCAGCATCACCGAGCCCCCGAAGGCGCAGCAGGCGACGTCCAGGCCGCTGCCGACACCGCCCTGGGCGCGACGGTGCGCGGCGTCGGCGACGGCGAAGAGGTCCGCGCCCAGCAGCGGGCGGCCGGCGTGCCGGGACAGGGCCGCCGACAGGGCCGTGACGTAGGCCGCGCTGGACCCCAGGCTCCACCCCTGCACCGGGACCGGGAAACCGGCCCGCACCGCCAGCGACTGCACCTCGGACGGGGCCAGGCCCAGCACGTGCCGGACCGCGTCCGCGAACGGGTCCAGGACGGGCCATGTCCCGGCCGGGCCGCCGCGCAACGACAGCCGCAGCCGCGGGGAGACGGCCAGCCCCACCCCGGGGCCTCCCTGCAGGACCACGAAGGCCCCGGCCACGACCAGCTTGCCGGGCGACGACGCGCGGATCACGCCCCCTCCTCGACCCGGACCGCCCCGGCCTCTCCGACGGTGTCCTCCAGCACCCGCAGGACCCCCGGGATCGCCGCCAGTGCCAGCCCGACTGCCTCGGCGTGGGCTGGTTCGGCGAACGCCGCGACGCTGGACCCGGCATCGATCGAGAAGAAGCACGGGACCCCGCGGTCCCGCAGGCGCCTCACGACCTCGATCGCCGTGTGCGAGGCGGGCAGCAGCAGGTCGATGGGAGGCTGGGCGGCGTGCAGCACGTCGTGCAGGCCCAGGGACTGCGACTCCGCGACCTGGCCCAGCCGTTCGAGGTCCCTCGCCTCGAGGGCCGACAGGGCCTCCTGCAGGGCGGCGGGGTTGTCCGCGAGGAAGCCGGGATAGGCCGGGGAGGTCAGGCGGCAGCGCTCCATCGCGTCGGTCGACGAGACCGACTTCGGCGAGTCGGACGCTACCGCGATCCGCACGGCCAGCGGCAGGTGCGCGGCCGGGAAGGCCGTCCGGGCCCGGCAGTCCGACCCGTCCGGGGCCGACCCGGCGTCCCAGCGGACGAAGCCCCCGTGCAACGAGCGGACCGCGGACCCGCTGCCCAGCCGGGCCAGCAGCGCGACGTCGTCGGGGCGGTCGTCCAGTCCCAGCGCCCGCGCCAGCGCGAAGGCCAGCGCGGCCATCGACGAGGCCGATGAGGCCAGGCCGGCCGCGGTGGGCACGGTGTTGCGCACGGCGACGTGCAGCGGGTCCCGGCAGCCGGACAGTGCCCGGGCCGCCTCGATCACCCGCATCGCGCGGGACGGGTCGCCCTGCACGTCCAGCCGATCCTCGCCGGAAGGACGGACCTCCGCCTCGGACCCCAGCGCGGCCAGCGTCACCGAGAGGCTGGAGGTCGCCGGCAGCCGGCACCCGGCGTCACGCTTGCCCCAGTACTTGACCAGGGCGAGGTTGGCCGGCGCACGGGCCCTCGTCGAAACGATCATGGCGATGCCTCCGCGACGGGCAGCGGAAAGGGGAGGACGCGATGCGCCCCCGCTGCCTCCAGCGCCCGGCCCACGCCGTCCGCGGTCCCGGGAGGGACCGCGGCCAGCACGACCCCACCCAGCCCGGCCCCGCACAACTTGGCCCCCAGCGCCCCGGCCGACCGCGCCGCGGCCACCAGCCCGTCCAGTCCCGGGGTCGATACCCCGATCTCGACCAGCATCGCGTGGTTGCGGGTCAGCCGGGCCCCCAGCCGGGCCGCGGCCCCGGGGCCCGTCCCGCCGGACAGCAGCGTGGCGACCTCCCTCACCAGGCCGGCCGCCTCCTCCAGCAGGGCGGCGAAGCGATCCGGATGCCCAACCGCGAACGCCCGGCTGCGCGCGACCGCCTCGTCGGTCCTGCGGGCGCCCGGCGCCAGCGCCAGCAGCAGGTCGAAGGACTCCAGCCGCCAGGACACCGGGCGCAGGTCCCCGGAAGCCTCCCGCAGCACCGGCCGGCCCAGCAGGGCCGCCGCCGGGTCCAGACCGCTGGACCGCCCGTGGAACACCGCCTCCACCTCGGTGGCGGCCCGGATCAGCGCGGCGGCCGTTACGTCGCGGCCGGCTTCGGCGAACGCCGCCCGGACCAGTTCGACGGACAGGGCAGCACTGGAACCCAGCCCCGCGCCGCGCGGGATCGTGGACCGCACCTCGAACGGGAAACCCCGGCCCGCCGCCAGGCCGGCCGCCTCCCGGGCCCGGTTCCATGCCGCCTCCAGGCGATCGTCGTCCGCGGCGTCCGGCACGCCGGCCGACCGCACCAGGAACAGCCGGCCGCCCGTCCAGGGCAGGGCCAGCGCAGGCGCCCCGAACAGCACGAAGTGCTCGCCGCACAGGGTCACCTTGCCGCAGGTCCCCGTCACCGCCGCTCCCCGTCCCCGCCGGGCCGTTCGGCCCCGCGCAACGCCTTCAGCAGCGCCGCCACGCGCGACCGGCCGGCGCGCCCGCCCTCGTCCTTCAGCCGGGCCGCCACCGCGGCCACCTCGGCCGGCGTGGCGCCCATCGCCTCGGCCACGTTGCGCGCGTGCAGCCGCAGGTGCCCGTCCAGCAGCCCGTCCCCCGCCAGCGCCGTCAGCGCCGCCAGGTTCTGCGCCAGCCCGCACGCGACGGTCACCGACGCCAGCCGCGCGGGGTCCCGGGTCGCGTCGATCCCCATCAGCCGGAAGGCTGCCCGGACCGTCGCCCGCCCCTCGACCGCACCGCCGATCGTCCCGACCGGCAGCGGCACCTCCAGCGTTCCCGCCAGCCGGCCCTCGCGGACGCGCCACCGGGCCAGCGGCCCGTACCTTCCCTCGCGGGCCGCGTACGCGTGCCCGGCCGCCTCGGCCGCCCGCACGTCCTGGCCGCAGGCCGCCAGCACCGCGTCGATCCCGTTGAAGATCCCCTTGTTGTGGGTCACGGCGCGCCGGGGGTCGGTCTCCGCCAGCCGCGACGCCGCCTCGACCCCCTCCGCGATCGCCTGCGCCCGCCCCGGGTCCCGGTGCAGCCGGCGGACCTCGACCTGCCCGTCCGCCCGCACCGGGGGTCCTTCCCAGGCGTTCGTGACGATCCGCAGTCCCGCCCGGCCCCCGGACAGCGCCTCCAGCCGCGACGCCAGCCGCTCGCACAGGTCGGTCATCAGGTTCGCGCCCATCGCCCGGCCCGGGTCGGCGACCAGCAGCGCGACCAGGTCGTCGCCGGCCGGGTAGCAGCGGACCTCCAGCAGGTCTCCCCCCCCGGACGCCCACGCCGGATGATCCGCGCGCGCCGCGGCCGCCAGATCCTCCCGGGCCGCCTCGACCCTCCGGATCGCGTCCTCCCGGGCGCCTCCCTCCACGCCGCGCAACTGGACCTGCCCGGCCGCCCGCCGCGCCGGCACCCGCGTGGCGATGCCCTCGCCATCCCGCAGCAGCAGCGCCCCTCGGGTCGCCGCGGCCACCACGGAGGACTCCTCGGTCGCCATCGGCACGAAGGCGTCGTGCCCGTCCACCCGGAAGTTCGGCGCGACCGACAGGGGCAGCACGAGGGCCCCGACCACCCCCTCCGACCGAGTGTCCAGCCGGTCCGGGTCGGCCGGGTCGCCCCGGAAGTCCGGCCCCAGCGCGCCGGGGGGCAGCCCCAGCCGCTCCTCCAGCAGGACACGCCGCGCCGCCGGGGCCATCCCGGCGAATCCGGGGATCCGGCTGTTCATCGGGACGCCATCCGGGCGAAGGGGACGCGGCCGCCATCCGGACCACGCATCGGGACCCGCCGCAGGTCGTCCAGGGAACGGCTGCCCGTCGCGAACATCGCGACCCGCAGTTCCAGCCGCAGCGCCTCCAGCAGGGATCCGGCCGCGGTCCCGCCCGCGGCAGCGGCCTTCAGCAGCGGCAGGGCCATCGCCCCGGCGGACGCCCCCAGCCGGATGGCCCGGGCCAGGTCCAGGCCGCTGCGCAGCCCGCCCGACGCGACGACCGGCACGCCCGGCGCCCCCGCGCGAACCGCCGCCAGCGACTCGACGGACGGGTGCCCCCAGGCCGCGAAGGTCTCGCCGGCCCGCCGCATCGCCGCGTCCCGGGTGCGCCGCCCCTCGACCCGCGCGAACGACGTGCCGCCGGCCCCCGCCGTCTCGACCCAGTCCGGACGCAGGCGCCCCAGCCAGCGCGCCATGCCCGGCGAGAAGCCGGAACCGACCTCCTTCACCCCCAGCAGCCGGCCCTCCCGGGCAAGCGCCGCGCGCAGCGCCTCGATCCGCGCCGCCAGCCCGCGCCAGTCGCGGTCCCCCTCGACCTGCAGGGCCTCCTGCAGCGGGTTCAGGTGCACCACCACGCCGTCCAGCCGCAGCCGGTCGCACAGCCCGGACAGCCGCGCCTCGATCCCGTCCCGGGCCAGTTGCGCCGCACCCAGGTTGCCCAGCAGCAGCGGCAACCCCGGCGCCGCCGCCCGCACGTCGAACGACGCCTCGGCCGCGGGGTCCTCCAGGGCCGCCCGCAGCGAACCCAGCACCATCCCGCACCCGCTGGCCTCGGCGGCCCGCGCCAGCAGGAGGTTGAACCGGCCCGCCCGATCCGTGCCGCCGGTCAGCGCCCCGACCAGGAACGGCCAGGCCAGGCGCCGCCCCAGCAGGATCGTGGAGGGATCCACCTGGTCGAACGCGATCCCTGGCAGCGCCGCGTGGTCGAACCGGTACCCGGCCCACCCCGCGTCCACGCCGCCGGACACGTCCTCCTCCAGGCAGATCCGGATGTGGTCCGCCTTGCGATCCCCGGTACCGCCCATGCCGCCGCTCCTGCCACCGGCGGCCATTGTCGCAAAGCCCCTTCCCACCCGCAACCGCCCGGATCGCCGGGCCCCGCGCAACCCGATGGTGTAGAATCCAGGCCATGAACCGGAAGGCGAACATCATCGGGATCTGGGTGCTCCTGGGCCTCGTCGTGGCCTTCCTGTTCCTGTACGACTCGCGCCGCACAACCTCCGTGCCCTACTCGGATTTCCGGGAACTGGTGCGCGTCGGCGCGGTCGAGTCGGTCCGGCTGTCCGGTTCCGAGGCCGAGATCCACCTCGCCGGGGACTGGGCCTCCAAGGCCTCGCAGGCCCGCCTGAAGGTTCCTCCCCCCTCCGGCGTGACCACCGTCACCGCCACGATGCTGCCCGTCGAGGATCCGGACCTGGTCAAGGACCTCATCGCTTCCGGAATCCGCATCGACGGTCGCGCCTCCGAGATGTGGCTGTCGATCCTGCTGTCCTGGATCCTGCCGCTGGCGCTGATCGCGGGGCTGTGGGTGATGCTGATGCGCCGCAACACCAGGTCGCAGGGCGGCGTGCTGTCGTTCGGCAAGTCCAACGTGCGCATCTACAAGCAGGACGACGTCAAGACCACCTTCGCGGACGTGGCCGGCGTGCCCGAGGCCAAGGAGGAACTGCAGGAGATCGTCGAGTACCTGCGCACCCCCACCAAGTTCATCCGGGTCGGCGCGCGCATCCCGAAAGGCGTGCTGCTGGTCGGCCCCCCCGGCACCGGCAAGACGCTGCTGGCCCGCGCGGTCGCGGGCGAGGCCAAGGTCGCGTTCTTCAGCATCAGCGGCAGCGAGTTCGTCGAGATGTTCGTCGGTGTCGGCGCGGCCCGGGTGCGCGACCTGTTCGAGACGGCGCTGAAGTCCGCCCCCTGCATCATCTTCGTGGACGAGCTGGACGCGCTGGGCAAGGTCCGCGGCGTGTCGGTGACGGGCGGCAACGACGAGCGCGAGCAGACGCTGAACCAGTTGCTGGTCGAGATGGACGGATTCGAGCCGAACCGCGGCGTCGTCATCATGGCCGCGACCAACCGGCCCGAGATCCTGGACCCGGCCCTGCTGCGGCCGGGGCGCTTCGACCGGCAGGTGCTGGTGGACAAGCCCGACCGGAAGGGGCGCGAGGAGATCCTGCGGGTCCACATGAAGGGGGTGGTGATCGGCCCCGACGTGGACATCGAGAAGGTCGCCCGCATCACGCCGGGATTCGCGGGCGCGGACCTGGCGAACGTGGTCAACGAGGCGGCACTGCTGGCGGCGCGGCGCAACCGCGACCAGGTGGCCGAGACGGACTTCGAGGAGGCCATCGAGCGCGTGGTGGCCGGCCTGGAGAAGCGGGGGCGCCTGATCACCGAGAAGGAGCGGCGCATCATCGCCTACCACGAGGTGGGCCACGCGCTGGCGGCCGAGAGCCTGCCCGGGCAGGACCGCGTGCAGAAGGTGTCGATCGTGCCGCGCGGGCTGGCCGCGCTGGGGTACACGCTGCAGACCCCGACCGAGGACCGGTACCTGATGACGCGGTCCGAGCTGGTGGACCGGATGACGGTGCTGCTGGGCGGGCTGGCGGCCGAGGAGATGGTGTTCGGCGAGGTCTCGACCGGGGCCGCGAACGACCTGGCCCGGGCGACGGACGTGGCCCGATCGATGGTGACGCGTTTCGGCATGAGCCCGCTGCTGGGGCCGGTGTCGCTGGACGGCCACCCGGCGACCCCTCCGACACCGTGGGACCTGGGCCTGGCCCGCGAGCATGGCGACACGGTCGCGGACCAGGTGGACTCCGAGGTCCGGGCGCTGGTGGACGGCGCGCGGACGCGGGCCACGGGCATCCTGCAGAAGCGGCACGAGGATCTCGAGCGGGCCGCCCTGCGGCTGCTGGAGCGCGAGTACCTGGAAGGGGACGAGTTGCGCCAGTTGATCCAGGCCACGCAGGAGGATCGGGCGGGGACTTGAGGTCGGGCGCGAGGGGTGGTACGACCCCCGGGGGCCGGACGGGAGCAGGGGCTTGGACGACCGGGCAAGCCGGGGATTGCGGGCGCTGCCGCTTGCGGCATGGGCGCTGTTCCCGATCTCGATCGCGCTGGCGGTCGCTTCCCCGCCGGCCTCCGCCTCCGAACTGAACCGCTTCCGGGTGGCCCAGGTCACCGTAGGCGACCAGCCACCGGCCCGTCCCAACGCCGCTTTCGTGCTGGGCCAGGAGGTCCGCTTCCGCACGGCCGTCGACGTCAAGCTGGACCGGGTCGTCGTCGCACTGGGTTCCCGGGACGTCTTCGACCACCCCTTCCTGCTGTGGGTGGGCGACGGCGCCTTCCCGGCCCTCACGGAGGCCGAGCGCACCCACCTGCGGATCTTCCTGGAGAGCGGCGGCTTCCTGCTGGTGGACAACGCCGGCGACGGGGCCGGCCAGTCCGCCTTCGATCGCCGCTTCCGCGCCGAGATGCGTCGGGCGCTGCCCGAGGCCGCCCTGCAGCCGGTGGCCCAGCAGCATGTCCTGTTCCGGTCGTTCTACCGCATCACTTCGGTGGCGGGCCGGCGCGCCTCCCGGTCTCACGTGCAGGGGGTGGAGATCGACGGGCGGCTGGCCCTGGTCTACTCGCAGAACGACCTGTCCGGAGCCTGGTCGCGGGACGGTTACGGCGCCTGGGAGTTCGAGGCCGTCCCCGGCGGCCCGGCCCAGCGCGAGGACGCCCTGCGGTTCGGCGTGAACCTGGTCATGTACTCGCTGCTGCTGGACTACAAGGACGAGCAGGCCCACGTGGAGTACCTGTTGCGGCACCGGAAGTTGCGGCCCGAGGACCTGCCGCAGCGCTGACCGGGCCGCGCCGGCCAGGATCCGGCGACAGGCCGAGGGACGATGGAGCAGTCGATCCACTTCCCGGGACACACGCCTTGGACCATCGCGGTGGTGTCCGTGCTGGCCGCCGCGGGCCTGCTTCTGTACGTGTGGCGGGTGCACGGATCGGTCGAGCGACGGGACCGGATCGCCCTGATGGTGCTGCGGGTGCTGGCCGTGGCGGGGGTGCTGGGCGGCTACCTGCAGCCCAGCCTGCGGTACGAGGAGGTCGTCCGGCGCCGGTCCGTGGTGCCGGTCCTGGTCGACGAGTCGGCCAGCATGGGCGTGACCGGCGCGGACGGGCTGACCCGGTCCGAACTGGTCGCGCGCTGGTTCTCCGACCACCCGGGGTGGTTCGACGACCTGGAACAGCGGCACGAGGTCGCGTACTACGCGTTCGCGAACGGCCTGCGCCCGATCGATCGGGCCCTGCTGTCCACGCCGCTCCCGCCGGTCGGCGGCTCCACGGACGTGCTGGCGGCACTGAAGGCGGTGACCCGGCGGTACCGCCCCGAGGACATCGGCGGCTTCCTGGTGTTGAGCGACGGTGTCGACACCGGGGCGCTGGCGAGGATGGTCGACGCGTCGGGCGTCCTGCTTCCCGCGGACCGGATGGCGGTGCAGGACCTGCCCGGTCCGGTCGTCCCGCTGGTGCCCGGCCCGCAGGACCCGCCGCGCGACGTGTCGATCCGCCGGGTGCAGGGCCTGGAATTCCTCCTGGCTCGCAACCTGGCCCGCGTGCATGTCGAACTGGATGTCCTGGGCATCGAGGCCCCGACGCTGGCCGTGGTGCTGTCGGAAGGCAACGAGACGCTGGCGCAGGCGCAGGTGCCGGTCCCGGCCCAGGGCGGCCAGGTGGCGGCCGACCTGGACTTCCTGCCGCACGCGCCGGGCCCCCACGTGTTCCAGGTCGCCGTCCAGCCGCAGCCGGGCGAGTCGTCGCTGGCCAACAACCTGCGGACCATCCCGGCGACGGTGGTCCGCGATGCGCTGCGGGTGCTGCACGTGGCCGGGCACGCCTCCTGGGACGAGCGCTTCCTGCGCGAGTACCTGAAGCGCCGGCGCGACGTGGAACTGGTGTCGTTCCACACGCTGCGGGCCGACGAGACAATCGCCGAGACAGAGGGTGACACCACCCTGGTCCCGTTCCCGGCCGAAGAGATCTTCGTCCACCGGATCGAAGGGTTCGACGTCGTCCTGCTGCAGGACTACGAGATCCCCCACCCCGACCGCGACCGTTTCTCGGAGTCGCTGGCGAGGTACGTGCGCGGCGGTGGCGCGTTCCTGATGGCGGGCGGATCGAAGGTGCTGGGCTCCCAGGGCCCCTGGCCGGCGCACCTGACCCCGCTGCTGCCGGTGCTTCCCCCCCGGGTCGCCGGCACGGGCATGTCCGAGGGGACCTTCGGGGTCGAAACCGCCCCGGAAGGTCGCCGGCACCCGGCCCTGGCCGATCCGGACCTGTCCAGGCTGCTGTCGGCGGCCCCTCCGCTGGCCGCGCTGAACCGGGTGGGGGGGACGACCCCCGGGGCCGTCGTGCTGCTGCGGGCCGCTTCCGAGGTTCCGATGGCGTCGGCCGGCCACCCTCCCGTGCTGGTCGTGTCCACGCTGGGCCAGGGCCGCACGGCCGTCCTGCTGACCGACACGCTGTGGCGATGGTCGTTCGACCCGTTCGCCGACCCCGCCTACCGGCAGGTCCTGGACGGGCTGCTCGCCTGGCTGTCCAGGGACCCTTCCGCCGCCGCGCTGCAGGTGGCCGTCCAGCCGACCCGGGCCCTGCCCGGCCAGCCCGTGGACCTCGCCATCCGGGCCGCGGAGGGCGTGGGCAACCTGCGCGCCGTGTTGCAGCGACGGGCCCCGGACGGCACGTACGAGCCGCCCGGCAGCCCCCGCGACGCGACGGTCGGGCCGGACGGCGTCGCGCGGGTGCGGCTGGCACCGCCGGGGCCGGGCGTCTACGCCGCGACCGTCCACGGGGTCCAGGGCGAGGCCCGCGTGTCCGCCACCGACCTGCTCGTCGTGGGTCCCGTCGAGGCCGAGGTGGGCGAGTCGGATCCCCCGCTGCGGCACCTGTCGGTGCTGGCCGGTGCCGCGAAGGGGCGCACCGCCGGGCCGGGGCTGCCGGCTCTCGGGACCCTGCCGTTCCGGCCGGAGGTCGTGGCCCAGGTCGGCGTGTCGGCGGAGGAGCCCCTGTGGAACCATCCCCTGGTCTTCCTGGCGCTGCTGCTGGTACTGGGCCTGGAATGGTTCGTCGAGCGCAAGATCGGCTATACGTGAGGCCCATGCGAAACATCCGGTTGATCCTCCAGTTCGACGGCACCGACTTCTGCGGGTGGCAGTACCAGGACAAGGTCCGCACCGTGCAGGGCGAGATGATCACGGCCCTGAAGTCCCTGACCGGCCAGCACGTCACGCTGTACTCCTCGTCGCGCACCGACGCGGGGGTCCACGCCCTGGCGATGCCGGTCTCCTTCCGGCTGGACACCACGCTGCCGCACCGGGCGTTCGTGTTCGGACTGAACGCCGTCCTGCCGCTGGACCTGCGGGTGCTGTCCGCCGAGGACGTGGACCCGGGATTCCACGCCCGGTTCTCGGCCATCGGCAAGACCTACCGGTACCGCATCCAGACGGGGCCGGTGGCCTGGCCGATGGAGCGCCGCATCGCCTGGCACGTGCCGATCCCGCCCGACGTCGAGCGCATGCGGGATGCCGCCGCCCGGATGATCGGCGAACACGACTTCTCGGCCTTCCGCAGCGCCCAGTGCGACGCGGTCTCGCCGGTCCGGAACCTGCGCAGCGTCACGGTGGAGGTCGAGCGGCCCGGCATCCTGGCCGTGGAGGTCGAGGCCGGCGGCTTCCTGCGCAACATGGTCCGGATCGTCGTGGGCACGATGGTGGACGTGGGGAGTGGCCGCCACCCGCCCGCGTGGGTGTCCGAGCTGCTGGAACACGGCGACCGTCGCCAGGGCGGCGTCACGGCCCCCGCGAAGGGCCTGTTCCTGAAGGAAGTCCAGTATCCTTGAGGGCGTCCGAGGCGACTCCACCTCCAGCCATGCAGGGCGGGGGCCCCGTCCCCCCGGGATCACGATGAACACCCGCGCCACCACGGAG
>CALJUR010000045.1 GCA_937975765.1 uncultured Myxococcales bacterium
CCCCGAAGAAGGCGCCCGCGCCGGCGAAGAAGCCCGAGCCGAAGAAGCCTGCGCCCGTCCCGGCACCGCCCGAGACGATGCAGCCTGCCGCCCGCCCCGCGGCCCGGAAGACCACGCCGGGCGGCGACGACGAGTTGAAGCGCCTGACCCCCAAGGAGATCAAGGAATTCCAGGCACTGCTGCTGGAGAAGCGGAAGGCGTTGATCGACTCGGCCCGCGACACGCTGCTGGCCCAGGAGGACCAGGAGGTCCGTGCCCCGGACGAGGTCGACCAGGCCTCGACCGAATACGACCAGTCCTTCGAGTACCGGATGCGCGACCGCGAGAAGTTCCTGCTGCGCAAGATCGAGAAGGCCCTGGCCCGCATCGACGAGGGCACCTACGACCTGTGCGAGGGCTGCGAGAACCCGATCGGCCGGAAGCGCCTGCTGGCCCGCCCCGAGACGACGTACTGCATCGTCTGCAAGGAGGAGCAGGAGCGCCAGGAAAAGATGTTCCAGAAGAAGCGCCAGATGCGCGCGACGCTGGAGTTCTAGCGCCCCAGGAAGTCCCGGCAGGCCGCCAGCGCGATGTCCCAACACCCCGTGGCGCAGAAGCGCAAGCCCTCCTCGCGGCGCAGCCATGTCAACTGGCGCTTGGCATAGTTTCGATGCCCCTTGCAGACATGGTCCCGCATCTCTCCGGCCGGGATCTCGCCGCGCAGGAACCGGACCACCGGGGCGTACCCGGTCGTCCGCAGCGGCCTCGCGTCCGGGGGCACCCCCATCGCCAGCACGCGGCGCACTTCGTCCACCAGCCCCTGCTCGATCATGCGATCGACCCGCGCGTCGATGCGCGCGTACAGCACCTCCCGGGGCATTTCGGGCAGCAGGCGCAGCACCCTGGCCTCGATCGCCGGCCGCGGCTCGGCGGCCTGGAAGCGGGACAGGGGCTGGCCGGTCGCCTCGAAGACCTCCAGCGCACGGGCGATGCGCTGGGTGTCGCCTTGGGCCAGTCGGGCCGCGGTCGGCGGGTCGATCCCGGTCAGGTGGCGGTGCGCCGCCTCGATGCCGTCGCGGCGAATCCGCGCCAGCACGGCGTCGCGGGCCCAGGGAGGCACCGGCGGGATGTCCGACAGGCCCTCGAACAGGGCGCGCATCCAGAAGAAGGTGCCGCCCACCACGACCGGCAGCCGGCCGCGGGCATCGAGGTCCGCCATCACCCCGGCCGCGCGGCGCGCCCAGTCCGCGGCGTCCGGCTCCTGGTCCGGATCGAGGTACGCGAACAGGTGGTGCGGCACCGCGGCCAACTGGTCGGGCGTCGGCGCGGCGGTCCCGATCGGCAGGTGGCGGAAGACCTGCATCGAGTCGGCGTTGACGACCTCGCCGCGGAAGGCCCGGGCAACCGCCACGGCCAGGTCGGACTTGCCCACGGCGGTGGGCCCCATCACGCAGACGGCGCGCACGCGGTCCTACCTCCCGAACCAGCGCAGGACGGTGCCAATCGGATGCACCACCACCGCCTGGCGGCCGTGGGGGCAGTAGGAGGAAAGATCCGCGACACCGTCCATCGCCTGCAGCAGCGCGCGAACCTCGGTCTCGGTCAGCGGATCGCCGGCCCGCACGGACGCGTGGCAGGCCACCGTCGCCACCAGTTTGTGCAGGCGCTCGACGCCGGTGGCCGAAGCGTCGTCGGAGGCCGCCGCCAAGCACTCGCGGACGACGGGCGCGACCGACCGGCCCCGCAACACCGCAGGCACGGCACGGATCGCCACCGCGTCGCCGGAGTACGGCTCGACGTCGAAGCCCAGGCGCGAAAGGGCCTCCCGTACCGCGTCCAGGCGGCCGGCCTCGATCGGGTCCAGGTGCACGACCTCGGGGAACATCAGCGGCTCGACCGCGACGCGCCCCTGCTGCAGCGCCCCCCACAGCCGGTCGAAGTTCACGCGTTCGTGGGCCGCGTGCTGGTCGACCAGGACCAGGGTGCCCTCCCCCTCGCAGACCAGGACGGTGTTGGCAACCTGCCCGACGTACCGCAGGGCCGCCATTCGCGCCTGGGCCGGTGCCTGCGGGAACAGGTCCGCCGGGGGAGGGGCCGCGACGAGGGCCGGGGAGGGCTCGCGTACGCCTTCCGCCGCCGCTGGAACCTGCGCGACATCGAGGGACGGCAACGCCGTCGCGGCGCCGGGGAAGGCGGGTTCCGCGGTCGCGATCCAGGGCGTGCCCGAGATTGCCTGGTGGACCGCCTCGAACACCGCGGCAGCAACCTCCCTGGGCTGCCGGAACCGCACCTCGCTCTTGCGGGGATGGACGTTGACGTCCACCTCCGCAGGGGGGATGTCCACGCGTACCACGGCGACCGGGAACCGCCCGGACGGCAGCAGCACGGAGTACGCCTGCAGGATCGCGCGGCGAAGGCCCAGGTCGACCACCGGCCGACGACTGACCAGCAGCACCAGCCGGCTGGCATCGGCCCGGGCCGACCCGGGAGGCGCCACGACCCCGCCGACGCGGACGCCATCGCGTTCGCCCTGGAGGTCCAGCAGCCCGCCCTGCGCGTCCCGCCCGAAGGCCGAGGCCACCCGGTCCGCGAACCGGGCGCACGGCGGCAGGTCCAGCACGCGCCGCCCGTTCGTGTGCAGCACGAAGTGCACCTCGGGACAGGCCAGCGCCGCCTTCACGACCACGTCGGCCACGGCGGCCGACTGCGCCCGCTCGCCCTTCTGGAACTTCAGGCGCGCCGGGACGTTGAAGAACAGTTCGTCCACGGTGACGGCCGTCCCGACGGGGCAGGCCTCCGGGCGCGTCCGGACCTGGCCGTTGGCGGCGTCCACCCGCACGCCGACGTCGTCCCCCTCCCGCCGGGTCACCAGCGTGAAGCGGGAAACGGAGGCGATCGACGGCAGCGCCTCCCCCCGGAAACCCATGGTCCGGATGGCGTCCAGGTCCAGGGCCCGGGCGATCTTGCTGGTCGCATGGCGCTGCAGGGCCAGTACCGCCTCGTCCGGCGAAATGCCGCCGCCGTCGTCGACGACCCGGACGTGCAGCAGGCCGCCGCCGTCGGTCTCGACGACGATGCGCCTGGCACCCGCGTCCAGGGCGTTCTCGACCAGTTCCTTGACCACGGAGGCGGGGTTCTCGACGACCTCGCCGGCGGCGATCTGGTTCACGAGGTCGTCGGGCAGGACGCGGATGCGGGGTTCGCTCATGGCGCGAAGGTACGGCGCGGGCGGCCGGACGTCAACGGGCGAAGGCGGGCGGGACGTCGGGCCGCCGGCGGGCCACCGTCTCCAGGAACGGGCCGATCCGCACCTGCCGGACGACCTCCAGACGGTCGTCCCGCGGCAGGTAGCCCCCGGCGGCCCCGGACCATTCCAGCGCATACAGCCAATCGGGGGCACGCCCGGTCCGCAGGTCCCCCAGCGTCATCCAACGGACCTCGACACCGCGTGTCCCCGTCACCCGGTCACGCAAGGCCGGGCCCAGCCAGGCGGGGGCGATGTCGCGCCGGATCGCCTGCTCGACCTCGGCGAGGCTGGGGCTGGTGACGCCGACGACCTGCCCGGGCCCCGGCGTCGTCGCCAGGAAGGTTCGAAACGCCCGGACCGGGTCCGAGGACCGCAGCGAACCCCGCCCCACGTCCCCGCGATCCGCGTTCCACCAGGTCGCCCCCGCGCACAGGGCCAGCGCCAGCACCAGCAGGGCCAGGCGTCCTCGCCGCCAGCGGGCGGCCGCCTCGACCCCGGCGGACAGCAGCGGGGCGCCCAGCACCGCCAGCGCCGGGTAGACGAACAGCAGGTAGTGCAGGTACCGGGTCGATGCCGCGGACAGCACCGCCAGCAGCAGCAGCGGAAGCCCCAGCGCAAACGCCGTGGCCAGGTTCCTCTGCCGGGAGCGGGCCAGGGCTGCCGCCGCCCCGGCCAGCGCGACCCAGGCGATGAACTGCCTGGAAAGGACCCCGAGGTAGAACGCGGGGTCCCCGGTCGGGTCCGTCCCGTCCCCCGTCGGCAGGCGCCGGGGATCCGGCTGCCCCAGTTCCCCCACCCGGTAGAAGAAGGTCCGGGCGTACTCGCCCAGGTCCAGGAAGAGGCGCGGGTTCACGGCCACGAACGCGACCGCGGCCGTCACGCTGAAGGCGCCCAGGGACGCCCAGGGACGACGCCGCGGGCCGGCCAGGATCGCCACCGGAACCGCCAGGAAGAACAGCCCGGACAGGTAGTGAGCCCCGAAAGCCAGCCCCCCCAGGACGCCCAGCACGGCCGCGCGATGGGGATCGAGTTCCGGCCGATCCTCCCGGAACAGGGCCTCGTAGGCCAGCAGGTAGGACAGGAGCACTCCCAGGGGATAGGGCGAGAAGGAGGCCGGGTAGAGGAGTTCGGCCGGGATCAGCAGCACGGGCGCCAGCAGGGCGGCGTGGCGGTCGGGACAGACTCGCAGCGCCATCCGCCAGGCGACGACCGCGGTCCCCAGCCACGCCAGGACCGACAGCAGCCGCGCGGCGACCAGCAGGTCCAAGGCATGGTCCAGGAGAACCGCGGCGGCGGCGGCGGGAAGGCCGCCTTCCCCGAAGGCCCAGCGCGCGGCGATGGCCAGCGCGTCCAGGGAAGCCGCCAGGTTGAAGTACAAGGCGGGATGCGGGTACTCGACCAGGTGGAAGGCGGACACCGAGGCCACCAGGCCGGAGGTGAAGTTCACGATCTCGTCGCCGCTGCCGAAGGGCGCGTCGAATGCCCGCATCGCCAGCAGGACGCCTCCGGCCGCCAGGATCCCCAGCAGGGCCCGGCCGTCCCGCTGGCGGAGGATCCACCGCACCGTCGCGAAGAGGCACCAGGCCAGGCCGGCGACCGCGAGGATGCCGACCCCCGCCACCATCAAGAATGGCACCACGCTCCAGGTCTCCATCGCGGCCAGTATAGCGGAGCCCGGCGGCACCGGCCACGTTTGACCCCCATCCCCGTCTGTTCTATCCTGCCGCCGTCGGAAATCCCCGACAGGCCGGGAGATCCATGACGCGACGCCCCCCCGTTCCCCGCGGCTCGATGCAGTTCTCGGGCGGCCAGACCCGGGCGGCCATCCGCGCGCTGCTGGGCCCGGACCCCCGGCAGGCCGTCGCGGAGTTCGAGACGGCCTTCGCCCGGCACGTCGGGGCGCGCCACGCGATCGCGGTGTCCTCCGGAAAGGCCGCCCTGGCGCTGATCCTGCGGGGACTGGACGCCCGGGAGGGCGAGGGCCTGATCCTGCCGTCCTACAACGTCCCCGAGGTCCCGTCGATCGTCGCGGGCCTGGGCCTGCGGCCGGTGTTCGCGGATCTGGACCCCCGGACCGCGACCCTGGACCCGGACGACGTCGGCCGCGCCGCCAAGGACGGGGCCCGCTTCCTGCTGTGCACGCACCTGTACGGGAACCCGGCCGACCTTGCCGCGATGAGCGCGGTCGCCGACCGGCACGGTCTGGTGCTGCTGGAGGACTGCGCGCAGTCGCTGGGCGCGCGGTTCCGGGGGCGGCCCGTCGGCTCGTTCGGCCGGGCCGCGCTGTACAGTTTCGGCCCGATGAAGAACCTGAACACCCTGCGCGGCGGCATGGTCGTGACCGACGACGACGACCTGGCCGGTCGCGTGCGCCTCCAGGTCGCCTCGCTGCCGAGGGACGGACGCCTCCCGGTCGCGACGGGCCTGGTCACTGCGCTGGGCCTGTGGGTGGCCACGCGTCGCCGGATCTTCGGCCTGGCCGTGCTGCCCGGGGTCCGGGCCGTCGAGCGGCTAGCCCCGGGCCTGCTGGACGACGGCCTGAAGATGCGCCCCGCCGCGTTCGAATCGGGACGGCTGGACGCGGGACCGCTGACCTTCCGGATGAACGGCACCGAGGCCGTGATCGGGCTGGCGGGCCTGGAGGTCGTCGAGACCGCCACCCGCCTGCGGGTCCGCAACGCCGATCGCCTCGCGGCCGCGCTGGGCGACGTCCCGGGCGTGCAGGTCCCCCGGGCCGTCCCGGGATCGGAGCCCGCGTGGATCAACTTCGTCGTCCGCGTCGCCGACCGTCCACGCGTCCGCCGGGCGCTGCTGCGACGCGGCATCGACACGACCCCGGGCTACCTGTCGGCGTGCCACGAGATGCCGGCCTTCGGACCGGGCAGCCGCGACTGCCCCGTCAGCACGGCGCTGGTGAAGGAGGCGCTGTACCTCCCGATCTGGCCCGAACTGGGCCCGGACGACATGGACTTCATCGCCTGGGGCGTCGCCGGGGCGCTGGGCGGATGATTCGCGCGGCGGCGGCGCGTTCCCGCGGGCCGCGAGGCCCCTCCGGGGGTGACCCGGCGCGCCGGATCGCTATACTTGACGGCCGGGACTCGGGAGGCCCGAGAGGATGAGCCTGCTGGATGGGGTCCGTTCCCAGGTGAACAACGTCCGGAACTTCCGGCGTCTGTTCCCCCCCGAAGTGATGGCCCGCAACCTCGTGACCCTGCCCCGGGACTACATCCTGCCCAGCGGCCACGCGGGCCCGCCGATGGTCGTCAACATGCTGCTGACCTCGCGGTGCAACCTGCGCTGCGAGATGTGCTCGGTGCACGAGTTCCGCAGCCGCCGCTACCGCGAGATGTCCCCCGCCGACGTCGAGCACGTCGTCCGGCAGGTGGCCCCCTACAAGACCTCCTTCTTCCTCAGCGGCGGCGAACCCTTCCTGCGCCCGGACATGCTGGACCTGGTGGAGGTGATCAAGCGGTACGGCCTGGGCGTCGGCACCGTCACGAACGGCCTGGCCGTGACGCCGGCGCGCGGCGAGCGGCTGAAGGCCCTGGGCCTGGACAGCCTGATGTTCTCGCTGCACGGCCCCGAGGAGGTCCACGACCGCATCACCGGCCTGCCCGGCGCGTTCCGGCAGGCCACCGGGAACATCGCCGCCTTCTGCAAGGGGCCGCGCCCCACCAACGTCATCCTGAACTTCGTGCTGTCCCGGCACAACATGAATTCCATGATGGAGTTCGTCGAGATCGGCCGACGCCTGGGCGTGGACCGCGTCCGCATCGAGCACCTGCTGTTCATGACCGAGCACGACGTCGCCACCCACGAGGAGTGGTGCCGCACCCACCTGCCGAAGGATCTGCGGGAGGACATGCGGGCCAGCACCTTCCTGTGCCAGTCCGCCGCGGTGGACGGGTTCGCGGAATCGCTGCCCGGCCTGCTGACCGAGGTGAAGGAGCGGTTCGGGGACTTCGTGTACATCAAGCCGGCGCTGGGCAGCGAGGAGATCCGCGACTGGTACACCAGCGGCTACACCGCCAACCGCCGGTGCATCTTCATCTGGCGGTCGCTGTTCCTGGACACCGACGGCACCGTCATCCCCTGCCAGCACTACATGGGCTGGCGGCTGGGCAACGTGCTGCACGAGCCGCTGCTGGAGATCTGGAACAGCCCGCGCTACCGGACCTTCCGGCGCATGATCCGCCGCCGGTTGCTGCCGGCCTGTGCCCGCTGCTGCAAGCTCTGACGCCCCTTTTTGCGCCTCTGACCCATCCCCTCAAATCGGAGGAGTCGCCGGGGTCATTGGTCTCGCCGGTC
>CALJUR010000046.1 GCA_937975765.1 uncultured Myxococcales bacterium
TGATCTCGTACACCCGGTCGAAGCCGCCGACCACCAGCCGCTTCAGGTACAGTTCGGGCGCGATGCGCAGGTACAGCGGCATGTCCAGCGCGTTGTGGTGCGTCCGGAACGGGCGCGCGTTCGCCCCGCCGAGGATCGGGTGCATCATCGGCGTCTCGACTTCCAGGTAGCCCCGGTCGTCCAGGAAGCGCCGGATGTACTGGATGACCTTCGTGCGCGTCCGGAAGACCTGCCGGGACTCCTCGTTCACGATGAGGTCGACGTAGCGCATCCGGTGGCGCTGCTCCATGTCCTTCAGGCCGTGCCACTTCTCGGGCAGCGGGTGCTGGGCCTTCGCCAGGACGCGGTATTCCGACGCCTGCACGGTCAGTTCGCCGGTCCGGGTGTGGAACAGCGTGCCTCGCACGCCGACGATGTCGCCCAGGTCGGTCAGCTTCAGCCGCTCGAAGGTCGCATCGTCCACCTGGTCCTTCTTCACGTAGGCCTGCAGCGTGCCGGACTGGTCGCGCACCCGCAGGAAGGCTGCCTTCCCGAACGAGTTCACCGCGATCACGCGCCCGGCGATCGCCACCTCGACCGGGTCGGCCTGCAGCGCCGCCGCGTCCCTGCCGTCCGCTTTCGCGATCGCGTCGGAGATGAACCCCGAACGCCGGAAATCGTTGGGATACCGGACGCCGTCGATCTCCTCGATGCGGGCCTGCTTCTCGCGGCGCTGCCGGATCAGTTCGCTCTCGGTGCCTTCCATGGACCTCGCCTCCCCGGAAAACGGCGGCGAATCTAACGGATACGCGCGCGTGAGTCAAACCCGGAGTCGCGCGGCCCATTCCCCGGCGGGGGGCGGTTTCACGAGCAGCGGCTGGGATTGGCGCGGGGCGGGGGCACGACGGGACGGGACAGCGCCCCGATCACCGCGTCGTCGGGCAGGCGGGGGGAGTGCGCGCCGCAGGAGTCGGCCGGCGTGACCGCCCGCGCGCGGCTGGGATAGAAGCCGTGATCCTGCAGCACCTGGAACTTCGGCCGGATGTTGGTCTCGTAGTCCGCCAGCAGGAAGCCCGGGAAGACGTCCGGGTGCTGCCGGATGAAGTCGAACTTCGCCTGGTGGCGCGGGTCCATCGACAGGTGCCCGTCGTCGCACACCTCGTGCCCGGTCACCATGTACTCCGGCAGCATCGCCGGCGTGAAACGCAGCAGGCCGGAATCCTTGTACTCCTGGTAGATGTCCGTCTGCGGCAGCATCGCCAGCAGCGACGGCAGGATCCGCGCCCCCATCAGCCGGAACGCGATCATCTGGAACAGGCTCTGCCGGAACTGGTCCATCGTCTCGAACGGGAAGCCCCAGATGAAGAAGCAGTCCACGCGCGGGAAGATGCGGGTCGCGCGCGAGACCAGCGACACCGCCTGGTCGGCCGTGAAGCCCTTCTTCAGGCGCAGCAGCAGTTCCGGGCTGCCCGTCTCGATCCCCAGCCGGAACTCCAGGCAGCCCGATTTCGCCATCGCGGCCATGCTGCGGTCGGTCGCCAGGTTCACGCGGCCGAACGCCTTCCAGCGCAGGGGAAGGCCCGTCGCGGTGAGCGCGGCGCAGAAGTCCAGCACGCGCTGCTCGGTGGAGAAGAAGAACTCGTCCTGGAACAGGAACAGGTCGATGCCGGCGTCCCGGTGCAGTTGCACCATCTCGTCCACGACGTCGCTGACGCTGCGGAAGAACGGCTGGCGGCCCCAGATGGGGGCAACGCTGCAGAAGGTGCAGGGGAACGGGCAGCCGCGCGAAGTCACCATGCCGTAGCCGGCGTATCGTCGCAGGTCCACCCGGTGGAACGCGGGCCGGGGCAGCGAGTCCAGGTCCTGGATTCGATCGGCGGGCGGGTTGCGCACGATGCCGCCGTCGCGCCGGTACACGATGCCCGGCACGCCGTCGAGGTCCGCGCCGTCCTTCAGCGCGCGCAGCAGGATCGGCACCGCCCGCTCGCCTTCGCCGTGGGCCACCAGGTCCACCCACGGGAAGCGTTCCAGCACCGTCTCCTCGACGCCGGAGGGCCCGACGCCGCCCAGCACGACCGTCCGGTCGGGCCAGCGCCGCTTGATCTCGCGCGCCGCCAGCACCGCGAACGGCAGCAGGTTCGCCATGCAGGACAGGCCGACGACGGGCGCCGGGTCCTCGCAGAAGTCCGCCACCAGCACCGGGTCGAACGGGTCGTCGTGCGCGTTCAACTGGTAGTCGCGGAAGTCCACGTCGAAGCCGGCCCGCTCCAGCACCGACACCAGGTACAACGGGCCCAGCGGCACGTGCAGCTCGCGTTCCACCGTGTCCAGGTACCGGATGAACAGCAGGTTCAGGTTCACCAGCGTCAGGTCGCTCATGCACGGCCTCCGCGGTCGGCGGGGCGGGGCAGGGCGGCCGGGTCCGCACCCGAGTCCGAGGCGACGTCCGGCATTCCGGCCCCGGGGTCGTCGGGCAGGATCCCGCCCACCACGGGCGCGTCGGCGTCCATCATCACGTCCCCGGGCGGGGCGTCGAACTCCTGCACGTCGGGCTGGGTGCCCCCGTCCGGGTAGATCTCCCCCACGTCGGCGTCCATTGATCCGGCGTCCTCCACGGCATCGATGAACGGGGACTCGTCGGGGATGTCCGGATCGATGCCGACGTCGACCGGCGGCGGCACGTCCGTCTCGATGCCGCGGGTGGGATCGTCGTCCGGCGCGATGTCCACCTCCGCCCCGGGGTCCTGCCTGACGTCCCGGTCCGGCTCGATGCCCCCGGATACCATGTTCGGGCACCCTACCGAGGCCGTGCCGGTCGCCAGGGTCAGGAAGGTCGCCGCGACCGACTTCAGGAAGGGGCGCTGCGGGCGCGACCGGGGCTGGACCGCGTCGATCATCGCGGCCAGGGAGTCGGGGCCCACCGCGTCCAGCACCGCCGCCTCGCCCTCGGACAGCGCCAGGCCCGCGGCCCGCAGCGCCACGGCCCGGTTCGCCAGCAGCGCCGTACGGAAGTCCCGGTCCGTCGCCGCCAGGTACAGCACCCGTTCCAGGCCGACCTTCACGGACATCCTCAGGGACGGCCGCTTGCGGGGCTGGCCGCCCACGATGGTGGTGCGGACCAGTCCTTCCCCTTCGCGCAGTTCGACGCCGTGCGCCTCCCGGGTTTCCTTCATGGTCTCGGCCTCCTGGGGGTTCGGGAACCATTCTACCGAACCCGGGGGAGGCCGCGCGGAAATCTTGTCCCTCCGGGGCCGGGAAGGGGTGTTCGATCCCGGGACAGAGGGGACATCCCGGTGTCTCGAAACCGGACATGCGGACTCCGCGAAATCTTCAGCATCGGCGCGGGGCGGTTCTGGAACGCTATGATAATACATGAAAAATCAGGGTGTCCCGGAGGGAGGGCTAGGCGTTGTTCTCGGTCAGGAACGAGTGCATCTCGCGGCACAGGGCGGGGTTCTTCAGCCGCGACAGCGCCTTCACCTCGATCTGGCGCACGCGCTCGCGGGTCAGCCCGACCGCCTCGCCGACCTCCTCCAGCGTGTGCTCGCGCCGCGTCCCGATGCCGTAGCGCAACCGGATGACGGCCTCTTCCTTGGGGGTCAGGCCGGCCAGCAGCTTGCGGATCCCGCAGCGCAGGTCCGCGTCCACGGCCTCGTCGAACGGGTGCGTGGCGTTCGTGTCCTCGACCAGGTCCATCAACTGGGCGTCGTCGTCCCCGATGGGATGCTCCAGGCTGATGGTCCGCACGGTCGTCCGCTCGGCCCGCTCGACCTGGTCGGCCGTGAAGCCCGACTCCTTCGCCAGTTCGTCGGTCGTCGGGTCGCGATCCAGTTCGTGCTGCAGGCGCGCCCGCGTCTTCTGCACCTTGGACAGGCACTCGACCAGGTGCAGCGGCACCCGGATGGTCCGGCCGTGCTCGGCCAGGGCCCGGGTGATCGACTGACGGATCCACCACGTCGCGTAGGTGCTGAACTTGTGCCCGAAGCGCCAGTCGAACCGGCCGACCGCCTTCATCAGGCCGATGTTGCCTTCCTGGATGAGGTCCAGCAGCGGCATGCCGCGGTTCATGTAGTGCTTGGCGATGCTGACGACCAGCCGCAGGTTCGCCCGGATCATCCGGGACCGAGCCTGGGTCACCTGCCGCTGGGCGTCCGCCAGGGCCCGGACCTGGTCCGCCAGGAGGTCGCCGGACAGCCCGACCACCAGTTCCGCCGCGCGGGCCGTGGCCGCGCCCGCAAGGATACCCGCGTCCAGGTCCAGCGCGCCGAACGCGCTGGCGTCCGACCGGTCCTCCGGGTCCGGGACCAGGCTCGCGCCGGACAGCCGGCCCAGCTGGTGGGACAGGGTCCGGATGATCATGCGCACGATCCCGGCGCCGAACCGGAACTCGCCGTACGCCTCGTGCAGCGAGGCCGCCAGCCACTCCTCGGCCTTGGCCTGGCCGTTCTTCCCCTTGCCCATGCGGCGCCAGCGGGACGACAGATCCTCGACCCGCGCCGCGAACGACTCCAGTTCCTGCGTCAGTGACGGGGTCCAGTCCTCGTGGCTGGACTCCTCCAGGGTGGCGACGTCGGACAGGGCGACCTCGCCGGAGGTCAGCCGGCGCGGGAAGCCCAGCAGGTGTTCGCGGCAGAAGGGGATGCGGACCATCGTGTCGAACGTGCGGCGGTTGCCTTCCTCCATCGCGATCGCCAGGTCGCGCTCCTCGTCGCGCGACAGCAAGGCGGTGTCGCCCACGCGACTGAGGTAGGCCAGGATGCCGTTGATCGGGGCATCCTCGTCGGGAGGCAGCATCTCGGCGCGCGGGTCGTCGAAACCTGCGCCGGCGAGTTCCAGGTTCTCGGGGTTCCGGCAGCCGTCCCGGGTCCCGTCAGCGAACCGTTCCTTCCTGCGTGCAATCATCGCAGCCTCCGAGCCACGCCAAGGAAACCTTCTGCAAGGAACGGGCCACGCAACACCGAGGGAGACAACCGTTTGGAATCCCCCGGGTTGAAACAAGGACAAAATGTATCCGAACTGGAGGAAGTCCAGGGGGCCGTCCGGAACCGTGATCCGAATGTCATGGGCAGGACAAAAACCTGCGGACGGGCGGGATCTGTCGAAAGAGCCGCGCAACTCCCGGAATGTCCATGTATTGTGGTGAACAGCGTTCCCGACCACAACATCTTGTGGCTTTTTCTTGACAGACCGGCGACGGCGGGCCTATCCTCGTGAATGGCGGCGACGCCGTTTCCAGCGACAGGCGCGGAGGTTCACGGTGCGCCGCCGACGGCGGCCCGGGGATGGATCGCGCCTGCGGGGATGCAATGATGCGTCGAACCACGAATCGACGCGGATCGCGGGGGAAGGAAGGAATGAGTGGAATCCAGGAGGATCTGATGTTCAGCAACCAGGCCGCGCCGGCGGTCTCGCCCGATCATGCCGAGGAAGTGCTTCGCGAGACCGCGGCCCGGATGGCCGCGAACGCGATGCCGGCGACGCCCATTCCCGCGAACCGGCCCGCGGACGAAGCGCCCGCGATCCAGGTGAAGCCCGGGGACCGGCCGGCGATCAAGTTCGATCGCCGCTTCACCAAGGCGGGCGAGAACCCGTACGACCTGGTGAAGTGGGAGAAGCGGTCCGCCGTCATCCACGGCGAGGAGGGCCGCGAGGTCTTCCGCCAGGACGACATGGACTTCCCGTCGTTCTACAGCCAGTCGGCGACGAACGTCATCGCGTCCCGGTACTTCCGGGGCACCCTGGGCACGCCCCAGCGCGAGCGCAGCGTCAAGGCCATGATCTCGCGCGTGGTGGACACCCTGGCGGCCTGGGCGCTGGAGGACGGCTATCTGGACCCGGCCGGCACCGAGGCCTTCCGGGACGAACTGACCCACCTGATCCTGCACCAGTACGGCAGCTTCAACAGCCCGGTCTGGTTCAACGTGGGCGTCGAGGCGCGCCCGCAGTGCTCGGCCTGCTTCATCAACGCGGTCGAGGACACGATGGAGTCCATCCTGGGCCTGGTGAAGACCGAGGGCATGCTGTTCAAGTTCGGGTCCGGCACCGGGACCAACTTCTCGGCGCTGCGGTCGTCGAGGGAGCGGCTGCGCGGCGGCGGGCACCCGTCCGGCCCGGTCTCCTTCATGCGCGGGTACGACGCGTTCGCGGGCGTCATCAAGTCCGGCGGCAAGACGCGCCGCGCGGCCAAGATGGTCATCCTGAACGCGGACCACCCGGACATCATGGAATTCGTCAACTGCAAGGTGAACGAGGAGAAGAAGGCCCACGCGCTGATCGAGGCCGGATACGACGGCACCTTCGGCGGCGAGGCGTACGAGTCGATCGCCTTCCAGAACGCCAACAACAGCGTCCGCGTCACCGACGAGTTCATGCAGGCGGTCGAGCGGGACGGCAAGTGGCAGACCAAGGCGATCACCACCGGGAAGGCGGTGGAGACCCTGAAGGCGAAGGAGGTCATGCGGGCCATCGCGGATGCGGCCTGGGCGTGCGGCGACCCCGGCATGCAGTTCGACACGACGACCAACGACTGGCACACCTGCTCGGCGTCGGGCCGGATCAACGCGTCCAACCCGTGCAGCGAGTTCATGTTCCTGGACAACTCGGCCTGCAACCTGGCCTCGCTGAACCTGATGAAGTTCCTGGACGCCGAGGGCACGTTCGACACCGACGCCTTCCTGCACGCGGTGCGGACGTTCATCCTGGCCCAGGAGGTCATCGTCAGCCGCGCCAACTACCCGACCGACTCGATCGGCGCGAACAGCGAGAAGTACCGCCCGCTGGGCCTGGGCTACGCGAACCTGGGCGCGATGCTGATGCAGTGGGGCCTGCCCTACGACAGCGACGGCGGGCGCGCGATGGCCGCCGCGGTGACCGCGCTGATGACGGGCGAGTCGTACGCGCAGAGTGCCCGGATCGCCGCGCGCGTCGGCACGTTCCAGGCCTTCCCCGAGAACCGCGACTCGATGCTGCGGGTCATCCGCAAGCACCGCTCGGCGCTGGACCGCATCGCCGACCGGTACGTGCCCCGGCCGCTGATGGACGCCGCGCGCGCCTCGTGGGAGGACGCGGTGCACCTGGGCGAGGTGCACGGCTACCGCAACGCGCAGACGACGCTGCTGGCCCCCACCGGCACCATCGGCTTCATGATGGACTGCGACACCACCGGCATCGAGCCGGACCTGGCCATCGTGAAGTACAAGAACCTGGTCGGCGGTGGCCTGATGAAGATCGTCAACCAGACGGTGCCGGCCGCGCTGCGCCGCCTGGGCTACGAGGACCCGAACGCCAAGCAGATCCTGGACTTCATCGAGAAGCACGACACGATCGAGGGCGCGCCCGGCCTGAAGGACGAACACCTCCCGGTCTTCGACTGCGCGTTCAAGCCGGCCAAGGGCGTCCGCTGCATCGCGGTGGACGGCCACGTGCGGATGATGGCGGCGGTCCAGCCGTTCCTGTCCGGCGCCATCAGCAAGACCGTGAACATGCCCAACGAGGCCACGCCTGACGACGTCATGAAGACCTACGTGGACGCGTGGCGGCTGGGCCTGAAGGCGATCGCGATCTACCGGGACGGATCGAAGATGTCCCAGCCGGTCACCACCGCCAAGAACGGCGAGACGGCGAACGGCAAGGAGGCTATCCCGGCCGAGGCGACGCGCCCGCTGCGCCGCCGGCTGCCGGACGAGCGGCAGTCGATCACGCACAAGTTCAGCATCGCCGGCCTGGACGGCTACATCACGGTCGGCATGTACGACGATGGCACCCCGGGCGAGATCTTCATCCTGATGGCCAAGCAGGGCAGCGTCATCAGCGGCCTGATGGACTCGTTCGCGACGTCGGTGTCGATCGCGCTGCAGTATGGCGTGCCGCTGCAGGTCCTGGTGGACAAGTTCGCGCACGTCCGGTTCGAGCCGGCCGGCTACTCGACCAACCCGCAGATCGGCTATGCCAAGTCGATCGTGGACTACGTGTTCCGGTGGCTGGCGCTGAAGTTCCTGACGCCGGAACAGCGGAAGGACGAGGAGGCCGTTCCCGACATCGAGGCCAAGCAGGGCGTCACCACCACGCCGCCCCAGCAGAACGACCTGTTCGTGAACTCGCAGGACGCGCCGCCCTGCAGCAACTGCGGGCACACGATGGTCCGCAACGGCGCCTGCTACAAGTGCCCGAACTGCGGCGAGACGTCCGGCTGCTCGTAGGCACCCGGCGGTCCCGCCCCCCGCGACCGGCGATCGACACGGGCCCTTGCGCGCGCGGGCCGACCCGGCGCAACCCGGACCCGATCCGGCGAAAAAATCGCTTGCAAGGAATGCGGCTCGGGGTATCGTACTTCAATCTGCCGAGGGACGTCCCTAGGACGCCGTCGAGCCAGCGGGCTCTCCATCACGGGAGAGTCTTGTCGTTTCTCTGGTTGTCACGGGAGGTACATCATGGCGCGAAGGATCGACAAGGCCGCGGTGCTGGGTGCCGGAGTCATGGGCTCCGGGATCGCCGCCCACCTGGCGAATGCAGGGATTCCCTGCCTTCTGCTGGACATCGTCCCCCCGAACCTGACCGAGGAAGAGAAGGCCGACCCGAAGGCACGCAACCGCTTCGCGCTGAACGGCATCGAGGTGGCGAAGAAGTTCAAGCCGGCCCCGCTGTTCTACCACGACAAGTTCGCGTCCCTGGTGACCGTCGGCAACTTCGAGGACGACCTGGAGAAGATCTCCGACTGCGACCTGATCATCGAGGTCGTCGTCGAGAACCTGGACATCAAGCGCAACCTGTTCAAGAAGATCGAGCCCCTGATGAAGTGGGGCGCGATCCTCTCCTCGAACACCTCCGGCCTGTCGATCGCCGCGATGACCGAGGGCTTCGGCCCGCAGTTCAAGCAGAACTTCATGGTCACGCACTTCTTCAACCCCGTGCGCTTCATGAAGCTGCTGGAGTTGGTGGCCGGCCCGGACACCGATCCGGAAGTCGTGGAGACGTGGGTGCACTTCGGCCAGGAGATCCTGGGCAAGGGCATCGTCTTCGGCAAGGACACCCCGAACTTCGTCGCGAACCGCATCGGCGTGTACGCCATCAACAAGACCATCCAGTTGATGATGGAAGGCGACTACACGATCGAGGAAGTGGACGCGGTGTTCGGCAAGCCGATGGGCCACCCGGGCTCGGCGGCCTTCAAGACGGCCGACCTGGTCGGCGTCGACACGTACAAGCACGTGTCCGCGAACTGCTATGACAACCTGCCGAACGACGACGAGCGGCCGGTCTTCCAGCTGCCCGAGTTCATCGGCACGATGGTCGCCAACAAGTGGCTGGGCGGCAAGACCAAGGGCGGCTTCTACAAGAAGGACGTCGGCCCGGACGGCAAGAAGATCAGTCTGGCGCTGGACTGGAAGACCTGCACGTACCGCGAAGCGACGAGGCCGTCGTTCGATTCCGTGAAAGCCACGAAGGGCGTCGCGGACTGCGGCGAGCGCATCCGGAACCTGCTGAACGGCGACGACAAGGCGCAGGCCCTGGCGTGGAAGTCGCTGGCCTACACCCTGAACTACACGGCCAAGCGCATCGGCGAGATCGCCGACGACGTGGTCAACATCGACAACGGCATGAAGTGGGGCTTCAACTGGGAGCTCGGGCCGTTCGAGGTTTGGGACGCGATCGGCGTGAAGGACAGCGTCGAGAAGATGGCCGCGATGGGCATCCAGGTGCCCGCCGCCATCACGACCATGCTGGCGAAGAGCGAAGGCACCTTCTACAAGAAGGAAGGCGTCCAGCGCTACCACTGGGACTTCAAGGCCGAGGCGTACGCCCCGATCAACAAGCCCGAGTCCTACATCCTGCTGCCCGACCTGAAGGAGCAGGGCAAGGTCGTCAAGGAGAACTTCGGCGCGACCCTGTACGACCTGGGCGACGGCATCGCCGGGCTCGAGTTCCACACCAAGATGAACTCGATCGACACCGACATCATCGAGATGCTGCACGGGTCCATCGACGAGGTCGAGGCGAACTGGAAGGGCCTGGTCATCGGCGGGCACGCCGATCACTTCAGCGTCGGCGCCAACATCGGCATGGTCCTGATGGCGGCCCAGATGGGCAACTGGGACATGCTGGGCGACATGGTCACGCAGCTGCAGAACGCCGGTGCCCGGATGAAGTACTGCAAGAAGCCGGTCGTCACGGCACCCTACGGCATGGCCCTGGGCGGCGGCTGCGAGATCAGCATCCACGGCACGCGCATCCAGGCGTCGGCCGAACTGTACATGGGCCTGGTCGAGATCGGCGTCGGCGTGCTGCCCGCGGGCGGCGGCTGCAAGGAACTGGTCTGCCGGCTGCTGTCCGGCTTCCCGTCGGACATCAAGGGCGCGTCCCGCATGCCGCTGCTGCAGAAGGCCTTCGAGAACATCGCCACCGCGAAGGTGTCGAACTCGGCCGAGATGGCGCGCCAGCTGGGCTACCTGCGCCTGATGGACGGCGTGTCGCTGTCGCGCGACCGCCTGATCCACGACGCCAAGCAGGTCGCCCTGGGCCTGTACAACGGCGGCTACCGTCCGCCGGCCCCGCCGGACTGGCTGATCATGCCCGGACCGGACGGCGCGGCCCTGTTCATGGCCGGCCTCGAGCAGTTCGGCGCCGGCGGCTTCGCGACCCCGCACGACGTGGTCGCGGGCCGGCAGATCGCCAAGGTCCTGACCGGCGGCAACGTGCGGCCCGGCACCGCGGTGACCGAACAGCACCTGCTGGACCTGGAGAAGGAAGGCTTCCTGTACCTGTGCGGCACGGAAGGGACCCAGGCCCGCATCGAGCACATGCTGAAGACCGGCAAGCCGCTGCGGAACTGATCCCGGTGCGTTCGGGGGCCCCCGGGAAGTCCCCGGGGGCCCCGGTACTGACAATCTGCGGCGCGGGGCCAGGCGAATTGCGGGTCCCGGCCATTGAATGAAGAGGTGTTGTCATGGCGAATGGCGTCTATATCGTTTCCGCGGTCCGCACGGCCGTCGGCAAGGCCAACAAGGGGACGCTGCGCTCGTACCGGCCAGAGAACCTGATTGGCGAGCCGGTCAAGGAGGCCCTGCGGCGCATCGAGCACAAGTTCCCGAAGGAGAACGTGGACGACGTCATCATCGGCTGCGCGTTCCCCGAGGGGACCCAGGGCATGAACATCGCCCGCATCGCCGTGTACATGGCGGGCATGCCGTACACGGTCCCGGGCATGACGATCAACCGGTTCTGCAGCTCGGGCATGCAGGCGATCGCCCTGGGCGCCCAGGCGATCGCGGCGGGATACATGGACGTGGTCGTGGCGGGCGGCGTCGAATCGATGTCGACCGTCCCGATGGGCGGGTACAACCTGCTGCCGCACCCCGGCCTGATCGTGGACTACCCTGAGGCCTACACGTCGATGGGCATCACGGCCGAACTCGTGGCCGACAAGTACGGCATCACGCGCCAGATGCAGGACGAGTTCTCGGTCGTTTCCAACCAGCGCGCGGCGGCGGCCATCAAGGCCGGCCGGTTCAAGGACGGGATCGTCCCGCTGCAGGTCTACGACTACGAGAAGGGCGCCATGGTCACGTTCGACACGGACGAGGGTCCGCGCGCGGACACGACGATGGAGGGCCTGGCCAAGCTGAAGCCCGCGTTCAAGACCACCGGCACCGTCACGGCCGGCTCGTCGTCGCAGGTGTCGGACGGCGGCGCGGCCGTCGTGCTGATGAGCGAGGATGCGGTCCGGAAGTACGACCTGGCCCCGCTGGCCCGGTTCGTCAACTACCAGGTCGCCGGCGTGCCCCCGGAGATCATGGGCATGGGCCCGTCCGAGGCCATTCCGAAGCTGTTCAAGAAGGCCGGCGTGACGGACAAGGACATCGGCTTCTACGAACTGAACGAGGCCTTCGCGGCCCAGTCCCTGGCCTGCCTGAAGGTGCTGGAGGAGGGCGGGCACATCGACCGGTCGAAGGTCAACCCGAACGGCGGCGCGATCGCCCTGGGGCACCCGCTGGGCTGCACCGGCGCCAAGCTGTCCGTCCAGACCGTCTACCACCTGCAGCAGACCGGCGCGAAGTACGGCGTCGTGTCGATGTGCATCGGCGGCGGCATGGGCGCGGCCGGCCTGTTCGAGCGCGTCTGATTCCCGCGTTGGCGAGCCCCCCGGGGGCCGGGCGACCGGCTCCCGGGGCGGCGGTTCTTCCCGCGATACCCTTCCTGCAGCGAACACGAAGGCGGGATCACGTCCGGCGGGCGGTGGCTAAGGCCGGAGGACGGGTGCCGGGCGGTCCAGGAACGGCTGCAGGGCGACGTTCAGCCACTCGGCCTCGAACCGGTGGCCCTCGGTACTCAGGTGGGACTCGCGGGGACCCCAGGGCAGGAACATCCGGTCCAGCCGGCCCTCGCGGGCGGCCTGCTGGAATCGTCCCCGGGCGTCCAGCACCGGGAGGTGCAGCGAGGCGAGGATCTCCTGGAACGACCGTCGTGCCCAGGCGGCCGGATCGGGCCCGCCGGCAGGCTGGAGTTCCTGCCGGTGCGGGGCCAGCACGACGACCAGCGGGATGCCTCGCGCCGCCAGGTCGTCCCGCAGCGCCTTCAGGATTCCCCGGTGCCAGGACTCCTTCGGCTGGACGGGCCGGTATCGCTGCGAGAAGGAGTCGGAGAGTCGGGTGAAGGCGGCCACCAGGTGGCGCGAGAACTCGGAGTATGCGGCCGTGGCGGCGGCCACGTAGGGAGGCGGCGTTTCGCGAAGCAGCCACGCGACCGGGTTCGGTGTGGCGGACTCCGGCCGGGGGCATCGGTCCAGCGGGGTGCCGTCCTCGGCAAAGTCCAGGACCGGGCCGTCGCCGCAACATGTCCACGTCTGGACCGGGTCGTCCCAGTCGTTGTAAAGGCAAAGGTGCAGGACGACCAGCCGGACCGGCATCCTTTCGACCCAGCGCCGGGCGACCAGCAGGTCGAACGCGGGTCCCGTGCGCATCGCGGCGGCGCTGGCGTGTCGGGGACCGCTCGACAGGCGATCCATCACCGCGGGCAGGCTGTCCCCCGGGTCGATCCCCAGCCAGTAGATCATGGAATCGCCCAGGTGCAGGACGACCGGTTGCCCCGGCGGGATCCCGGCCATGCGGTCCCGCAGGGTTTCCGGGAAACTGTCGGGGTGGAGGATCGCGCACGCCTCGCCGTCGGGACCCTGGTCCACGGGCGGGATGAAGGGGGTGGGGGGCGGCGGCTGGACGGCCGGGCCGGCGGGCAGGAACCAGCGACAAAGCCCCTCCAGCATCAACAGGGTGGCGACCGTCGCGGCCGCCACTCCCAGGATCCGCTGGAGCCTCGCCCGCCCGGGGAGCCGGGGCGCCCGGAATGCGAACCCGGCGGCGGCCAGGGCGACGACCATCAGTCGGTCCCACAGGCCCATCGGAAGGATGGCCAGCACGGCCAGCACCAGGCCGACGACGGCCGCGGAACCGGCGATGCGCACGCCGAGGCGCCACCGGGCGAAACCCAGGCGGGAGACGGCGCCGGCCGTAAAGCCCAGGAGCAGCGGCACCAGGACCATCAGCAGCGCGATCCACGCCTCGTATCGGCACGGTCCGCCGTCTTCCGGCGACCCAGCGGGAGGAATCGTCTCGACGGAATCGCGGGGGACGAACGGGGCCGGCAGGCCGTCGCGCGACAACGCGGCCCGCAGGCGGTCCCGCAACGCCGGCGGGGCATCGGGTGTCAGGAAGCGGACGCACCACGGGCCCGCGACCTCGCCCTCGCAGGAGGGCAGCGGGGATTGCAGGGAGACGGTCTCGCAGGTGCCGGTATCCTGCGAAAGGCAAAGCCGGACATGGGCTCTGGAAGGGGACACGTCGACCGAGTCGATCCGCCAGTCGGGTGCCAGCGGGGCCAGGTGGTGAAGGACGATCGGGGCGGCGCCCGGGGCCAGCATCCACCCGGGTTCGGCGGCACGGGAGGGAAGGGCCTGCAGCAGCGGGGCCACCAGGAACAGCAGGGGGGCGAGGAATCGGGGGGGGAAGGAGCGTGGCCTCGCCGGGCTCAAGGGAAGCCTCGCGGGAGTCACCTGCCGGGACCGGCCTTCGCCACGTCCAGGCGGGTCTGGGCCTTGCGGACGGACGCCAGCAGCACGTTGTAGGCCTCGCCCTCGCCGGGGTGGGAGGCCTGCAGCGTCGCGGTCGCGTCGTCCAGCCGGCGCCGCGCCCGCTCGACGTCGATGTCACAGGCGCGCTCGCACGTCTCGGACAAAACGCGGATCTCGTCGCCCAGCACCTCGACGAAGCCGCCCGACAGCGCGAACCGATCCTCGCCGGAGGGCCCCCGCAGGGTCATCGGCCCGATGCCCAGGCCCATGACCATGGCCTTGTGGCCCGGCAGGATGCCCATCTCGCCGACGATGCCCGGCAGGATGACCTCGTCCACCTCCAGCCCCTTGACCCGGGCGCCTTCCTGGGTGACCACGTCGAGTTTCATTCGCATCCCCGGCAGGGGAGGGGGCCCCCGCACAACATGGACTAGCCTTCCGACAGCAGCTTCCTGCCCTTCTCGACCGCCTCCTCGATGGTGCCGACCATGAAGAATGCCTGCTCGGGCAGTTCGTCGTGCCTGCCCTCCAGGATCTCCTTGAAGCCGCGCACCGTGTCGGCGACCTTGACGAACTTGCCGGGCTGGCCGGTGAACTGCTCGGCCACGAAGAAGGGCTGGGACAGGAACCGCTGGACCTTGCGGGCACGGGAAACGACCAGTTTCTGGTCCTCGGACAGTTCGTCCATGCCCAGGATCGCGATGATGTCCTGAAGGTCCTTGTATTCCTGCAACTGGCGCTGGACTGCGCGGGCGACCTGGTAGTGCTCGTCGCCGACGACCTGGGGATCCAGGATGCGGGACGTGGAATCCAGCGGGTCGACGGCCGGGTAGATGCCCAGTTCGGCGATCTGGCGCGAGAGGACCGTGGTGGCGTCCAGGTGGCTGAACGTCGTCGCCGGCGCGGGGTCCGTCAGGTCGTCGGCGGGCACGTAGATGGCCTGGACCGACGTGATCGATCCCTTCTTTGTCGAGGTGATGCGTTCCTGCAGTTCGCCCAGGTCGTAGGACAGCGTGGGCTGGTAGCCGACGGCCGACGGGATGCGGCCGAGCATGGCGGAGACCTCGGAGCCCGCCTGGGTGAAACGGAAGATGTTGTCGATGAACAGCAGCACGTCCTGGCCTTCCTCGTCGCGGAAGTACTCCGCGGCGGTCAGGGCGGTCAGGCCCACGCGGGCGCGGGCGCCCGGCGGTTCGTTCATCTGCCCGTAGACCAGGGAGGTGCGCTCGATGACGCCCGACTCCTTCATCTCCAGCCAGAGGTCGTTGCCCTCGCGGGTCCGTTCCCCGACGCCGCCGAACACCGACACGCCGCCGTGGTGAGTGGCGATATTGTGGATGAGTTCCATGATGATGACGGTCTTGCCAACGCCGGCGCCGCCGAACAGGCCGACCTTGCCGCCGCGGGGGTAGGGCTCCAGCAGGTCGATGACCTTGATGCCGGTCTCCATCTGGCGGACCGTCACGTCCTGGTCCAGGAAGGTCGGCGGTTCGCGGTGGATGGGGTAGAACTTCTCGGCCTGCACCGGTCCCATCTCGTCTACCGGTTCGCCGATGACGTTGACGATGCGGCCCAGCGTCGGCTTGCCGACCGGCACCAGGATGGGCTTGCCGGTGTCCTTGACGGGCAGGCCGCGGACCAGGCCGTCGGTCGAGTCCATGGCGATGGCGCGGACCGTGGACTCGCCGATGTGCTGGGCGACCTCCAGGACCAGGTTGTCCGGCTGGTCGTTGATGGACGCGTTGGTGACCCGGAGCGCGGTCAGGATCTCGGGCATCTTCCCGGGCGGGAAGCGCACGTCCACGACCGGCCCGATGACCTGGGTGATGACGCCGGTGGCCTGTTCCATCGCGAAGACCTCCCGAGACGGCGGGGGACGGGGCCTCCCCGCGTTGGCGGGGGGCAGGGCCCCCGCCCTACAATGGCGGGGGGCAGGGCCCCCGCCCTACAACGGCGGGGGGCAGGGCCCCCGCCCTACAATGGCGGGGGACGGGGCCCCCGCCCTGCATTTCACCTCATCGCCTCGGCACCGCTGACGATCTCCAGCATCTCCTTGGTGATCGACGCCTGCCGGGCCTTGTTGTACTGCAGCGTCAGGCGCGACAGCAGTTCGCCGGCGTTCTTCGTCGCGGACTCCATCGCGGTCATGCGCGCGCCCATCTCGGCGGCCAGCGACTCCAGCACCGCGAAGTACAGCCGAACGTTCACGTACAGCGGCAGCACCGCGTTCAGGATCGCCTCCCGGGAGGGTTCGTACCCGAACTCGATGCCCTGAAGGTGGGCTTCCGCGGCGACCTCGGCCTCGTCGTGTTCGGGCACGATCGGCAGCAGGCGCTCGACCACGACCTTCTGGGAGATCGCGGACTTGAACTCGTTGTAGACGACGTACACGGCGTCGTGCCCGCCGTCCAGGAAGCGCGCCGTGACCTCGGCCCCGATCTCGGTCACCCGGTCGAACGAGGGCGACGACAGGACCTCCATGTATTCCTTGAAGACCGGGTACCTGCGGCGACGGAAGTAGTCGCGGCCCTTCCGGCCCAGCAGTGCCAGTTCCAGTTCCTCGTGATCACCTTCCTTCGTGCGCAGGTAGCGCTCGGCCCGCCGGTTGATGTTGCTGTTGAAGGCGCCGCACATGCCGCGGTCGCTGGTCACGACCAGCATCAGGGCCTTCTTCTCCTCGCGTACCTGCAGCAGGGGATGGACGTCCCGGGAGGTGTGCTCGGACAGATCCCAGATCACCTCGCGGATGCGGTTCGCGTAGGGCTGCGCCCTCAACATGTTCTCCTGGGCGCGGCGCAGCTTGGCGGCGGCGACCAGTTTCATGGCGCGCGTGATCTTCTGCGTGTTCTTCACGCTGGTCAGGCGGCGCCGGATCTGCTTCAGCGTCGGCATCAGCCTACCTCGGCGGGGGACGGGGCCCCCGCCCTACAATGGCGGGGGACGGGGCCCCCGCCCTACGATGGCGGGGGGCAGGGCCCCCGCCCTACGATGGCGGGGGGCAGGGCCCCCGCCCTACATCCGGCCGGGCGCGCGTGGAACGGTTCCCGCGGGGTCCGTTCACGCGCGCTTGACAATCACTCCGCCTTGAAGAACCCCTTGAACTCGGTGATGGCATCCGCCAGCGCCTTGCGGACGTCGGGCGGAAGGTCCTTCTTGTCCCGGAGGGACGCCAGGATCTCGGGATGGCGCGACTCCAGGAAATCCAGCATCTCCGCCTCGAAGCGGCCGATCTGCGGTCCGGGGACATCCATCAGGAAGCCCTCCTCGGCCGTGCCGGCGAACAGCACGACGACCTGCTTCTCGACGGTCAGCGGCCTGTACTGCGGCTGCTTCAGCAGTTCGATCAGTCGGGCGCCCTTGTCCAGCTGGCGCCGGGTGACCTTGTCCAGGTCCGTCGCGAACTGCGCGAAGGCGGCCATCTCGCGGTACTGCGCCAGGTCGATGCGCAGCGTTCCGGCGACCTTCTTCATGGCCTTGATCTGGGCCGAGCCGCCGACGCGGGAGACCGAGATGCCGACGTTGATGGCGGGCCGGATGCCCTTGTAGAACAGGTCGGCCTCCAGGTAGATCTGGCCGTCCGTGATCGAGATGACGTTGGTCGGGATGTACGCCGACACGTCGCCGGCCTGCGTCTCGATGACCGGCAGCGCCGTCAGGGACCCGCCGCCCAGCGCCGTGCTCATCTTGGCCGCGCGCTCCAGCAGGCGGCTGTGCAGGTAGAAGACGTCGCCGGGGTAGGCCTCGCGGCCCGGCGGGCGGCGCAGCAGCAAGGACATCTGGCGATACGCCACCGCGTGCTTGGACAGGTCGTCGTAGATGATCAGGGCGTGGCCGCCGTTGTCTCGGAAGTACTCGCCCATCGCGGCGCCGGTGAAGGGCGCCAGGAACTGCATCGGTGCGGTCTCGGAGGCGCCGGCCAGGATGACCGTCGTGTACTCCATCGCGCCGTGGTGCCGCAACTTGTCGACGACCTGGGCGACGGTGGACTGCTTCTGACCGATGGCGACGTAGATGCACCACACCGGTGCCGTCGTCTGGTGGGTGGCCTTCTGGTTGATGATGGTGTCGATCGCGACGGCCGTCTTGCCGGTCTGGCGGTCGCCGATGATCAGCTCGCGCTGGCCGCGGCCGATGGGCGTCATCGCGTCGATCGCCTTGATGCCGGTCTGCAGCGGCTCCTTGACGGGCATGCGGGCGACGATGCCGGGCGCCTTGATCTCGATGCGGCGAGTCTCCTTCGACTCGACCGGGCCCAGGCCGTCGATCGGCTGGCCCAGGGCGTTCAGGACGCGCCCGGCGACCGCGGGGCCGACCGGGACCTCGGCGATGCGGCCCGACCGCTGGCACTCGTCGCCCTCGCGGATCTTGCTGACCTCGCCCAGCAGGGCGACGCCGACGTTCGTTTCCTCGAGATTCAGGACCAGCCCCTTCACCCCGTGGGGGAAGTCCAGCAGCTCGCCGGCCATCGCGCCGGACAGGCCGTGGACGCGGGCGATGCCGTCGCCGACCGTGATGACGGTCCCCTTCTCGCGGACCTCGACCTTCCGGCCGAACTCGCGGATCTCGCGCTTGAGGATCTCGGTGACTTCTTCGACGCGCAATTCCATGGGTCACACCCCGCTGACGGCTATCGGGACTCCAACAGGTGCGAACGAAGCGAATCCAAATACGTCCGCGCGGACAGGTCGTACACGCGGTCGCCGACGATGATACGCAGGCCGCCCAGCAGGGACGGGTCCCGCTTCTCGACCAGGACCAGTTGCTTCCTCAGGGCCCCCCCGATGGCGTCGCGCAGCCGGGCGACCTGGGCGGGGGAAACCGGGCCGGCGGACTCCAGAACGCCCGAGGCGCGGCCGGCCCGCGCATCGCGTTCCGTGCGCAGGGCGGCGACCAGGGCGTCCGGGCGGCCCAGGCGGCGGCGCGAGGCCAGCAGTCCCAGGAACCCGCGGGCCAGTTCGGACAGGTTCATCTTCTGGGCGACGGCCAGCACGGCACGGCTGGCCGCGTCGGACGGCACGGTCGGGTCGGCCAGGATCTCCCGCAGGGCAGGCACGGCCGCGACCTGCCGGGCGAAGGACTCGACCTCGGCCAGGACGGTGTCGCCGGCCTGGGTCCCGGAGGCGACGTCCAGCAGGGCCGCGGCATACCGCCGGGCGGCAATGTCGGTCATGGACACCTCACGTGCGCCCGGCCTGGCCGGGGGGAAGGGTCAGGAAGGCTTGTTCCCGACCTCGCGCACCACGCGATCCACCACGCCCTCGGGCAGGCCCGCACCGGACCGGGTGGCCAGCCGGCCTTCCACCAGCGCGAAGGCCTTGGCCACGACCGACTCGGCCAACTGGGCCCGGGCCATCTTCGCGGCCTGGTCCAGACGGAAGTCCGACTCGGCACGGATCTTCTCGGACAGAACGGTCCCTTCCTGGGCCATCGTGTCGCGTTCCGCCTGGCCCTGCAGGCGGAACTCCTCCAGCAGCCGGGCGGTTTCCTCGTTCAGGTGGGCCAGCCGCTCCTCGGCCATCCGCATGCGCCCCTCGGCCTCCGCGAACTTCGCCTTCGCGTCGTCCAGTTCGGCCTTCATGGCGTCGTGGCGGTCGGCCAGCGCCTTCTTCGCCCTGGGCCAGACCACCCAGGCGACGGGCACGAACAGGACCAGGAAGTCCACCATGTAGACGTAGAAATCCCGGTCGGGGCCGGAGCCGCCCCCGGAGGCGAGGGCCGCGACGGGAAGCAGGGCCCCGGACAGGACCGCCAGGGCGAACGCGCGCCGGCTCATCGTGCCTCCACGGACTGCACCTGGGAATCGATCAGGGTGGCCAGTTCGGCGGCCGTGCGGTCGGACTGCGACAGGAAGGCGGCCTTCTGGGATTCCAGGGCGGCCAGTTCCTCGTCCACCCGGGCGCGGCAGCGCTCGCGTTCCTTCGCGACGATGGCCTCCCGCAGCGCGGCCCCGTCCTCGGTCAGCCGGCGGCGTTCCAGCACCGCCGCCCGCCGGGCCTCTGCCAGGCGGCGATCCGCGTCCTCGGCCAGGTCGCGGGAGCGCTGAAGGGCGTCCCGGGCGCGCTGGCGCAGCCCCGTGCCGGCCTCGTCGCGCCGGTGCAGACGCCGGATGTAGGGCTTGAAGAAGACCTGCGACAGCAGGGCATACAGGACCAGGAAGATCGCCATCTGGACGAAGTAGGTGGCATCCAGGTCGACCAGGGCCGCGGCCAGGGGAGTCGCGACTTCGACGATCGCATCCATTGCCGTGATCCTCCGGACCCACCCGGGGCACCCCAATACCATCGCGCGCGGAAGGGTGTCAAGAAGGTCGGGCGGCATTTTTCGCGTGCAGATCCCGCGGGAAACGGATCAGGAGGGCTGGCCCGCCAGGTTCAGGACGCTCTGCCGGGCGGCGACCCTGCCGGCCAACTCCTTCAGGGCCGAGGCGGGACGCCCCTCCGGATCGGCGACGACGATCGGGACGCCGAGGTCGCCGTTGGTGGACACGCGCGGGTCCAGCGGGATCTCGCCCAGGTAGGGGAGGTTCGCGGCCTGCGCCAGGGACTCCACGCGGCCCTCTCCGAACGGGTGGTGCAGGGTGCCGCACGCCGGGCACGTGAACGAGGCCATGTTCTCCACGACGCCCAGCACCGGCACCTTCGTGATCTCGAACATCTTCACCGCGCGTCGCACGTCCGCGAACGCCACGTCCTGGGGCGTCGTCACGACGATGGCCGAGGACACCGGGACCAGGCTGGCCAGCGAGATCTGCACGTCGCCGGTGCCGGGCGGCAGGTCCACGACCAGGTAGTCCAGGTCGCCCCAGTGGACCTCCTCGAGGAATTGCGTCATCGCCTTGTGCAGCATCGGGCCGCGCCACACCAGCGCGTCGCCAGCGCCCAGCAGCAGGCCCATCGAGAAGACCTTCACCCCGTGGGCCTCGATCGGTGCCATCAGGTCGCGCTCGCCGACCCGAACCGGCTCGACGCGCCCGTCCGTGCGGCCCACCAGGATCGGCACGCTGGGCCCGTAGACGTCCGCGTCCAGCAGGCCGACCGAGGCGCCGGACTGGGCCAGCGCCACGGCCAGATTCACCGCCACGGTGGACTTGCCCACGCCGCCCTTGCCCGCCCCGACCGCGATGATGTTGCGCACCGAGGGCAGGCGCTCGCCCTTCTCCTTCGGCCGCGCGGCCACCTTCGAGCCGAGCTCGACGTGGACCGACCCGACCCCGGGCAGCGCGCCGACGGCGGCCTCCACGTCCCTGCGGATCACGTTCTTCAGCGGGCAGGCCGGCGTCGTCAGGGTGATTTCGACGCGCACGGCGTCGCCCGCCACCTCGACCTCCTTCAGCATGCCCAGGTTCACGATGTCGCGGCCCAGTTCCGGGTCCATGACCGTCCTGAGGGCCTCGATGACCTCGTCTCTCGTCGCCATCCTGCATCGCTCCCGTCTCGTGCCGCGCCCCGCATCATTCGTGCGGGGCTGGCGTCATGCTGGGGCCGGAAGGACCGGCCGTCAACCCGGGGGAAGGGCGGGGAACGGCATTTTCACGCGGGGGCCGGGGAGGGGCTGCCGGACGGATTGTCCAGCGCCGCCAGGAGGTTGTCCTGCCGTGCCAGCAGGGCGGTGACGTCCTGCCAGGGAACCGGGCGGCACAGTCCGAAACCCTGCGCCTGGTCGCAGTGCCCGGTCCGCGCGGCCGCCAGGTGCCGGCGGGTCTCGACGCCCTCCGCGACGACGCGCAGGTGCAGCGTGTGCGCCAGGCCGACGATCCCCTCCATCAACGGGGCGTCGTCCTGGTGCAGCGACAGGCTGTCCACCAGGCTGCGATCGAGTTTCAGCGCGTCCATCGGCAGCGTCCTCAACTCGCCCAGCGACCCGTTCCAGGAGCACAGCCCGTCCAGCGACACCCGGACGCCGATCCGGCGCAGCACGCCCAGGGTGTCCCGGATGGCCTCGGGGTTCTGCCGGGCCGTGTTCTCCCGGATCTCCAGTTCCAGGCGTCCCGGGTCGATCCCCGTCTCGGACAGGATCCGCTCGATCTGCCCGTCCAGCCCGCGCCTCCGGACCTGCTGCGGCGACAGGTTGATCGCCACGCCCAGCCCCGGGAAGCCGGCCCCGCCCCAGGCCCGGGCATCGGCGCAGACCCGCCGCATCACCCACTCCCCCAGCGCGATGATCAGGCCGCAGTCCTCTGCGGCCCGCAGGAACTCGGCCGGCGGCACGATGCCGCGCTCGGGGTCGTGCCATCGCACCAGGGCCTCGACCCCGGTGACCTTCCCGTCCGCCAGCGCCACCTGGGGCTGGTAGTGGATGACGAACTCCTCGCGCTCCAGCGCCTTCTGCAGCCGGTTGCGGACGTGGATCGCCGCCTGCATTTTCTGGCGCATCCCGGTGTCGAACAGTTCCACGCGGCACCGTCCCCGCTTCTTCGCGTGGTACATCGCCAGGTCGGCGTTGTGCACCAGGTCCTCGGCCACGGCGCCGTCGTTCGGGAACAGGGCCACCCCGATGCTGGCGGTCGTCGCGAACACCTGCCCCTGGACCTCGAACGGTTCCAGGAAACGGTCCGCGATGCGCTCGATGACCACCAGGGCGGCCTCCGGGCTGGCGACGTCGGGCAGCAGGATCAGGAACTCGTCCCCCCCGTGCCGGGCCACGGTGTCCCCTTCCCGGATGGCGCTGTTCAGCCGATCGGCCGCCTGCCGCAGCAACTGGTCGCCGGCGTTGTGCCCCAGGCTGTCGTTGACCGCCTTGAAATCGTCCAGATCCAGGTACGCGACCCCCAGGCTGGTGCCGGCCCGGCGGGCCTGCAGCAGGGCCATCGACAGGCGGTCGGCGAACAGCAGCCGGTTCGGCAGGCCGGTCAGGGGATCGTGGAAGGCATGGTGTCGCATCGACTCCTCGGACCGGATGCGCTCGGTCAGGTCGTGGACGACGACGCAAAGGAGATCCTGGCCGCCGCTGGAGAGCAGGTTGGCCGTGGCGCCCACGTGCACGATCGAGCCGTCCTCCCGGACCACGCGGGCGTCTCCCAGCGAGACCGAGTCGGACGCGTGCAACTCGGCCTCTGCCAGGGCGTACCGCTCGGGCAGCACGTCCAGCACGGACAGCAGGGGGTGGCCGACCAGGCGGGACACGGGCAGGCCCAGGATCCGCGCGGCCGCCCGGTTGGCCTGCACGATGACCTGGCTCTTCCCGCCGGCCAGCAGGATCCCCTCGGAGGCCCGCTCGACGACGGTCCGGTACAGGTCCCGGGACTCCCTGCGGGCCCGGCGCTGCGCGATCAGCCGTCCCAGGAAGGCGAGCGGGATGGACAAGGGCACATGCGCCGGTGCGCGCAGGGAGGGACGTTTGCCGGAGCGAAGAAGCATCGGACGTTCTCCGTTCCCGCCAATCGCGAAACGCTGCTTGATCCCAGTATAGGTCCCGGGGGTCGCGGTTCCAAGAGGTCCCGGGTCCGGGATCCCGCGGGGCGGCTCCGGGTGCGAGGGATTCGACTTCCGACCCGTCGCGTGGCAGGATTCGCGCCGTGGAGGCGTACCTCGACAACCTGGCCACCACCGCGGTGGACCCCCGGGTGCTGGTCGCGATGCAGCCCTGGACGGGCGTGCGGCCCTGCAACCCGCACGCGCAGTCGCACGCCTGGGGACGTGCCGCCGGCGACGCGGTGGACGCGGCGCGCGCGACCGTGGCGGGCCTGCTGGGCGCGCGGCCCGGCGAGATCGTCTTCGTGTCCTCGGCGACCGCCGGCAACAACCTGGCCCTGCTGGGCATCGCGGAGGCGCGCGCCCGGAAGGGCAACCACCTGCTGCTGACGTCCATCGAGCACCCGTCGGTCCGGGAGCCTGCGGAGGCGCTGGCCCGCCGGGGCTTCGAGGTCGAGTTCCTCCCGGTGGGGCGGGACGGCGTGCTGGACCCGGAGGAGGTCCGGGTCCGGCTGCGGCCGACGACGCTGCTGGTCTCGGTGATGGCCGTCAACAACGAGGTCGGCACGATCCAGCCGGTGACGGAGGTCCGGGCCGTGCTGGGGGACAAGGGGGCGCTGCTGCACGTGGACGCCAGCCAGGCGTCGGGGAAGGTGCCGCTGCGGCCGCTGGCGGACGCCGCGGACCTGCTGACGCTGTCGGGCCACAAGGCCTACGGTCCGAAAGGCGGCGCCGCGCTGCTGGTCCGCGACCGGCGCAGCATCCGTCCGCGCCCGATCCTGTTCGGGGGAGGGCAGGAGGACGGGCTGTGGCCGGGCACGCTGAACGTGTGGGCGGTGGTCGGCCTGGCCGAGGCCCTGCGGCTGTGCGAGGCCGAGCGCGAACCGGACGGGGCGCGGATCGCGGCGCTGGCCGCGGATCTCCAGGGGCACGTCCTGCGCTATTTCCCGGGGTCCCGGCAGAACGGGGACGCGGCGCGCACGGTGCCGCACTGCCTCAGCCTGACGTTCCAGGGAGTGGCGGGCGAGACCCTGGTGGCGCACCTGGCGCGGGAAGGGGTGGGGGCCGCGCTGGGCAGCGCCTGCGCCGCCGAGGCCGCCAGACCGTCCTACGTGCTGGCGGCGCTGGGCCTGGACCCTGCGGAGGCCCGACGGACCCTGCGGTTCGGCCTGGGACGCTTCACGACCGCCGGGGAGATCGCGTACGTCGGCGAGGTGCTGGCGGGATTCGCGGCGAGGTTGCGGAGATAGGGGCGGGTCACACGCCCATGAACAGGCGCTTCGCGAACTTCTCGTCCAGCCCCGCCGCCAGGATCTTCGAGGCCGCCGCCTCGATGTCGTACTCGACGCGCACGAAGGACAGCGACTGCTTGTCCGAGTCCCACACCGCGAAGCACGCCCGGGGGTCCCGGTCGCGCGGCTGGCCCACGCTGCCGACGTTGACGATGAACCGCGTGTCCTGCCGCGGCTTGACCTGCTTCGGCTCGACGGATCGCACCTTCTTCTCGTTGATCGCGAAGCCGACCGTCAGGTGGGCGTGCCCGATGAAGGACACCGCGCGCAGCCGGTCGAACACCTGCGCGTGGGTCTGGGCCTCGGACGCCTGCACCACGTAGAAGAATCCGGACGGCAGGATCGGCGCCGAGTGGAAGAACGCGACGTCCTCCTCGACCTTGGTGAAGGGCAGGCCGTACAACCACCGGTAGGAGTTCTCGGACAGGTGCTCGCGCGTCCACTGCAGCGCGCGCCGGGCGCCCTCGTAGTAGTAGGCCTCGTCCATCGCGCCGGTGACGGCGGCATCGTGGTTGCCCAGCAGCGCGATGATGCCGCGGTCCATCAGCAGGCGGCAGCACTCGTCCGGGCTGGCCCCGTAGCCGACCACGTCGCCCAGGCAGATCGTCCGGTCGACCTCCTCGCGGTCGACCCGCTGCAGCACGGCCTCCAGCGCTTCCTGGTTCGCATGGATGTCGGAAAGGATGGCGGTTCTCATGGGACGGAATGGTAGCACGGTTTCATCCCGGACCGCTTCGGCCCTTGACAGAAAGGGGGACGTCGGGTACCTACAGAACGACTTTCCCTACACTCCACGCGCTTGAAGGCGCTTGGGAATCGGCCGGAACGGGGGGTGTCCATGTCCCTGGCATTCTCGCCGGATGCGGAACGCGAACTGGAGCGGCTGGTGCACCGCTACCCGAACCGTCGCGCGGCCGTCATCCCGGCGCTGATCCTGGCGGACCGCGAGTTCGGCTACCTGTCGCGCGAGGCGATGGAATACGTCGCGAAGCGCCTGGAGGTCCCGCCGTCCTGGGTGATGGGATCCGCCACCTTCTACACGATGCTGCGAAAGCGCCCCACCGGGAAGCACCACATCCAGGTGTGCGTGAACGTCGCCTGCTACCTGCGCGGCGCCGACCGGCTGGGGGACCACCTGAAGAAGCGGCTGGGCATCGGGTTCGGCGAGGTGACCACCGACGGCCTGTTCAGCCTGGAGGGCGTGCAGTGCCTGGCGGCGTGCGGGACGGCGCCGGTCCTGCGCGTCAACGACGAGTACCACGAGGACATGACGATCGAGAAGGCGGATGCCCTGATCGAGTCGCTGCGGCGGGCACCGGAGGGCGCTCCCTCGCCGGGGCCGGGAGGTGGCCGGTGATCGCGATCCCCGACAACCCGACCCGCGGCCACCTCCTGCGATGCGGCCCGGGGGAGTCGATCCGGGACCTCAAGGCGCACCAGGCCCTGGGCGGCCTGAAGGCGCTGCGCCACGCGCTGACGATGCAGCCGGCGGCCGTCGTCGAGGAAGTGAGGAAGGCGACGATCCGCGGGCGCGGCGGCGCGGGCTTCCCGGCGGGCACCAAGTGGTCCTTCCTGCCGAAGGACAACCCGAAGCCGCGCTACCTGGTCATCAACGCCGACGAGGGCGAGCCCGGCACCTTCAAGGACCGCTACTTCCTGCGGCAGGACCCGTTCGCGCTGCTGGAGGGCATCGCCATCAGCGCGTTCGCGATTGGCGCGCACGCGGCCTACGTCTACGTCCGCGGCGAGTTCGTGCAGGAGATCCGGATCCTGGAGGACGCGATCGACCGGATGCGCAAGGAAGGCGTGCTGGGCCGGTCGGTGCTGGAATCGGGGTTCCACCTGGACATCCACGTGCACCCCGGCGCGGGTGCGTACATCTGCGGCGAGGAGTCGGCCCTGCTGGAGTCCATCGAGGGCAAGCCCGGCCGCCCCCGCAACCGGCCGCCGTTCCCCGCGGTGGCCGGCCTGTGGGGCTGCCCGACCATCATCAACAACGTCGAGACGATGGCCTGCGTGCGGCTGGTCCTGCTGCACGGCGCGGACGCGTTCCTGGCGATGGGCCAGCCGAAGGACGGCGGGCCGAAGATCTACGGCCTGTCCGGCCACGTGAAGCGCCCGGGCCTGTACGAGGCCCCGCTGGGACTGACGCTGCGCCAGTTGATCTACGACCTGGGCGGCGGCACGCTCGACGACCGGCCCATCAAGGGCATCATCCCCGGCGGCTCGTCCACCCCCGTGCTGGGGCCCGACGCGCTGGACGTCGCGATGGACTTCGACAGCATCAAGGCGGCCGGCAGCATGCTGGGCACCGCCGCGGCGACCGTCTTCACCGAGGGGACGTGCCCGGTCGCGGTCCTCCTGCGGATCTCGCGCTTCTACGCGCACGAGTCGTGCGGACAGTGCACTCCCTGCCGCGAGGGGACGGGCTGGCTGGAACGGGTGGTCGAGTCCATCGAGCACGGCACGGGGCGCCCCGGCGACTGCGACCTGCTGCTGTCGGCGGCCGGGCAGATCCTGGGCAACACGATCTGCGCGCTGGGGGACGCGGCCGCGCTGCCGGTGATCTCGTTCGTGAACCGGTACCGGGACGATTTCGAGGCGCACATCACCGGGAAGCGCTGCCCGTACGGGGCGGCGTAGGCGGGTGTCGCCGGTTTGGCCGGAGGTCCCATGACCGCACAGATGGTGGTGTTCTGGATCCTGGCGGTCACGTCCGTCGCGGGCGCGCTGGCGGTGGTCCTGCCGCCGTTCGGGCGCAACCCGCTGCACGCCGCCGTGGCGCTGCTGATCACGTTCACCAGCCTGGCCGGGCTGATGGTGCTGCTGTCGGCCCACCTGGTCGCGGCGCTGCAGGTGCTGGTCTATGCCGGCGCCGTGATGGTGCTGTTCACCTTCGTCGTGATGCTGCTGAACCTGCGCCGCCAGGACCTGACGGGATACCGGATCACCGCGTGGAAGGCGGTCGGCGTGGCCGCGATGATCGCGCTGTCGGTCAAGATGGGCATCGCGCTGACGGCCGGGCTGTCCGCCTTTGACGACCCGGCCACCGCGGCGCAGGTGGCGAACGACTTCGGCGGCGTGAAGGCGGTGGGAAGGGACCTGCTGACGACCTACCTGGTGCCGTTCGAGGCGACCTCGTTGCTGCTGCTGGTCGCCATCGTGGGGGCGGTGATCGTGGCCCGCCGCCGGGACGGAGGTGCCGCATGATGGACGTCCCCGTCTCCTGGTACGTGATCCTGGCGCTGATCCTGTTCGGGATCGGGACCGTCGGCGTGCTGACCCGGCGCAACCTGCTGGTCGTGCTGATGTCGCTGGAGATCATGCTGAACGGCGTGAACCTGGCGCTGCTGGCCTTCGCGCGGCACCACGGCGACGCGCAGGGGCAGGCGGCGGTGTTCATCGTGATGGCGGTGGCGGCGGCCGAGGTGGCCGTGGGCCTGGCGCTGGCGATCGCGCTGTTCCGCCACGACGGATCGGTGGACCTGGACCGCGCCACGCGGATGAAGGGGTAGCCCATGCCGACGCCCTCCATCGAGACCCTGCTGGCCGTGGTCGTGCTGGCGCCGCTGGCGGGTGCGATCGTCAACGGCCTGCTGTCGGGCGTGCTGTCCCGGAAGACGGTCAGCGTGCTGGGAGTCGGCGCGCCGGTCGTCGCGCTGGGGGCCGCGTTGTGGGCGATCCTGCTGTGGCTGCCGCTGAGGGCGTCGCTGCCGGACCAGGCGGTGACCGCCGTGCTGTTCCGGTGGATCGAGGCGGGCCCGGTGGCGATCGACCTGTCGCTGTACCTGGACCCGCTGTCGGCCGTCATGGCGCTGGTCGTCACCTGCGTCGGGTCGCTGATCCACCTTTACAGCGTCGGGTACATGCACGACGACCCGTCCTACGCCCGCTACTTCAGCCACCTGAACCTGTTCATGTTCGCGATGCTGCTGCTGGTGCTGGGGCGCAGCCTGGCCGTGCTGTTCATCGGCTGGGAAGGCGTCGGCCTGTGCAGCTACCTGCTGATCGGGTTCTGGTTCGACGACATGGACAAGGCGATCGCCGGCAAGAAGGCCTTCATCGTCAACCGCATCGGCGACTTCGGCTTCCTGCTGGCGCTGTTCTTCCTGCTGTTCCACCTGGACGGCAGCCTGGACGTGCCGACGCTGCGCGCCGCGGTGGCCGACCCGGCCTCGGCGTTCAACACCGACGGCGCGATGGTCACGCTGGTGACGCTGCTGCTGTTCGTCGGCGCGACGGGCAAGTCCGCGCAGATCCCGCTGTACGTGTGGCTGCCGGACGCGATGGCCGGCCCGACCCCGGTTTCCGCCCTGATCCATGCCGCGACGATGGTCACGGCCGGCGTCTACATGATCGCGCGCCTGAACTTCCTGTATGTGCTGGCGCCCGTCTCGATGGCGGTCGTGGCCTCGGTGGGCGCCGCCACGGCGATCTTCGCGGCGTCGATCGGCCTGGTGCAGAACGACATCAAGAAGGTGCTGGCCTACTCGACGGTCAGCCAGCTGGGCTACATGGTGCTGGGCGCGGGCGTCGGGGCGTTCGGTGCCGGCGTCTTCCACCTGATGACCCACGCCTTCTTCAAGGCCTGCCTCTTCCTGGGGGCCGGCAGCGTCATCCACGCCCTGCACGGCCAGCAGGACATCCGGCGGATGGGCGGGCTGGCGCGGCACATGCCGTTCACGCGCTGGACGTTCCTGGTGGCCACGATGGCCATCGCCGGCGTGCCGCTGCTGTCGGGCTTCTTCAGCAAGGACGAGATCCTGTTCAAGACCCTGACGTTCCGGCACGCGTCGGGCGTCGTGCCCGGCTGGCTGAACGCGGTCTGGTTCGCCCTGGCCCTGGGCGCGGCGCTGATGACCGCGCTGTACATGTTCCGGCTGTACTTCCTGGTGTTCTCGGGGGACAGCCGGGACCCGCACGCGCACCCGCACGAATCCCCGGCGTCGATGACGATCCCGCTGATCGTGCTGGCGGCGGGGGCGGCCCTGGCCGGGTACGTCGGCCTTCCCGACCCGTCGCTGAACGTGTGGGAACACTTCCTGGCGCCCGTCTTCGGCGGCGCCGAGGAGGCGATCCATGCGACCGGGTCGCACGCGCTGGAATTCGCCCTGATGGGCGTGTCGTCGGTCGTGGCGGTGTCGGGCATCGCGCTGGCCTGGTGGCTGTACCGGGGGGCGGGCCGCGACGTGCCGGCCCGGCTGGCCGCGTCGATGGCGGGCCTGCACCGGACGCTGTCGAACAAGTACTACGTGGACGAGGCGTACGACCTGGCGGTTGTGCGGCCGTTGAAGGCCATCGCCCACCATGCCTGGAAGTGGATCGACGCGGGCCTGGTGGACGGCCTGCTGGTGAACGGCCCGGCGCGGCTGCTGTCCGCGCTGGGCGGCGGCGTGCGGCGGCTGGCGACGGGGGACGTGCAGGCCTACGCGGCGGCGCTGGCCCTGGGCCTGGCCGTCATCGTCTTCCTGTTCCTGTAGGCCACGGAGCGACCGATGGGAATCGAGACCCGCGCGTTGACGCCGATCCTGACGCTGACGCTGGCCCTGCCGATGGCCGGCGCGCTGCTGCTGGCGCTGGTCCCCCGGGACCGGGCCCTGGCGCACAAGGTCGTGTCGCTGGCCGCGTCGCTGGCCGCCTTCGTCGCCAGCCTGTCCATCTGGGTCAACTTCGACCCGGCGCTGGCGGGATTCCAGCTGGTGGAGGACCACCCCTGGCTGGCCTTCGGGGCCCGCTACACGGTCGGCGTGGACGGCATCAGCCTGCTGCTGGTGATGCTGACGACGTTCCTGACGCCCCTGACCATCCTGTCCGCGTGGAAGGCGGTCGAGAAGCGCACCCGCGAGTTCCACATCGCGATGCTGGTGCTGGAGGCCAGCATGCTCGGCACGCTGGTCGCGATGGACCTGCTGCTGTTCTTCGTGTTCTGGGAGATCATGCTGGTGCCGATGTACCTGATCATCGGCGTCTGGGGCGGCGAAAGGCGTATCTACGCCGCGGTCAAGTTCTTCCTGTACACGACCGTGGGCAGCGTGCTGATGATGGTCGGCATCCTGTACCTGTACCAGCAGGGCGGATCGGACTCCTTCGCCTACCTGGACGCGCTGAAGACGGACCTGGACCTGCGCCAGCAGTTGTGGCTGTTCGCGGCGTTCGGGCTGGCCTTCGCGATCAAGGTGCCGCTGTTCCCGTTCCACACGTGGCTTCCCGACGCCCACGTCGAGGCGCCCACGGCCGGGTCCGTCATCCTGGCCGGCGTCCTGCTGAAGATGGGCACCTACGGCTTCCTGCGGTTCGCGATCCCGCTGTTCCCGGACGCCGCCGGCGCCTTCGCGCTGCCGGTGATGCTGCTGGCCGTGGTCGGCATCGTGTACGGGTCCTTCGTCGCGTGGGCGCAGGACGATGTGAAGAAGCTGGTCGCGTACAGTTCGGTGGCGCACCTGGGCTTCGTGATGCTGGGCATGTTCGCGCTGACGTCCGAGGCGGTGCAGGGGTCCATCCTGCAGATGGTCAACCACGGCATCTCCACCGGGGCGCTGTTCCTCCTGGTCGGCGTGCTGTACGAAAGGCGGCACACCCGGCTGATCGCGGCATACGGCGGCATCGCGCGGCCCATGAAGGTCTTCGCGTTCTTCCTGGTCGTGACCACGCTGTCGTCGATCGGCCTGCCCGGCACGAACGGCTTCATCGGCGAGTTCCTGATCCTGGCGGGCACCTTCCGGGAGGCGCTGTCCGGGCCGGGCGGGACCAACGCGACGCTGCTGGCGCTGGGCGTGGTGGCGTCCACGGGCGTGGTGCTGGGCGCGATCTACATGCTGACGATGGTGCGGAAGGTGCTGTTCGGGCCGATCGTCCACGCCGAGAACGAGAGCCTGCCGGACGTGTCGTTCCGCGAGGGGCTGATCCTGGCGACGCTGACCGTGGTGGTCTTCTGGATCGGCGTGTTCCCGAACGCCTTCCTGTCCCGGACGTCGGCGTCCGTGGACGCGCTGCTGGCGGCGTACAAGGGGCGGATGGTGGAACACCGCATGGTCCGGATGGACGAGGCCCGGCCGGGTCCGTCCGACGCCCCCTACCGGCTGGCCGCGGACGCGGAGGTGGCGGAATGAGCGACCTCCTCTCCCTCTCTCCCATGCTGGCGTGCGCGTTCACCGGCCTGCTGGTGATGGCGCTGGACCTCCTGACCGGGACCGGCCGCAAGCCCTTCCTGGCGTGGGTGACCGCGGCGGGATTCGCCGTCTCGGGCGCGCTCGCCCTGGGGTTGTGGCAGGCGCCGGTCGCGCTGCACGCGCCGTTCCTGTCCGGGGTGCTGGCGATCGACCCGCACGGGGCGTTCTTCACCGGCGTGATCCTGTTGTCGGGCGTGCTGGCGGCGCTGCTGGCGGCCGACTACCTGCCGGAACAGGGCATCGACGGCGGCGAGGTCTACAGCCTGCTGGCCTTCTCGGTCACCGGCGCCATCCTGCTGGTGATCGCGACGGACCTCGTCACGCTGTTCCTGGGCCTGGAGATCATGAGCCTGGCGCTGTACGTGCTGGCGGCCGGCAAGCGGGCGTCGCCGTTCGCGGCGGAGGCCGGCATCAAGTACTTACTGCTGGGCGGCGTGGCGTCGGCCTTCCTGCTGATGGGCGTGGCGTTCCTGTACGGCGCGACGGGCTCGCTGGACCTGGCCGCGATCGGTCGCTTGCTGGCGGCCGGCGGGCCGGGCATCGACCCGCTGCTGGTCCAGGGCGCGATGGTGCTGCTGATCGTGGCGCTGGGGTTCAAGGTGGCGGCGGTGCCGTTCCACTTCTGGACGCCCGACGTGTACGAGGGCGCGCCGACCCCGGTCACGGCCTTCATGGCCGGCGCGGTCAAGGCGGCGGCGTTCGCGGTGCTGGCGCGGGTCGTGCTGACCCTGGCGCGCGCGCCAGTGCTGGCCGGACTGGACGTGTCCACGGGCGACCTGCTGCTGGGCCTGTCGGTGCTGTCCATGGTCGTCGGCAACGTCCTGGGCATCGTGCAGGACAACGTGAAACGCATCCTGGCGTACTCGTCCATCGCGCACGCCGGGTACCTGCTGCTGGGCGTCTGGGCCACGCAGTCGCTGGCCGGCGCCCCCGGCGTGCAGACGCTGAACGAAGCGGTGCCGTTCTACCTGCTGGCGTACGCGATCGCGACGGTTGGCGCCTTCGGCGTGCTGGCGCTGCTGGGGAGGGCGGGCGAGGAGGACCTGTCGCTGCCGCGCATCGCGGGGCTGGGACGCCGCCACCCCGCTCTGGGGGCCGCGCTGCTGGTTTCCGTGCTGTCGCTGGCCGGCCTGCCGCCGCTGGGCGGCTTCCTGGCCAAGTTCCACCTGTTCCAGCAGGTCCTGATCGCCGCGCCGGACCGCGCGCTGCCCTGGGTGGTACTGGCCGTGCTGGCCAGCGTGGTGGCGCTGTACTACTACCTGCGCATCCTGCTGTACGCCTACTTCCGCGAGCCCGAGGACACGCCGGCCCAGGCGATCCCGGGCGCGGCCGGCACCCTGGCGCTGGCGGCGGTCGTAGTGCTGACGCTGGTCCTGGGGGTCGCCCCCGGCCGGTTCCTTGTGGCGTCCCGTTCCGCGGCCCAGGCGGCCGTCCTGTCGCCCTCCGCCGTCGTGGCGCCCGCTCCCGCCACCCCGACCGCCGCGGATCCCTCGCGCGTGGCCGGTTCCCCGCCGGTCCGGCCGCGCCTTCCCGAGGCGCTGAATCCCCGCCTGCGGCCGCTGATGCCCCTTCCCGCCCCGTCTCCCGCGTCCCGGCAGACCCTGGTCGAGCCCGGCGCCCGGTAGGCCCCGGTGCAGGGGCGGGCGGCGACGGTCGTTCCTCCTGGCGAAACCGGCGAAGGACCGGGTCGACAAGCGCCTCAGGGGACGCAGGGCGTCTCGTCGATCACGCCGTTGCAGTTGTCGTCGACGACGTTGCCGCAGACCTCGCTGGCCAGGTGCGACACTGCGGGGTTCAGCGGCGCGCAGTCCGCGGGCGACGGCGGCGGGCAGCCGAAGTTCGCGTTGAAGTCCCCGTCGCCATCGATGTCGCAGTCGCACGCGTCGCCCTGGCCGTCGAGGTCCAGGTCGGGCTGCAGGCCCGTCGAGGGGCTGGCGGCGTTCGCGATCATCGGGCAGTTGTCCGGCGGGGACGGTTGCGGGCAGGCCCGGCCGTCCTTGTCCTGGCCGGGGTCGCCGAACCCGTCGCCGTCGATGTCGCAGTCGCAGGCATCGCCCTTCCCGTCGTGGTCGGTGTCGGCCTGGTCGGGATTCGCCAGCAGCGGGCAGGTGTCGCCGGCGTTCGGCCACCCGTCCCGGTCCCAGTCGGTGTTGCAGGCGTCGCCCATCTCGCCGCCCCACTCGTTCTCCTGGCCCGGGTTGAACACCGACGGGCAGTTGTCGCAGGCCGGCTGCCCGGCACCGCCGCAAGGGGCGCACCCGGGGTTCGCGTTCGGGGCGCCGTCGTCGTCGATGTCGCAGTCGCACGCGTCCCCCCAGGCGTCCTTGTCCAGGTTCTTCTGGCCGGGGTTCTGCACGGTCGGGCAGTTGTCCGGTGCCAGCGGGGTCGTGCATCCCGGGTTGGCGTTGTAGATGCCGTCACCGTCGATGTCGCAGTCGCAGGCGTCGCCCTGCGCGTCGCCGTCCAGGTTGCCCTGCCCGGGGTTCGGCACCGTCCGGCAGTTGTCCGGGACGGCCACCTCCGGGCAGCCCGGGTTGTTGCTGGCGATCCCGTCGCCGTCCGCGTCGCAGTCGCAGGCATCGCCATCCGCGTCCCCGTCGGCGTTGGCCTGGTCGGCGTTCGACACGGAGGGGCAGTTGTCGGCCGGGTCCGGCACCGGGCACTTCCCGCCTTGCAGGTCCAGGTCGGCCGCGTTGAACACCCCGTCGCCGTCGATGTCGCAGTCGCAGGCGTCGCCCTCCCCGTCGAGGTTCGAGTCGGTCTGGTCCACGTTCGGGACCCGCCGGCAGGTGTCGACCGTGTCCGGGATCCCGTCGTCGTCGTCGTCCGGGTCGCAGGCGTCGCCGGCCCGCGCGCCCTCGGCCTCCAGCGCGGCGTCGTTGTTCTCCTGGCCCGGGTCGGCGTCCATCGGGCAGACGTCCGTCCCGTTCGGCACCCCGTCCCCGTCGATGTCCGGGTCCACGCAGTCGGCCTTGCGGTCGTGGTCGGTGTCGGGGAAGCCCTCGTCGATGATGTCGTCGCAGTCCTCGTCCGTGCCGTCGCAGGTCTCCTTTCGGGCGACCGGCCCCACGCAGAAGTCCTGGTTCCCGCCCTCGCAGGACTTCAGCCCCGGGCACGCGCCGAACTCGTTGATCACGTAGCACTCGACGGGCTCGATGTCCTCGTCGGTCTCGCCGTCGCAGTCCTCGTCGATCCCGTTGCAGGACTCGACCGACGGCACCCGCGCGTCGCACTTCCCGTTGCAGGTCCGCGCGCCCGTGCAGGTGCCCAGGTCGTTCGTGGTCTCGCAGTACGTCACGTACCCGGCCTCCGCGAACTTCGGGGTGCACGGGCACTGGCGGTCGACCGGCTGGCATTGCAGCGTGCTGCCGCCGTCCGCCCTCGCGACCGCGGCGCACTCGAACGGCTTGGGGGTCTGCGGGCAGTCGTCGTCCTTCCCGCAGGGGGAGCCGCAGTACCGGCCCTCGGTGCCGCGGTCGATGCACAGGGACGCGGGGGCCTCCCCGGTCGCGCCGGGGGTGCAGTCGTCATCCGCCATGCAGGGACGGCACAGGTCGGGATACCGGGGGACGCATCCGTGCAGCGGTTCGCCTCCCGTGGAGGTGACGACCTCGCATCCCCAGCCCTTCGGGCAAGCCGCCTCGGACTCGCAGGGGAACGAGCAGAGGGAGCCGTTCATCGAGTCGACGCAGAGGGACGAATCGCAGTCCGCGAAGGACTCGCACGGGCACAGCGGGCCGCCCGGGCAGATCGGGCGGATGTCGGTCCCGGCGACGTCCTCCTCCCCCGAAAGGTCGCATGCCGGGCAGTCCGCCGTCCCGTCCTCGCCCGCGACGTCCCCCGAGGGGCCGTCCCCGCCGGGCCCGCAGGCCGGCAGGGCCGCCAGCGCCAGGGACAGCAGGGCCGGCATCAGGGGGAGCAGGTGCGGGCGTCGGGGCATCGGGGACCTCCGGGTCGATTCCGCCGCCCCGGATCCCCTTCGAGGGCGGACCGGGGGCGGCCACCGGGGGATTGTACCCGCTGAAGCGACCGTTGCGCGATCCGAGAGGGGGCGCTATCGTTCGTGCGCCGCCTGTGGAGGGGTAGAAATGGCGATTTGGACGAACCTGGCGCGGGTGACGACGGTGGCGATGGCCCTGGGCGCGTTCGCGTGCGCGGGATCCATGCAGATCGACGCGGACAAACTGGCGCAACTGGACCTGCCCACGCCGACGAAGGCCCTGGACCGGGTGCACCAGGAGATCGCGAACCGGGCGGACGGGAAACTGTACGCGGGCGCCGCGATGGTCGACATCACGACGGACCTGGCCCGGAAGGACGGCATCTACATCGGCGGCTTCGACATGGGCCGCAAGAGCAAGGGCGTCCGGGATCCGGTGTTCGCCCACGCGCTGTTCCTGGACGACGGGAACACGCCGTTCGTGCTGGTGACGCTGGACACCATCGGGTACATGAACGACGACTCGAAGGCGTCGCGTGCCCGCATCACCGACCACCACGCCGAAAACGTCGTGATCGCGGCCATCCACGACCACGTGGGCCCCGACACGATCGGCTACTGGGGGCCGGCGCTGGGCGGGGTCCTGCCGATCGCCAGCGGGCGCGTGCCCGAATACATGGCGGCGCTGGAAGTGCTGATCGCCCACGCGGTGGACCTGGCCGCCCAGTCCGCGAAGCCCGCGCGGCTGCGCTTCTCGCAGGGCCCGGTGGACCCGTCGCTGTCGCTGAACATCCACCCGCAGATCCGCAGGCAGAAGGACGACGTGGTCCGGGTGATGAGCGTCGAGGGCGAGGACGGGTCGGCGATTGCCACGGTGGCGAACTGGGGTTGCCACGTCGAGGCGATGTGGAACGACGACCAGATCTCGGCCGACTGGGCGGGGGTGTTCTACGACCGGATCCGGAAGGACGTCGGTGGCGTGCCGCTGCTGGTGATGGGCGCACTTGGCGGGCTGGTGACGATCGATCCCGGCGACGACAAGATGGCCCTGGAAAAGGAGATCATGGACGTCTTCCTGAAGCACATGTCGCAGGCCGAGCGCGTCGCCCTGATGCATCGCGTCGGCAACGGGTTCGCGGACGCCGTGCTGGCCGCGGCGAAGACGGCCCCCGGGCCGGTCGGACCGCTGGGCGTCTCCCTGCACCTGGCGCACAAGGCGTTCGACCTGCCGCTGAAGAACTGGATCTTCGAGTACATGGGCAACCGCGGCATGATGAAGCGGACGATGAAGACGTCCGGCAGCAAGGCGTGGATGCACACCGAGATGACGGCGCTGCAGTTCCGGCACGGGACCGAGGTGCTGGCGGACCTGGCCTCCGTGCCCGGCGAGCCGGCGCCGACGCTGGTGCAGGACCTGGACGCGACGTCGGATGCCCCGGTGAAGTTCACGGTGGCGCTGGGCAACGACGAGGTCGGCTACATGGTGCGCGAGGCCGACTGGGACCTGCCCCAGTACGAGTACGAGCGCACCATGTCGCTGGGCAAGGTCACCGGATCCATCGTGCTGAAGGTGATGCGGGAACTGCGCGACTCGCTGTGACGACGCGGCCGGTGTCGGCTCCCGGCCGCCTTCCTCCCCCTAGATCAGCACCTGGCGCTCGCCGCGGGAATCGGGCGGGCCCACCACGGCGCGCCGCTCCAGTTGCTCCATGATGCGGGCGGAACGGTTGTAGCCGATCTTCAGCTTGCGCTGCAGGAACGAGATGGACGCGCGCCGGCTCTCCAGGACGATGTCCTGCGCCTCGTCCAGCAGCGGGTCCAGGTCGTCGGGGTCCTCGTCGGCCTCCGAGTCGGCGGCGGCGGCCAGGATCTCCATCTGGTACTCGGGCGCGCCCTGCGCCTTCAGGTGCGCGGTCACGCGGCCGACCTCCTCGTCCGCCACGAACGGGCCGTGCACGCGGGTCACCAGCGACGACCCGGGCCGCAGGAACAGCATGTCGCCGTAGCCCAGCAGCGCGTCCGCGCCCGACTGGTCCAGGATGATGCGGCTGTCGATCTTGGACGATACGCGGAAGGCGATGCGGGACGGGAAGTTCGCCTTGATCAGGCCGGTGATGACCTCCTTGGAGGGGCGCTGCGTGGCCATGACCAGGTGGATGCCGGCGGCGCGGGCCTTCTGGGCCAGGCGGGCGACGGCGGTCTCGACGTCCTTGGACGCGACCATCATCAGGTCGGCGAACTCGTCCAGCACGATGACGATGTAGGGCAGCTTCTTCAGTTCGTCCGGGTCCGGCTCCATGTCCGTGGCGGACGCGATCGGGGTCGAGACCTCGGTGTCGCCGTCGTCCGCGCCCACGGGTGCGCCGTCGCGCGCCAGCAGTCGATCCACGCGCTGGTTGAAGGACTGCAGGTTGCGGCAGCCGAAGCGGGCCAGAAGTTCGTACCGCCGCTCCATCTCCTCCACGGCCCAGCGCAGGGCGGCGGCGGCGTGCTTGGGGTCGTACACGACGGGCAGCAGCAGGTGCGGGATCCCCTCGTAGATCTGCAGCTCGACGACCTTCGGGTCGACGAGGATCAGCCGAACCTCCTCGGGGGACGCGTTGTACAGCAGGCTGAGGATGAATGCGTTGACCGCGACGGACTTGCCCGAGCCGGTGGCGCCGGCGATCAGGAGGTGGGGCATCTTGGACAGGTCGGTGACCATCGGGGTCCCGAAGATGTCCTTGCCCAGGGCCAGCGTCAGCTTGCTCTTGCTGCGGGAGAAGGCCTCGGAGGCCAGGATCTCGCGCAGGAACACCGTCTCGCGCAGGGCGTTCGGGACCTCGATGCCGACGACCCCCTTGCCGGGAATGGGGGCGACGATGCGGATGCTGACCGCCTCCAGGGCCATCGTCAGGTCGTCGGCCAGGTTGGCGATCTGGCTGATCTTCACCCCGGGGGCCGGCAGGAACTCGTACATCGTGACGACCGGGCCGGGGTGGATCTCGACGACCTTGCCTTCGACCTTGTAGTCCAGCAGCTTGCGCGTCAGCGTCTCGGCATTGCGGCGCAGCAGGTCCTTGTCGATCACGGCATCGTGCGCCTGGACCGCGTCCAGCAGCGTCATCGGCGGCGGCACGTAGGGATCGGTCGGCACGCGGGGCAGGGCCAGGGACTCCTGCACCGCCGGCGGCTTCTGGGGCGTCACCACGATGCGGGGACTGCGCGTCGATTCGGTGCGCGGGCCGGGAGCCGCCTCGGGAACCGGCGCCTCGTGTACCAGGATCTCCAGGTCCATCGGGGCCCGTTCGACGTCGGGGAAGGCGGAGTCCTCGCCGTTCGCGGGGAGGGCCCCTTCCAGGGTCGGGCGGCCGAAGCGGTCGGGGCCCTCGTGGATGCGGGGGCCGTCGACGCGGGTGTCCGGGACGTCGGCTTCGCCCTGGCTGCAGGTCCGGCCGGGTTTCGTGTCCGGCAGGGACGCCTCCGGGCCCGGGGGGAGCGGGGGCGGGGCACGCATTGCGAGGCGCCGGACCAGCCCGGCGGCACCGGACCTCGCGCCCTGCCAGGCCAGGCGGGCGCCGGCGGCCAGCGCCCGGCCGACTCCCCGCAGCAGGGCGCCGATGGACTGCCCGGACAGGTAGGTGACCGCGATCACCAGCGTGACCGAGGCGATGAGGAGCGTGCCCGTCCACCTCAGCGGGAATTCCATCAGCCGGCCGACCCGGTTCCCCAGCCAGCCGGCGATCGGGAAGCCGAAGGGCTCGATGCCGGGCAGCGCGATCTCCAGCAGCACGGACAGCATCACCAGGGCCACCAGCGTCCAGATCACGTTGCGGGGGCCCAGGTGGACCGGGCGGCGGAACACCGCGCGGACGCCGACCAGGCCCAGCACCAGCGCGAAGGGGAAGGCGACCAGGCCCAGAACGTACAGGAACATCCCGGCCATGTACGCGCCCAGCGGCCCCAGGAAGTTCACGGTCGTGTCCGCGGCGCCGGGCTGGACGTCCCCGGGGTGGAAGGTGGCCAGCGCCAGCAGCAGCGCCAGCGAGAACAGGGTCAGCAGGGCGCCGTAGACCTCCAGGCGCAGGACCTGGGCAGTGGAGGTTTCCGAGTCCCCCGCCGTCTCGTCCTTCCGGGAATCCCCGCCTGCGGATCGCGCCATGGGTCTCGTTCCAGGAGAGCGACCGGGATCCAGCGTAGCACCGGCCACGAGGGCCTGCCAAACGGGCGCCGGATCGGGCCCGGGGCGGATCGAGCCTCCCGCGACCGGGACGGCGATTGACGTCGTGCCGCGACTCCGCGGGCTTGCCTGCAAGGCCTTCGGATGCTATCTTGTTGCCGGCTCCGAGGACCGGTCCGAATGGAGTTGACCTGCCTCAATTGCACCGGGACCTTCGAGGTCGGCGACGACGAGATCGCCGCCACGGGGGGGGAACTCGTATGCCCCCTCTGCGGGCGCACCCAGCGCTTCGTGCCGCGGGGGGATCGCCCGGTGCCCGGCACCGAGCCCCTGGACGCATCCAACCGGCGCGAGCCGGTGTCGGACGGGTTCGGGGGGGCCTTCCGCAAGCCGATGCAGGCGTTCGGCGGTCGTCGCCCGGCGCGTCCGGGCTCGGCGCCTCCCTCTGCGCCTCCCTTCGTGGCGCCCCCTTCCCAGGCCCCTGCCGGGGACGGGGAACGTCGCGTGACCGGCGAGGTCCCGCCCAATCCCCGGATCACCAGCCCCTCGGGGTACCGGACGCCGCCGACTCCCCCGGAACCGATCCTCACGGCGTCCCCTTCCGCCGGCACCGATCGGGCGGTGGAGGTCCGGGCGGCGCCCGAGGCCGCCGAGGCGGGCAGCGGGATCTGGACCGTGAAGTCCCCGACCGGCCTGTTCCTCGAGTTCCCGGCGTCCAACCTGCTGGTGAACTGGTCGGCCGTGGTCGAGAACCCGGCGCCGTACCAGGTCAGCCGCGGCGGCCAGGAATGGATGTCGCTGGACGAGTTCCTGCGGGAGATGAAGCGGGGCGTCCGTGCGACCCAGGCCTTCCGGCGGTCGCCGGACGGCCGCGGCATCGCGACGCTGGCCGAGCCGGCCGAACTGCCGAAGGGCGTGGCCGCGGCGTCCCCCGTCGCGGTCTCCAGGGATGCCTCGGCGGGCGGGAAGGGCGAGACGCCGGCCGCGGCCTCCGGGCCCGGCACCTCCCGCAACCCCGTGTCCACGACCGCACAGTTCACGTTCAAGATCGCGAACAGCAGCACCAAGCGAGGCATCCCCCTCTGGGCCACCATCAGATCGGAAGAGCACACGTCTGAACTCCAGTCACCGAATACGAT
>CALJUR010000047.1 GCA_937975765.1 uncultured Myxococcales bacterium
GCCCCGCCCTGGCAGGTATCGACCAGCGTGCACGCGTCGCCGTCGTCGCAGCCCGCGCCGTTCATCGGCACCGGGTTCCGGTCGCACTCATGACTGGTGACCCCGGTCGACCGGCAGGCGCCGACGTTGCACGCGTCCGACTGGGCCGAGCAGTCCACCGCCGTCCCGGCGCGGCAGGTGCCGGACGAGCAGGCGTCCCCGGCGGTGCAACCGTTCCCGTCGGCATCACAACCGACCCCCTCGTTCCGGGCACGGCATCCGTCGCAGCAGGTCCCGTTCGTGCTGCACGTGCACGGGCAACTGGTGGACAGCACGTTGGTGCTGGTCCAGGTGTGCGTCCCCCCTCTCACGATCCAGTCGTAGGTCGCCGTCTTCAGCCCCTCGCCGAACCACGGGTCCATGTAGGAAACGGTCGTCCCCTCGATGCCGTGGCCCACGACGAAGTGCCCGCCGCCGCCGTCCCATCCCCACCGGATCACGAAGGGGCGCGCCCCGTTGATCTGCGTCGTGATCTCGGCCGTCGTCAGCGTGCGGCCGTAGCCCGAGTTGTTCACCCCCCAGTGGGCCAGGATGTCCTGGATGGCGCCGGCGTATCCCCAGTTGTAGTTCCAGTAGTTGCAGCCCTGGCTGGGGTCCGTGCAGCAGTTGACCGTCCCGAAGTCGTGCCAGGTGGCGACCGAGCGCGTGTACTCCGCCAGTTCGCAGACGCGTACGTTCTTCTGGAAGAAGTTCAGGATGGCGGCGCTGGATCCGGCCCAGCACCACTGGGTCTGCTCCTGGCTGGTCAGCGGCACCGGTAGCACCCGGGCCCGCGCGGCCGGCACGGGCGCCAGCAGCAGGAACGCCAGGACCAGGATCCCGCGACAGGACGAACCCCGAAAGGCGCGAGACGGACGGCCCATCATTCCGCCTCCTTCTGGAAGTGCCGCCGGCCGGCCCGGACGACCTCCGCCAGGTCCAGCCCCGACGGCCCCCCACCCGCACCCTCGGCCTCCAGCGCGGGAACCATCCACCGCGTCGGCGAGAACCGCCCCTCCCTCACCGGCACCCTCGCGCTCTCGATGGACAGGAAGTCCAGGCGCGAGGCGTGCAGTCGCAGCAGCACCCGGCGCGCGTCCGACAGACCGCCCTGCCGTGCCTTCGTGTCCGACTCGAACCGGTCCAGTTCCTGGGCCAGGCCCGCGGCGCCGATCTCGACCACCTCCCAGTCCCCGCCGTCCGTGCGGGCCACCGTCAGCAGCGCCCGCGCGGTGCCGTCGCAAAGGATCGGCACCCGCCACTCGTCCAGGGGAACCGGCTCGGGCGCCGCGACCGCGGCGTCGGCAAGGTCGCGCCCCGGAATGGTCCACATCTGCCACGGAGCGCCCAGGACCGCCCGCTCCATCTCGCTGCGGCTGGCGAACCCGTAACGGTCCTCGAGGCCGTCCGCGATGCGGGCCAGCCATTGCGGCAGTCCGGCCTGCGCCCGGGCGATCACCTCGGGAGGCACCGCCACCGGCACCTGGACCGCCCCGCGGACCAGGCCGGATGCCGGCAACGGCACGTCATCCCGCCCGCAGCCCGGAATCGTCGCCAGCCCTGCAAAAGCCGCCAGGCACGCGGCCATCAGGAGTCGAAGATCACGTGTCCGGTCCATGTCCCCCCCGGCGATGTCGAGATGGAAACGTGCGGCGAGAATAGGTCCGTTTCTGGCGCGGTTCAACCGCCGCAAGGGCGGGGACGTTCCCGCCTTCACGCCCGCCGCGCCCACCGCAGCCGGGCCGACGCCGCCCGGGGATTGGATCGCACCTCGTCCGGGGTCGCGCGGATCGGATCGTCGGACGCCGCGGCGTACAGCCCGCCCCGCAGCCCGTCCCGGAACGCGTGCTTCACGCGCCGGTCCTCGCCGCTGTGGAAGGACAGGATCGCGATGCGGCCGCCCGGCTTCAGCAGGCCCGGGGCCGCCACCAGCAGCCGGTCCAGCGCGTCCAGTTCGCCGTTGACCAGGATCCGCACCGCCTGGAACGCCCGCGCCGCCGGGTGCAGGCCCGCGTCGCCCTCCCGGGCCCTCGCCTTCCAGGCCGCCGGCGTCCACCCCTTCGTCGCCAGCACCACCCGAACCAGGTCCGACGTCCTCTCCAGCGGGGCCTGCCGCCGGGCCGCGACGATCGCCGCCGCCACCTTCCCTGCGTCCGGCTCGTCCGCAAGGTCGTGCAGCGCCTGGGCCAGCGCCGCCTCGCCGATCGACGCCAACAGGTGCCGCGCCGTCCGTCCCGACGCGCGGTCCATCCGCATGTCCAGCGGGCCGTCGTCCCTGTATGAAAAGCCGCGCGCCGGGTCGTCCAACTGCATCGACGACACGCCCAGGTCGGCCAGGATGGCGTCGAACCGCCCGCCCTCCGCCGCCGCCACCGATTCGACCCACCCGAACGACGCCGCGTGCAGCGACACTGCCTCCCCGAACGGCGCCAGCCGCTCGCGGGTTCGCTCCAACTGGCCCGCGTCCCGGTCGATGCCCACCAGCCGCCCGCCCGGCAGCAGCCGCGGCAGGATCGCCTGCGCGTGCCCGCCCGCCCCCAGGGTGCAGTCCAGCACCACCTGGCCGGGCCGCGGGTCCAGCGCCTGCAGCACCTCTGCAACCAGGATCGGCACGTGCGACCCCGCCGGGGTGCCCCCCTGCTCGCGGACGTGCGCAATCATCTCCGGGTAGCGATCGGGCTGGAGTTCCTTGTACCGGTCCTGGAACCGGCGCGGGTGCGTTCCGGCGTACCGCAGGCGGCGGCGGTGCCCCGGGGGCGTTCCGTCACTTCCCTGGCGGTCCTCGGGCATCGGGCCTCCGTCAGGCCTGCGGCGGGTCGGGCCGACGTCGCGCGCCGTCCAGGAAGGACGCGCGCACGAACGCGACCGCGTCCCCGATCGCCCGTTCCGGCCGATCCGCCCACAGCATCGACACGCCGTTCGCCATCCCCAGCAGCGACACGGCCATCTGGCGCGGATCGGCCCGCTGCAGGAACCCCTCCTCGATCCCCAGGCGCAGCAGTCCCTCGGCCAGGTCCACGTGCCGCTCGACCAGGCGCCGCATGCTGCGGACCTGCTCCTCGGCCAGCCGGGGCGACAGGCGCAACTGGTGCGGCGACTCGCGCAGCAGCGTCAAGAACATCCAGTTCTCGCTGCCGAACCGGAAGAAGCCCTCCAGGTAGACGTCCAGCTTCGCCGGAAAGGGGCCGTCCCCGCGGCCCAGCGCCTCGACCATCGCGTTCGCCCGGTCCAGGGCGCGCTGGTGCAGTTCCAGCACCAGCGACGTCTTGTTGTGGAAGTAGTTGTACAGCGTCCCGGTGGACAGCCCGGCCTCGGCCCCGATCGAGTCGATTCGCGCCCGCTCGAACCCGTCCCGTGCGAAGACCGTCTCGGCCGCGTCCAGGATGCGCCCGCGCGTCCTCTCCCGATCCTCGGCTCTCATCGGCGAACGACCCACGTCCCCCTCCGAACGATTCACGGCCTCGCACCGCGACCGGACGCATCCTAGCCTATTTCCTGAATCCGGGTTCAATTATTTTCTTGACGGGACGCGCGCGGAACCCTATCCTGCGGCACGACCTGCGGGCTGCCTCTCGAACCCGCCGCCCCTTTTCCAAGGAGACACCCGATGCGAAGCCGCGTCGCCCTGGCCCTGACCCTGCTGCCCCTGCTGGCTGCGGCCGCGTGCGGAGACCGGTCCGCGAAGGCCTCGCTGCCCGATACGCCCCCCGCGCGGCCGATCGTCAGCGCCACGGGTTCGGACTCCCCGGTCGCGGCCCCGGTCGCCAGGGCCGCGAAGGCGCTGCCGGCTGCCCAGGGCGCCGCCACCATGACCGGCACCACGGAACCGCACCGCCGCAGCACGCTGATGCCCATCGTCCCCGGCATCGTCGAGAAGGTCCTGTTCAGCGAGGGCCAGCGCGTGAAGGCCGGCGAGCCCCTGGTGATGCTGAAGACCGAGGACTTCGCGCTGCGGGTCCGGCAGGCCGAGGCCGGGCTGGAGGCCGCCCAGGCGCAGTTCGACAACGCCGCGCTGGCCTACGAGCGCATGCGCGGCCTGCGGGGCAAGGAGGCGGTCGCGCAGGGCACGCTGGACCAGGTCGAGGCTGGCTACAAGGCCGCGAAGGCCGGCCTGTCCGCGGCGAAGGTGGGCCTGGACATGGCCCGCAAGGCCTACCGGGACCTGACGATCACGGCCCCGTACGACGCGGTGGTGGTCCGCCGCATGATCTCCGAGGGCGAGTCCGCGATGGTGATGCCGCCCGCGCCGGTGGCCGTCATCGAGCAGACCGACCTGCTGGACCTGAAGCTGCAGGTCCCGGCCGCCGAGTTGTCGCGCCTGTCCGAGGGCACCCCGCTGGTCGTCCGCTTCCCGGCCACCGGCCAGGAGGTTCCGGCCGCGGTCAAGTTCGTCGTCCCGTCCGCGAACCCCGGCTCCCGCACCTTCACGGCCCTGGTCGAACTGCCCAACCCGGACGGTGCCCTGAAGGCCGGCCTGTTCGCCGAGGCACGCCTGGCCCAGGGCGGCAGCACGGAGGCCGCCCGATGAAGCTGGCCGATGTCTCGATCCGGCGCCCCGTCCTGGCGACGGTGATGGTGTCGGCGCTGCTGGTCTTCGGGCTGGTGGCCTACCCGCGCATCGGCGTGGACCTGATGCCGGACGTCGACTTCCCGTTCGTCACCATCACCGCCATCTACCCCGGCGCCTCCCCGGAAACGGTCGAGTCCAAGGTCGTCGACAAGATCGAGGAGGCGGTCAACACGGTCAACGGCATCAAGATGCTGAAGTCGTCGTCGATGGAGAACGTCGGCTTCGTCATCGTCCAGTTCGAACTGGAGCGCAAGGCCGACGAGGCGATCCAGGACGTGCGCGACAAGGTGTCGGGGATCCTGCGCGACCTGCCGTCGGACCTGGACCCGCCGGTCATCGCCAAGTTCGACATCAACGCGATGCCGATCCTGGACCTGGCGATCTCGGGCCCCATGGCGACCCGCGACCTGACCCGCATCGCCGACAAGCAGATCAAGCAGCACCTGCAGACCATCCCGGGCGTCGGCGAGGTCCTGCTGGTCGGCGGCCAGGACCGCGAGATCCACGTGTGGATCGACCCGGCGCGGCTGGCGTCGCACTACCTGTCCGTCACCGACGTGATGCAGGCCCTGGCCATCCAGAACATCGAGATCCCGGGCGGCCGCCTGGACGTCGGGCAGGACGAGTTCGTCGTGAAGACCCGCGGCCAGGTGAAGGACGCACAGGAACTGGGCGACGTCATCATCACGGCGGCCCTGGGCGCACCCGTGCGGATCCGGGACGTGGCCCGGGTCGAGGACGGCGCCGAGGAGCGCCGAAGCCACTCGGCCATCGACGGGGTGTCGGCCGTCGCGCTGCGCATCTCGAAGCAGTCGGGCGCCAACACGGTCGAGGTCGCCGAGGCGGTGAAGGCCGAGGTCGAGCGCCTGCGTTCGCAGTTGCCCGAGGGCGTGTCGATCTCGATGCCACGCGACAACTCCAAGTTCATCGCGGAGGCGATCGGCGACGTGCGGTTCGACCTGGTCTTCGGCGCAGCGCTGGCCGTCCTGATCGTGTTCGCCTTCCTGCGCGACTGGCGCGCGACCTTCATCAGCGCCCTGGCGCTGCCGACATCGGTCATCGCGACGTTCGGGTTCATGAAGTGGCTGGGCTTCACCTTCAACCAGTTGACGATGCTGGCCCTGTCGCTGTCGATCGGCATCCTGATCGACGACGCGATCGTCGTCATCGAGGCCATCCACCGGCACATGGAGAAGGGCAAGTCGGCCATGCAGGCGGCCCACGACGCCACCAAGGAGATCGGCCTGGCGGTCATGGCGACGACGGCGTCGATCCTGGCGGTGTTCGTGCCGGTCGCGACGATGAAGGGCATCATCGGGCGCTTCTTCTACCAGTTCGGCGTCACGGTCGCCTTCGCGGTGGCGGTGTCGCTGTTCGTGGCGTTCACGCTGACCCCGATGCTGTCGGCCCGGCTGCTGAAGCCTCACGCCGGCGCCGACTGGCGCGTCGCGCGGTGGATCGGGCGGGCGCTGGACGCCGTGGACCACGCGTACCAGGTGCTGCTGGGCGCCGCGTTGCGGCACCGGGTCGTGACGCTGACCGCGGCCGTCGTCACGCTGGCGCTGACGCTGCTGCTGGTTCCCCTGCTGAAGATCGAGTTCTTCCCGCAGATGGACCAGGGACAACTCCGCGTGGCCGTCGAGATGCCCGCGGGCCGAGGGCTGGAGGCGACCACGCGGTACGTCGAGGACCTGGCCGCGCAGGTCCGCGAGGTCCCGGGCGTGCGGGAGACCTTCGCGACCGTGGGGGGCGGCGCCCGCGGCGAGGTGAACAAGGGCGAGGTGCTGGTCAACCTGGTGCCGCGCAAGGAGCGGGCCTTCACGCAGGACCATGCCATCTCCTACATCCGCAACATGCTGCTGGACCGGAAGGACGCGCTGATCGCCGTGGAGCAGGCCAGCGAGATGATGGGCGGCATGCGGGGCGCGCAGGTCCAGTACAACATCCGCGGCACGAACCTCGATGCCATCCACCAGGCGGCGAGGCGGCTGGCGGATCGGCTGCGCGAGACGCCGGGCTTCGTGGACGTGGACGAGACCTACCGCGGCGGCAAGCCCGAGGTGGCGGTGCACATCGACCGCGACCGGGCGGCCGACCTGGGCGTCCCGGTCGGCATGGTCGCGATGGCGCTGCGGACCTTCTTCGCGGGCGACAAGGCGACGGACCTGACCACCGACGGGGACCGGGTGGACGTGCGGGTGCGCCTGGACCAGCCGTACCGGGGGCGCCCCGAGGACATCCTGGGCCTGTCGGCGCGATCGACGAATGGCCAGCTGGTGCAGATGGCGAACCTGGTGACGGTCGACACCGACGAGGGCCCCGCGATGATCGAACGGCAGGAACGGCTGCGCCAGGTGACCGTGATGTCGAACCTGGACGGCCTGTCGCTGGGCGAGGCGCAGAAGAAGGTCGAGGAGGTGGCCCGGGAGGTCGTGCCGCCCGAACTGACCCGCGACTGGACCGGCTTCGTGCAGATCATGACCGAGTCGTTCGGGTACATGATCCCGGCGCTGATCCTGGCGATCGTGCTGGTGTACCTGATCCTGGCGGCGCAGTTCGAGTCGTTCCTGCACCCGTTCACGATCATGCTGTCGCTGCCGTTCTCGTTCGTCGGTGCGTTCGTGGGCCTGCTGGTCACCGGAAAGACCCTCAACATGGCGACCTTCATCGGCCTGATCCTGCTGATGGGCCTGGTCACGAAGAACGCCATCCTGCTGGTCGACCTGGCGAACCAGTTGAAGGAGCAGGGCGTCCCGACCCGCGAGGCGCTGCTGCGGGCGGGTCCCGTGCGGCTGCGCCCCATCCTGATGACCACCGCGGCGATGATCTTCGGCATGGTGCCCACCGCGATGGCGCTCAGCGAGGGCGCCGAGATCCGCGCCCCGATGGCCATCGCGGTCATCGGCGGCCTGATCACCTCCACGCTGCTGACGCTGGTCGTCGTGCCGGTGGCATACTCGCTGCTGGACCAGGCCATCGTGAAGACCGTGGGTCACTCCGCGAAGACGACCCAGCCCGCGTCGGTCATGGACCACGACCCGGCCTGATCCCCCTGGCGACGGAGGCCGCGGATGCGCGAATCGCTGCTGCACCGGGGCCAGGCACTGGCGCTGGCAATCCGCGAGGCGGACGTGGCGCGCCCGAGGATCGAGGCGCCCGTGCCGCACGGGGGTGGCGGGGCCTGCCTGGTGGTGACCGTGCCACGCGGGCTGACCGAGGCGGGACGGGACCGGACGGTCGCGGTGGCGGTGCGGGCCTGGGCGTGGAGGTCGCTGCTGGAGGAAGCGCGGCGGCTGGCCGACGCGCTGGCGGCCCGGATGGACCGGCGCGTGGCGGACGTGCGGCCGACCCGGGCGCGGACCCGCTGGGGGTCGTGCAGCGCGAACGGCGTGATCCGCGTCAACGTCGCGCTGGCGGCGGCCCCGCCGGACCTGCTGGAGTACCTGGTCGCGCACGAGGTGGCACACCTGCGCTGGCGCGGCCACGGTCCGCGGTTCTACGCGGCTCTTGCGGGGCTGCTGCCCGACTGGAAGGAGCGTCGCCGCCGGCTGCGGGAGTTCGAGAAGGCGCACCCGGAACTGCTGGGCGCACGGTAGGACGGGAGGCGGGGCGCTGGGGCCCCGCCCTACAGGCCCCATGTAGGGCGGGGGCCCTGTCCCCCGCCATCGCAGGCGGACTCTTGCAGGAGGTCTCGATGGGGAAGATCACCCGTTTCAGCGCGTCGCTGGACACCGAGCTCCTGGACCGCTTCGACGAGACGTCGCACCGCCGCGGCTACGTGAACCGCTCCGAGGCCCTGCGGGACGCGATCCGCGACTCCCTGGTCCGCGAGGAGTGGCAGGGCGACCACGAGATCGTCGGCACGGTGACGCTGGTCTACGACCATCACGTCCGCGAACTGTCCGACCGCCTGACGCACCTCCAGCACGACCACCACGACATCATCCTGTCGGCGATGCACGTGCACCTGGACCACGACAACTGCCTGGAGGTCATCGCGGTGAAGGGCCGCGCCTCGGCGGTGCAGGCGATCGCGGACGCCCTGGTCGGGACCCGCGGCGTCAAGCACGGCAAGCTGACGGCCACGACGACCGGCAAGCGGCTGAAGTAGCACCGGCTGGCCCCGGAACCTCGCCCGGCATACGATCCGTCCCGGGACATGGAGACCGGGCATGCCCACGACGATCCTGCAGGACACGCCGCCCGCCCTCGTCGAGGGGGGGGGCCTCCACGAAGGCTTCTTCCGGACGCCCTTCCGGCGCGCCAACCTGCTGGACGCGGATCTGATGGGCGGCGCCCTGGCCCGCCCGCTGCGCTGGCTGCGCCTGAAGGAGTGGAACGGCGTCGGCGTCGGCCACCCCGGCCTGTTCGGCGGCATCCTCCACCAGGACGCGAAGGTCGCGGTCAGCGCGACGGTCTACCTGTACGATCGCGAGGCCGACCGGATGTGGGAGTGGACGGTGCTGGACCGCCCGCGGCGGCGCGTGCTGCCGGAGACGACGTGGCACGGGGCCAGCCGATGCGGGAACGCGGACCGGTTCCTGTCCCTCGAACACGACCTGGACCACGGCCGCCACCGCGTGCGGGCGCGCTTCCCGGCAGGGCGCGGCACGCCGTCCGTGGCCGTCGACCTGGAACTCCGGCAGGACCTGCGCGAGTTCCAGCCGCTGGTCTTCAGCCTGCGCATCCCGCCGGGCCATCACACCTACACGCACAAGTCGCCCCTGCGCCTGGACGGCACGATCGACCTGGGCGGGCGCGTCTTCCGGTTCGACCCGGCCCGCGACCTGGGCAACCTGGACGAGCAGAAGACGTTCTACCCGTACCGGTCGCACTGGCTGTGGGGGTGCTTTGCGGGACGGTCGTCCGCCGGCCGCGAGGTGGTCCTGAACCTGGTCAACCAGATGACGCCGAAGGACCTGCCGGGCGAGGACGCGATGTGGCTGGACGGGCGGCTGATGCTGCTGCCGCGGCCCGCCTTCGAACCCGCCGGCGCGCCCGGGCACTTCCGCGTCCGGGACCCGCAGGGCCGCGTCCGGCTGCGCTTCACTCCCGCCGGGTCCAAGCCCGAGTTCCGCGACTTCGGCCTGATCCGCATGGACTACCGGCAGTTCTTCGGCCGGTGGGACGGCGAGGTCGTGGACGAGGACGGCCTGACCCACCGCATCGACGGCTGCTTCGGCTGCCTGGAACGCATGGACGCGCGGTTCTGAATTCCCGGATCCGCCATCGAGGACATCACAAGTCGTCGATAATCATTCGATAACATGGTTACATGATATTGGGTTATCTTTCTAGATACATTCCTGCTAGGATCCGCTCGCCGCAACCCCCCGCAGTCCCGCAGGGGCACGGCCAGGGAGGATCCTGATGACCGGCTCGTTCCACATGGACCCCGAGGGCGCCGACCGGTTGGCCGCCCTGATGAAGGCCATCGCGCACCCCGTCCGCCTGAGGGTCATGTCCCTGCTGCGCGAGGGCGAGGTCAACGTGTCGCAGATGATCGCCAGCCTGGGGATCTCGCAGGCCGCCCTTTCGAACCAGTTGGCGATCCTGCGGATGAACGGGCTGGTCGACGTCCGGCGCGAAGGGGGCTTCGCGTGGTACCGGCTGAACCTCCCCCGGCTGGGCGAGGTGCTGAACTGCCTGGAATGCTGCCGCGAAGGGACCGGGAAGGAACCCCCGGCCAAGGAGGTCCGATGAGGATCGGGAAGGGACACGCCTGGGTCGCCGCGGTTCTGCTGGCCGCGGCCGGGGCCGTCGCGTACGTGGCGATGTCGCCGGGCGGCGGCGCGCCGGTCGTCGCGAAGGCCGCGTTCGACAAGCCGATCCGCCCGCACGTGGACCACTCCGCCTTCTTCCCGGCGTCCCTGTCCACGCCCCAGGACGTCACGCGGGCCTGCCTGGGCTGCCACGCGGACGCCGCCTCCGACGTGATGAAGACCGCCCACTGGGAGTGGCTGGGGGGCGAGGTCCAGGTGCCGGGCCACGCCGGGCTCCGTCGCATCGGGAAGAAGAACCTCATCAACAACTTCTGCATCTCGGTGATCGGGAACTGGGCGTCCTGCACCAAGTGCCATGTCGGATACGGCTGGAAGGACGACGGGTTCGACTTCGCGCAGGCCGCGAACGTCGACTGCCTGGTCTGCCACGAGCACTCCGGAACCTACGTGAAGGGCGACGCCGGGATGCCGGCGAAGGGGATCGACCTGCTGGCCGCCGCGAAGTCCGTCGGGACGCCCCGGCGCGAGAACTGCACGGTCTGCCACTCCTACGGGGGCGGCGGGCAGGGGGTCAAGCACGGCGACCTGGACTCCAGCCTGGAGAACCCGACCGGCGAGGACGACGTCCACATGGGCGGCCACGCGTTCCTGTGCGTCGATTGCCACGAGACCCGGCGGCACGACATCCGGGGCCGTTCGTTCTCGGTCAGCGTCGAGGATTCCAACGGGGTCGCGTGCCAGGACTGCCACCGGGCGCCGCCCCACCAGGACCCCCGGCTGGACGCCCACCTGGACGCGGTGTCCTGCCAGGCGTGCCACATTCCGACGTACGCCCGGCGGCTGCCCACCAAGATGTTCTGGGACTGGAGCAAGGCCGGCGACCCGGACCGGCCCGACGACCCCCACCGGTACCTGAAGATCAAGGGCGAGTTCCTGTACGACCAGGACGTGGTCCCCGAGTACGCCTGGTTCGACGGCAGCGTGGACCGCTACCTGCTGGGCGACCGGATGGACCCCTCGGGCGTGACCGACATCAACCGGCCCCGCGGGGACATCCGGAACCCGAACGCGCGGATCTGGCCGTTCAAGATCCACCGCGCCCTGCAGCAGTACGACCGCCAGAACAACGTCCTGCTGGCGCCGGTCACGGGCGGCGAGGGCGGCTTCTGGCACGACTTCGACTGGGACAAGGCGCTGCGCCTGGGCGCGAAGGCGACCGGGATGGACTTCAGCGGGGAGTTCGGCTGGGCGAAGACCGCGATGTACTGGCCGCTGTCCCACATGGTCGCCCCGAAGGAGCAGGCACTGGGCTGCGACGCCTGCCATGGCGACCACGCCCGGATGGACTGGAAGGCCCTGGGCTACGAGGGCGACCCGATGACGGTGGGAGGGCGGCGATGAGAAGGGCGATGGTGACGGTCCTGGCGCTGGCCCCGCTGGTCGCGGCCCTCCCCGCGGACGCCCAGCCGGCCGCGAACCCCATGCACCCGGCCTTTCCGCTGCTGGACGAGGCGGGCCAGCCCACGATGCCCGGGGGGGCGCCGCCGTCCCCCCAGAGAACCTGCGGCGCCTGCCACGACACCGCCTGGATCCAGGCGCACGACGTCCACAACCGGGAGGGGCGCACGGCGTCCTGCGTCGACTGCCACCTGGAGGGCAGCCGGCTGCCGTCGGACCCCGCGGACTTCGAGGCGGACGGCCGGATCCGGCGCGAGGCGCTGCGCATTTCCGCCCCACGCGACGCGAACTGCGCGCACTGCCACGGCGTCGTGCACTCCGGTCCCGCCCCGCTGCGGATCCCGGACGACTTCCGGTCCCCGCAGCAGGGCCGCACCTACGCCCTGACCCGCGACACCGGCGAGGTCCTCTCGCCCCAGGACGTGTCCGCCTCGTGGCTGAACATCGAGGGTCGCGACGGCCTCGACCTGCCCTGGGACGTCCACGCCCGGCGGCTGGTCGGCTGCACGTCCTGCCACTTCGCGCGGAACAACCCGGCCCGGTCCGGCGTGCGGCACACCGCCCTCGATTTCGTGGTGAACGACCCCCGGAAGGTCCCCGTGTCGCAGTTCCTGCACCGCCCCGACCACGACCTCGTGGCGGCCTCGTGCCGGTCCTGCCACGACCCGATGAAGGTTCACGACTTCCTGCCCTACCGGCAGCGCCACATGGACACGCTGGACTGCCGCGCCTGCCACTCGGCGCGGCTGTTCGGCCCGGCCGCGCAGGCCATCGATGCGACGGTGGTGATGCCGGACGGCGGCCCGCGCGTGGAGTACCGCAACGTCTCGCCGGGCCCGGGGGAGACCCTGGACACCGCGTTCCTGCGCCCCTACACGCCGTTCCTGATGGCCCGCACGGACCCGCTGGAGGGCACCCGGCTGGCACCGTTCAACGTGGTCACGCGCTGGTACTGGGCGTCGGGGACGACCGGCCAGGAGGTCCCGGCGGACCGGCTGCTGGCGGCCTGGCGGGACGGGGACGCCGACGTCGCGGCGGTGGTCCGGGCCCTGGACGGCAACGGGGACGGCATCCTCGATCCCGGCGAACGCCGGCTGGACACGCCGGCCAGGGTCCAGGCGATCCGGGACCGGCTGCTGGCGCTGGGGGTGCACGACCCCGGGATCCGCGCGGAGATCCGGCCGCGTCCGGTCGAGCACGGCGTGATGGCGGGCGCGAACGTCCCGCGGGACTGCGCCGGTTGCCACGGCGAGGACTCGCGGATCCAGGCGACGATCCCGCTGGCCTCCTTCGTGCCCGGCGGCGTGGTGCCCCCGCTGCCGGAGGGCGGGGTCGAGGTGTCCGGCCACGTGGTCGCGACGGCGGAAGGCGGGCTGGAACTGTCGCGGACCCAGCCCCCGGGCTTCCACGTGTTCGGCCACTCGCGCGTCGCCTGGGTGGACCGGCTGGGCTTCCTGGCGTTCGCGGCGGTCGCGGCCGGCGTGCTGGTGCACGGCGGCCTGCGCTGGCGGGCCCGGCGCCGGAACGGCCACGCCCGCGTGGCGACGCGCAGGGAATACCTGTACTCCACTTACGAGCGGCTGTGGCACTGGCTGATGGCCTTCAGCATCCTGGTCCTGATGGTCACCGGCTTCCAGGTCCACGCCGGCATCCGGACCGGCCTGCCGACGGCCGTGAAGGTCCACAACTTCTTCGCCCTGGTGATGGTGGCGAACGCGTTCTTGTCGCTGTTCTACCACCTCGCCAGCAGCGCCATCCGGCAGTTCATGCCGCCGTCCGGCAACCTCGCCGGCCAGGTGATGGCCCAGGCGGACTACTACCTGCGAGGCATCTTCCTGGGCCAGCCCCACCCGGTGCCGAAGTCCGCGGACCGCAAACTGAACGTGTTGCAGCAGTTGACCTATCTGGCCCTGCTGAACGTCCTGTTCCCGTTCCAGGTTCTCACCGGCCTGCTGATCTGGGGCGTGTCGTGGTGGCCGGACGTCGCCTCCTCCATCGGGGGCCTGGCGTTCGTCGCCCCGCTGCATGCCCTGGGTTCCTGGCTGTTCCTGGCCTTCTTCGTGCTGCACGTGTACCTGACCACCACGGGCCACACGGTGACCTCGAACCTCCGCGCGATGATCGACGGCTGGGACCTGGTCGAGGACACCCCGCACTCCGCCGAGGGAGGGTCGAGATGAAGCGCAAGGAGCCGCGCCCCTACGTGAATCCCTACGTGGGGGGTGCCCTGCTGGGCGTCGTCCTGTTCCTGTCGTTCTACATCACGGGCAACGGGCTGGGCGCGTCCGGCGCCATCGCCCACGTGCAGGCCGCGATCCTGGACCTGTTCGCGCCCGGGCACGTGGACCGGGTGGCGACCTTCGCCGAGATGGCCGGTGGCACCCGCAACGCGCTGGACAGCCCGGGCGTGTTCATGCTGCTGGGGACCTTCCTGGGGGGGATGATCTCGGGCATCGCCAACCGCCGGTTCCGCCCCGAGACGCGCAAGGGCCCCGGCATCTCGACGGGGACGCGCTGGGCCCTGGCGCTGGCCGGGGGGGCCATCATGGGCTACGGCGCCCGGATCGCCCGCGGATGCACGTCCGGCCAGGCGCTCAGCGGCGGCGCCGTGCTGTCGGTCGGCAGTTTCGCCTTCATGTTCGCGGTGTTCGCAGGCGGGTACGCGCTGGCGTGGTTCGTGCGCCGGCTGTGGAACTGAGGAGGTGCGCAGATGGCCCCGTTCCACCTCGAAACGATCGCCGGCACGATCGGGTACGACCTGATCTTCCTGCTGATCGGGATGGGCTTCGGCGCGGTGCTGGAACTGTCGGGCTTCGGGGATTCCCGCAAGCTGGCGGCCCAGTTCTACCTGCGCGAGATGACGGTCCTGAAGGTCATGTTCACGGCCATCGTCGTCGCGTGCGTGCTGGTCTTCCTGTCGTCCGCGCTGGGCCTGCTGGACTTCGGCCGGTTGTGGGTCAACCCGACCTACCTGGCACCGGGGATCGTCGGCGGCCTGGTGATGGGCGTCGGCTTCATCCTGGGCGGCTTCTGTCCGGGCACGTCGCTGGTGGCGGCCTCGACTCTGAAACTGGACGGGATCTTCTTCGTGCTGGGCGTGTTCGCCGGCGTGTTCCTGTTCGGCGAGACCGTGGACGCCTACCAGCCGTTCTACCACTCGACCGCCATGGGCCGGTTCACGATCCCCGAGTGGCTGGGCCTGCCCTACGGCGTGGTCGTGCTGATGCTGGTCCTGATGGCCCTGGCGATGTTCTGGGCGGCCGGGGTTTCCGAGGCCTTCTTCGGGGCCCGCAAGTCCTGGCAGGAGATCCGGGCGACCCCGTGGAAGAAGGGCCACCTCGCGGGCGCGGGCGCGCTGGTCCTGCTGGCGGGCGTGACGGCCGCGATCGGCCAGCCGACCCTGGCGGACCGCTGGGGCTGGATCGCCGCGGACGGCCAGCAGCAGATCGCCCTGCGCGAGATCTACGTGGAGCCCGTCGAGGTCGTGGACCTGAAGAAGGATCTGACGCTGCGGGTGGACGTCCTGGACCTGCGCCGCGAGGAGGACTTCAACCGGTTCCACCTGGCGGGCGCCCGCCGGGTGACCCGGGAGGAACTGCGGGACCCCGCCTTCGTCAAGACCCTGCTGGCGGCCGGCGACAACACCATCGTCTTCCTGGCCTCGAACGGCGAGGAGGAGGCGACGGCGGCGTGGAAGGATCTGAAGGCGCAGGGCGTGGTGAACCTGTACGTGCTGGCGGGCGGGATCAACGGCTGGCTGGACCTGTACCCCCCGCCTGCCTGCATCGCCACCCGGGCCGCGGGCGACCCGTCGGGCGATACGATGCAGTGGCGGTTCTCCGCCGCCGTCGGGGACCGGATCCCGTCCGCCCACCCCGACCGGGCGACGAGGGACCCGCTGCCGGCCTGCGCCCTCGAGGCACGCCGAGAGGAGGCGGTGCACGGCGCCGCGGGGCACGACGAGGAGACGGCTCCCCGGACCTTCGTCCGCAAGGTCAGGCTGCAGCGCAAGGTCGTCGCCAAGGGCGGGTGCGGCTAGGCAACGAGCATCGCGCACGACGGGTCCGAAGTCGATTCGACCGGGGGAGGGAACGTGGACGGACCGAAGGGGGGTACGACAGTGCCCCTAGCCAGAGTGGCCCCGCGTGGCCAACCAGGTGACGGCCACGCCCAGGACGGTCAGCAGCAGGTCCAGAAGGGTGGCCGCCAGCGAACTCTTCCCGCGCTGGGACGGCACCAGGTCCGCCAGCGCCACGTAAAGGAACCCGGCCGCCGCGATCGCCAGCAGGTACGGGCCGGCCTCGCGGGCGGCGGACAGGAAGAACCAGCCCAGCAGGGCCCCGACCACCGACGTCAGGCTGCTGAGGACGTTCAGCAGCAGGGCCCGCTTCCGGCTGTAGCCCGCGTGCAGGTACACGACGAACTCGCCCAGTTCCTGCGGCACCTCGTGGGCGATGGTGGACACGGCGGCAGCGATCCCCAGGGTGGGGGACGCCATGAAGGCCGAGGCCAGCACGACCCCGTCGATCAGGTTGTGCACGCTGTCGCCGATCAGCAACAGGGGACCCGAGCCGGCATGGAAATCGCAGTCCTTCCTGTGGCAGTGCCGCCAGATCAGGATCTTCTCCAGGAAGAAGAACAGTGCGAGGCCCGCCAGCAGCAGCAGCGAGACGTCCGCCATCTCCAGGCGGGCTGCCGCGTGCGGGATCATGCCCAGCAGTGCGGTGCCCAGCAGGGTCCCGGTGGAGAAACTGATGAGCCGGGGCAGCAGCAGGCCCAGCCTCCGGGAACGGAAGGCCAGCAGGGTCGCCGCCAGCAGGACGCACAGGACCCCGCCGGCCAGGGACGCCAGCAGCAGCATGATGAAGACCATCGCATCCCCCTCTTGGCCCCGGCGCGCGAACCCAAGGGCCCGCAGGCCGAACGGTCTTTTCGGCGCCGGGGTCCGGACTTCGATTATGGGCAAATGCCATTTTCCCGGTCAAGTTGTAGGATCGGAAACGACGGCATGAACGGCGACCGGCAGGTCCGGTCCCTCCGGGAGGGAACATGAACGACACCCAGCGGAACGAAAGGCCCGGCCCCTTCGGGAACCCGGCCAGGACCTTCGCGTGGATCGGGTTGCTGCTGGCCGTCGCCATCGGTGCCGGGGTGGTCCTGGCCCCCCGTTGGCTGCGGGACTCCACGCCGGTGCCCCCGGCGGACGACGAGGCCGAGGAGGCCGACCGGCAGGCCTACGAGGCGCGCTGGGCCCCGATGCTCCGGGACGGCGCCCTGGCCGGGGAGTGCGCGAAGGTCCCCGGCCACGGGAAGGCAACGGTCCAGATGGGGACGACCGGCGAGGATCGGCCCTGGATCGGGGCCGCCGAGCCGGTCCTGGAGGTGCGCGAGTTCACGGACTACCGCTGCCCGGACTGCCGGCGCGCGCACCGGAAGATCCAGCGGCTGCTGGCGGCCTTCCCGGGCAAGGTCCGGGTGGTCAACTACCACCTGCCCATGGACCCGTCCTGCAACCCGGGCGTCGATCGCCCCGTCCACGACCGCGCCTGCGAACTGGCCCGCATCTCCGTCTGCGCCGGGCGTCAGGGCCGCTTCTGGGAAACCCACGAGTTCCTGCTGCAGAACGCCGACGCAGTCTGTGCCGAGAAGCGCTGCGCGATGGCGGTCGCGCGGCGCATGGACCTGGACGAGGATGCGTTCCAGTGCTGCATGAAGGACCCCTCGGTCGCCGAGGCCATCCGCCTGGACATCGCGGAAGCGGCGGCCCTGGGGGCGCGGATCACCCCCACCTTCGTGATCGGCGGTCGCCCCCACGAGAAGGCCATCCCGGCAGACGCCCTGGCCATCCTGGCGGAGGCGACGCCGTGACCGAAGCCCCGGACCGGCCGCGGGTGCGGCCTTTCGACCTCCATGCGGACGCCTACGAAGCCTGGTTCGACGCGCACCCGTGGACCTTCCGCACCGAGGTCGAGGCCCTGCGACGATCCCTGCCCGGCGAGGGCGAGGTCCTGGAGGTCGGCGTCGGCACGGGCCGCTTCGCGCAGGCGCTGGGCATCCGGCTGGGGGTGGAACCGTCCGCCGCGATGCGGGAACGGGCGGTGCGGCGCGGCGTGCAGGCCGTGGAGGGGGTCGCCGAGGCGCTGCCGTTCGAGGATGGCAGGTTCGCGGCGGTCCTGTTCGTGACCACCTTCTGCTTCGTGGAGGACCTGCACGCCACGCTGCGCGAGGCGCACCGGGTGCTGCGGCCGGGCGGCCGGCTGGTCGCGGGGTTCGTGGATGCATCGAGCCCGCTGGGCCGGTCGTACCGGGCCCGGAGGGACTCCAGCCGCTTCTACCGCGACGCCCGCTTCCTCGACGTCCCCGAAGTGGTCGAAGCGTTGACGGCGGCCGGCTTCCGGTCGCCCGAGGTCCGCCGGACCCTGGCGGGGGATCCCGAGGCCCGGCAGGAACCGGAGGCCGTCCAGGATCCCGGGGGGGAAGGGGCGTTCGTCGTGCTGGCCGCCGTGCGAGGCGACAGGGAGGTTCGCGTGGAGGAGGGGGGGCGGGTCGAAACGGGGCTGGCGGGCTACCTGGCGAAGGTGGATCTTGACCGGCAGAAGGGGTTCGATCGGCACGCCGAGGCGGCCTTCGTCCTGGATGCCGCGGGCGCGATCGAGGGGCCCGTGCTGGACGTCGGGGTCGGCAAGGGCCTGTTCACGATCGAGGTGGCGCAGCGGGGGCTGGAGGTCGTGGGGATCGACCCGGACCCCGGCGCGCTGGCGTTCGCCCGCTCCCTGCTGCTGCACCGGGGAATGGCCGACCGGGTCCGGTTGGTGCAGGGGGACGCCTCGGAACTGCCGTTCCTGGATGGCTCGTTCGGCGCCGTCGTCTCGATGAACGCCCTGCACCACCTTCCCGGCACCGCCGGGGTGCTGGCCGGGATGGCACGGGTCGTCCGGCCAGGCGGCAAGGTGGTGCTGGCGGACCTCAGCGAGGCCGGCATGGACTGGGTCGGAAGGAGCCACCTGGAGGACCACCGGTCCGCCCACCCGGTCGGGCCGGTGACCGTGGAGGCGGCCGTCTCGGGCCTGGTCGCCCTGGGCCTGCGGGTGCTGTCCCGGACGGCCAGCCGCATGGAAACCGTGGCCGTCCTCGGGAAGCCGCCGGCGCCGGATCGGTGAACAGGCGGCGCCCTCCCTGCCGAGCGACCGACCGCCAACGGGATGCGGGACTCACGGTTCCGCAGGCACGCCGGCCCCGACCGGCCGCCGGCCCAGCAGCTCCAGGATCCCGGCCCGGCAGGCCCGCAGCGGCGTGCGCAGCGCCTCGACGTCCAGCAGGCACCGGCCACGCGCCAGCGCCCGGGGCACCTCGGGCAGGAACGGCAGGGACGCCAGCACCGGCACGCCCCGGGCCGCCGCCATCCGTCGCAGGGTGTCCGCGGACAGGAAGTCCAGGTCCGCCTTGTTCAGCACCAGCGCCGCGGGCACGTGGAACCAGCGGGCAAGGTCCAGCAGCCGTTCCAGGTCATGGGTCGCGGCGACGCCCGGCTCGGTGACCGCGACCACCAGGTCGCTTCCGCCCAGCGCCGCGTGGACCGGGCACCCGATCCCCGGCGGCCCGTCGATGATCACCAGGCCCAGCCCCTCCTCCTCCGCCAGCCGGACCCCCTCCTTCCGGACGTGGGCCACCAGCTTGCCCGAGTTGTCCTCGCCCACGTCCAGCGCCGCGTGGACCAGCGGGCCGCTGGCGGTGCGACGCACCCGCCACGACCCCACCTGGCGGGGGTCGAAGCGGATGGCGTCGACCGTGCACCACTGGGCACAGACCCCGCATCCCTCGCACGCGACGGGGTCCACGACGGGCCGTCCTTCCGGCGACAGGCCGATGGCGTGGAAGGGGCACTCGTCCAGGCAGCGCAGGCACCCCATGCACGAGGATGCCTCGATGCGGGCGCGCCGACCGGCCACGAAGGGATGCTCCTCGCCGTCCGTGCCCGGCAGCAGCAGGGCCAGGTTCGCGGCATCCACGTCCGCGTCCACGGCCACGCAGGGACCGGCCAGGCGCACCAGGGAAGCCGCCAGGGAGGTCTTCCCGGTCCCGCCCTTCCCGCTGAGAATGGTGACCTGCTTCACGACCTCGCCTCCGGCAGGAACGACTCCAGGGCCCGCGACAGGCCGCCGACCCCCTCCAGGAATCCCGGGACCGACTGCACGGCGATCTCCCCGCGGGCGGTCGCCCCCGCGATGCGCCGGTCGAACGGGATTCGCGCCACGATCGGGACCTGCATCCCCGCCAGGGCCTCGTCCACGCCCTCGCCCAGGTCGCAGCGGTTGACCACGACGACCGGCGGCACCTTCAAGGCACGGCACATGCGGACGGCCAGGTCCAGGTCGTGCAGCCCGAACGGGGTCGGTTCGGTCACCAGCACCGCCAGGTCGCTGCCCCGGACGGCCGCGACCGCGGGACACGAGGTGCCCGGCGGGGCGTCCACCAGGACCAGGCCTTCGCCGGGATCGCGCACGACCGCCTCGATCAAGGGGGTCGCGCGCGCCTCGCCCACGTCCAGCAGGGCATCCCGGAACCCCAGCGGCCCCGCCCGCCCCTCGCGCACGGTCCCGATCTCCCGGGGACCCATCTGCAGGACATCGGCCCGGCAGGCCGTCACGCACGCCCCGCACGAATGGCACAGTTCGGGAAAGACCAGGATCTTGCCCTTGACCGCCAGCAGGGCATGGAAGGCGCATGCCTCCTGGCAGCGACCGCAGGAGTCGCATTGCCCTTGAAGCCGCGGCACCTGGACCGCCAGGCGCCTCGTTGCGTCAAAGGATGGTTTCAGGAACAGGTGCCCGTTCGGCTCCTCGACATCCGCATCGACGTAGGTGACCCCCGCCCCCTGTGCGGCCCGGTACCAGGCCAGCGACGTCGCCACCAGGGTCTTCCCGGTCCCGCCCTTCCCGCTTGCCACCACGATTCGCATGAGGTCCTCCGGCCCGGTCTCAGGCCATTTCGGCCTTCGCCAGCGATCCGGATCGGAATCGCTCCAGCGCGTCCTTCGCACTGCAGGGCGTCCCGCAGACGTGCATCCCGATCCCGGCTGCCTGCAGCGCCTCGAAGGCCTTGGGGCCGAACCGGCCGGACACCACGGCATCCACCCCGTGGCGGGCCATCAGCGCGGCGGCCCCCGTCCCGGCCCCGTGGGCGCCCGCGGCGGCGTCGTTGTCGAATGCCGTCGCGAGGCCCGTCTCCAGGTCGTGGACCAGGAACCGCGGCGCGCGCCCGAACGCGGGGCACAGGGCGGCCGCCAGGTCGCCTCCGGCCTCGATCGAGAAGGCCACCTTCATCGCTCCCCTCCGTCGTGGTGTCCGGGATCGCCGTGTCCGTGATCGCCGCAGCCGCCCCCGTGGTCGTGCCCGTGGTCGCAGGGAACGATCCCGCCCAGGCGCCCCTGGAGGTACGCCCCCACGGCATCCCGCACCCGTCCCTCGGCGCCGGTGGCGACCTCGATGCCGAAGCCCTGCAGCAGGTCGACGGCCCTCGGTCCCATGCCGCCCGCCAGCAGCACGTGGGCGCCCGTCCCGCGGACGAAGCCGGGCAGCATCCCGGGCTGGTGGTTCGTGGCCATGGGATTCTCGACCACGCGGCAGCCGATGATCCGCCCCGCTTCCACCTCCACCAGGGCGAAGCCAGCTGCGTGTCCGAAGTGCTGGCACACCTCGGCGTCCAGGCCTGCGCCGTCCTCCACGGGGATCGCGATGATTCTCCGCTCGCTCACTGTTTCTTCTCCTCCCGGACCGGATCCGGCGTTTCCACGGGCGTGTCCACGGGCCCCTGGACCACGCGTCCCGCGCCCCACCCGGGTCCCTGGCCCATGCCGCGTCCCCGGCCCATGCCCGGCCCCCGGCCGCCCCCGAAGCACCTTCCCCGGCCGCCGCCACGCGGCTGGCCGCCCCGACCCGCGCCCAGCCCCGCGGCACGACCGGCGCCACAGCGCCCCAGGCCGCGTCCCGTCCCCGACCCCTGTCCCAGGGGCCCCGTTCCATCCTGGTTCGGCATGTTCGTTGCCTCCCGTTCGGGTTTCTTCCATGGCCGGACCCTGCCGCGGCAATGTCGCCACCGATCCGACCGCCGGTTTCAATATAAGCATTTGCTCATAATCAAGTCAACCCCCAACCGGGCATATGCTACAATCCTGCCTGTTCAGCCGGATGGCTTGTCCCATCCCGCCTGCACCGGAGGACTCGATTGGACCCGTCCCCTTCCCCGGCTTCGCGCTTCCACCCGGACTGCTTCGCCTGCTCGCACTTCAACCCGACGGGCCTGCACCTGTCCTGCCGCAAGCGGCCCGACGGGACCATGGCCGGGGAGATCGTCCTGGACGCCCGGTTCGAGGGCTACCCCGGAACGGCACACGGCGGCATCGTTGCCACGCTGCTGGACTCGGCCATGGCCCAGTGCCTCTTCGCCGAGGGCCGCAGGGCGGTCACCGGGGACCTGCAGGTCCGTTTCCGGCAGCCGGTCCACCTGGGGGTGCCGATCGGGGTGCAGGCATGGATCGTCGAGTCGTCGCCGCCCCTGTTCCGCCTGCAGGCCGAACTTCGCCAGGGGTCCCGGACGGTGGCCGTGGGCCGGGGGGTGTTCGTGGACCCCGAGGATCCCCTGGTGCCCGAAGCCCCCGTGGACCCCGGGCACGAGTTGGACGACAATTCGTCCGGGAAGACCGGCCGGGAGTGAGCGACCATGGCGCGCCCCAAGAACCCGCGATGCGTCTCGGCCGAGCCGGCCACGACGTACTTCAAGCCCCGCGGAATGCCGATGAACGCCCTGGAGGAGGTCGTCATCGACCTGGACGAGTTCGAGGCCATCCGGCTGGCCGACCTGCTGGGGCACTACCAGCAGCAGGGCGCCGAGGAGATGGGCGTGTCGCGCCAGACCTTCGCCCGGGTGCTGGAATCCGGGCGACGGAAGGTCGCGGACGCGATCGTGAACGGGAAGGCGCTGCGGATCGAGGGGCTGGAGCCCTCGGCGGATGCCCGGTACTGCCCGCGGTGCCGCAAGGTCTGGGTCCATCCCTCCCGGAACGGAGCGTCCTCCTGCCCATCCTGCGGGGACGAGGTCGAGACGTCCCCCGCCCCGCCGGCGACGGGCGCGGAGGGTTCGACGACGCCGGAACCCGCCGCCGGCACACCCTGGCGCGGGATGGGCCGGGGCCGCTGCCGGGAGCGCCGCCACCAGGGTCGCCAGCCCGGGTGATTCAACCGCAAGGATGTGCATGATGCAGGGTCGCCCGGGGACCCGGGCGCCGTCGGGACGGGGCGGGGAGCCTGCGGGTCAGACCTCGTCGTGGTGGCCGCAACCGTGCCCCTCGCCGTGCCCGCCGCAGCCGCCGTGGTCGTGCCCCCCTTCGTGGTGCGCGCACGGCGTCCAGCCCGCCAGGCGACCGCGCTGCCAGGCTTCCACCACGTCGCGAACGGTGCCGGAAGCCCCGCCGACGACGCGGATCCCGAAGGAGTCGAACATCGTCTTGGCCCGCTCCCCCATCGAGCCCGTCAGCACGACGTGGACCCCCAGGGACTGCAGGAACCGGGGCATGGCGCCGGGCTGGTGATCGGCGGCGCCCGGGTTCCTTTCCGCCCGCACTTCGCGGATCGCGCCGTCCTCGATCTCCACGACGGTGACGACCGGCGCGTGGCCGAAGTGGCCGGAAACGATGGCGTCCAGGCCGCCCTCGTCCTCGCTGGGGATCCCGATCCGCAGGCTCTTCCCGTCGGCGGCTTCCGGTTCCCCCTGGCCTTCCTGCCGCCCGTTCCCGGCGTCCTTCCACCCCTGCTCCAGGACCGAGGCGATCGCGTCCATCGCGCGGGATGCCGGGTCGTCCGGCTTCGAGGCCACCAGCGGGAAGCCGGAATCGCCGGCCTCGACGACGGCCTCGGTGATCGGGATCCGGCCCAGGAACGGCACGCCCAGTTCCCCGGCCGCCTTCTCGCCGCCACCACGCTTGAACAGGTCGATGCTCCGGCCGCAGCCGGGGCACACGAACCCCGCGAAGTTCTCGACGATGCCCAGGACGGGAAGGTCCAGCTTCCGGGCGAAGCCCACGCACTTGCGGGAGTCCAGCAGGGACACCCCTTGCGGAGACGTCACGATCACCGCGCCGTCGGCATCCGGGACCATCTGCGCGATGGACAGCGGCTCGTCGCCGGTCCCGGGCGGGCAGTCGACGACCAGCAGGTCCGTGCCCTCCCAGTCGCCCTGGCCCAGGAACTGCGCCAGCACGCCCGCCTTCGCCGGTCCCCGCCAGATGACCGGCGAGTCACTCGACGGCAGGAACGAGGCGATGGACAACACCTTCACGCCCGCGATCGTCTCGATCGGCATCAGGACGTTCTGCGCGCCCTCGGCCGCCACCCCCTCGACGCCCGTCATCCACGGGACGTCCGGGCCGTGCAGGTCCGCGTCGACGATCCCGACCTGCAGCCCGCGCGCCGCGAACGCGTATGCCAGGTTCACGGCGACGGTCGTCTTGCCGACGCCGCCCTTGCCGCTCATGACCAGGATCTTGTGGGGAATCCGCGCCATCGCCGATCGCGCGATGTCGTCCGGCTGCGCCTCGTTCCGGGCGCCGCACCCGTCGTTGTCACCACACCCGCAGCCCATCGCCGCCTCCTCGAAATTCCTTTCCTCGCCCAGGCGAGGAACCGGCGCAGTTTATGTCATATGCCCTGAAAGAACACAAGGGATCCGCGGACCCGGGACGCACCGGGCACGAAAGGCGCGCCGGGCGCGCATCGGCGACGGGCGGTTCCGCAACCGGGGCATTCCGGGGCCGCCCGGGTTCGTGGTAGCGTCGCGGGCGCGGGCGACACGGGAGGGAGCGATGGTCCTGCGGCAGGCGGTCGAGTGGTTCCGGACGGGTCCCGACCGCGCACCCCCGCTGTCCGACCGGGGCGCCATCGACCGCGAGTACCGCCGACTCCGCTTCAGCGTCTTCTGGTCCGTCACGCTGGGCTACGCGCTGTTCTACGTCGCCCGCGTCAACTTCTCGGTCGTCAAGAAGCCGCTGCTGGACGAGAACCTGATGTCCGCCACGGAGATGGGGGTCATCGGGTCCGCGATGCTGGCGGTGTACGCATTCGGCAAGTTCTTCAACGGCTTCCTGGCGGACCGCGCCAACATCCGCCGGTTCATGTCCGCCTCGCTGCTGTGCGCCGCGTGCGTCAACCTGGTCCTGGGGTTCACGACGTGGTTCTGGGCCTTCGCAGTCCTGTGGGGCCTGAACGGGTGGTTCCAGTCCGTGGGGTCCGCGCCCAGCGTGGTTTCGCTGTCGCAGTGGTTCTCGCCGCACGAACTGGGAACGCGCTACGGCCTGTGGTCCGTCAGCCACAGCCTGGGCGAGGGCCTGTCGTTCGTGGTGACCGCGGCGCTGGTGTCGTGGATGGGCTGGCGCTGGGGCTTCTGGTGGCCCGGGCTGGTCTGCGCGGCCGCGGCCTTCGTGCTGTTCCGGACGCTGGCGGACCGGCCGGCCACCTACGGGCTGCCGCCGGTGACGGACTGGCGCAACGACCACCCGCAACCGGCTCCCGTCGCGGCGGCCCCGGCATCGAGGGAATCGGTGGGCGCGCTGCAGAAGGAGGTTCTGCGCAACCCGGCGATCTGGGTGCTGGGGCTGGCGGGAGCCACGATGTCGGCGACGCGCTATGGCGTGATGAACTGGGGGATGCTGTTCCTGCAGGAGGACCGGCGGTTCTCGATGACCGAGGCCGGGGCGATCCTGTCGGTGTACCCGATCGCCGCCCTGGCCGGGGCCGCTCTGTCGGGCATCGTGTCGGACCGCCTGTTCGGGTCGCGCCGCAACATTCCCGCGCTGCTGATGGGCCTGATGGTGACCGGTTCGCTGATGGCCCTGGTGGCCGCGCCGGCCCCCGCGCCGTGGCTGGACGCCTGGGCTGAGGCGGCGTTCGGGTCCTCGTTGAGCGGGCAGTTGATGGATTCCGCCGTGCTGGCGCTGTTCGGGTTCAACATGGGCGGCCTGCTGACCTACCTGGGCGGGCTGATGGCCGTCGACCTGTCCCCCAAGCGCGCCGCGGGCGCGGCGATGGGCGTGATCGGGATGTTCTGCTACCTGGGCGCGGCGGCCCAGGACACCGTGTCCGGCTGGCTGATCGACCAGGGCCGGACGGTGGTCGACGGCTTCTCCTCGTACGACTTCACGCCCGTGCTGACGTTCTGGATCGGCTGCTCGCTCATCTCCATCCTGATGACCCTGCTGGTCTGGAACGCCCGCCCCCGCGAGTAATTCGGGGACAGTCACCATTATTCCATATTCAACCCATTGTTTTCATTGCATTCATTGCGCACCCCATTCCAGGAACCCCGGTTTCGGGACGCGGCGATTCCCGACGCCAGCAGGTATTTCCTTTCATTCCGGCAGGTTGGATTCTCAATAATGGTGACTGTCCCTGAATTTGGAATTTGACAGGCGGCAGGAACGGGAGTACGTAAGCGTTTGCGTGGACGCAAACGTTTGCGTTGTTGCTGGCGAAAGCCTGGGCGCCCGTCGGAGGTTTCGGATGGCCGCGAGACTGGTCGAGATCGCCCGCATGGCCCGCGTTTCCGCCGCAACTGTCTCGCGCGCCCTGAACGGCCAGCCCGGCGTCGGCGAACGCACCCGCAAGCGGATCCATGCCCTGGCCGCGCAGGTGAACTACGCCCCCCACGCCAACGCCCGCGCGCTGGTGACGGGCCGCATCCCCTTCCTGGGCCTGGTCGTGCCGGACATCACGAACCCCTTCTTCCCGTCGCTGGCCCGAGGGGCCGAGGAGGAGGCATTCGCCCTCGGCTACAGCCTCCTGCTGCTGAACACGAACTGGGACCCGGACCGGCTGCGGCACGCGTTCGACCTGCTGACGACCCGCCGGGTGGCGGGCCTGATGGTGTCCGTCCCGCTGGACCGGCTGGCCGCGGACGGGATGGACGTCGCCGGCCTGGCAAGATCCGTGGTGATGGCCGGCGTGCCCGCGCCCGAGGGTTCCGGGATCGGCGCGGTGTCCGTGGACGACCGCGAAGGCGGGCGGCGGGTCGGCCGGCACCTGCTGGAACAGGGCTACTCGCGCGTGGGCTTCGTGGGCGGCTCCGAGGCCGACCGATCCTCCCGGGATCGCCTGGAGGGCCTTCGCGACGCGCTGGCGCAGGCGGGGAGCGCCGGCGCCGCGGGACCTGCCACGTTCGGCGAGTGGTCCGAGGCCAGCGGGTACCGGCAGGCCCGCCGGATGCTGGCCCGGAAGGACCGCCCGGACGCGGTGTTCGCCGCCAACGACCTGCTGGCCCTGGGCGTGGCCCGTGCCGCGTCCGAGGCCGGCCTGCGCCTGGGCACGGACCTGGGCCTGGTCGGGTACGACGACATCGAGAGCGTGCGGTGGACCGCCATCCCCATCACCTCCGTCGCCCAGCCCGAGTTCGACGTGGGTCGCGAGGCGGCACGCCGGCTGGCGGCCCTGGCCGACGGGGCCGAACCGGAGGCCGACGCGCGCCTCCAGCCCCGCCTTTCCGTCCGCGCCAGCAGCCGGAGGCAACCGGCCGCCCCGGCGCGGCCTTCGAAGGAGAAGCATCGATGAGCCTCCCGATCCTCCGGAACTACGTGAACGGTGCCTTCGTAGACGCCCAGGCGACCGCGCTGCTGGACGTCGAGAACCCCTCGACCGGCGCCCCGATCTCGAAGGTGCCGCTGTCGACCGCCGCCGAGGTGGACCGCGCCGTCCAGGCCGCCGCCGCCGCCTTCCCGGCCTGGAGCGCCACCCCCGTCGCCCGCCGCGTCCAGCCGCTGTTCCGGCTGGCCGAGCACCTGCGACGGGACGAGGAGGCCCTGTGCCGCGTGCTGGTCGAGGAGATGGGCAAGTCCCTGCCGGACGCCCGCGCCGAGATGAAGCGCGCGATCGAGAACGTCGAGACCGCCTGCGCGATGCCGCTGCTGCAGGTCGGCGAGAAGGTGGTCGGCACGTCCTTCGACATCGATGGCGAGGTGCTGCCCCTGCCGCTGGGCGTCTTCGGGATGATCGCGCCCTACAACTTCCCCGCGATGGTGCCCTTCTGGTTCCTGCCCTACGCGGTCGCGACCGGCAACACCTTCGTGCTGAAGGCCAGCGAACAGGTCCCGAACACGATGCAGCGGGTCTTCGAGATCCTGGACCAGGTCGGCTTCCCCCCCGGCGTCGTGTCGCTGGTGCACGGGGACCGCGTCGCCGCCGAGGCGCTGGTGGACCACCCGCGGATCGCCGGCATCTCGTTCGTCGGCTCGACCGTGGTCGCCCGGAAGGTCGCCGCCCGCTGCGCCGCGCTGGGCAAGCGCTTCCAGGCTCTGGGCTCGGCCAAGAACCACCTGGTCGTGATGCACGACGCCCACCTGGACGAGGCCATCCGGAACATGGTGACGTCCTGCTACGGCTGCGCGGGCCAGCGCTGTATGGCATCGTCCGCGATCGTGGCCGTGGGTGACGAAACCTACCGCGCCGTCCTCGATCGCTTCGTCGCTGCGTCGCGCCAGGTCCTCGTCGCCGACCCGCTGGACCCGAGGTACGCGGACGAGGCGATGCTGGTGGGCCCCGTCATCTCGGCGCGCCACCGGCAGTTCGTCCTGGACCGGATCGCGGAGGGCGTCGCCGAGGGCGCGACCCTGGCGCTGGACGGCCGCGGCCTGCAGGTCGAAGGGCGTCCCGGCGGGCATTTCGTGGGCCCGACGGTCCTGGCGGACGTGCGTCCCGGGATGAAGTGCCAGCAGACCGAGATCTTCGGGCCGGTCGTGGTGCTGATGAAGGCCGCCACCTTCGAGGAGGCGATCTCCATCGTCAACGATCACCCCTACGGCAACGGCGCGTCGCTGTACACGCAGAGCGGCCACTGGGCGCGCCGCTTCAAGCTGGAGGCGCGCGCCGGCATGCTGGGCATCAACGTCGGCATCCCCGCGCCGGTCGCGTACCTGCCGTTCGGCGGCACGAAGGCATCGGCGTTCGCCGACATCAAGGCGCAGGGACGCGAGGTGGTCCGGTTCTTCACCGAGTCCCGCATCGTGACCGAGCGCTTCTGGCCGGAGGCATGACCATGGACCCCGCGAACCCCCGGGACCTGGGACCGCTGCATCGGACCGTCTCGACAACGGTAACCGACCTGTGGAACGACTCGTGCGCGGCCGACGAGGTGACCGACGCGATCGCCCACGGCGCGGTGGGCGCGACCACGAACCCGACGATCGTGCTGGAGGTGCTGAGGAAGGAGATGCCGCGCTGGCGGGGCCGCATCCTGGAACTGGCCCGCGAGATGCCGGCGGCGTCCGAGGTCGAGGTCGCGTGGCGGCTGATCGAGGAGATGGCCGTCGCGGGCGCGACGCTGCTGCTGCCGGTCTTCCGGCGCGAGGGCGGCAGGAAGGGCCGGTTGTCGATCCAGACCAGCCCCGAGCACTACCGGAACGTGCAGGCCCTGGTGGACCAGGCCGTGCACTTCGCGGGCCTGGCCGAGAACCTGCAGGTCAAGATCCCGGCGACCTGCGCGGGCATCGCCGCCATCGAGGAGGCGACCTTCCGCGGCGTGAACGTCAACGCCACGGTCAGTTTCACGGTGCCGCAGGCCCTGGCGGTCGGCGCCGCGGTCGAGCGCGGGCTGCAGCAGCGCGAGGCGGCGGGGCTGGACGTGGCGTCGATGACCCCGGTGTGCACGATCATGGTCGGCCGCCTGGACGACTGGCTGAAGGTCGTGGCGAAGCGCGACGGCATCGTCTGCACGCCCGGCGACCTGGACTGGGCCGGCATCGCGTGCATCAAGCGGGCGCATGGCATCTACCGCGAGCGGGGATACCGCACGCGCCTGCTGGCCGCCGCCTACCGGCACCACCTGCACTGGTCGGAACTGATCGGCGGCGACGTCATCCTGACCATCCCGCACGCGTGGCAGCAACTGTTCCACGCGTCGGACATCGAGGTGCGCCCGCGCTTCGACGACCCGGTCGACCCGGCGATCCTGGACGGGCTGCTGCGCCGCTTCCCGGACTTCCGCCGGGCGTACGAGCCCGACGGGATGACGGTGGAGGAGTTCGACGGATACGGCGCGACGGTGCGCACGCTGCGGGCGTTCCTGGCGTCCTACCACCAGTTGCTGGCGACGGTGCGGGACGTGCTGCTGCCCGACCCGGATCGGTAGCGGGAGGCCGGGGCCCCGCCCCGGAAGGAGGACCGGAGGATGGACCATCCCAGGCGGATCCGGCATCCCGGGGGCTTCGCGCCCGGGGTGACTTCGATCACGCGCATCGGCGACGCCCGCGACGACACGGGCATGGCGTTCGACATCGTCGTGCTGCGCCCGGGCGAGGTCCTGGAGGAGGCGTCCCCGCACGAGACGGCGTGGCTGCTGATGGACGGCAGCGCGCACCTGGCCTGGGCCGGCGACGCGGCGGCCGTGCAGCGGGGCTCGCTGTTCGACGAGGCCCCGGTGGTCCTGCACGTGCCGGCCGGGACCCCGGTCCGGGTGGAGGCGACGACGCCTTCCGAGTTCGCGCGGCTGCGCGCGCCCAACCCGCATGATTTCCCCCCCGTGCTGTTCGACCGCGACTCGATGGTCCAGGACGAGCAGCGGGACCGGGACCTGTGGGAGGGCATGGCGCACCGGAACGTCCGGACGGTCTTCGACACCCGGAACCGGCCGCGGTCGAACCTGGTCCTGGGCGAGGTGATCACCTTCCCGGGGCGCTGGTCCTCGTACCCCCCACACCACCACCCGCACCCCGAGATCTACCACTACCGGTTCACGGCGCCGCAGGGCTACGGCCACGGCGAGTTGGGCGACGAGGTGCTGAAGGTCCGCCCCTGCGACACCGTGCTGATCCTGGACGGCGAGGACCACAGCCAGGTCGCGGCGCCGGGGTACGGCATGTACTACCTGTGGGCCATCCGGCACCTGCCCGAAAACCCCTACGTCGCGCCGGAGTTCACGGCCGAGCACCGCTGGCTGAAGGAGGCCGGCGCGCGCATGCCGCGTTGCGGGAGGGACGACCGATGACGATCCGGCTGACGGTGGCGCAGGCCCTGGTGCGGTTCCTGGCGAACCAGTACGTGCGGCGCGACGGCGTCGAGCACCGCTTCTTCGGGGGGGTCTTCGGGATCTTCGGGCACGGCAACGTCGCCGGGATCGGCCAGGCGCTGCAGGAGCACCCGGACTTCCCGTACTTCCCCTTCCGCAACGAGCAGGCCCAGGTCCACGCGGCCGCCGCCTACGCCCGCATGCGCAACCGGCTGGGCGCGATGGCCTGCACGTCGTCGATCGGGCCGGGCGCGACCAACATGGTGACCGGCGCGGCGATGGCGACGATCAACCGGCTGCCGGTGCTGCTGCTGCCGGGCGACCTGTTCTCGCGGCGCAACGTCGCGCCCGTCCTGCAGCAACTGGAGTCGGAGGGCAGCCAGGACGTGTCGGTCAACGACTGCCTGCGGCCCGTGTCCCGCTACTGGGACCGGATCCATCGCCCGGAACAACTGCTGACGGCGCTGCCCGAGACGATGCGCGTGCTGACGTCGCCGGCCCAGGCGGGCGCCGTGACGCTGGCCCTGCCGCAGGACGTGCAGGCCGAGGCGCACGACTGGCCCGCGGGCCTGTTCCGGCGGCGCGTCTGGACCGTCCCGCGCAACCGGCCCGACGCGGCCGCTCTGGACCAGGCGGCGGCGTGGATCCGCGCGGCCCGACGACCGCTGATCGTGGCGGGCGGAGGGGTGATCTACAGCGACGCGACGGACGCGTTGGCGGGCCTGTGCGCCGCGACCGGGCTGCCCGTCGGCGAAACGCAGGCGGGCAAGGGGTCGCTGCGGTTCGATCACCCGTCCAACCTGGGCGGCATCGGCGCGACGGGGACGCTGGCCGCCAACCGCATCGCCCGCGAGGCGGACCTGGTGATCGGCATCGGCACGCGCTACTCGGACTTCACCACGGCGTCGAAGACCCAGTTCCAGGACCCGGGCGTGCGGTTCGTGAACCTGAACGTAGCCGAGTTCGACGCCTTCAAGCACGACGCGCTGCCGGTGATCGGCGACGCGCGGGCGGCGATCGAGGATCTGGCGGCACGACTGCAGGGCTGGCAGGTCCCGGCGGCGCATGCCGAACGGTGCGCGGCGTTGCGGCGGGAGTGGGAGGCCGAGGCGGCGAGGCAGGTGGCGCCCGGCACCGCCCGGCCGATCTCCCAGGCCGAGGTCATCGGCGTCCTGAACGACGCGATCCGGAAGGACGGCGTCGTGATCAACGCAGCCGGCAGCGCGCCCGGCGACCTGCACAAGCTGTGGCGCGCGGCGCACCCGAAGCAGTACCACGTCGAGTACGGCTACTCGACGATGGGCTACGAGATCCCGGCGGGGCTGGGCGTGAAGATGGCGGCGCCCGACCGCGAGGTCGTCGTGCTGGTGGGCGACGGCACCTTCCTGATGATGCCCACCGAACTGGCGACCGCGGCCCAGGAAGGGCTGAAGATGACGGTGGTCCTGGTCGACAACCACGGCTTCGCCAGCATCGGCAGCCTGTCGCAGTCGCTGGGCAGCGGGGGATTCGGGACGCGGTTCCGGTGCCGCGGACCGGACGGCGCGCTGTCGGGCGAGGCCCTGCGGATCGACTACGAGGCGATCGCGCGCGGCCTGGGCGTGCACGCGGTGCGGGCGGAGGACGGCGAGGCCCTGGGACGCGAGTTGGTCGCGGCGCGCGGGCGGGACGGCACGACCGTCATCGTGGTCGAGTGCGACCGGGACCGGCACGTCCCGGGCTACGACTCGTGGTGGGACGTGCAGGTCGCCGAGGTGTCGTCGATGGGACCCGTCCGGCAGGCCCGCGAGGGGTGGGAGCGGGCGGTCGAGAAGGAGCGCAACTTCTTCGGGGAGGAACGATGAGCGGGATCCGCGTGGCGAACGCCCCGTGCTCGTGGGGCGTGCTGGAGTTCGACCTCCAGGGCAAGGCGGCCGGCGCCGAACGGGTGCTGTCGGAGATGGTCGCGACGGGCTACACGGGCACCGAGCTGGGCGACTGGGGCTTCCTGCCGACCGAGCCGGCGGCGCTGAAGGCGGTCCTGGACCGGCACGGCCTGGACCTGGTCGGGGCGTTCGTGCCGGTCGCGCTGAAGGACCCGGCGGCGCACGACGCGGGCGTCGAGGCCGCGGTGCGCGTGGCGAGGCTGCTGGCCCCGGTGGCTCCGAAGGCGTTCGTGGTGCTGGCCGACGACAACGGCAAGGACCCGGTGCGCACGCGGAACGCCGGGCGCATCGGGCCCGGCATGGGCCTGTCGGACGCGGACTGGGCGACGTTCGGGAAGGGCGCGAACCGCGTGGCCGAGGCGGTGCGTCGCGAGACCGGCCTGCGGACGGTCTTCCACCACCACTGCGCGGGGTTCGTCGAGACGCCCGCCGAGGTGGACGCCCTGCTGGCGCGCACGGACCCGAACCTGCTGGGCCTGTGCCTGGACATGGGCCACTACGCGTTCGGCGGGGGCGACCCCCTTAAGGCGCTGCAGCGGCTGGGCAGCCGGGTGTGGCACGTCCACTTCAAGGACTGCGAACCGGCCGTCGCCGCGAAGTCTCGCGAGGCGGGCTGGGACTATTTCACCTCGGTCGGCAACGGCGTCTTCTGCGAACTGGGACGCGGCGGCGTGCCGTTCGCGGAGATCGTGCGCGCGTTGCAGCGGCGCGGCTTCGACGGCTACGTGGTCGTCGAGCAGGACGTGCTGCCGGGCATGGGCATGCCGATGGAGAGCGCCCGGCGCAACCGGCAGTACCTGGCGGGAATCGGCCTGTAGAAGGCCGCGAGGAGCGACATGATGGGCACGAACCAGGCGTTCCGGGTGGGGGTGCTGGGAGCGGGGCGGATCGGCAAGGTGCACGCAAGGACCATCGCGCGGATCCCCGGCTTCGAGGTGCGGGCGGTGGCGGACCCGGCGATCGACGCGGCGAAGACCCTGGCCGCCGAACTGCGCATCCCCGCGGCGACGGCGGACGCGCGCGAGGTGCTGGCCGACCGCGACATCGATGCCGTCCTGATCTGCAGCAGCACCGACACGCACGCGGACCTGATCGTCGAAGCCAGCCGCGCCGGCAAGCACATCTTCTGCGAGAAGCCGGTGGACCTGACCCTGGCCAAGGTGGACCGGGCGCTGGCGGCGGCGCGCGAGGCGGGCGTCACGCTGCAGATCGGCTTCAACCGGCGTTTCGACCCGGACTTCGCCCGGATCCGCGCGCTGCTGGCGGACGGGACGCTGGGCGACCCGCACCTGCTGCACGTGACCAGCCGCGACCCGAACCCGCCTTCCCCCGCGTACGCGGCGGTCTCGGGCGGGATGTTCCTGGACATGACGATCCACGACTTCGACATGGCCCGGTTCGTGATGGAGTGCGAGGTCGAGGAGGTCTACGTGGCCGCGGCCGTGCTGGTGGACCCGGCGATCGGGCAGGCGGGGGACGTCGACACCGCGCTGATCACGCTGCGCTTCGCGAACGGCGCCCTGGGCGTCATCGACAACAGCCGCCGCGCCTGCTTCGGGTACGACCAGCGCGTCGAGGTGCTGGGCTCGAGGGGCATGGCCGCGAACCGCAACCACGGGCCGGACACCGTCGTGCTGTCGGGGCCGGAGCGCCTGGAAGAGTCGCTGCCGCTGAACTTCTTCATGCAGCGCTACACGGCGTCGTTCGAGGCCGAGATCCGGGCGTTCGCGCACGCGGTCGCCACCGGCACCACGCCCCCGGTCGGCGGCGAGGACGGCCGGCAGGCGCTGCGCCTGGGCCTGGCGGCGAAGCGGTCGTGGCAGGAACAACGGCCGGTCCGGATGGACGAGATCGCGGGGGGAGCGGCATGACGATCGCGTTCATCGGGGACCTCTGCCGGGACGTGAACGTCATCGGCGGCGAGGCGCACCGGATGCTGGGCGGTGGGGTCTTCCACAACGGCATGACGGCCCGCGGCCTGGGCCAGAAGGCCGTCGTGGTCACCCGTTGCGCCGCGGCCGACGAGGCCGAGATGACCCGCGACCTGCGGGCCGCCGGCGTCGAGGTCCGCGTGCACCCCTGCGCGGCGACCACGTCCATCGAGAACCTGTATCCCGACGACGACCCCGACCACCGCGTCTCCCGGCTGTTGGGCCGCTGCGACCCGTTCGACGCCGGCGACGTGGCGGCCATCCAGGCCGACGTGGCGCACGTGAACCCCCTGTGGTTCGGCGCCTTTCCCACCGATCTGCTCCCCCTCCTGCGCCCCCGCGTCCGCCTGCTGGGCGGCGACGCCCAGGGCTTCCTGCGAACCGCCGACGCGGACGGCCGCCTGGTCCTGCGCGACTGGGAGGACAAGCGCCGCTGGATGCCGCTGTTCGACGTCTTCAAGGCGGACATCTCGGAGGCCGAGATCCTGACCGGCACCCGCGACGTCCGGCAGGCGGCGTGGTCCCTGGCCGAACTGGGCGCGCGGGAGATCGTGCTGACCCACGGCGAGGGTGTCTGCGTGCACGACGGGACGCACTTCCACGACGAGCCCTTCGGGGAGTACCCGCTGCACGGACGGACGGGCCGCGGGGACACCTGCTCGGCCGCCTACCTGGTCGCCCGCCTGCGGATGGACCCGGCCAAGGCCGCCCGCTACGCCGCGCAGGTCACCTCCGCCAAGCTGCAGTATGCCGGCCCCTACCGCGCCCGCCACGACGACGACCGCCACGGGGCCTCGCTGGCCTGACGGGCCGACGGGATTGCCTGGCGGAAGCACACGGGAATCGAACCCGCCCGGGACGCCTCTCAGCGCCCCACACCGGTTTTGAAGACCGGGAGACCCACCAGGGCCCGGGTGCTTCCGCCGGCTATTGTAGGCGATTTCGGCCGGCGTGCTATCCTCCCTCGACGACGACGCGGACCGGCGGGCGGATGGACGATTGCGAGTACGAGGTGATGGCGGCCGTCGAGGACCGCCACTTCTGGTTCGTGGGGATCCGCGCCATCGTCCGGGACGCCTACCTGGCGGCCGGCCTGGGCCCGGAATCGCGGGTGCTGGACGTCGGGTGCGGGACGGGCGGGATGATGCGGACGATGCAGGGGCTGGGCCGGTTCACGGGCCTGGACGCCAGCCCGAAGGCGGCGGACTTCGCGCGGCGCCGGTCCGGCAACCCGGTCGAGGTCGGCGACGCCACCGCGCTGCCGTTCCCGGACGCCTCGTTCGACGGCGTGACGGCGCTGGACGTGCTGGAGCACGTGCCGGAGGACGCCGCAGCCGCGCGCGAGATCCGTCGCGTGCTGAGGCCCGGAGGGACGCTGATCGCCACGGTGCCGTGCCACCCCTGGCTGTTCTCGGCCCACGACGAGGCCCTGCACCACGTCCGGCGCTACACGCGCCCGGGCTTCCTGGCGCTGCTGCGCGACGCGGGCTTCACGATCGAGCGGGCGACCTGGACCAACACCCTGCTTTTCCCGGTGGCGGCGGCGCACCGGTTCGCTTCGCGGTGGCTGCACGGCGGACACGGCGGGCCCCGCAGCGACGCGGCCTCGCGGCTGGGGCCGCTGAATCCCCTGCTGCTGAAGGTGTTCCAGGCCGAGCGCCTGTGGGCCCGGTCGCGCGACCTGCCGTTCGGCCTCAGCCTGCTGGTGGTGGCGCGATGAAGGCGACGCCGAACGCGCCCGGGTCGTTCCCCCTGGCCCTGCTGATGGCGCTGGTCGCGTGCGGGCCGGCCGCGGGTGCCGCCCGGGCCGCCCCGCCCGGCGGGACGCCTCCCCCGGGAACGAAGGCCCCGTTGCCGGCCGCGTCGTCGGACCGCAAGACCCCCCTGGTCGGGGGCTGCGCGCACGAATGCCGGGACCCGGCGGCCGCCGTGGCGGGCTTCCTGGCCGCGACGGCACGTGGCGATGCTCCCGACGCGACCGCGCCGTTCGTCGACTCGACGCGCCTGGTGCTGGACGGGCGCCCGCTGGGGGCCCGCTGGGCGGGACTGTGGCGGGACCTAAAGTCGGCGACCCGAAAGGACGAAATCCGGCAGGCCCTCGGGGATCTGTCCTCCTGGACCGTCGGACTGACGCCCGGACAGGTGCGGGACGCGCTGACGGCAGGGCCGAGGTCGGTCCGCGCCTGGAGCACCGAGGCCGAGTACGAGTTCCAGCCGCCGGGCGCCGCGCCGTGGACGATCGTCCTGGCGCCCCGCGGGATCGAGTGGCTGGTCATCGAGATCCGGCGCACCGTGCAGGGCACGCCGGCGAGGGAGGTGCCGCGATGAGTTTCGGCGGACGCGACAAGCGCCAGAGCCCGCGCTATGCCACGCGGGTCTTCGGCGTCTTCGGACGCGACATCGACCTTGACGAAACCGAGATGCTGATGATGAACATGAGCCTCGGCGGCGCCTTCGTGCGCACGGACCAGCCGGTCCCTCCGGGCCAGCCGGTGACGCTGCGGATCTACCTGGACGAGAGCGGGCAGCCCGTGTCGGTTTCGGGCGAGGTCGTCTGGTGGCGCGCCCCCGGCCAGGGAAAGGACCCCGGCATGGGCGTGAAGTTCACGCAGATGGCCCCGAAGGAACTGGCGCTGTTCAAGGAGTTCCTGGCCGGCCTGATCGAGGAGGACCTGTTCCGTTAGGCCGCCCGCCCCGTCACTTCCCCACGCAGAATCGCGAGAAGATCCGGTCCAGCACCTCGTCCGTGACGCGCGACCCGTCCAGTTCGCCCAGGTGCTCGATCGCGCGCCGCAGGTCCCCCGCGACGGCCTCCAGCGGGGCCTCCAGGGCGTGCCCTTCCCGCGCGGTCTCCAGGCACCCCAGCGCCGCCTGCAGCGCCTCGACCTGGCGCTGGCCGAACACGACGGCCTTCGCGGCCCGGCCGCGGCGGACGACCTCCGACGCCAGGTCCGCCAGCCGGGCGCGCAGTTCCTGGATGCCCCGGCCATCGCGCACCGACGTGGCGATGGCGGGCACCCCTTCGGGCAGCGACACGCGCGGCGCCCCGCTCCACAGGTCGGCCTTCGTCACCGCCACCAGGTCGCAGTCGCCCGGAACCTGCCCCCCGCCCGCCGCCGTGCCATCCACGACGCCCACCACCACGTCGGCATCCCGCGCCGCCTCCCGGGCCCGCACCACGCCCTGCGCCTCGACCTCTCCGGCCCCCTCCTCCCGCAGGCCAGCCGTGTCCAGCAGCACGCACGACGCACCCCCCAGCGGCAGGACCTCGCCGACGACGTCCCGGGTCGTCCCCGGCCGGGGATGCACGATGGACCGGTCGCGTCCCAGCAGCGCGTTGAAGAGGCTGGACTTGCCGGCGTTGGGTGCGCCCGCCAGCACGACCCGCACCCCCGACAGGGACGGGCGCAACGCGCGGGACGCGTCCAGCCAGGCACGCAACCGCTCCACCTCGGTGCCCAGCCGCGACGCCATCGCGTCGAGGTCCACGACGACGCCATCCTCCTCGGCGTGGTCCAGCGCCGCCTCGATATCCGCCAGCAGGTCCAGCAGGGCCTCGCGGGCCGCCGCCACCTCTGCCGACGGCCGGCCCGACAGGGCCTCCAGCCCGGCATCCACCGCGGCGTCCGTCCCCGCCAGCGCCAGCAGCGCCACCGCCTCGGCCTGCACCAGGTCCAGCCGGCCCGCCGCCACCGCACGGCGCGTGAACTCGCCCGGACGCGCCGGGCGCGCCCCCGCCCCCAGGCAGGCCCGCAGCACCCGGTCCAGCACCGCCGGGCCCCCGTGGCAGAAGAACTCCACCGACTCCTCGCCGGTGTACGAGGCCCCCTGCGCGAAGAAGGCCGCCATCGCGTGGTCCAGCACCCGGCCCGTGACAGGGTCGGCCAGCCAGCACAGCGCCAGGCGCCTCTCCTGCGGCGGTTCCTTCCGGTCCCGGCACAGGGCCAGCCCGATCCGCCACGCGCCCGGACCCGACAGGCGGACGACGCCGACGGCCGCGTTCCCCGCGCCCGACGCGATCGCCGTGATGACGTCCGTCGCTTCCATCGACGCGAGGATACCACCCGGGCGGGCCGGACCGAAACGCCGGGGGACGGCGGGAGTCCTGGCGGAACCGTCCGGTTCCTGCGAGAATGCCCTGCGCGGAGGGAATGGTGCGAAGGGCGAATCCCCTGTCCCTGGCGGACGGCCTCGCGCCGGGCCCGCACGCGACGCCCCACCCGGGGAAGGAGGCCGGCGAGTGAGCGTAACGCCTCCGCCCAGGGGCTGGAAGGCCCGCCTGACGTCCTACATCCGCCGGAACGGCGGCCGGATCACGCGGCCGCGGCTGCACGTCGCCGAGGTCTTCTTCGGCATGAGCGGGCACCCGGGCTTCGAGGAGGTCGCCACCGCCGTGCACGCGCGATGGCCGGGGATCGGCAACGCCACCGTCTACCGCACCCTGAACCTCCTGCGCGACGCCGGCCTGATCGAGGCGCGCCGCTTCGAGGAAGGGTTCGCGCGGTACGAGACCGCCGCCAGCCGGGAACACCACGACCACCTGGTCTGCCTGGCCTGCGGCGAGATCCTGGAGTTCGAGGACGACGCCATCGAGGAGTTGCAACGCCAGGCCAGCGAGCGGCGCGGCTTCCGCATGGTCAGCCATCGCATGGAGATCTACGGTACCTGCGCGAAGTGCCAGGAGAAGGGCATCCAGGACCCGCCCCCCCGCCCGGTTCGCGGCCTGAGACCTCGTTCCGCCGCCTCTTGACACGCGCGACCCCGGGACGCTAGACTCGCTACCGCTTTGTGCGACGCGGGAATAACTCAGTGGTAGAGTGGCAGCTTCCCAAGCTGCAGGTCGCGGGTTCGACTCCCGTTTCCCGCTCTCAAGCCGGATCGCCGGATGGATGCTCCCCCTGCAGGACCAGGGCCTGTCCCATCCGGGCCAGTTCGTCCACCAGCCCCATCGCGGCCAGGTCCCCGCTCCCGACGATCACCTCGTACGAAAAGGCCCCCGAGATGACCCCGGCCAGCGCCCGCGCGGCCCGCCGGTGGTCCTCCTGCGCGACGGACCGCCCCCATCGCGTGGTGGCCAGCAGGCCGGCCAGCACGTCGACGTAGGCCCGGAACTCCTCGCGGACGGGGTTCGTCTTCTGTCCCGCCAGCTTCAGCCAGCCCCGCGCCTGGTGGAACAGCAGCAGGTACTCGGGATGGCCCGAGAAGAATTGCGCGTGCACCTCGACGATGCCGCGGACGACCTCGCCCAGGTCGCCGCCGGAGCCCGCCTGCTGGTGCATCCGCCCGTTCAGCAGCCCGAAGCCCTGTCCCAGGACCGCGGCGATGATGGCATCCCGGCTTTCGAAGTGCTTGTAGAAGGTCCCCTTGCCCAGGTCCGCCGCCTCGGTGATCTCCTCGATGGTGGCGCCGTAGATCCCGCAGTGCGCGAACAGTCGCGTCGCCGCGGCCAGCAGGGCCTGGTGGGTGTCGTTCTTCTTGCGCTCCCTGCGTCCCACGACGGGCATCCCGACCTCCCGGTGCAGCGGCCGGCGCCGACTTTCGGCGCGAATCCCGCTTTCGTCAAGCACCCCGATAAGTGACTGCTTCGTCATACTTGACACAAACGTCACCTTCCGTCAACCTGGGAAGGCAAGGAACCGATCGCGGAGGATCGTCATGAAAGGAAGGAAGATCGTCGGCGCGGCCCTGGCCCCCTGCGTGCACGTGGCCGGCCTGGACCATTTCCTGAGGGCCTGCGAGGACCTGGGCTGGGAGGCGGTCTCCCTGGGCCCCGCGGTGTCGATCGACCGCCTGGTCGAGTCGGTACGGCGCGAGGCCCCGCAGATCGTGGCGCTGTCCTACCGGCTGACCCCGGACGACCTTCCCCCGATCCTGCAGGCCCTCGAGACCCGGGCCCCATCCGTCCCCGGCGTGCGCTGGGTCTTCGGCGGCACCGGCCTGGCGGCCGAGGCGGCCCGGCGATTCCGCCTGTTCGAGAAGGTCTTCGACGGCAGCGAGCCGGAAGGGGCCCTCGGGCAGTGGCTGGCGGGAACGGCTGGCGCTCGCGCCTCCAGGCGGTGGCCCAAGGACCTCGTTTCCCGGATCGAGGCCTCGTGGCCGCACCCGATCGTCCGGCACCACTACGGCGAGCCCAGCCTGGTCGCCACGCTGGAGGGCGCCCGCCGCATCGCCGAGTCGGGGGTGCTGGACGTCCTGTCCATCGGTCCCGACCAGAACGCCCAGGAGCACTTCTTCCGGCCCGGGGAGATGGACCCCGCGCAGGACGGCGCCGGAGGCGTGCCGCTGCGGCACCGGAACGACCTGACGGCCCTCTACCGGGCGACCCGCTGCGGCAACCAACCCCTCGTTCGCTGTTATGCCGGAACGCGGGACCTGGTGAAATGGGCACAGATGAGCGTGGAAACCCTGCACAACGCCTGGGGCGCGATCCCGCTGTGCTGGTATAGCGAGATGGACGGCCGCAGCCGCGTGCCGCTGGCCGACGCCATCCGCGAGAAGCAGTCCGCGATCGCCTGGTACGCCTCCCGCGGGGTGCCGGTGGAGGTCAACGAGTCCCACCAGTGGAGCCTGCGGGACGCCCACGACTCGCTGGCCGTCGCCATGGCCTTCCTGGCGGCCTACAACGCGAAGGCGAAGGGGGTCCGGGACTACGTCCTTCAGATGATGCACAACACCCCCCCGTCGACCGCGCCGGCGATGGACCTGGCCAAGATGCTGGCCAAGATGGAACTGGTCGGCAGCCTTCAGGAGGGGGGGTTCCGGGTGTGGCGCGAGGTCCGCGCGGGCATCACCAGCCTGCCCCGGGACCCCGACGAGGCCAAGGGCCACATGGCGGCCTCGACCATCTTCGCGATGACGCTGCGGCCCCACATCCTGCACGTCGTCGGGTTCACGGAGGCGCACGGGGTCACCGATCCGGGCTCGCTGATCGCCAGTTGCCGCATCGCCCGCGGCGCGGTCCGGCTGGCCCTGAAGGGGATGCCCGACCCGGCGCTGGACCCGCGCGTCCAGGCCCGCAAGACCCGCCTGGTGCAGGAGGCGCAGGACCTGCTGGAGGGCATCCGGCGGCTGGGCGACTCGGCACCGGACCCCTGGACCGACGCCGACACGCTGGCCCGGGCCGTCCGCCTGGGGGTCCTGGACACGCCGCACTTCCGGGGGGTCCCGGGCCTGAAGGGCGAGGTGATCACCCGCTGCGTGGACGGCGGCTGGGACGCGATCGACCCCGGGACCGGGGCATCGCTGTCCGAACGCGAACGCCTGGCGCGGCTGGGACTGGAGTCCTAGATGTGCGGAATCGCGGCTGCACTGGGGCTTCATGCCCCGGACCGGATCCGGGAGATGATGGCCCGGATGCACCACCGGGGCCCGGACGGCGAGGGCGAGGCCCGGGTCGGGGATGCCTGGCTGGGCCACGTCCGCCTGGCCATCGTCGATCCGGCCGGCGGGGCGCAACCCCTGTCCAACGAGGACGGGACCGTCGGGGTGGCGTTCAACGGCGAGATCTACAACCACCGGCACCTGCGGGCCCAACTGCTGCACGAGCACCGGTTCCGCACGGCCTGCGACACCGAGGTGCTGGTCCACCTGTTCGAGGAGCGTCGCGAGCACCTGGTGTCCGACCTGGACGGCATGTTCGCCTTCGCGATGGCCACGCCCGACGGCCTGCTGCTGGCCCGCGACCCGATGGGAATCAAGCCGCTGTACCACGGCCGGCGCGGCGACACGATCCTGGTCGCCAGCGAACTGAAGGCGTTCCCGCCGATGGACGAACTGCACGCCCTGCCGGCCGGTCACGCCTGCTTCGCCGGGGAGACCCCGCACCGCTTCGCCCTGCCCTGCGCGCCGGTCCCGATGCCCGGCCTGACGTGGTCGCAAGCGGTGGCGGGCGTCCGGGAACGCCTGGAGGCCGCCGTCACGAAACGCCTGATGGGCGACGTGCCGATCGGCGTCTTCCTGTCGGGAGGCCTGGACTCCAGCATCGTCGCCGCCCTGATGCGCCGGCACGTCCCGCACCTCCACTCGTTCGCCGCCGGCATGGAAGGGGCGCCGGACCTGCAGGCCGCGCGGCGGATGGCCGACTTCCTGGGGACCCGGCACCACGAGGTGATCTACACGGCCGACGAGGCGGTGGCGGCCCTGCCCGAGGTGGTCGCCTCCCTGGAGTCGTTCGATGCCCCCCTGGTGCGTTCCGCCGTGCCCGGCTGGTTCGTGTCGCGGCTGGCGGCCCAGCACGTGAAGGTGGTGCTGACCGGGGAGGGCGCGGACGAACTGTTCGCGGGGTACGCCTACCTGGGGGCGCTGGGTGGCGGGGAGGCCTTGCGGCAGGAACTGGTCGGCATCCTGGACCGCCTGCAGGACACGAACCTGCAGCGGACCGACCGGATGACGATGGCCCACGGGCTGGAGGGGCGCGTTCCCTTCCTGGACCTGGACCTGGTCCGGTACGCGTGCAGCCTGCCCGTGTCGATGCTGGAGCCGCGGGAGGACCGGCCGGAGAAGTGGCTGTTGCGCGAGGCCTTCCGGGACCTCCTGCCGGACGACATCGCGATGCGGGCCAAACTGAAGTTCTCGGAAGGGACCGGGTCGGCCGACATCCTGGCCGCCCATGCCGCCCGCCGGGTCCCGGTAGCGCGCTTCCTGGAAGAGCGGGAGGTGGCGGACGGGATCGTGCTTCGATCCCCGGAGGAGATGTTCTACTGGGACCTCTGGCTGGACGCCCTGGGCCCGGACATCCCGGTATCGCTGGTGGGACGCACCCGCGATCGATCCGCCGCCGGATGGGACGAGACATCCTGAGCCTGCGGGTGTAGAAGGCCGGGGAACAGACCGCGAACCCTCGGAAGCGGGTTCCGTTCCACCCTTCCTCGCGAGGTACGACGTGCCGTTTCGCATGGATGGCTTCAGTCCCCGGGCAATCCTGGGGGCCGGTCGGGCCCTCACGACGGGCACGCAGCGGGCCTTCGACTTCCGCGGCATCGGGCGCTGGCTGCTGATCGGGACCGTGCTGGGGGTCGTGGCCGGCCTGGGCGCGATCGCGTTCCAGATGTCCCTGGAATTCGTGCGGATGCTGTGCTTCCGGACCGTCATGGGGCTGGAACCAGGCCATCCCGGCGGCGAGGCCCCGGACTTCGTCCTGCCCCTCGCGGAACGGTTCGTGCCGTGGCTGATGGTCCTGCTGCCCGCGCTGGGCGGGCTGGCCGCCGGGCTGCTGGTCCACTTCCTGGCCCCCGAGGCCCGGGGCCACGGGACCGATGCGGCGATCCTCGCGTACCACCGGCGGGGCGGCCGGATCCGCAAGCGCGTCCCGCTGGTCAAGCTGGTCGCCACCGTCCTGACGATGGGGACGGGCGGCTCGGGCGGGCGCGAGGGCCCCATCGCCCAGATCGGGGCGGGCTTCGGCAGTTTCCTGGCCACGCGCCTGGGGATGGGAGTCAAGTACCGGCGCTGGCTGCTGGCGGCAGGGCTGGGGGCCGGCGTCGGGGCGATCTTCCGGGCCCCGCTGGCCGGGGCCATCTTCGCGGCCGAGGTCCTCTATTCCACGGCCGATGTCGAGACCGAGGTCCTCCTGCCGGCCGCGGTCACCAGCATCGTGGCCTACGCGGTGTTCGCGGCGAAGTACGGCTATGGCCAGATGTTCACCGGGACCCCGCACTTCGGCTTCGGCAACCCCCTGGAACTGGGCCCGTACCTGGTCCTGGCCCTGGTGGTCGCGGCGGGCGCGCTGGTCTACATCAAGGTGTTCTACGGCACCGAGAGCCTCTTCCGTCGGCTGCGGATGCCGGCCTGGCTGAAGCCGGTCCTCGGGGGAGCGCTGACCGGCCTGATCGGCCTGGTGCTGTTCCTGAACGTCGAGGACCCTCGCGTAGTGGACGTGCTGTCCACCGGCTATGGCGTCCTGCAGGACGTCGTGGCGCAAGGCCCCCAGGTCGGCATCGGGGTCCTGCTGCTGATCGCGTTCGGCAAGATCCTCACGACCTCCCTGACGATCGGTTCCGGCGGCAGCGCCGGCGTGTTCGGCCCCTCCATGGTCATCGGCGGCACCCTGGGCGCGGCGGTCGGCCAGGCCTTCCACCTGTGGATGCCCGGCGTCGTCGCCCACCCCAGCAGTTTCGCCGTCGTGGGCATGGCGGGCTTCTTCGCCGCCGCGGCCAAGACCCCGCTGTCGACCGTCATCATGGTCAGCGAGATGACCGGCAACTACGAACTGCTGGTCCCGGCCGTCTGGGTGTGCGCGCTGGCGTTCCTGGTCAGCCGTCGCTGGTCCATCTACCGCAGCCAGGTGCCCTCGAAGGTCCATTCGCCCGCGCACTTCACCGAGTACGCGATGCAGATCATGGGGACCACCCCCGTCGGCGAGGTCTACAAGAAGGATCGCAAACTGGTCTCGATCCCCGCGGACCTGCCGGCCACCGAGGTCCTGAAGGCCACCGCCGACACCCGGCAGCGCGTATTCCCCGTGGTCGGGACCGACGGGCGGCTGGTCGGCAGCTTCCACCTGGGCGAACTGCTGCACCTGCTGCACGACGATCCAGCCTCCGCACGGACCCGGACCGCCCGCGACCTGGTGCCCCCTTCCAGCCTTTCCGTGGCCCCGAACGATCCGGTGGCAACGGCCCAGCGCCTGATGACGGGTCACGGCGTGGAGGAACTGGTGGTCACGCGCGAGGGAACCCCCGACGCGGTGCTGGGGGTGCTGACCGGCGCGGACGTGCTGCTGGCGTACAACCGGCGCCTGGCCCAGGTCGAGGACGCCAGCCTGCCGCCGGAACCGCCGCCGGACGAATCGACGGGGCTCGCGGAGGCCGTCTCCTCGACCCTGCGAGGGAGGAACCCATGAAGCCCCAGGATTCCGTACCATTACCGGCCACCGATCGACCGCTGATCGAAGACATCCGCCCGACACCTGTCAAGGAGCGATCGCCGCTGGGGGTCGTGGAACTGACCCTTGACGAGGGCCAAAGCGTGCGTGCAATCGGCGTGGTCTACGGCATCGAGCACATCGTCCGCGGCGAGGGGTTCCGGGCGCGGGTCTTCCTGGACCAGTACAGCCAGCGCCTGAAGGTCGGCGAGTACGAGGCGACCGACCACGAGGCGCTGGTCCTCAAGCTCCGGTGGCTGGCCGAGGCCAACGGGTTCGACAAGATCACGATCATGGCATCCGCGGACGACTGGGAGAGGTTCCTGGGACATGGATACGTCCTCGAGGCCATCCTCAAGTACTACCGATCCGGGGCGGACGCCCTGGTGGTCAGCAAGTTCCGTTCGCAGGAACGGTTGACCTCGGGCAGCCTGATGGACGAGATCCTGCTGATCGAGAAGGTGATGGCCGACAAGAGTTCCCCCCGGCCCCGGCCACTCCCCGTTGGCTGCGACCTTCGTCTGGCCACCCGGGATGACATCCCCGAGTTGATCCAGTTGTACCAGTCGATCTTCGAGACGTACCCCACCCCCCTGATTCACTCCTCGTACCTGGAGGCGGTATTCCAGGAGGAGGCGATATTCGCGGTCTGCACCTGGAACGGTCGCATCGCGGCCGCGGCCAGCGCCGAGTTGCATCCCGCGGTAAGCGCCGCCGAGTTGACGGACTGTTCCACGCGACCCGACTGCCGGAGCCAGGGGCTGATCAGTCATATCCTCACCCTGCTGGAGGGGGAGTTGAGGTCGCGCGACTACGTCTGCGCCTACACGATGGCCCGGGCCCGAAGTTTCGGGATGAACTACGTCTTTCACCGGCTGGGATACGAGTTCAACGGCCGCCTTGTCAACAACTGCGACATCTTCGGCGCATACGAAGACATGAACATCTGGGTCAAGAACCTGTCCCGCGTCCAGGGCCCCGCCTGATCGCCGCAGTAGACCCGGTCGCGGGTCCTTCCGGCGTCCTACAGGTCCAGGAACGTCCGAACCATCTCGGCATCGCCGATCAGCACCAGCACGTCGCCGTCGCGCAGCACGTCGGAGGGGCTCGGCAACTGGACGACCTCCCAGGCATCCGTGGCGTCGGCGGCACGGCCCGGCCGCGGGTGCTTGATCGCGACGATGTTCAGCCGGTACTTCTGGCGGAAGTTCAGATCGGCGATGGTCTTGCCCACCAGGTTCCGGTGGACCCGGACCTCGACGACCTCCTGCCCGGTGGACAACCGCAACCGCGCATGCACGTCCGGCGCGAAGATCTCCTGTGCCAGGCGCATCCCCATCTCGTCCTCGGGATCGATGGTCCGCTGGGCACCCACCGTACGCAGCACCTGCGCATGCAGGTCCGAGTGGGAACGCGCGACGATGCGCTGCACCCCGAGCCTGCGCAGGATCGCCGTCACCAGGATCGAGGACCCCATGTCCTCCCCGATGGCCACGACGACCAGGTCGCACGCCAGCAGCCCCGACTCCCCCAGGGCCGCCTCGTCCGTCACGTCCAGGCAGACCGCGTGGGTGACCCGGTCCTTCAGCCGCTCCACCAGGGTCGCGTCGCGGTCGACGGCGACGACGTCCACGCCCAGTTCCTCCAGGGTCTGGGCCACCCGGCGCCCGAACAAGCCCAGTCCCACGACCCCGACTGCACGGCTCCCCACGGCTCCCTCCCCTCCCCGGAGTCCGTCCCGGGGCCCGAAAACCCATCATCCCACGATGACGCGACCCCCCGGATAGCGCAGGCCCCCGGCAGGCTTCCGCTGCCCGATCGCCAGGGTCAGCGTCAGCGGGCCGATGCGACCCAGGTACATCAGGCACGCGATGACCATCTTGCCGGTGCCGTCGAGGCCCGGCGTGATCCCCATGCTCAAGCCCACGGTTCCGAAGGCACTGACCGTCTCGAACATCAACGCCTCGGTGCCCAGCCCCGCCTGGGTCGCCAGCAGCACCAGGCAACCCAGCAGGCACGCGACGAACGACAGGAGCGTGACCACGCTGACCTTCATCAGGGTCCGGGCGCCGATCGACCGGCCCCAGAGGACCACGTCGTCCCGGTTCCGCAACGTGGCCCGCAACGACAGCAGCAGCAGTGAGAACGTGGTGGTCTTGATGCCGCCGCCGGTGCCGCCGGGCGAAGCCCCGACGAACATCAGGAACAGGTAGACGATCAGGGCCGCCCGCGTGGTGTTGGCCAGGTCGATCGTGTTGAAGCCTGCCGTCCGCGCCGACACGGCCTGGAAACCCGCCGCCCAGAGGCGGTCCTGCCAGGGCAGTCCTGCCAGTCCTCCGTCGGCGTCCAGCCACAACAGGAGCAAGGTCCCGCAGAGCAACAGGCCCGCCGTCGCCACCAGGACCAGCCGCGCGTGGACGGGCAGCCGCCGGAACGCGCCGCGCACCCCTCCCCGCCAGGTCCGGCGGGCGAACAGCGCGGCAATGACCGTGAAACCCAGCCCCCCCGCAACGATCAGGCTCCCGATCACCAGGTTCACCACCGGGTCGGTCCGGAACGCGACCATGCTGCGACCGAACAAGGAGAAGCCCGCGTTGCAGAAGGCCGACACCGAGTGGAACAGCCCGAACCAGGCAGCCACCTCCACCTGGTCCGGGAACAGGGAACGGAACCGCCAGGCCAGCAGCATTGCCCCCGCCGCCTCGAAGGCCAGCGTCATCACCACGATCGAGCGAAGCAGGCCCGTGGCGGACATGGGACTCTCCTCGTCCAGCACGTTCGCCACCATGCGCCGGTCGCGGAGCGAGACCCGCCCGCCCCCCGCCACGACGGCCCCGATCGCCGACAGGGTCATGATTCCCAGCCCGCCGAACTGGATCAGCAGCAGGAGGACGATCTGGCCGAACGTCGAGAACGACGGGAGGTCGGGGTTGGAGAAGGCGTCCGCATGGGTGTTGACCACCGCCAGGCCCGTGACGCAGGTGGCCGACACCGCGGTGAAGAACGCGTCCACCAGCGAGGTGCCCTGCAGGTCGAGGGTCGCCCGGGGCATCGCCAGCAGGATCGTCCCGACGACGATGGCGGCAGCGAACGAGACCACCGTGGCGATGGCGGGATTGCGGAAGAGGCCTTCCAGGACCCTGCGGCCCCATCCCGTGTTCCGGGCCACGACCGCAATCGCATACAGCGACCTCAGCGTCCCGGCCACGGCGAGGATCTCGGGAGTCCGGGCAGACGCCACCATCAGCGCCACCAGGACGCCGTCCGGGAGCGCCGATCGAAGGTAGCGAACCTTCCGGATGGCCTGGCTCAGGCGCAGGTAATGGTGGTGCGCCGACGCGGCCAGGGAAAGCAGGGCGGTCCCGTAGAAACCGGCCAGGGGGAGGGGCGAGTCCCACAGCAGCATGCCCTCGACGACCAGGGCGCTCGCCAGGAACAGCAGGCAGGTGCCCCCCACCGCCACGGCGGACGACCGAAGCCTCGCCGGGAGATCCCCCCGGAACATCGACAGGAACATGCCGCCTCCCGCGCGCGCAGTCTAGCACGGCCACGGGCGGGGGACCACGATGCGCCTCACGGCTGTTGCGCCAGCAGGGCGCGGCCGCCCTCGATCACGAACGCCACGGCCTTCGCGCAGATGAAGATGTACAGGACGCGGGACACGACCAGCACGCCGACCCGGCTGAAGGCCCGTTCCACCCACCGCGACAACTGCATCATCGGCAGGACGGTCAGGTACACCAGCATTGCCGCGACGGCCGCGCGAATCGGACCCACCTGGCGCATCAGGAGGATCGTGGTCAGGATGGTCCCGGGGCCGGCCAGCAACGGGAACCCCATCGGGAAGACCGCGATGCCGCCAGCGGCAGGCTCGCCGAAGGCGACCATGGAGCGGGGGCCGAGGATCGTCCCGCGGGCCGCCACGGTGAACACCAGGATGCCCGCGGCGATCTGGAACTCCGCGGTCGTCAGCCCGAAGACCTCGGTCAGCATCCAGTTCCCGAGGAAGGCAAAGCCCAGCACGAGGCCCGCGGCGACCGCCACGGCGACCCGGAAGGTCCGGCGGCGCGCCCGCCCTTCCAGGCCGGCCGTCAGGTCCGCGAACAGGGGCAGGTTGCCGATCGCGTTCACCATCGCGAACAGCAGCAGGTAGTCGTGCAGCAGGTCCTTCAGCAGCGCGCTCACCGGGTCCTCCCCTCGTCCTTCCTGGGCGCCTCGCCGATGGCCAGCATCCTCAACTGCCGCAGGTCCATGCCGTCGATGCCCAGCGACTCGAGGGTCCGGCCCCCGGCGCGCAGGTCCGTCTCCAGGATCGTCGAGGCCAGTTCGATCATCGAGTCCATCATCGGGGTCGGCACGCCGAACCGGCGTCCCACCGAGCTCATCGGGACCAGGCTGCAGGGGACGTCCTCGCTGAGGTATCGCATCTCCATCCGGTGTGGCGCCAGGATCCCGCGGTATCCCGGGTTGGCGTGGATGGCCTGGAACAGGTTCCGCCCGACGGCATCGTAGGCGAAGTACAGCCATTCGCGCGCCGTCATCGCCTGCAGGCCCAGCGCGGCGGCCACGGCCACCCGCTCGGCGTCGATCCGCTCCAGCACCTTCGAGACCGCCTCGGTGGTGCCCTGGTAGTAGAACTCGAAGTCCGCGGGGTCCTCGACCCAGCCCGTGTTCAGCAGCATCAGCGCCGGGTGGAACACCGTCCCGATGTTGTTGAAACTGGTCTTGAAGACGTTGTCGCCGGGGATGAACTGCGGGAACGCCGGCCGGATCCTCGCGAGGCACTCGGGGATCCGGTGGGCCCGCAGCGTCGCCAGCGGGATGTAGTTCTTGATCCGGAACACGTGCGCCTGGCCCGGCCCGGTCACGCGGCTGGCGTACAGGAACGTCTGGGTCTCGGCGATCATCACGTCCGCCTCGCAGCCGGACCGGCGCAGGGTCTGGTAGAACTCGACGGCCCCGAACGTCCGCCCGGGGTTCAGGACCACGACCTGGCCGGAACGCAGGTGCGGGGCCGCGGCCTTCGCCAGGTCCCGGTGCGCCGTCGCCGGGGTCACGACCATGATCACGTCGGCCCCCTCCAGCGCCTCCCCCGCGTGGCAGGTGGCCACGGCGACATGCCCGAAGCCCGACACCTCGCCGGCCACGTGCACCCCCCCCTCCACCTGCACGGCGCGCAGCCGCTCCTCGGTCCGGTTGAACAGCCGGACCTCGAAGCCCATCAGGCCCAGGTGGCCGGCCATCGCCAGGCCGCCGTGGCCCGCCCCCATCACGCAGAACACCGGCTTCCTGTCCACGCCTTCCTCCCGGGCGCCCGAACGCCGCCACCGTTGACCGTCTCCTCCATTGTGTCGTATGGTGACCATCCGGTCAATCTTGACCGTCCGGTCCCATTGGGCCCGGTATCCCCCCGGGCGGGATGCCGGTACAATCAACCCCATCGGGCGAAGGCGTCTGCGGGAGGGCAGTGGATGGAACAGGCCGCCTGGATCATCGTGCTGGCCGGACTGCTGATCTTCCTGGCCCACCTGTTCGCCGGGATCTTTGAACGCACCCGCATCCCCGACGTGCTGCCGCTGGTCCTGGTCGGGCTGCTGCTGGGGCCGGTGGCGGGCCTCCTGTCGCCCTCCGGGCTGGGCCGCGCCGGCAACGTCTTCACCACCGCCGCGCTGGTCGTCATCCTGTTCGAGGGCGGGCTGGACCTGAACCTGTCGACGCTGGCGCGATCGATGGGGGGCGCGATGCGCCTGGCGATCCTGAACGTCGCGGCGACCACGCTGGTGGTCGGGGGGCTGGCCTGGTGGTGGCTGGGGATGGGCTACCTGTCGGCGGCCACGCTGGGGACCATCGCCGGCGCGACGTCGGCCGCGGTCGTCGTGCCGCTGGTATCCCGCCTCCGGGTGTCCGGGAAGGGGCGGGTCACGCTGGTGGTGGAGTCCGCCATCTCGGACGTCGTCTGCATCGTGCTGGTCCTGGGATTCGCGCAGGCGTCCGGCGTCGAGGGGAAGATCGGCCCGGCGCTGGCGGGGCACATGATCAGTTCGCTGCTGCTGGCCCTGCTGATCGGCGGCGCGGCCGGCGTGGGATGGGCGTTCCTGCTGGAGCGGATCCGCAGCCTCCAGACGTCCATGTTCACGACCCCGGCCTTCGTCTTCGTGGTGTTCGGGATCACGGAACTGCTGGGCTTCAGCGGGGCCATCGCCGCGCTGACGTTCGGGTTCGTGCTGGGGAACACCGAGTCCCTCCAGGCGGTGCTGCACTGGGCGGGCCTGGACACCCGGACCGGTCACCTGCTGGAGGCCGAGCGCGCCTTCTTCGCAGAGATGGTCTTCGTCGTGAAGACCTTCTTCTTCGTGTACATCGGGATCTCGATGCGGCTGGCGAACCTGGACCACGTGCTGGCCGGGCTGGCGTTCGTCGGGGTGACGCTGCTGCTGCGGATCCCGGTGGCGCGCCTGGCCCTGGGCGGACGCACCCCGATCCGCGACGCCTCCATCGCGTCGGTCATGATCCCGAAGGGGCTGGCCGCGGCCGTTCTGGCCTCCCTGGCCGTCGAGGCCCGCCTGCCCCAGGGCGAGGCCATCCGCGACGTGGCCTACGCCATCATCCTGTTCAGCATCATGGCCACCGCGTTCCTGGCCTTCCTGGCCGAGCGCGGCTGGCTGGACCCGTTCCTCCGGGTGATGTACCGGCAAGCCCCGGAAGGTCCGGAGGCGCCGAACGTGCCCATGGAACTCCCCGGCAGCCCCGGAGAATCCCCATGAACACCCGATCCCTGGCGTGGCTGGCGGCGGTGGTGCTGCTGGCCCCCTCGACGGCCCTCGCCGCCGGGGCCGACCCCTCCCTGCCCCTGCTGGGATTCCTGGTCGTCATCCTGCTGGCCGCCAAGCTGGCCGGCCACCTGGCGATCCGGCTGGGCCAGCCCTCCGTGCTGGGCGAGCTGGTCGCGGGCGTGGTCCTGGGCAACCTGGCCCTCCTCGGCGTACCCGGGCTGGACCGGCTTGCGACCGACCCGTCCGTGGACATGCTGGCCCGCCTGGGGGTCCTGGTCCTGCTGTTCGAGGTGGGGCTGGAATCGACGGTCCGGGACATGGTGAAGGTGGGGCTGTCCTCGCTGCTGGTGGCCCTGCTGGGCGTCGCCGTCCCGATGGCGCTGGGCTGGGGCGTCGGGGCGTGGCTGCTGCCGGACCACTCCACGTATGTCCACCTGTTCCTGGGGGCGACGCTGACCGCGACCAGCGTCGGGATCACGGCCCGGGTGCTGAAGGACCTGGACCTTTCCACCGGCCGGGAAGCACGGATCATCCTGGGAGCCGCGGTGATCGACGACGTGCTGGGGCTGGTGGTGCTGGCCGTCGTTTCCGGGATCATCGCCGCCGCCGACCGCGGCGAGACGATGGGGATCGGGTCGCAGGCCTGGATCCTGGGCAAGGCGGTGCTGTTCCTGGGGGGCGGCCTGGCCATCGGGTCGTTCCTGTCTCCGCGGGTCTTCGGGCTGGCCTCCCGCCTGAGAGGTGCAGGCATCCTGCTGGCGCTGGCCCTGGTGTTCTGCTTCCTGCTGTCCCTGGCGGCCGGCCTGGCGGGCCTGGCCCCGATCGTGGGCGCCTTCGCGGCCGGCCTGTTGCTGGAGCCCGTGCACTACCGGGAACTGGCCCGGCGGGAGGCCCACCAACTGGAGGACCTGCTGCACCCGCTGGCCTCGTTCCTGGTGCCGGTCTTCTTCGTGCAGATGGGGGCCCGGGTGGACCTTCGGACCTTCGCGTCGATCGACGCGCTGTGGCTGGCCGGGGCCCTGACGATCGCGGCCGTCCTGGGGAAGCAGGCGTGCTCGCTGGGCGTGATCGACCGCGGCGTGAACCGGCTGGCGGTCGGCCTGGGCATGATCCCCCGCGGCGAGGTCGGCCTGATCTTCGCCTCCATCGGCCTGGGACTGCACGTTGCCGGCGAGCCGATCGTCGATGCCACCACGTACTCGGCGGTCGTCATCATGGTCATTGTCACGACGATGGTGACCCCCCCGCTGATCGGCTGGGGATTCCGGCGGGGGGGGCGAGCCGGTTCCTGACGCGCCCGCGCCTCCAGCCCGTCCCGCGGCAGGATGATGATGGCGCACAAGCGCTCGATCGGCGTATCATCGGCCGGAAGGGTTCCCCGCTTTCCGGGGCCCGCATTCCCCGACCACCAAGGAGGCCGGACCGTGTACGTGCCCTCGCCCACCCCGACGCAACCGGGAATCATGGGACGGATCGTCAAGTGGGTGCTGGGCTGCCTCCTCCTGGGAATCGCCCTGCTGCTGCCCTACAAGGCCCGGATCAACCTGTCCGAGCTGCTGGGGCGCATCACCAACGCGGTATACACCGGGTACATCCGCATGCTGGCCTGGCTGTTGCGCAAAGTGCAGGAGCCCTCGCGATGAATGCGGACTTCCCTTCCCGGGTCGCCATCCTCTACTCGGGCGGCACGGACTCGACGGCCTCGGCCGCCCTGATGGCGCAGCAGTTCGACGAGATCCACCTGCTGAACTACCGGCGCCACGGGTTCGTGGGCGCCGAGCACTCGTCATACAACGCCGCGAAGCTGGCGGCGCGCTTCCCGGACCGGAAGTTCGTGCACTGGATCTACGAGACCACGCCGCTGGCGAAGTGGATCGCGGACCACCGGCGCCTGCACTACGTGACCCGCCACGGGTTCATGACCCTGCAGAACTGCGGGCACTGCGCCCTGGCCAACCACATGGCGACCCTGGCCCACTGCCTGCGGCACGACGTGCACCACCTGGCCGACGGCATCACCCGCGACTGGCCGTTCTTCCCCGGCCACATGGACCCCGTCATCGAGCGGCTGCGCGGGCTGGCGAGACGCTTCGACGTCACGTACCACACGCCGGTGCTGCATTGCGACATCGACCGCCCGATGCCGTACATCGCGAAGATCCTGGCACCCGGCAAGGGGATGGACCCGAACCCCGACGCGGACACGACCGGCCGGATCCTGCTGCGGCTGGGCCTGTCGGAAACCGAGAACTACAAGGGGACCGCGACCGACCGCAAGGCCCAGGCCCGGTGCTGGCAGTTCATGCTGCCCAACATCTACATCCACTGGATCTTCCACGCGGCACAGCGCCCGAAGGCCTACGAGGCGGCGGTCACGGCCTACTTCGACGAGTTGATCGACGACGCGACGGTGCTGCTGCAGGAACACGCGCGGTCAGGTGCCCACGACCGGATCTTCGCCTTCCTCGAACAGCCCCCCGTCCCCATCGCCCAGCAGCCGTAGCACGACGTTCGCCACGGATCGCGCCGTCAGCCGTTGACCGGCCGGGTTCGGGTGGATGTAGTCGCCCGGCAGGTAGTACCGCATGTCCGCCTTGCCGTCGCCCATCCAGGGCGTCAGGTCGGCGATCGGCACGTCCATCTCGCCGGCGAGTTTCCGCGCACTTTCGTTAAAGAGGCGGGCGTCCCGGATGCAGTCCACGATGATTGCGGCAACGGCACGGCTGTAGGACTCGCGGGCCGCCTCCTCGTCGCCCAGGGCCTCCAGCGCTCGTCCCAGCAGGTAGTGGGGCCGGCTGCCAATACCCCGGTCCAGGTCCCGCGCCTGCAGCGCCTTGTCCCGCGCGCCCGCCGCGTCCCCGGCGTCCAGGGCGGCCTGCGCCTCGTCGATCCGCAGGCCCAGGCCCTCCGGAGGGTCCGGGATCTCGAACGGCAACTGGAAGGCCCGAACCACGAAGGCGACGGGGATCCGCCGCTGGCGGCACATCGAGACCATCGCACGCAGGTTCTCCCCGTACCTGGCGATCGGGGTCCGGACGCTGGCCAGTTCGTAGATCCACCGGGGATCCGGCTTCCCCTTCGCCCAGTAGCCCAGCCGCACCGTCGCCTCCAGGAGCGCCGCGGTCGGAGGGAAGAAGCGGAGGGCGTTGCCGACCCGGACCCGCGCCGCCGAGGGCAGCGAGGCCTCGCCGTCCTCCCGGCCGTCGGGGAAGAAGAAGCGAAGCCTTTCGACATCGTTGACGACGAAGTCGATCAGCACCAGGTCCGGCTTCCAGTCGTCGATGACCTCGGCCACCAGCCGCCGCCCCTGCCAGGACGTGTAGCCGATCTGCCCGGCGTTCCGGACGCGCGCGGCCGGCAACCGTTCACGGAGCAGGGACTGGAGGACCGCCGGCCAGGCCTGGTCCGCCTGGACCCCGTACCCGAACGTGGGGCTGCCGCCGAAGGCCGCGATCTCCGGCATGCCCCTGGACGGGTCCGGGGCCATCGCATCCGCCGGGCGGGTGATTCGCATGCCCTGGCGGTCGGTCCACACGTCCGTCCCTTCGAACGTCGTGTCGAGGTCCGGACGCACCCGCCACATCAGGTCGGGGTGCCATTCCAGCAGGGCTGCGACCCGCTGCAGCCGCTGAAGGTCGTATGGCGCGGAAATCCATGCGCGCCACACCACGCCGGCGATGCCGGCCACCACCAGGAGCACGAAGGTCCAGAAGAAGCACCGGCAGCGGAGGCATGGCCTTTCGCCCTCCCCAGAGGGCAGGTATCCGGGGTCCCGGGACGATGACATGGCCTCCTCAGGGTATCAGGCTGTAGATCGCGGGCAGGACGTTGTGCCCGGTGAACAGGTTCACCATCAGGCCCAGCAGCCCGACGAACAGCAGTACCGGGATCAGCCAGTAGCGGCGAGTCTCCCGGATCCGCAGGAACATGTAAAGGAACAGGTCCCAGCGGCTGGCGAAGGCCATGCGGCCGTCCGGGCGGCCGGGAGGCACGCCGGGGACGACTTCCGGGGCACCCTTCTCCGGGACGACCGGCGCGGGCTGGATGGGCGAGGGCGACATCGTGCCTCCTCCGTCAACAAGGACGTATTGCTAGCAGCAAGCCGGGCAACAAGCAATGAGATTCTGGGCGCTTTCACGCACAGGTCACGCACGGGCCATCCTTCGGTACGAATCGTCAGGATGCTCCCTCCAGCGACCGTTCCCGGAGGGTCTTCTCGACCCAGCCCGAAAGGATGCCCGTCACGGTCCGGATCCCTTCCACGGTCCAGTGCGAGTCGGGCTGGGTCCCGGCGGCCTGCCACGCGGGGTCGTCCGAGACGTCCACGACCCGGACGCCCGGATGGCGCCCCGCCCAGCGCGCGATCGCCAGCGAGTGCTGGTGGGGACCGCGAATCGTCCGCAACTGCGGGTAGTGGGACCCGTCCCTCATGTCGGACACGATCATCAGCGCCGACCCGCCCGCCTTCTCGACGAAGTCGTCGAAGATCGCAAGCAACTTCTCCTCGAAGGCCGCGTCGGCCCCCTTCCCCGGGGCCCCCAGCACCGTCGCCGCCAGGACGTACAGCGGCTCGAAGTGGGACGCCACCAGCAGCCGGTAGATCGGGTTCCCGCCCAGCAGGGCCTGCCGGAAGCCGTGGTCGACGCCCGGGGTCATGTGGTGGGCCGGCAGGTAGACGACGACCAGGTCGGGCGAAAGTTCCCGGGACGCGTAACCGACCAGTTCTCCCAGGGCCCCGGCGCCGCCCGCGGCCAGCCCGAAGTTGAACACCCGCGTCTCCAGGTTCCGGGTGTCGCGCAACTGCCGCTCCAGCCAGGCATCCGGGGCGTCCGGATCCTCGACCCCGGCGCCGAGGATCATCGAGCAGCCGACCAGCGCGATCGTCGGCACCCCTTCCGGCCGATCCCGCCCCGGCGCGCCGCGCATCAGGAACTCGTTGGTCTGCCGGGCCGACACGCCAAGGCCGTTGGGGACGAACAGGTCCGTTCCGGGCAGCCGGGTGAGGAGGGCCCGATCGGACACGCTCTCCCCGTACCAGGACAGGAACCCCAGCACCAGCAGCAGGCCGATGGCGCGGGAGAGCCAGGGAAACCGAGGGCGGGGGAGCCACCGGGCGATGACGAGGAACGACACGAAGGCGAGGGCCGCGCCCAGGGCGTACCGGACCTCGGTGGCGTCCAGCATCCGCGACCGGGCGCACAGCAGCAGGAACGCCGCCAACCCCCAGACCGCCGCCAGGATCCCGGTGCCGGCCCGCAGGACGGACACGGTCCAGCCCAGGCAGCGACGCAGCCTCTCCCTCATTCCCGATCCGCCCTGATTTCCCGGAAGACCCCGGACGACAGGGAATGATGCCCGGATGCGCAGGGAAGTTCAACCGGTCGCCCGGAACGCCTCGATCCCGGAACCGACGGCAGCCACCAGCAGCACGGCCAGCAACGCCAGCGTCACCGCGACGGTCGAGGCCGGCCAGTCCGGTTCGGGCACGAACCACAGGTCGATCCGCGGGTCCAGGTCGGCCGTGCGGATCCGCGGCCCGGCGCCCTCCAGCCCGGCCCAGGGGCAGTCCCCGGCCAGATCGCCCCCCAGGATCGCGTGCCGCAGCAGCCAGGGGTGGCCCGCGATCGGCGAGAACTGCGGCACGAAGTTGGTGCGGAACAGGTTGTCGGTCTCGGGGGGGGTCAGGGGGCGCCCCTGCGCGTCCAGGTGGATCGCGGAGTACGGCGTATACGGCACCGCGGCGAAGAAGTCGGTGTACCGGACCAGCAGGCCGGGCAGGTTGACCGCGATGCCGGCCGCGACCAGCACGGCCAGTCCCGCGCGCCGGGCCCGCCGCGACGCGCCCTCCTTCCCGATCGCCATCGCGACCAGCACGGCCAGCGGGCCGATCGCCGGTACCAGGTAGCGCGGCCCCCACTGCTCGGACCCGTGCCAGATCGAGAAGCCGGAATACAGCAGCAGCAGCGCCACGAACCCCAGCCCGCAAGCGACGCCCGTGACGCGGCCCTCCCGCCACGCGCGCCGGAAGCCCGGGATCGCCAGCACGGCCAGGGGCGCGAACCACAGCAGCCCCCGCCCCGGCGACAGCAGCAGGCCGAACAGCGCCGCGGGGGCCGGCAGCCCCAGCGTCTGCGGCACCAGGAAGAACCCGTAGTCCACCGACGCCGGCTGCCCGAACCGCACCCAGTTCCAGGCGACCGTCGCGGCCACGCCCGGCAGCATCGCCAGGGCCATCCAGCCCGCCGCGCGCCCCGGCCGCTCCACGTCCCGCACCAGCAGCCACGCACCCGCCCCGCCCGCGATCGCCGCGAAGGGCAGCAGCGCCGGCTTGGCGAACACCAGCCCGCCCAGGCACAGGCCCAGCAGCCCCGCCGACCTCGCCCCCGGCCGGCGCTCCAGCCGGGCCAGCGCCCCCACGGTGGCGTTGACCGCCGCGGCCTGCAACGCCTCGGAGTAGTGCGAGACCAGGTACGGCAGCAGGCAGGTCGCCCCGCCGGCCAGCACCGCCATCCCCGCGGCCCGACGGCGCGGCACGCCGGCCTCCGCCAGGGCCAGGAACAGCAGCATCACGGCCAGCGCCCCGACCGCCGCCGGGGTCAGCCCCCGGGCCAGCCGAAGCGCGACCTCGGTATCCGCCGGCGGCAGGCCCGCGATCGACACCAGCCGTTCCAGGGCCTGGCCCGGCACCTCGACCAGGCTCTGCGCCAGGGGGTACTTCGAGAAGTGGCGGCCGTCCGGCGCCTGCACCGTGAAGCCGGCCATCGGGTAGGACGAGTCCAGGCGGCCCTCGGTCACCAGCCCGCGGGCGACCGACACCATCGCGGTCGCGTCGCCCGACGGGGGCTGGCGCGCCGACAGCGCCCACAGGACCGCGAACGTCGCCAGGAACAGCGCGCGCGCGGCGGATCGCCCGGCTGCGGGACGCGTGGCCACCTTCCCCCTCGCCCGGTCCCTAGTCGGCCAGGGACACGCGGTTGCGCCCCCCGGCCTTCGACCGGTACAGCGCCCCGTCGGCCCGCCGCAGCGCGTCCTGCAGGTCGGGCACCTCGCCGCCGCTGCCGGCCACCCGCACCCCGAACGAGCACGTCAGGTGCAGCGGCTCCCCGCGGCCCACCGGGATCGGCCCGGCCTCGATGATCGCCCGAACCGCCTCGGTCGTCTTCATCGCTTCGTCCACCGAGCCGGCCGGGAAGACCGCCAGGAACTCCTCGCCGCCCACGCGGGCCACCAGCGCGTCCTCCGGGAACCCCGCCTGCAGCCGCTTCGCCACCACGCGCAGCACCTGGTCCCCGACCGCGTGCCCGCGCAGGTCGTTGACCCGCTTGAAGTGGTCGATGTCGCCCATCACGAACGCCACCTGCCCGCACGACGGGTCCGCGCCGAACGAGGACGCGTACCACCGCTCCATGCCCCGGCGGTTCCACAGGCCGGTCAGCGCGTCCGTCTCCGCCAGGCGCTCCAGCCGCTCCTGCAGTTCCACGATCCGCTGGCCCGCGCGCACCCGCACCGCCAGTTCGTCCTTGTCGAACGGCTTGCGCAGGTAGTCGTCGGCGCCGGCCCCGATGCCGGTGACCAGGTCCGCCTTCCCCTCCCGGGCCGTCAGGAAGACGATGTAGGTGTACGTGCCGTCCTGCCCCTCCCGGATGCGGCGCACCAGGTCCAGGCCGCTCATCCCGGGCATCTCCCAGTCGGTGATGACGAACGGCACGCGGTGGCGCTGGTGCAGTTCCAGGGCCTCCCGCGCGTCCCCGGCCTGCAGCACGTCGTACCCCAGTTCCTGCAGGTACCTTTCCAGCATGCGGCGGGTCAGGCGGTTGTCCTCGACGATCAGGATCCTCACTGCGCCGCCTCCGCCAGCGCCTTGCGCAGCGCGCGTTCCACCTGGTCGTACAGCGCGCGGGCCCGGGCCAGCGCCTCCCGGGCCTCCTGGAACTGCCGCCCGCGCATCTGCGTCTCGACCGCCTGGAAGATGATCGCCAGCCCCTCCACGCCGAAGGTCCGGGTCGTCCCCTTCAGCCCGTGCGCGATGGTCGACGCCCGGTCCGCCTCGCCCTTGCGCACCGCCTCCTCCAGCGCGAGCAACTCGGACGGCGTGTCCTCCAGGAACAGCGTCGCCAGCTCGCGCAGGAAGGCCGGGTCCTCGCCGAACTTCGCCTTCACGGCCTGCAGTTCGGCCTCGACCGCACCGGTCCACTCGCGCATCGTCGGCGCCGCCTTCACGTCGGGCAACTGCAGCCAGCGCCCGATCGCCTCGAACAGTTCGTCCTCCAGGATCGGCTTGCTGACGTAGTCGTCCATCCCCGAGGCCAGGCACCGCTCGCGGTCGCCGGTCATCGCGTGCGCCGTCATCGCCACGATCGGCACGTGCCGGCCATCCCCGGCCTGGTCCTCCACCCGACGGATCTCGCGCGTCGCGTCCAGGCCGTCCATCACCGGCATCTGCACGTCCATCAGCACCAGGTCCACGCGCTGGCTCTTCAGGGTATCCACCGCCACGCGGCCGTTGTCCGCCACCGTGACACGCAGCCCCCGCTTCTGCAGGAACTTCGTCGCGACCTTCTGGTTGATGGCCTTGTCCTCGACCAGCAGCACGTGCAGCCCGTCGAAGGACCGCTCCTTCAGGCTGTGCCGCGTGATCAGCGGCCGCGCGGGCTGGTCCTCGCCGGACGGCGCCACCGCCTGGCACACCGCGTCCAGCAGCTGCGTCTGCTTGACCGGCTTCAGCAGGTACCCCGCCACGCCGATCTCCTGCAGCCGCTTCGCGTCGCCACGCCGGCCCAGGGACGTCAGCACCAGGATCGGCGTCTCGGCCAGCGACGGGTCGCTCTTGACCCGCCGCGCCGTCTCCTCGCCGTCCATCCCCTCCATCATCATGTCCAGCAGCACCACCCGGTACGGGTCCTTCTCCTCCCGGGCGCGCCCCAGCGCGTCCAGCGTGGAGGGTCCGTCCGGCACCGCCTCGGTCCGGCATCCCCACTGCCGCAGCATTCGCGACAGCACGAACCGGTTGGAGGGCGTGTCGTCGGCCACCAGCACGCGCATGCCGCGCAGGTTCGTCGGGGACACCGGGTGGGTGTCGCCACCGATCGCCTGTCGCCGGAAGGGCGCGGTGACGACGAACGTGCTGCCCTGGCCCACCGTCGAGTCCACTCCGATCGAGCCCCCCATCAGGCCCACGATCTGCCGGCTGATCGCCAGCCCCAGGCCGGTGCCGCCGTACCGCCGCGTGATGCTGCCGTCCGCCTGCGCGAACGCGTCGAAGATGTGTTCCAGCTGGTCCGGCTCGATGCCGATGCCCGTGTCGGACACCAGGAAGCGCAACACCACCAGGTCGTCGCGCTCCTCCTCGACCCTCACCTCCAGCGACACCTCGCCGCGATCCGTGAACTTGACGGCGTTCGACAGCAGGTTCACCAGCACCTGCCGCAACCGGCCCGGGTCGCCGATCATCCGGGCCGGGACCTCGGCGTCGACCAGGCTGACCAGTTCCAGGCCCTTCTCGTGAGCCCGGATGGCGATGGTGTCCAGCGCGTGGTCCACGGTCGCCCGCAGGTCGAACGAGATCGACTCCATCTCGACCCGGCGCGCCTCGCCCTTCGAGAAGTCCAGGATGTCGTTGACCAGGTTCAGCAGCGCGTCGGCGGCCTCTCGGATGATGGCCAGGTTCTCGGCCTGCTCCTCGTTCAGCGCCGTGTCCAGCGTCAGCTTGGTCATGCCGACGATCGCGTTCAGCGGCGTCCGGATCTCGTGGCTCATGTTCGCCAGGAACTCGCTCTTGGCGCGGTTGGCCGCCTCGGCCGCCTCCTTCGCGACCCGCAGTTCCTCCTCGATGGCCTTGCCGGACGACAGGTCGCGCACGTAGGCGACGACGAAGGCCGGGTCTCCCGTCCCGACGCGCTTCATGCACGTCTCCTGCCAGAACAGCGTCCCGTCCCAGCGGCGCGCGTGCCAGTCGAACCGTACCTCGCCCTCCCGCAGGGCATCGGCGATCCGGGCGCGGGCGAAGGGGGGGGTGAAGGGCTCGACGCCGTCGCTGAACCGGCCGAGGTCCGACGACAGGACCTGCTCGCGGGTGCAGCCGTACAGGCGCAGCATCGTGTCGTTGACGTGCAGGATCCGGCCCTGCGCGTCCAGCACGAACACGGCCTCGTGGCTGAGGTTCACGATCGCGCAGCACAGCGCCTGGAAATCGCTGCTGCCGCTCTCCGGGAACACCTGGTCTTGCAGCATCCAGTCCTCTCCGGGTTCAGGCCCCCCGTTCCGCGAAGCGCCCGCCCAGTTCCGGGTGGGACCGCAGCGCCTCCAGGCATCCGGGGTTGCGCAGTGCCTGGAGGTTCGCCGGCTGGCGCCCGTTCACCGCGTCGCGGGCCGCGCGTTCCGACATCTTGCCGTTGTGCGTGGCCGGCAGGTCGTCCACCGCCACCACCAGCGCCGGCACGTGGACCATCGAGGCCCGCCGGGAGATCTCCTTCTTGATCCGCAGGGTCAGCGGCCGGTCCAGCACCACCCCGTCCCGCAACACCAGCAGCAGCACCAGCCGCGTGCCGCCCGGCTCCTCCGGCGCGATCTGCTCGACCGCCATCGCCAGCCGGACCTCGGGGACGTCCAGCAGGATCGCGTAGATCTCGGCCGGCCCGATGCGGATCCCGCGGATGTTCATCACGCCGTCGCTGCGGCCCAGGATGCGGGCGCCGCCGTGGCGCGTCAGCACCACGAAGTCGCCGTGCGTCCACAGGCCCTCGTTCTGGGCGAAGTAGGCGGCGTGGAAACGCGCGCCGTCCGGGTCGGCGTGCAGGCCCAGCGGCCGGGACGGGAACGGGTTGCAGCAGACCAGTTCGCCCACGGCCTCGGCGGGCGCGTCCGGCGGGCGCAGCGAACGCACGTCCAGCCCCAGGCTGACCGACTGGGCCTCGCCGCGATGCACCGGCAGCAGCGGGTTCCCCAGCACGAAGCAGCCCAGGATGTCGGTGCCGCCCGAGATCGACTGCAGCGGCAGCGACCCGACGTTCTCCGCGACCCAGTCGTACAGGCGATCCGACAGCACCGAGCCCGTGGACTGCACGGCGCGCAGGCACGACAGGTCCGCGGCCTCGCGCGGCACGAGCGCGGTGTCGCGGCAGTACTGCAGGAAGGCCGGGCTGGTCCCGAACACCGTCGCGCGCTCGTCGGCCACCACGCGCCACAGTGCGTCCGGGGTCGGGAACGTGGGCGACCCGTCGTAGGCCACGATCGCGGTGTCGGACGCCAGGGCCGACAACTGCCAGTTCCACATCATCCAGCCGCAGGAGGTGGTGAACAGCAGCCGGTCGCCCGACCGGAAGTCCGAGTGCAGGCGCTGCTCCTTCAGGTGCTCCAGCAGGGTGCCGCCGACGCCGTGAACGATGCACTTGGGCGCGCCGGTGGTGCCCGACGAGAACATCACGAACAGCGGGTGGTTGAACGGGACGCGCGGCCACGGGAAGGCGGGCAGCGCGGCGCCCCCGGCCTCCAGGGCGGCCAGCGTCGTCACCGGGGGCGGCAGCCCCCGCAACGCCTCGACATCGCCGTCCAGCGACACCAGCCGCCGGACCGTCGGCAGGCCCTCGACGACCGCGTGCAGCTTGTCGACCAGCGGCCGGCTGGCCCCCTGGTACGGGTGCGAGCCCGCCGTGAACAGCAGGCACGGGTCCAGTTGCCGGAATCGGGCCAGCACGGACTCGGGACCCTGGTCCGGCCCGATGGACGACCAGGTCGCACCCAGCCCCGTCGCGGCCAGGCACGCCACGATCGCGGCGTCGTCGTTGCGGGCGATGGCCACCACGTGATCGCCGGGCCCGATACCCGCGGCCCGCAATCCCCGTGCCGCCGCCTCGACCCGCGCCCTCAGGGCCCGCCGCGTCCACTCGACCCGGCGACCCGACTCGTCCCGCGCCACCAGCGCGACCGCGTCCTCGCGACCCGGGATCTCCCGCAGGAGGTTCCCGGCATACGACAGCCGCAGGCCCGGGAAGAACGTCGCCGTCTCGATCGCGTCCCCCTCGCAGACGGGCTCGGCGTCCCCCTCCACCTCCGGCGCCGCCCACTGAACGAACAGCCGCCAGAAATCCCGCCAGCACGCCGCCGACCAGCGCGAGAAGGCCGGCCACCCGTCGAAGGTGTTGCCGGTCTCCCGGGCGCACGTCGCCAGGAAGTCGGCCATCTGCGATCGCGCGGCCACATCCGGGTCCGGCACGAAGACGGGACGTTCGTCGGCGGTCACGACGCGCCTCCGGTCCGCGCCTCGAGGTACGCGAGGATCTTGTTGACGCTGTCGAAGTTCTCGCGGTTCAGGTTCTTCCGGTCGATGGTGATGTGGAACCGGTCCTCCAGGTGGACGACCAGCGCCACGAATCCCAGGCTGTCCAGCACGCCGTTGTCCAGGAAGGAGGCGTCGTCGTGGCCGATCTTCGCCTCGGCCTCGCCGAAGTGGTAGTGGTCGTCCAGCCAGTCGATCAGCATCTGTCGCATCTCGGCGCGGGTCATTTCCCCCCCCCCCCCCAGCGAAGTTCCTCAGAACTGCGCGTAGATGAAGGTGCTGGCGCCCAAGGGGACATACACCAGAAGGAACGCCAGCACCAGCCCGTATGCCACCCCCCGGACCGGGGCCGGCAGCGACAGGAAGCGCCGCTTCCACGCCGGTCCCGGGCCGATCTCCAGCAGGTGGTAGCCCAGGAAGAACGCGACGCACGACGCCGCCTGCAGGCCGAACCGCTCGGGCAGCGGCGCGGCGCCTCCCAGGCCCAGCAGGCCGGCGGCGAAGTCGGCGGTGGAACC
>CALJUR010000048.1 GCA_937975765.1 uncultured Myxococcales bacterium
GAGGTCATCCTGGTCGAGAAGGGCCCGTCGATCGGCGGCCACATGTCGCAGTTGTCCGAGACGTTCCCGACGCTGGACTGCAGCCAGTGCATCCTGACGCCGCGCATGGTCGAGGTGTACCAGCACCCGCGGATCAAGCTGTACAGCTACAGCGAGGTCGAGAACGTCGAGGGGTACATCGGCAACTTCAAGGTCACCGTGCGTCGCAAGGCCCGCAGCGTGGACGAGGACAAGTGCAACGGCTGCGGCGCATGCACCAAGGCGTGCCCGAACAAGAAGATCCCCAGCGAGTTCGACTGCGGCCTGGGCAAGCGGTCGGCCATCTACGTGCCGTTCCCGCAGGCGGTGCCGAACCTGCCGACGATCGACCGGTCGAAGTGCCTGCTGTTCATGAACCGCGCCAAGGGCCGCCCGGACACCTGCAAGAAGTGCGCGGAGGCGTGCACGAAGGGCGCCATCGACTTCGACCAGCAGGACCGCTTCGTGACCGAGGAGGTCGGCGCGATCGTGGTGGCCACGGGCTACCAGTTGTACTCGATCGGCAAGGAGCAGGAGAAGCCCGGCATCAAGGGCTACGGCGAGTATGGGTACGGGACGATCCCGGACGTCATCGACGGCCTGCAGTTCGAGCGGCTGGCGTCGGCGTCGGGCCCGACCGCGGGGAAGATCCTGCGCCCGTCGGACGGTCGCGAGCCCAAGCGGATCGTCTTCCTGCAGTGCATCGGGTCGCGCGACCCGCAGAAGGGCATGGAGTACTGCAGCAAGATCTGCTGCATGTATGTCGCCAAGCACACCATGCTGTACCGGCACAAGGTCCACGACGGCCAGGCGACGGTGTTCTACATGGACATCCGCGCCAACGGCAAGGGCTACGACGAGTTCACGCGCCGCGCGATCCAGGAGGACGGCGCGCAGTACATCCGCGGGCGCGTGTCCCGGATGTGGCGCGATGGCGACGTGATCAAGATCCTGGGCTTCGACACGCTGGCGGGCGAGCCGATCGAGATGGACGCCGACATGGTGGTCCTGGCGACGGCGATGCGGCCGCAGCCCGGCATGGATGCCCTGGCCCAGAAGTTGTCGGTGTCCTACGACCAGCACGGGTTCATCAACGAGGCGCACCCGAAACTGCGCCCCGTCGAGACGAACACCGCCGGCGTCTACGTTGCGGGTGCCTGCCAGGCCCCGCGCGACATCCCGGATGCGGTCGCGATGGCGTCGGCCACCGCGTCGAAGGTGCTGGGCCTGTTCGCCAACGAGATGCTGGAGCGCGAGCCGACCGTCGCGCGCGTGGACGAGTCGATCTGCGCCGGCTGCTTCCACTGCGAGCGGGTCTGCCCGTACGGCGCGGTGGAGCACAAGGAGATCAAGGACCGCGCGGGCAACGTGGTGCGCGTCGTCGCCTACGTGAACCCGGGCGTGTGCCAGGGTTGCGGCACCTGCGAGGCCACCTGCCCGTCGAAGAGCGTCGAGTTGCAGGGCTTCACGGACGAGCAGATCTGGTCCGAGATCCAGGCGCTGGGCGTCTGACGCGTGCGAACCGCGGGTTGTTGGGCCCGACGGTTCCACACGCGTCCGGGCTGGCGGCTTCAGGACCGCCAGGCCGGTTGCAGGGCGGGGCCCCGCCCCCGCCACAGGAGGTACCTGATGGACGCGACCCCTGCCGACGCGGCGAACTTCGAGCCGCGCATCACCGCCTTCGTGTGCAACTGGTGCACCTACACGGGCGCCGACCTGGCAGGTACCAGCCGCCTGCAGATGGCGTCGAACGTGCGCATCATCCGGCTGCCCTGCACGGGACGCATCGACCCGATGTTCATCACCAAGGCGTTCGAACGGGGCGCCGACGGCGTCATCGTCAGCGGCTGCCACCCCGCGGACTGCCACTACACCGCGGGCAACTACCACGCCCGCCGGCGCTTCGCGATCTTCCGCGAACTGGCCGGCTTCCTGGGCGTGGACCCCGGGCGCATCACCTTCTCGTGGGTGTCCGCGTCGGAAGGCGCCAAGTGGCGCGACGTCGTCAACGACACGGTGACCCGCGTGCGGGCGCTGGGCCCGTTCACGAACTTCCGCAGGATGGTCGCGGACCCGGCGACGGTGTCGGCCCCGAGCACGGAGGTGAAGTGATGACCGAACTCCGCGAACTGGCGCGCCGCCTGCTGTCGGAAGGCACGGTGAACGCGGTGCTGGGCTGGGAGGAAGGCCCCCGGGGCGCCCGGCCGGCCTTCGTCACCGACGCCGCCGGCGCCGACCGCCTGATCTTCGACCCGCGGTGCGTGCACAACCTGGCCGCGTACCTGTCGCCCCGGCGCCCGCACCTGAAGCAACTGGGCAAGGTCGCGATCGTCCTGAAGCCCTGCGACGCGAAGGCGGTCGCCGGCCTGATCCGCGAGACGCAGGTCCCGCGCGAGAACGTCGTGCTGATCGGCGTGCGCTGCGGCGGCGTGCTGGCGGACCCGGAATCGACCGAGCCGCTGTCCGAGGCCACCGTGGCCGACCGCTGCCGCGGCTGTCCGGATCGCGAGGCGAAGCTGGCGGACCACCTGGTGGGCACCGCCGGCCCCGGCTTCCCCGGCCCGTCGCACCGCGCGCAGAAGGTCGAGGAACTGGCCGCGCTGCCCGCGGACCAGCGCTGGGCCTTCTGGCAGGCCGAGTTCGAGAAGTGCGTGCGCTGCCACGCCTGCCGGCAGGTCTGCCCGATGTGCTTCTGCGAGCGCTGCCTGGCGGACAAGACGATGCCCCGCTGGATCGAGTCCAGCCCCCACAACCGCGGCAACTTCGCCTGGCACGTGGCGCGCGCGATGCACCTCGCGGGCCGCTGCGTGGACTGCGGCGAGTGCGAGCGCGTCTGCCCGGAGGGCCTGCCCCTCGGGCTGCTGACCCGAAAGGTCGCCCAGGTCGTGGCGGACCGGTACGACTTCCGCCCGACCGACGACCCGGCCGTGCCCGCCCCGGTGGGCACCTATCGCATGGACGATCCTCAGGAGTTCATCCTGTGAGCACCACCACCTTCATCCGGAACGAGGACCTCAAGGGGCTCGTCGCCGATCTCAAGGCGGCGGGCGTGGGCGTTGCGGGCCCGGCGCGGACCACGGACGGCGCGGTGGACTACCGGTCCATCGATCGCTTCGAGGACGTGGTCCTGGACGCCCAGCCGCGGACGTCCCTGAAACAGTTCTTCCTGCCGCCCACGGAACCGCTGTTCAAGTACCGGCGGGAGGGCAGCGACGTGGCCATCCTGGAGATGCCGGCCGTGCAGCCCCCGCGGGTGATCGTGGGCGCCAGGCCGTGCGATGCCGCCGCGGTCGAGATCCTGGACCGCGTGATGAACTGGGACTACAAGGACGAGCCGTGGTTCGCCCGCCGCGAGGCGACGACCATCGTCGCGTTCGCGTGCCCGGGCGGCGACCGGTCGTGCTTCTGCACCACCGTCGGGCTGGCCCCGGACTCGACGCGAGGGTCGGACCTGCTGCTGGCCCCTGCCGGCGACGGGTACGTCGTCGAGGTCGTGACCCCGAAGGGCCAGAAACTGCTCGACGCGTTCCCGAAGCGCTTCGGGGCAGGCCCCGGCGTGGACGCCACGAAGGCGTACCGCGACAAGGCGCGCGCGTCCGTGGACGGCCACGTCCCCGGCAGCCCCGAGGTGATCCGGCAGTGGGTGCAGACCCACTTCGAGGACCCCTTCTGGTCCGAGATCGCGCTGCGCTGCCACGGCTGCGGCGGGTGCGCGGCGGTGTGCCCGACCTGCCACTGCTTCGACATCGTGGACGAACCGGAGACGCTGACGGAAGGCACCCGCCGGCGCAACTGGGACACCTGCCAGACGGCGCTGTTCACGGTCCACGCGTCGGGCCACAACCCGCGCCACGACCAGTGCGGCCGCTGCCGGCAGCGCGTCAACCACAAGTTCGCGATCTACCCGTCGCGGTTCAACGAGGTCCTGTGCACGGGCTGCGGGCGCTGCGCCCGGGTCTGCCCGGCCGGCCAGGACGTGACGGAAATCCTGACCCGCATCGTGGCCATGGCCACCGGCCAGGGAGGTGCCGCATGAACGTCTACCAGCCCTTCCGCATGCGCATCGAGGAGCGCATCGACGAGACCGTCGACACGCGCACGTTGCGCCTGAAGTTCCTGGACGAGGACGTGGCGCAGAAGTTCGACTTCAAGGCCGGCCAGTTCGGCGAGTACTCGGTGTTCGGCGCGGGCGAGTGCACGTTCTGCATCGCCTCCTCGCCCACCCGCAAGGGCTACATCGAGTGTTCGTTCAAGACGATCGGCAAGGTCACGTCGGCCATGAAGGATCTGGAGGTCGGCGACGTGATGGGCTTCCGCGGCCCGTACGGCAATGCCTTCCCGCTGGACAAGATGCAGGGCGGCAACGTCGTCTTCATCGCCGGCGGCATCGGCCTGGCGCCCGTGCGCTGCGTGATCTGGAACGTCCTGGACGAGCGGAACAAGTACAAGGACGTCACGATCGTCTACGGCGCCCGGTCGGTGGGCGACCTGGTCTACAAGCGCGAGTTGGAGGACTGGGGCAAGCGGCCCGACGTCAAGTTGTGGACGACCGTCGACCCCGGCGGCGAGACGCCCGACTGGAAGGGCCAGGTGGGCTTCGTGCCGTCGATCGTCGAGAAGGCCGCCCCCGCCGCCGCGAACTCCCATGCCATCGTCTGCGGCCCGCCCGTCATGATCAAGTACACCCTGCCCGTGCTGAAGAAGCTGGGCTTCACCGACGACCGCATCTACACGACGCTGGAAAACCGGATGAAGTGCGGCATCGGCAAGTGCGGCCGCTGCAACATCGGCCCCGTCTACGTCTGCAAGGACGGGCCCGTCTTCACCGCCGCCGAGATGGCCAGGCTGCCGAACGAGTTCTAGTCGGCGGCCCTACCCCGCCAGCGTCGCCTTCAGGTTGATCTTCACGGCCGCCAGCGCCTTCGATACGGGGCAGCCCTTCTTGGTGCCCTCGGCGATCTCCTGGAACCGCGCGTCGTCGATGCCCGGGGCCACCGTGCGGTTCTCCAGGTCGATGCCGGTGATCGCGAAGCCGTCGCCCTGCTTCTCCATCACGACGCGGGCCGACGTCTGGATCGAGTGCGGGCGGACGCCGGCCATTTCCAGGCCCAGCGACAGCGCCATCGAGAAGCACCCGGCCAGCGCCGCGCCGATCAGTTCCTCGGGGTTGCTGGCCGGCTGGCCCTCGAAGCGGGACCCCAGCGAGAACGGCACCTCGGCCGCGTGGGCCGGGTGCATGACGCCCCGGCCGTCCTTCAGGCCGCCTTCCCACACCGCGTTCGCCTTGCTGATGATCATCGGGCTCCTCCAGGGTTGAAAACCTGCCGGGAGTATCCGACGCGCCCCCCGGGAGGGTCAACGCGGCGACGAGGTTGCCCGCGAGATTCCGGCAGGTTCGGCTGCGGGCGCCCCCGGGGATTGCATCCTCCCCCCGCCGGCGCGAAGATGGGTCATCGCACAATCCGGGGGAAGCCATGAAGTTGTTCGTGCTGGGCGCGTGCGCCGACATGGCCGCGCCGGTGCTGCCGCTGCTGGCTTCGGAGGGGGACGTCGAGCAGGTGCGCCTGGGGGACCTGGACGGGGCGAAGGCGAAGACCCTGGCGGCCCGGCTGGGGCCCCGGTTCGACGCGATCGGCATCGACGCCAACGACCACGCCAGGCTGGTGACGCAGGTGCGCGGCTACGACGTCGTGCTGGGGTACGTCGGCCCCTTCTACCACTTCGAACGGCGCATCGCGGAGGCCTGCATCGAGGCCGGCGTGCACTACGTGTCGATCTCGGACGACTACGATGCGTTCCTGGCCGTGATCGAACTGGACGCGGCGGCGCGCGAGGCCGGCGTCACGGTCATCAGCGGCCTGGGCAACTCGCCGGGCCTGACGAACCTGCTGGCCCGCAAGGGCTACGAGTCGATGGACAAGCCGGAACGCATCCACATCGCCTGGACCGGCGGATCGGACGAGCCGGTGGGCCCCGCCAACGTCAAGCACGTCATGCACATCTTCGAGGGCCGCACCCTGCAGTGGCTGGACGGCCGGGAGGCGTGGGTGAAGTGCGGCGCCGGCGAGAAGTTCGTGGACTTCCCGGCGCCCATCGGCCGGCAGACGGTCTTCTACACCGGGCACGCGGAATCGGTCGCGGTGCCGCGCACGTGCAAGGGCCTGAAGGAGGTCACGCTGCACGGCGGCGTGCGGCCGGTGTGGGTCGCGCGGCTGGCCACCGCCTTCGGCAAGGCGGGACTGACCACGTCGCACCGCAAGCGCGAGATCGTCGCGAAGGTCCTGTCTCCGATGATGGGCGTCTTCTCGGTGGGCGGCACCGCGGACAAGTCGGTCTTCCGCATCGATGCGTACGGCAGCCACCAGGGCCAGCCGCGCCACCACTGGTACACGGGCGTCGGGCACATCGCCGAGATCACGTCCTGGCCGCTGCTGGAGGGCGCGCTGGCGGTGGGGCGCGGCGAGGTGAAGCGGCGGGGCGTGTTCTCGGCCGAGGGCATCCTGTCGCCGGACGACTTCCTGCCTCGCGTGCAGAAACGCGGCCTGGAACTGGAGTTCCACGAAGGCCCGGACGCCTGACGCCGGGCGGCGGGTCGCGGGGGCCCCGCCCTACATTCGATGGACCCTGCCCCCGTTGTAGGGCGGGGGCCCCGTCCCCCGCCAACGCAGATGGGGGCCCCGTCCCCCGCCAACGCAGATGGGGGCCCCGTCCCCCGCCCTGCCGCGCCCCTCGATCCTGCCCGCCATCTCTGGTACCTTCGCCGGGACGCCGCGAAAGCGTCGCGGTGCAAGGGATGGAAGACACGGGAGTCCGACGATGATCGACGCGCGATGGCCGTTCCCCCCTGCCCTGTCCGCGGCGCTGCTGGCAGCGGTCGCAACGGTCCTGCCGGCCCTGGCCCCGGCCCCTGCCCGCGCCTGCACGTCCTACCTGGTCACCAAGGGCGCGTCAGCCGACGGGTCCACGATGATCACGTACTCGGCCGACAGCCACACCCTGTACGGCGACCTGGACGTGGTCCCCGGCGGTACCCACGCACCCGACGAGACGATCCCCGTCTACGACTGGGACTCGGGCAAGTACCTGGGCCGCATCCCGCAGGCCCCCGTCACCTACGCGGTCACCGGCCTGATCAACGAGCACCAGGTCGCGGTGGGCGAGACCACCTTCGGCGGGCGCCCGGAACTGGTGGACCCGCAGGGCGTGGTGGACTACGGCAGCCTGATGCGCCTGGCCCTGCAGCGCGCACGCACCGCGCGCGAGGCGATCCAGGTGATCACGAAGCTGGCAGAAACCCACGGCTACGCCAGCGAGGGCGAGTCCTTCAGCATCGCCGACCCGGACGAGGCGTGGATCCTCGAGATGGTCGGGCGCGGCAAGGGCGGCAAGGGAGCGCTGTGGGTCGCGGTGCGCGTGCCCGACGGCTACGTCAGCGCGCACGCGAACATGGCCCGCATCCGGCACTTCCCGCAGAACGACCCGAAGAACGCGATCTTCTCGAAGGACGTCATCCGGTTCGCCCGCGACAAGGGCTGGTTCACGGGCAAGGACGCCGACTTCAGTTTCGCGGACGCGTACTACCCGCGCTCCTTCGGCGGCATGCGTTTCTGCGATTCCCGCGTGTGGCGCTTCTTCACGCGGGTCGCGCCGGCGCTGGGCCTGTCCCCCGACTGGGTCAAGGGCGTCCCCGACGCGAAGCCGCTGCCGATGTGGGTCAAGCCCGAACGCAAGCTGTCCGCGCGCGACGTGATGGAACTGATGCGCGACCACTTCGAGGGCACCGAGTTCGACCTGTCGAAGGGCATCGGCGCCGGGCCGTTCGGACTGCCGTACCGGTGGCGCCCGCTGACCTGGGAACTGGACGGGAAGAAGTACCTGAACGAGCGCTCGGCCTCGACCCAGCAGACCGGATTCTCGTTCGTGACGCAGTCGCGCGGCTGGCTGCCCGGGCCCATCGGAGGGCTGTTGTGGTTCGGCGTGGACGACACCTGGCTGACCGTGTACGTGCCCATGTACGCCGGCATCCGGGAGGCGCCGCGCGCCTATGCGACCGGCACCGCGAACTTCCGGCACTTCTCCTGGGAATCGGCCTTCTGGGTGTTCAACGCCGTGTCGAACCTGGCCTACACGCGCTGGTCGGACATCTCGGTGGACGTCCGGGACGCGCAGGCGGCGCTGGAGGGCGCGTTCGTGGCCGCCGTGCCCGAGACCGACGCCGCGGCGCTGGAACTGTACCGGCGGTCGCCCGGCCAGGCGCGCGACTACCTGACCACCTTCAGCGCCCGGCAGGCGGAACGCACGATGATCCGCTGGACGGCCCTGTTCCCGGAACTGCTGGTGAAGTACCTGGACGGCAACGTCCGGGATGCGCTGGGCGAGGTCAAGCACCCGCCCTACCCGAAGGAGTGGTACCGGCGAATCGTCGAGGAACGGCCCGGCTCCTTCGACGTCGTCAAGATTCCCGGCGAAATCGACGAGGAGTGACCCCATGCAGAACGGAGCCCCGACGAGCCCCGGCGCGGGTGGCGCGGAACGCGTCCCCTCCTTCCCGCGAACCTTCTGGACCGCGAACGTCACCGAGTTGTTCGAGCGCGGCGCCTACTACTCGATGGCGTCGTTCGTGGTCATCTACCTGGGCCAGTTGGGCATGGGCGACTACTGGCCGTCCGTGCTGAACTCCCTGCTGTGGGGCCTGATCTACTTCCTGCCGATCCTGTCCGGCACCATCGCGGACCAGGTCGGCTTCCGGCGGTCGCTGCTGCTGGCCTTCGTGCTGCTGGGCATCGGCTACGTCTGCATGGGCGCGCCGATCTGGCTGGGCGGGGCCGCCCTGAACCCGATGGTGGTGCCGGAGGTCAGCGCCTCCCCGGCCACCTTCGCCACCATCGTGGCCGGCATCGTGCTGATCGGCGTGGGCGGGTCGTTCGTGAAGCCCTGCATCAGCGGCACCGTGCAGAAGACGGCCGGCACGCGCGCCACGCTGGCCTTCGCGATCTTCTACATGATCATCAACATCGGCTCGCTGTTCGGCCGCCTGAACGGCTACATCGTCCGGACGATGTTCGGCCTGGACACGATCTTCCTGGTGGCGATGCAATGCTCGATCCTGGCCCTGGGGGTCGTGCTGTTCGCGTACCGGGACCCCGATCGCGCCGCCGGCATCGCCCCCGTCGCCGGCCCGCGCCGATCCGTCGGCCGCATCCTGCTGGACATGGTGCTGGTGCTGGGCAACGGCCGGTTCGCGCTGTTCCTGCTGGTGTCGTCGGGATTCAACTTCCTGTACTCGCAGGTCTACAACGTGCTGCCGCTGTACCTCAAGCGCGTGGTCGAAACGAACCCGGCCGTGGACCTGTACACGATGGCCAACCCGATCGTGATCGTGCTGTTCCAGCTGCTGATCACGCGGCTGTTCGGGGGGATGAAGCCGATCCGGTCGATGATCGTCGGCATCGTCATCATCTCGCTGTCGATGCTGGTCAACGTGGTGCCGATCTTCATGGCGGGCGGCGTGAAGGCCCCGCTGTGGGACCTGCTGCCGGTCGGGTCGATGGTGATCATCCTGACCGTCGCGATGATCGCGTTCGGCGAACTGTTCACTTCCGCGCGCACCTACGAGTACATCGGGGCGCTGGCGCCGAAGGGCCGGGAGGGCCTGTTCCTGGGCTACGCGAACCTGCCGATCGCGATCGGCGCGATCGTGGGCGGGCCGGTCGGCGCCTACATCTTCAACGAGGTGATGGCGAAGGACGCGACGAAGCTCGACAGCGGCCTGCTGGAACTGGTGCCGGCCAACGCGGCGGCGGGCTGGCTGATCCTGATGGGCGTCGGGCTGGCGTCCGCGGTCAGCATGGCCCTGTACAACCGGTGGATCCGGAAGCAGGTGGCGCGGGAGGGAGGTGCCGCATGAAGCGCACGGACGGGGTGATCGCGCTCCTCCTGGCCGCCCTGGCACTGCCCGGGTTCGCGTCGTGCGACTCGGACGACGGGGGCACGCCCGTCGTCCCCACCGTCACGCTGACGGGCACCCTGGTCCGCGACCGCATCGCGGGCGGCTGGGTCGGCCAGATGGTGGGCGTCGTGGCCGCGGGCTGGACCGAGTTCGGCTACAAGGGGCGGATCATCCCCGAGGGCGAGTTCCCGGAGTGGGACCCCTTCGCCTTCTTCACGGCGTGGATGCAGGACGACCTGTACGTCGAGGTGCCGCTGCTGGTGGCGATGCGGCAGCACGGCGTGCAGGCGGGCTGGCCGGTGCTGGGCCAGGCGTTCCGGGACACGCAGTTCCAGTTGTGGCACGGCAACGAGACCGCCCGGCACGCGCTGAAGGAGGGCCTGGAGGCGCCCGACTCGGGCCACTTCTCCCACAACAAGCACTGCGACGACATCGACTGGCAGATCGAGAGCGACTACCTGGGCCTGATGGCGCCCGGGCTGACCCGGCAGGCCGTCGAGTTGGCGTGGCGGCAGGGGCACCTGATCGGGTACGGCGACGGCGTCTACGGCGGCGTCTGGGTCGCGGCCATGCACGCCGAGGCGTTCGTGGCGACGGACCTGCAGCAGGTGATCGACGCGGGCCTGGCAGCCATCCCGGAGGACACGGACTTCCGCAAGGTGCTGCGGGACGTGCAGGACGGGTTCGCGCGACACCCCGACGACTGGACCGCGACCTGGCAGGAGATCGAGGACCAGTGGGGCACCGCGGACCGCTGCCCCTACGGCAGGGACATCTCGTACAACATCGACGCCAAGCTGAACGCGGGGTACGTGCTGATGGGCCTGCTGTATGGCCGGGGCGACTTCTGGAACAGCATCCGGATCGCCATCCGGTGCGGCCAGGACAGCGACTGCAACGGCTCGACGGTGGGCGGCATCCTGGGCACGCTGTACGGCTACTCGGGAATCCCCGCGGAGTACCTGACCGAGATGGACTGGACGGACAAGAAGTTCGACTACACCGACGCCACCCTGCAGGACTGCGTGGACGCGACCGAGGAACTGGCCCGGCAGGCCGTGGTGCTGGCAGGCGGGCGCATCGAGGGGACCGGCGACGCCGAGACCTGGGTGCTGCCGCGCCGCGACCTGACGCCGCTGGTGCGTGAGCAGTGGCCGAAGGAGGCCGACGAGGCACCGGCGCTGGCGACCGCGAAGGTGGTGTCCGTGAAGGGCCGCACGGTGCGTTTCGAAGCCGCCGCGACGGACGACGACGGGATCGCCTCGTTCACCTGGACGTTCGGCGACCTGGACTACGGCGACGGGGCCACGCCGACCCACACCTACCCCGCCGCCGGCACGTACGAGGCCGTCGTGTGGGTCTCCGACGCGATCGGCAACACCTCGTGGAAGTCCGTCCCGGTCGTGGTGCCCTAGCACCCGCCTCGCCTGGACCCGGGGGCGAACGTGACGCTGTGGATCGATGCGGACGCGGCTCCGCGGGACGTCAAGGAGATCGTCTTCCGCGCCGCGAAGCGCCTGGGGATCGACACGGTCCTCGTGGCGAACCAGCGTCTCGCCTTGCCGCGCCACCATCCCACCGTGCGTGCCGTCGTGGTCGTGGGCGGCCCCGACGTCGCGGACGGGTACATCGCGGAGCATGCCGTGGCGGGGGACCTGGCCGTCACGGCCGACATCCCGCTGGCGGCGAGGCTGGTGGAAAGGCAGGTCGTCGTCCTCGACCCCCGGGGACGCGAGTACGGCGAGTCGAACATCTCCGAGCGCCTGTCCCTCCGCGACTTCATGGACGGCCTGCGCAACTCCGGCGTCGAGACCGGAGGTCCCCGTCCCTACGGCCCCCGGGACCGCCAGTCCTTCGCCTGCGCCCTGGACCGCGTGCTGACCCGCCCGAGGAAATAGGCGTACGATTTCCTGGCGTGAACGAAAAGCCGCCGTCCGGCAACTCATGGGTGACGGTTCGATACGGGCACGCGCCGAAGCGTGCCGGGGAGGAAGGCGATGAGGACGGTCATCCTGTTCGTGGCGGCGGGTGCACTGGCGATGCTGGCAACGGGAACGGGCTGCGGGACCGGAGGCGCCGACGACCCCTCCGGCGTCACGGGCAGCCCGGTCGTGCAGATCAAGGGCGGGATCGACGGGGCCTCCGCCGGGAAGCACCCCGGGGAGGGCGAGTTCGGGTGCCCGGGGCACGACAAGGGGAACGGCCATGGGAACGGGTACGGCCACGACTGCGACCACAGCAACGGCCACGGCCACGGCTGCCGGGAGGACGTGCCCCTGGTCGAGGACGCTCCGGACGCGACGGAAGGAGAGGACGTCGTCGCCGCGGATCTCCCCCCGGACACGCCGCCCGCGGACGCCTGCGAGGGGCCGTTCGAGATCCGGGTGTCCGGCGTGGTCACCGACGGCGGATACGCCCTGGAGTCCTTCCGGGCCGGTCCCTTCATCCCCGGCGATCAGCCGTTGCTGCACGTCGTCGGGATCTACCAGTCCACGTCCGCCCACTCCTCCGGGTACCACCCGATGGCCGACGCGGTGCTGCACGTCGGGCCCACCCAGCGCCCGCTGGTCCTGGCGCTGAGTTCGTACGAGCCGGTCCACTGGGTCCTGGAACTGGACGAGGACGCCCGGGTCGAGAGGGTCGTGCTGCTGGGGTACCACCCGCAGGCCTTCACGGCCCACGGCGGCGCGCAGTCGTCCCTCTGGCTGGAGGACCTCAGCAACGGCGAGACCGACGCGTACGGGTACTGCTGGCCGTCCTGCGACGGCGGCAGCGACACGTCGCGGATGATCCGCCAGGTCGAGTCGGTGACCGGCCTGACCGTCGAGGCGTTCGACGGCATCTACCACCTGGAGAAGATGACGATCGCGCACGCCTGCGAGGGCTGCACGTCGGCCTGCGGGGAGCGCGAGTGCGGCGCGGACGGATGCGGCGGGTATTGCGGCCAGTGCCAGGCGGGCGACTCGTGCCGCGACGACGGCCAGTGCATCGGGCCGGACGACGACGCGGACACGGGGACCTGCCCCGGGCCGTTCGCCCTGCGGTTCTTCGAGGCGCTGACGGGGGACGGGTATGCCGTGTCCTCCTACCGGGCGGGCGACTTCTCCACCGGTGACGAACCGCTGCTGCACATGATCGGGCAGTACGAATCCTCGTCGGCGGGCTTCCTGGAAGGGCCCTCGGACCTGCCCGGCCGGACGGTCCTGCACATCGGCCCCACGCAGCGGCCCGTGGTGCTGGCGCTCAACTCCTACGAGGCGACGGAGTGGGTCCTGGACCTGGACCCGGCCGCGGTCATCCAGTCGGTGCTGCTGACGGGCTACAAGGCCCAGACGCTGATTGCCCCGGCGGGCATCCCGGTCACGAACCAGGACTCCACCCACGACTACTACAAGGTCAGCTATGCGTATTGCTGGCCCTTCTGTGACGGGGGCAGCAACACGCCCGCGCTGGTCGAGAGGGTCGAGGCGGCGACCGGCCTGAAGCTTGCGGCCTTCGACGGCGCGTACACCCTGGGCGAGGCATGGATCCACCACACCTGCACGGGATGCACGCCCGGGTGCGGGGGCCGGGCCTGCGGCGACGACGGCTGCGGCGGGACCTGCGGCACGTGCGGCGACGGCTTCGCGTGCAGCGACGACGGCCGGTGCCTTGCGACGTCGGCCCCGGAACCGTGCGACGGGCTGCCCTCGGACCCGCACTACTGCCTGGCCCTGATGCCGACCGGAGCGGCCCTGTTCGGCCTGGAATCGGGCAGCCTCTGCTCGCTGGGGCCGCAGGACGGCCGGATGACTGCCGCGGGGATGGGCGCCACGTCGATCGCGTGGCAGGGCGACTTCGTCTTCGCCTGCAACCGTCACGCCGGCTACGAAGGGCTGATGCGGTACTCGCTGGTCGACGGCTCGTACGACCTCGCACCGGAGGTTCCCTGCATCGGCGTGGCTTCCTGGCACGACGCCCTCGTGGTGCTGGTCCAGGACCCGGGCTTCCGGCTGCGCGCCTACGCCACCTTCGCCGACGCGGTGGCCGGCAACGCGATGCCCCTGGACCTGCCGGTGTACGCCTCCCGGGTGACCGTCCGGGGCGACACCGCGTATGCGGCCTGGCACTCGACGAACGAGATCCTCCAGGTCGGGCTGGCGGACGGGATCGCCGGCGCCCCGATCCCGCTGGAAGACTTCAACACCTGGGTCCAGGGCCTGTCCGTCACCGACGACGACCTGCTGGTGGTCAACGGGTGGTGGCCGGATCGGCGCGTCGCCGTCTTCGACGTGCGGACGGGCGCTGCCCTGTGGAACCTGACCGACCTGCCCCTGGACACCGCCGAGTTCACCGGCCTGGCCTGCCGCGCGCGCTGACCCCGCCGCGCGCGCTGCCTCCCCTCGTCGCCTCCCCGCCTTGCCGGGATGCACCGCTCCCGCCCGCTGGACGCCCTGCGGCCCGGCCTGATACGATGCCGTCGCATCACGCGCCCTGCCGGCCGGTGGCCGTCCGGCGCCCTTGCCAGGAGGTTGACCATGTCCAGGCTCCTCCGGTTCCTGGTGCCGCTCGCCCTCGCGATCGGGATGGCGCAGGCCGCGCTGGCCGCCGCCGACTATCGCGCCGGAGACAAGGTCGAGGTGCAGTGGAAGGGGACCTGGTACCCGGCCAAGATCCTCGATGCGAAGACCGACCAGTGGAAGATCCGCTACGACGGGTACTCCAGTTCGTGGGACGAGTGGGTCAAGGCCGATCGCATCCGCAAGCCGAAGGGTGCGACGGATGCCGGCCGCGGCCGATGGAAGGCCGGCGACCCGGTCCGGGTGGAGTGGAAGGGAAAATGGTACCCCGCGGTGATCCTGGACGTGGACGCCGACCGGTACCGGGTCCACTACGACGGCTACGAGGACTCGTGGGACGAGTGGGTCGTGCCCGCCCGCGTCAGGCACCGTTGAGGGAGGGATCGATGAACCTGCCCGACCCGCCGCCGGTCGCCGCCGAGGCCCCCTGGCTCGCCAGGATGCGGGCGTGGGACTGGGTGGCGTGTGCCGTGCTGGCGGCCTCGCTGGCGTTCCGGCTGGCCTTCTTCGACCACGCGCGGTTCGCGGGGGACGAGGCCAGCCAGTACGACCTGGTCCGCAGGATCGGGGATCTCCAGGCCTTCCCGGTCCAGGGGACGCTGACGACCATCGCCGAGGGCGCCCACATCCCCGGGGGGGCGTACTTCTGGATCCTGGGGATCCCGCAACTGGCGTTCCATTCCCCCGAGGCCAGCATGGCCCTGATCGTCCTGCTGGCGGTCGCCGGCCTGGCCGGGGGGTACGTGATGTTCCGGCGGGAGTTCGGCCCGCCCGCGGCGCTGGGTGCGCTGGCGCTGGCGGCGTTCAACCCGTTCCACCTGTTCCACGGGGACCGCATCTGGAACCCGAACCTGATGCCGGCGATCGGGTTCGCCTTCCTGGCCCTGCTGGTCGCCGTGGCCCGCGGCCGGGGGCGCCGTCCCGCCTTCTGGCTGGGCGCCCTGCTGATTGCCGCACCGCAGATCCACCTGACGGGCGTGCTGCTGATCGTGCTGGCGGCGGCCCTGCTGGCGGTGGTCCGGCCCGCCGGCTTCCGGTGGCGGCAACTGCTGTGGGGTTGCGTCGCGGGTGCGGCCACCTACCTGCCCTACCTCTTCGTGGAGATCGGGAACGGGTTCGCCAACACGCGCCTGCTGCTGTCGGGCGCGGCGGCTAGCACGGCCCCGGTCATCGAGTCGCTGCGGGCGGTCTACTACCAGGTGCTGTACGCCGCCGGGGACATGACGTACTTCGTGGCGAAGGGGTCGGCCTTCCCGATGACCGAGTGGGGGTTCCTGGGCGGCGGCAGCGGCCGGAAGCTAATGGCCGACTTCCTCGAGTGGGACACGCTGCCCGGGATGCTGCTGGTCGCGGGCCTGGCGATCGGCGTCGTGCTGTCCCTGGCCGCGACGCTGTGGCTGCTGGGGGGCACGCTGGTCGCGATGGCCCGGCAACGCGCCGATGCCGTGCGACGGGACCCGCTGGCCTTCCTGGTCCTGGCGAACCTGCCGCTGATCTCCGCGTTCTTCTGGGGGCGGAAACTGTTCTTCCCCCACTACACCATCGCGATGTTCCCGCTGGCCCTGGTGCCGATCGCCTGGGCGCTGTCGCGGCTGCGACGGCCGCGCCTGCAGGTGGCGGTGCTGGTCGTCCTGGGCCTGGTGGCGGCGACCCAGGGCATGCTGTCGGCGCGCAACTACCTGCGCGAGGAGGCGAAGACCAGCGTGCCGGTGTATCGCGAGGTCGCCCGCACCATCCTGTCCGACAGCCCCGGCCGGGCCGTGGCCTTCGAGTGCGCCCTGCCCCGGACCCAGTGCTCCAGCTACCCGGCGCACGTCCTGGCCGTTCGCGAACTGGGGGGGGACTTCGCCGAGGACCGGAACGCGGACCGCCGCTACATCCTGACGCCGCCGGGCGAGGAATTCACCCGGGGTGCCACGCGGGTTTGGGACGTCGGCCCCATCTGGCTGGTGCGCCGCGATCGGCGCTGACGCCGCGCGCCGTCGATGGCTCGGCGCGGGCTACGGTACCCGGCCTTCCCCGGCCTCCCCGGCGGACTCCGCGGACTTCTCCTCGGCGGGCTCGGCCGGTTCCTCCCAGTCCCAGAACAGGTCGGCGTTGGTCGGCCCCTCGGCCTCGACGATCCCCGTCGGCTGACCCCCGGCGCCCGCCATCGAATGGGCCAGCACGTCCTCCAGGTCCGCCGTTTCCTCGGCCCACCATTCCTCGGACCCGAACTGCGGCCACGTGGCCGGGAACAGCGGGTCGTGCCAGCGCCGCGCCAGCCACGCCGCGTAGTGCACGCGCCGCAGGCCCCGCAGCGGCTCGACCAGGTCCAGCGTGCCCCGGTCGAAGTCCCGGAACTGCCCGTACGCCTCCAGGAAGACCTCGCGCTGGCGCAGGGTATGCGCGTCCCGCCCCGGCAGCAGCATCCACAGGTCCTGCACGGCGGGCCCGACCACCATGTCGTCGAAGTCCAGCACGTGGAACCGGTCCTCGCGCACCAGCAGGTTTCCCGGGTGGAAATCCCCGTGGATGCGCAGGACGGGCACGCCCTCCATCCGCCGGTCCGCCAGGTCGGCGATGGCGTTGGCCGCCGCGCAGAAGCGGTCGCGCAGGTGCGCCGGCAGCAGGTCGTTCAGCAGCAGCCACCCCAGGTCGTCGCGCACGTAGGTGTCGGCCGTGATGCGCACCCGGGCGGGCGCGTCGCGGCGGGCGCCCACGTTGTGGATCCGTGCCGCCATCATGCCCAGGCGCTCGATCGCCGCGTCGTCCAGTTCGTCGGGCGCACGCCCTCCATACCGGTCGTACAGGCAGTACCAGAGGTCGTCGATCCGCTTCAGCGTGCTGCCGTCCGGGAAGGGGCGCAGCCCGCAGATGGGCACCTCCTCCTCGTCCAGCTCGGCCATGAAGGCGTGCTCCTCCAGGATCTGCGCCCGCGACCAGCGGCCCGGCCGGTAGAACTTGGCCACGACCCGGCCGCCGTCCCGCAGCAGCACGTCGTACACGCGGTTCTCGTAGGAGTTCAGCGGGTGGCACACCGGGGCGCATTCCAGCCCGGCCGCCTCCACCGCGTCCAGCACCCTTTCCGGGGACAGCGAAAGGAACAGGTCCGTCGTGCGATCTTCCATGGGCCCACGATAGGGCTTCGTTGCGCCTCGCACAACCTCCCTGTGCCAGGGCGTCGATGGCGGGCCGGGGCGGGGCTCCCGCGGCTGGAATTCTGACACAGGCTGTCATAGAGTCGGGATCCCCCGTGCGAACACGTGCCGGACGGGAGGACGCTGGCCCGGGCTGCGGAGGTTTCCACGATGCATCGATCGCCCGACCGGAAGCCGACCCGGAACGCCGGACGCCCCGTTCGCCTCACGCAGGCGCTGGTGCCGGTCCTGGCCGCCCTGGTGATGCTGTCCGCGAACGCCGCCCGGGCAGATATGCCCGCCCGCGTGCCCGCCGAACCCGCCGCCGGCATCCCGCCCGATACGCTGTACGTGGTCGCGGTGTCGCACCTGGACACGCAGTGGCTGTGGACCATCGTGCAGACGATCGTCGAGTACATCCCCGCCACCTTCCGGGACACGATGGACCAGTTGGACCGCCACCCCGGATACCGGTTCAGCTTCGAGGGCGCCCACCGGTACCGGCTGCTGCGCGAGTACTACCCGGACCTCTGGGAGCGCCTGAAGGCGTACTCCGCGGACGGGCGCTGGTCGCCCGCCGGCAGCGCGCTGGAGGGCGGCGACGTCAACATCCCGTCCCCCGAGTCGCTGGTGCGCCAGTTCCTGTACGGCAACGACTTCTTCCGCCGCGAGCTGGGCCGGGCCAGCACCGACGTCTTCCTGCCCGACTGCTTCGGGTTCGGCTGGGCGCTGCCCTCGGTGGCGGCCCACTGCGGCCTGAACGGCTTCTCCACGCAGAAGCTGGGGTGGGGGTCTGCGTACGGCATCCCGTTCCCGGTCGGCCGGTGGCGAGGGCCGGACGGCGCCGAGATCGTGGCCGCGCTGGACGGCACGAACTACGTCGGGCAGATCGCCGAGGACCTGTCGCGGGCGCAGTCCAGCATCGACGCGCTGGACCGCGAGGCGGCGACCGGGGCTCCGCGCGTCGGGTACCGGTACTTCGGCACGGGCGACCGCGGCGGGCCGGTGGCCGAATCGTCGCTGGACTGGCTGGACGCCTCGATGGCGGGGACCGGCCCCGTGCACGTCGTGTCGGCGCCGTCGGACCGGTTCTTCAACGACCTGTCGCCGGAACAGGTCGCGGCGCTGCCGGTGCACGGCACGGACCTGCTGCTGACCACGCACGGCACCGGCGCGTACACGTCGCAGGCCGCGATGAAGCGCTGGAACCGCCGCAACGAGCAACTGGGTGACGCCGCCGAGCGCGCCTCCCTCGCCGCGAGCGTGCTGGCCGCCCAGCCCTACCCCGGTGCCTGGCTGGCCGACGCGTGGTTCCGGTTCCTGGTGCACCAGTTCCACGACGACCTGACCGGAACCAGCATCCCCGAGGTCTACCCGTTCTCCTGGAACGACGAACGGATCGCCCAGGTGCGGTTCGGGACCTCGCTGGCGGCCGCGGTCGGCGCGATCGCCGCGGGCATGGACACGACGGCGGAAGGAGTGCCGCTGGTGGTCTGCAACGCGACCGCGCACGACCGGCAGGACGTCGTCGAGGCGCGCGTCCGGTTCCCGGATCCCGCCCCGGCCCACGTGCGCGTGTTCGACAACGCCGGGGCCGAGGTGCCCGCGCAGGTGCTGGGCACCCACGACGGCGCGGTGGACGTGGCCTTCCTGGCGGCGGTCCCCCCCGTGGGGTTCGCGGTGTTCGACGCGCGGCCCTCCGGCGCCGCCTGCGCGCTGGCGACGGGCCTGTCCGTGCTCCGCCCGGGCACGAAGGCGCAGGCGACGGGATCGCGCAGCGTTCTCTCGCCGGCACCGCAGTCGCCCCGGGCCGATCCAGGGCCCCCGACGGGCCTGGAGAACGCCCGTTACCGGATCGCGATCGACGCGAACGGCGATGTCTCCTCGGTCTTCGACAAGTCCGCGAACCGCGAGGTCCTGGCCGGTCCGGTCCGGCTGGCCCAGTTCGACAGCTTCTCGATCCAGTACCCGGCCTGGGAGATCCCCTGGGAGAACATCCGGGCGGGCGTGCGCGAATACGTCGGCGGCGCGCCCGAGGTCCGCGTGGTCGAGGACGGCCCGGCCCGGGTCGCGGTCGAGATCCGCCGGACCTACGGCAGCGACTGGGGCGATTCGACCTACGTACTGCGCGTGCGGCTGGCCGCGGCCGGGGCGGCGGACCGCGTCGAGTGGGACGCGTCGATCGACTGGGCCACGCGCGCCACGCTGCTGAAGGCCGAGTTCCCGTTCGCGGCGACGGCGCCCGGCGCGACCTACGACCTGGGCCTGGGCTCGATCCGGCGCCCGAACGCGTCCGCGACGATGTACGAGGTGCCGGCCCAGCAGTGGGCGGACGTGACCGCGGACGACGGGTCGTACGGCGCGTCGGTGCTGTCGTACGACAAGACCGGCTGGCACAAGGCGGACGACGCCCGGCTGTACCTGTCGCTGATCCACACGCCCATGCTGCCCACGCACAACCAGCACACGAACGACCTGGGGTCCCAGCGGACCGCCTGGGCGCTGCACGGCCACGCGGGGCCGCGGTCGGCCGGCACGGTGGCGCAGGCCGAGAGGTTCGGGCAGCCGCTGCTGGCGTTCCAGACGACCGCGCACGCGGGCGGGCTGGGGCGGTCGATCACGTTCGCCTCGGTCTCCGAGCCCGGGGTGTCGGTCCGCGCGCTGAAGCAGGCCGAGGACTCCGACGAGGTCGTGGTGCGCGTGCAGGAGACGTCGGGCACGTCGCATCCGGGAGTGCGGGTGCGGGTCGGCCCGGCCGGGATCGCGCAGGCCCGCGAGGTCTTCGGGGACGAGCAGCCGCGCGGCGAGGCGACGGTGGACGGCGGCGCCCTGGTGACGGATCTGGCGCCCTTCCAGTTGCGGTCGTTCGCGTTGCGGCTGGCCCCGTTCGACAGCGGCAGGACGCCCCCCACCTCGCGTGCGGTGGACCTGCCCTTCGACACCGACGTGGCGTCGTTCAACGGGGCGCGCGCCGACGGGGCGTTCGACCCGGACGCCGGCATCGCGTGGGCGGCCGAGCAGGTGCCGGAATCGCTGGACGTGGGGGGTGTGCGCTTCGTGCTGGGCCCGGTGGCGGATGGCCAGAAGAACGCCGTGGCCTGCCGGGGCCAGTCGATCCCGATCGCACCGCGCCAGGGCGAGTGCCTGCACCTGCTGGCGGCGTCCGTCGGCGACGTGGACGCGACCTTCCTCGTGGGGGACCGGCCCGTCCCGCTGGCGATCCAGGACCACGGGGGCTTCGTCGGCCAGTGGGACGCGCGGGCGGTGGAGGGGGGAGTCGTCGTGGAGCCCGTGCCCGCCGCGCCCGCGTACCTGAAGCCGGCCGAGATCGCCTGGTACGGGACGCACCGGCACAAGGCGGACGGGGACGACGTGTACGCGTTCAGCTACCTTTTCCGGTACGTGCTGGAGGTGCCGGCCGGGGCGACGGTGCTGACGCTGCCGGACGACCCGCGCGTGAAGGTGCTGGCGGCCACGCTGACGGACTCGCCGGAAGGCCTGACGGTACCCGCCTCGGAGATGTACGACGGCTTCGACCCGCTGCACCGACTGCTGGCGGGATGGCAGCCGTCCGAGCCGACGCCCGAACCGGTGCCGGAGACGGCCGAACGGGTCGAGGAGCCCGCCCCGGCCGAGGAGGTCTCGGAACTGGCCGAGGAGGTTGGCCAGGACGTCACGGTGGCCGACGTGCCGGTTCCGGACGCGTGGCCCGACGTCGCCGCGGACGTGGCCGCCGACCTGCCCGCGGACACGAACTCGCCCGACGTTCCCTCCGGGAAGGGTTCCGGAGGGTGCACGGCCGTCGCAGGCGCGGCCTCGCCCTCGTCTCTCGCCCCCCTGGCGCTGCTGGTGCTGGGATGGCTGCGGTTCGCCCGGCGGCGTACCGGGACTCGCTGATCGGGATTGGCGCTGGCGGGGGACGGGGCCCCCGCCATCGTACAGGTGGGGCCCCGTCCCCCGCCATCGTACGGGGGGGCCCCGTCCCCCGCCGTGACAACGCCCCTGTCCGGCACTACCATTCTTCCCGGCAGTCCCGAGGTCCATTTCCTCGTTGCCGGAGGTCCCTGATGCTGGATCGTCGCGGGTTCCTGAAGACCGCCGCCGGGTCCGTCCTGGCGCTGGTGCTGCTGCCGGTGCGGCGGGCGTTCGCGAAGAAGCTGGGGATCGCCCTGGACAAGGCCCCGGCGCTGGGCACCGTCGGCGGATCAGTGACCCTGAAGGTGCAGGACCGGGAGATCCTGTTCGTGCGGGACGGCGATGCGTCGATCCGGGCCTTCGACCCGCTGTGCACGCACCAGGCCTGCAAGGTCGAATACGATGCAGCGAAGGGACGGCTGGTCTGCCCCTGCCACGACTCGACGTTCCGGTTGTCGGACGGCAAGGCGATGGGAGGCCCCGCGAAGAAGCCCCTGCCGGTCTACGAATGCCGGCTGGACGGGGATCGCATCCTCCTGACGGTGCCGGACTGACCCGCGACCCGCCGGGCCGTCCCGTTCCTTCCGACCTGTTTCGCGATACCGGCGTTCGAAGGCGGGGCTGCAGGGCGGGGGCCCCGTCCCCCGCCTGCCGCCCTACCCCGCGGGGTACCCGTAGAACGCGCCGACGAACGGCGACAGGTACCGCAGCAGCGCCGTGTACTGTTCCAGCATCATCCCCGCCACGGCCCACAACGGGACCAGCGTCCACAGCGAGTACCCGCGCTTCCCGATCTTCCACTTCGACAGCGCGTAGTAGTCCCACGGATAGAAGCCCAGCGTCTTGTCCAGCACGAATCCCCAGGCGATCTCGGCGCCCGTCAGGAACCCGGCATAGCAGACCGCCCGGATCGGCCACGCCAGCGGCCCGATCCAGTCGATGAACGGCTCCATCAGGAACAGCACCCCCAGCCCGTGCAGCGGGATCATCCAGATGCTGACGAAGCCCTCCATGTATTTCCGCGGCACGCGGCGCGGGATCGGCCGGCCGACCGCGCGCTCGATGCCGTCCATCGCGAACAGCGTTTCCATCACCAGGCCGAAGAACACGTACCCGATGAACCGGAACACCAGGGGGATCGCGGTCTCCATCCAACTCTCCCGTTCGCGCCACGGACGGATTCGTCCGTCCGGATGGCGAAGCAACCGGCCCGCGATCGCAGGCGGGTCGGTCGGATTCAACAGGGAATCACGGCGGGGGACAGGGCCCCCGCCTTACAGCGTCCTGGCCTGGATGTCCTCGCGCTGGCCCGACACGCGCGGCAGCAGCCAGTCGTACACGGCGCACGGCAGCAGGCCCTCGAACCGCACCAGCCACTTCATCGGCCAGGGGTACAGCAGGCGCGGCTTGCCCTTCTTCAGCGCCTTCGCGATCAGCATCGACGACTCGCGGACGCCGATCTTGAAGGGCATGTTGAACTCGTCGTGCGCCGTCATCGGCGTCTCGACGAAGCCGGGGTGGACCGACGACACCTTGATGCCGTGCTTGCGCAGGTCCATCCGCACGGCCTCCAGGAACACGCCCTGCGCCGACTTCGACGACGAGTAGGACGCCGCGTTGGGCCGGCCACGGAAGGCCGCCAGGCTGGACACGCCGACCAGGTGGCCCTGCTTGCGCGCGACCATCGACGGGATGTAGGGCATCAGCGTGTACGCCAGCCCCATGCAGTTGATGTCGTAGGTCCGCTTGTGGATGTCCAGGTCGAAGTGGTCGGCCGGGTTCAGGCCGCCGATGCCGGCGTTGCCGATGACGATGTCGACGTGGCCCCACTTGGCCAGCACGTCGTCCGCCATCGCCTGCATCGCGGCGCGGTCGGTCACGTCCACCGGGTAGATCAACGCCTCTGTCCCGGCCTTCTCGGCCGCCGCGCGGACCTCTTCCAGCAGTTCCTTGCGCCGCGCCGACAGGGCCAGTTTCGCACCCCACTCGGCGAAGACCAGCGCCAGGTCCTTGCCGATCCCGGACGAGGCGCCCGTGATCACGACGTGCTTGCCGCGGTAGAACTCCTGCAGCGACGACATGCCTACCCCCTTCTTGCGGACGGGCGAGTCCGTCCCGGTGTGATGCGAAAGGATAGAACGGGTCGGGGAATCGACGCAAGATGTCGCAACGCGTCAAATGCCGGAATCCAGGCAACTTGATTCCGCCCCGGCGTGGGTTACACTGCCGGGCGATGAAGCGGCTGAACCTCGCGTTCTTCGTCGTCGGCCTCGCCTGCCTCGTCCTGACGCTGGTCAAGGTGGGCCTGTCCGCCCTGGTGGACGGGGCCATCCAACTGGGCGGGTGGTTCTGGCCGGTCGCCGCCATCAACCTCGTCTGGTACGCCGCGGACGCGATGGGCTGGGGCCGGGTGCTGGGGCGGGCCGCGCGCTTCCCCGGCCGGACGCACCGCCTCGTCTGGGCGCAGGTCGCCGGCGAGGCCATCAACAACGCCACCCCGCTGATGAACCTGGGCGGCGAGCCGATGAAGGGCCTGCTGCTGCAGGGACGCGTCGCGGGCGACACGATCGTGTCGTCGCTGGTCGTCGACAACACGCTGAAGTACGTCGCCACCCTCGTCTTCCTGGCAGTGGGCCTGGGCCTGTCTCTGCTGGTGCTGGACCTGGCGTGGCAGGTGCAGGTCGGGCTGGTCGTGGCGTTCGCGGCCATCGCCGTGCTGGTCGGGTTGGCCATCGTCGCGCAGAAGAGCGGGATCCTGGAGTGGGGCCTGAAGGCCGCGCGCCGGCTGGGCCTTCCGCAGACGGCCGTCGACAAGAGGATGCCCGCGGCGCAGCGCATCGACGCCGAGATCGGGCGCTTCTGGGGGTCGCGGCGGCGCGACTTCGGCGGCGCGCTGGGCTGGCACCTGGCGTCGCGGCTGATCGCGACGGCGGACGCGGCCGTGCTGCTGTACCTGCTGGGGTGCCCGGTCGGCGCGCTGCAGGCGCTGTTCATCCAGACCATCAGCGTGCTGCTGAACCTGGTCTTCGCGTTCATCCCGCTGCAGATCGGCGCGGCCGAGGGCGGCCACTACTTCCTGTTCCAGGCGATCGGGATGGACCCGGCGACGGGCGTCGTGTTCAGCCTCGTGCGGCGCGTCCGCGGGCTGCTGTGGATCGGCGTCGGCCTGCTGGTCGTGCTGGTGCTGTCGCGCCGGAGGACCGCCGATGCCGCGTGAGACCTCCCCCCGGAAGGCCCTCGTCAACGCGTGGGCGATCGTGCTGGTCCTGGTCGCGTCCGCGGCCACGGTGCAGTGGACGTCGCAGTCGCGCCTGGGCCCCGTCAACGACGAACTGGCGAACTTCCCGTCCGGCCTCGCGCTGGTGACCACCGGCGTGCAGGCCGACCCGACGCACCCCCCGCTGGCGCGGTACCTGATGGCCGCGCCGCTGCTGGCCGCCGGCGTCGATCCCAAGGCGTCGCACCCGGCGCTGGGCCGCGACTGGCACGCCTACGGCCGCGAGGTGGCGTTCCGCAACGTCCTGTCGTGGCGTACGGTCCTGGACCTGGCGCGGCTGCCCATCGTGCTGGCCTGCGCAGCGCTGGTGCTGCTGGCGGCGTTCGAGGCGCGACGGCGCTGGGGCGACGCGGCCGGGCTGGCGACGGCGGCGGTACTGGCCTTCGAGCCGTCGATCCTGGGCCACGGCGCGCTGGCGACGACCGACCTGGGCATCACGCTGGCGGTCTTCGGGGCGACGATGGCCTTCGACCGGTTCCTGCGGGCGCCGTCGGGGTGGCGGCTGCTGGGCGTGTCGGCGCTGGTCGCCATCGCCACGCTGACGAAGTTCGCGGGCATCGTGCTGGTGCCGATCTTCGGTGTCGCCTGGTTCATGCACCGATGGGTCGTGCGGCGGCGGACGGCCGGGCCGCGGCCGGCGGGTCGCCCCCGGATCCGCGCCGGCTGGTGGGTCGCGGCGGTCCTACTGCCCGTCCTGATGACCTGGGCGGCGTACGGATTCGAGGTGTCGTCGATCGGCGAGGACCCGCAGATCCGCGGCCTGCGCGAGGCGGCGGCGGTGCAGAAGGGGATCGCGGACGCGGCCGCCAAGGTGGGCATGACCGCGGACCAACTGACGAACCTGCCGATCCCGGGCTACTCCTTCCTGAAGGGCTTCGGCGCGCAGATGTTCCACGCCGCCCGGCAGGACGCCTGGGAGGACAAGGACTTCTACCAGTACCTGGACGGCCGGTACGACCGCAGCGGCTTCCGGACCTACTACCTGTTCACGTTCCTGTACAAGTCCACCCTGCCCTCGCTGGCGCTGTGGCTGGCCGTCGCCGGGCTGGCGGCGTGGGACGCCGCGCGCAGGCGGCGGGGCGCGAAGGGTATTTCGGGTTCGGCCCTTCCGACGAGCGGAGCGGGCGGCGTGCTGGTCCCGGATCCCGACACGCCGGACGCCGACACCGGCAATGCCGACCCTCGGGATGCCGACGCCCTTGCCGCGGCCCGCGCCCCCTCCTGGCCCGTGCTGGCGGTCGTGCCCGCCCTGTGGTTCGTCGCGTGCTCGATCCAGACCATCAACATCGGCCACCGGTACGTGCTGCCGGTGATCCCGTTCCTGTCGATGGGCGCCGGCTGGCTGGTCGCCCGCGCGGTGGGCCTCGCCAAGGAGGGCCTCGGCGTGCGGTCCGCCCCCCTGTCCTCCCGGCTGGTCCCTGCCCTGCCCGCCGTCGCCGCCATCGCCCTGGTCGTCGCGCACGCCGGCGTCTCGATCGCCGCCGCCCCCGACCACGTCGCCTGGTTCAACGCGCTGGCCGGCGGCATCGAGGGCGGCCACCGGCACCTCGCCGACAGCAACCTCGACTGGGGCCAGGACCTGCCCCTGCTGGACGCCGACGCCCGCGCGACCTGCGTCCCCCCGCGCCGCTGCATCGCCGCCGTGTTCGGCACGGCCCGCCCGGAGGACTACGGCACCCCCGTGGAACCCTGGGTCGAGCCCGCGGACCCGACCGCCCTCCCCGGCCCGGTCACGTTCTACGTCAGCGAGAACCGGTACCTGCTGCGGTCGATCGCGCACCCCGACGGCCTGTTCCCGTTCCTGTCGGGCCGCGAACCGGCGCGCCGCGTGGGCGCCTCGATCCGCGTGTACGAGTTCCCGTGATTGCGTTCCGGGGGCCCGTCGTGGCCGCCCGGCCGGAGGTCGAATGCCCGCCCCGTTCCGACGCGCGATCTTCATGCTGTTCGACGGCGCCCGGTGGGACGTCTTCCAGCAGCTTCTCGACGCCGGCGAACTGCCCCGCATCCGGCAGCACCTCGCCCCCGACGGCCGCGTCCACCGCGCGGTGGCCTGCTTCCCGACCGTGTCCGGCCCGGCGCACCTGCCCTTCATGACCGGCTGCTACCCCGGCACGCTGGGCGCCCCCGGCATCTACTGGTTCGACCGCCGCATCCAGGCCGCCACCGGGTCGGTGTTCCAGAGCGTCCGGTCCTACCTGACCCTGGCCAAGGTCCGCAACTTCAACCGCGACCTGGCCCCGGGCACGCCCAACCTCGCCGCGGCCTGGCCGGACGTTCGGTACGTCTTCGGCTGGTACACGCGCGGCAGCCCCCACGGCGCGCTGATGACGCGCGTGACCAAGATCACGTCCTTCGTGCGCGGCTTCCTGACCAAGGACTGGCTGCGCTGCGACGACGACGCCGAGGCCGTCCAGAACCGCGCCATCGACCTGGGCGGGTCCTTCGTGTTCAGCGTCTTCCCGTCGCCCGACGAGCTGGGCCACCGCTTCGGGCCGACCACCGACGAGACGCGCGCCGCGTACCTCAAGATGGACGGCATCATCGGGCGGCTGTTCGACCGGCTGGCCCGCCGCGGCGAGGCCGACTCCACGCTGGTCGTGCTGTCGTCCGACCACGGCCAGAGCCCGACGCACACGCACTTCCCGCTGGACCGCACGGTCGAGGCGCAGTTCGGCAAGACGCTGGCCTACAAGCGCTGGCCGACGCCGACCCGCGGCTTCGAGGCCGTCGTGCTGCCCAACGGCAACGGCATGGCGAACGTCTACTTCCGCGGCGACGGCTGGGACCAGGGCCGTCCGGACGCGGCGCGATTCTCGGGATTCGCGCAGGGCCTGCTGGCGAACGAGGCCCTGGACCACGTGGCGTGGCGCGGCTCGGACGGCTGGCTGGTCGTGGCGGGGCACGGCGGCATCGCCCGGATGCGGGAGGTGGCGGGCGGCCTGGAGTACGTCGTGGACGGTCACGACCCCTTCGACTACGGCCCGCTGCCGGCGACGATGGACCCGGAGACCGCGCTGCGCCTGACCGCGGACACGCCCTACCCCGACGCGCCGTGGGGCCTGCTGACCTGGGCCCGTTCCCCGCGCGCCGGCGACCTGCTGGTGACGTCCAAGGTCGGTTTCGACCTGCGCGACTGGTTCGAATACCAGGAACCCCACGGCACGCACGGCGGCCTGCACGCGGAACACTCCCGCGTCCCCGTCCTGTGCAACGCCCCCCTCGCCGACGGACCCATGCGCACCGTCGACGTCTACCCGACCATGGTCGCCCTGACCGGCCGCCCCCTCCCCCCCGGCGTCGAAGGCGTCTCCCGGGTTCCCTGATTTCGCAACGTACTTTCGAGGAGGTTCCAATGTCCGATTACAGCAGTTGTCCCCGGTGCGGCAGGCGCGCGGAGAAGGCCCTGTCCTCCAACCACTTCCCCGTCATGAAGTGCCTCAAGTGCGGCGAGAAGTACTGCTACAAGTGCAGCGGCTCGGACGGCGGCCACCGCTGCCCCTCCTGCGGCTCCCACGACCGCATGGAGGTCGGCAAGGTCTACGCGTGATTCGCCTTCCCGGCCTTCCGCTTCGTGCCCGCGGTTCGACCCGGCTTGCCCCGGGGCTTCCCGACCCCCTTCCCTTCCGTCGTCGCCGCGTCCAGCGCCCGCAACGCAGCCTCGTCCCGTTCGGAGCGGAGCCATTCGCGGATCTCGCCTTCCTTCAGTCCGGCATCCACGCCGGGGACGTCCAGGGGGGACGCGACCTGTTTCGCCGGAAGCAGGATGAACAACTGCCCGTCGCGCCGCCGGATCTGGACGCATCCGGAACGCCGGGCCTCGTCTAGGACCCCGGCGAACTGCTGGCGGGCCTCGGAATACGTGTACGTCTTCATCTCAGACCTCCAGGCTCTCGACACCGACCTGCCGGGCCGCGTTCGACAGTTCCCGGTCCAGCGTCAGCAACGGGAGCCGACGGGACATCGCCGCCTCCAACAGGTACGCGTCGTAGGCGTACAGGCCATGCTCCATGGCCAGCAGCAGCGCCCTGCGAACATCGACCTCGATCAGCCGCAACGGGATCCCCTGGAACGACGCCCAGGCCAGCTCGACCTGGTCCTTCGCCAGGCGCTTCCGTCGCCAGCCCGCCACCAGGGCATTGCCGATTTCCCAGGGCGTCGAGGCGGGCGACAGCAGGGAAGCACCCGCGGTCAAGGCGATCAACGAGTCGCGTCTCGGTTCGCGCAGCAGCACCGCCAGGATGGCGGAAGCATCGATGACGACCGGCAACTGCCCCTCCATCATTCGTACATTTGTACAATAGCGATCGGGCGCACCCCAGTCAATCCGCTCGCCCCGACACCCCCCGTCCTCCCGCACCCGCGGGGGGTTTTCCGCTCCGCCACGGATAAAGGACATGGCCGGATCGGGCGATGTCTGGTACTCATCCCCCCTGGGATGATGGTGGGCCCCGCCTTTCCAGGCGACGGAGGTGGAATTCACCGAGTGCTACAGTTCATGGGATTTCTTTGAAGACTTGATCCTGTTCCTGCCGCTGTCTCATGAACTTTGGGAACCCCCTCTTTCGCCTGTCAGTCGCCTGCCGCCCACGACGATACGTGGATGTGGTGGTGATCGAGCCGTTTCGGGGAGTACAACAGGGCCCACTCCGCGTCTTCACTTCCGCCGGATGCACCTGGAGTCCCGATCTCGGCGGGACCAACGAGACGTGCACGAACGGCGCCTGCGTCTCGACCTGTGTCTCGAACGACCACACGGAATGCTACAGTGGCGACGTCTACTGGTACAACTCGTGTGGCGTCCGAGGAACGATCTCGGACTCCTGTGCGTCGGACGAGATCTGCGTGGAGGACGGTTCCTCGGCATCCTGCGAGTCATCCTGCACCGAGACCGACTACTGGAGCCCGACCTCGGATGTCGATATCGATTACACCGCCCAGGACACCGGTGGCGTGGAGTACACCCTCCCGCTCAGCGTCGAACTGGTGCAGGATGGCTCGGGGCTGGAATTCCGGGTGTGCAAGGAAGACGACAGCAATTTCTCGGAGAACATCTACATCAACATGTGGGATCTTTCTGGCGGACCCGCCTACCGGGAGATCGCCCTGTCCACGAAAGGGTACAACTGTTCCTCGTGGGTCGGGCTGCTAAGTGACACAGGCTATGCGGAAGGCGACTATTTCTACGGCGCCTACTACATCGTTTCTCCGTCCTCGTCAGCCTCCAGTTTCAAGAAGTACTGCGCCGCCAACGGCTCGACCGGGCTGTGCTGGTACGGGGCCTTGGACTCCTTCGATCGCACCTGTCGGTAGTGCTGGCGCACGCGGCCCTCTGTGCCAGCACAGCGAGGACCCTGCACCCTGAATGCCGAGGGTTCTTCCGACCTGCCTACGGCATCGCACACCACGCGTACGGGTACGCTGGGGGGAGGAACGGCACGAGGTCCGGGGCCAGGGTGGCCTTGCCGGCGATCTGGTCGAGGCGGTACACCTTGGCGTCGGGACCGCTGCCCAGCTGGAGTTCCTCGAAGGCGGTGACGGAGACGTAGCCGGTGTTGATGGAGCGGTCGGGGGAGACCCACTGGACGAAGAGGGTGCGCTGGCCCAAGGGGCCCTTGCCGCAGGTGACGCAGTACTTGGCATAGGGATCGACGGCGGACTGGGGGTCCCAGACGGGGTCGCAGGTCGTGCCGGGGTCGGTCAGGCAGGAACTGGCGTTCTCGCGCATCACCAGCACGAAGCCGCCCTGGTCCAGTTCCTGCGGGACGTCCACGACCGGCGTGTCGGGGGGCACGACCAGGACGAGGCGGTCGGTGCCGGGGTCGCCCCAGATGGCGTCGCCGGAACCGCCCCCGCCGAAGAAGTCGCCGCCCATGTAGGGCGTGCTTTCGTTCATCTCCTGCAGGTACCAGGTCAGCACGTCGTCGCCCAGGCCGCCGAAGAAGCGCAGGTCCTTGATGTTGCCGCCGATGACGCCGAAGTCGTCGCCGTCCAGGGGGTCCAGCACGTCGGTCCGCCCGCCGTCGCCGTTGCCCGCGTCCAGCGCCGCGGACCGGATGTTGCGCCCGAACAGCCAGTCGCGGCCCGGCCCGGTGTGCACCGTCATCGAGTAGACCGGGTAGCCGGTCCCGGCGTCGGGCGTGCAGCCGGCCACGACCAGGTCATCGTCGTTCGCGGCGTTCACGTCGGCGGTCGCGCCCGTCCGGTACTCCAGGCTGTAGGCGACGCCGAACACCAGCACGTCCGGACCGCCGCCGGTGCCGCCGGTGATGCTGTGGATGGCGCCGTCCTGGCCCAGCAGCAGCAGGTCGGCGCCCGCGGAGCCCTGGAAGTACTCGGCGGCGGCCGCGAAGTCGATCGCGCCGGGGTTCTTCGCCACGAACCTCCATCCGAAGTGCCGGTCGCAGCCGTCCTTCAGGCGCCAGAATTCGCCCAGGTTGGTGGCGAAGTTGCGCCAGTTGGCCAGGTCGTCGTCCGCGTCGTTCCAGTCCCACCGGCCGGGGGGCAGGATCGGGGTCGCGTTGCCGCCCACGAGGTGCCCGTCGCCGTACTCGTCGTCGTACAGGCCGGGGATGGGGAAGGCGGCGGGGACCCAGGAGGAATCCCAGGCGTAGGCGTTGGGGACGGGGCCGTTCGTCCAGGCGGGATCCTGGAAGCGCCCGGGGATCGCGGCGGCGCAGGGATTGGCGGCGTCGGGGCCGGGGTCGGAAGCCTCGAGTCCCGGGTCGAGCGGACCAGGGTCCTCCGCGTCGGCCTCCGCGCCGGGATCGGGGATGCCGGGGTCGCCCGGTTCCGCGCCGGGGTCGGACGGGCCGGGATCGTCGGGACCGGGATCGTCGGGACCGGGATCCTGCGGTGCGTCGGCGTCCGCGACAGCGTCCGGCTCGGCGTCCGCACCCTCGTCCGGGACCAGCGGGCCGTCCTCGTCCGACCCGAAATCCTCGACGACCGCGTGGTCGTCCAGGATCGCGCCGTCGTCCGGGACCGTGACGTCCTCGCGGCCCGCCACGTCCTCGCCTGCGGACACGTCCTCGCCAGACGCATCGACGCCCGGGTCCGACACCGCCTCGTCGCCGCCGAGGTCCGTGGTCGCGCCGCCCCCGCCGCCGCACCCGAAGGCGGCCAGGACCAGCGCCAGCAGGCACGCCGGCGCCAACATCCCCCCCGGGGCGGCCGCACGCGCGCACCTTCCTTCCATCCTTCGCATCGCCCCCTCGTCTCCCGCTTGCCCCGATGATGCACGAAACCCGACCGTCCGGCTACCGGATCGATGCCTTCCCCTGGTAGGCCGGGTGTTCTATGCTTCGCGCGAAGTCCACCCCCGGGAAGAGAAGCCCAGGCGAGGAGGCGGGGGACGGGGCCCCTCACCTGCGTTGGCGGGGGACGGGGCCCCTCACCTGCGTTGGCGGGGGACGGGGCCCCCGCCCTACAGGGGACAGCGCCCGGTAGCACGCGAACGCGAGGCGGGGGAAAGGTCCCCCGCGCGACGACAAGGAGGATTGCAGATGCACGGAAACGCGCCGACGCCGACCTCGGGCCGCCTGCTGCCCGCCAACGCCTACCGGAAACTGGAACCCGGCGAGCGCTACGACCCGATCGTGCCGGCCTCGTCCCTGATGCCGGAAACCACGAAGTGGTCCATCGGCCTGGGCCTGCTGATGGTCGTCATCTTCAGCGCGGCCTGCGTCTACATCGCCCTGCGCGCCGGCAGCGGCATCGAGGCGGCCATCCCGATCGCCGTCGCCGCGATCTTCTTCGGCCGCATGCGCAAGGTCCGCAGCACGATCCTGGAAAACGTCATCGTGCAGTCGGTCGGCCAGGCCTCGGGGGTCGTCGCCGCGGGCGCCGCCTTCGTCATCCCGGCCCTGTACCTGAACCAGGTCACCCCGTCCTGGTGGCAGATCTTCCTGGCGTGCTTCATCGGCGGCGCGCTGGGCGTCGTGCTGATCATCCCGCTGCGCAAGTACTTCGTCGCCGAACGCCACGGCGAGCTGCCCTTCCCCGAAGCCACCGCCATCAACGAGATCCTGGTCTCCGGCGAGTCCTCGGGCGGCGGCGCGGGCAAGGTCCTGCTGGCGTCGTTCGGCTTGGGCGCGGCCTACGACTTCCTGGTCGAGGTCGTGCACGGCTGGAACCCGGCGCTGACCACCCGGACGCTGATGGGCGACGCCGGCGAGTGGCTGTACAACTTCCGCATCGAGCTGAAGATGAACGCCATCGCCGCGCTGTTCGGCCTGGGCTACATCATCGGAGTGAAGTACGCGGCCATCATCATGGCCGGGTCCGTGCTGGCCTACATGGTCATGGTCCCGCTGGTCTTCCTGATCGGCGGCCAGGCCGGGTCCATCACGTACGCGGGCCATTCCTACGCGATCGGCACGATGTCCGCGCAGGCGATCTTCACCGCCTTCATCAAGCCGATCGCCATCGGCGCCATCGCCACCGCGGGCGTCATCGGCCTGATCCGCATGGGCCGCATCATCGCCGGGTCCGTCGCGCTGGGATTCAAGGGCCTGGCCCACAAGGGCGCGGACGGCGCGGAACGCACGAACCGCGACCTGCCGCCGGCCCAGGTGCTGCTGATCGAACTGGGTGCCACGCTGGCCATGGGCGCGCTGTTCTTCGCGGTCTGCATCGGCGCGGGCGGCTACGACGTCGGGTCGTCGCTGACCTACTCCATCATCGGCATGCTGATCTCCTTCCTGCTGTGCTTCCTGTTCACGCCGGTCGCCGCCGAGGCCATCGCCATCGTCGGCACCAACCCCGTGTCGGGCATGACCCTGGTCACCGTCGTGCTGGCGTCGCTGGTGATGACGGCCGTCGGCCTGTCGGGCAAGGCCGGCATCTTCGTCGCGCTGGTCATCGGCACCGCGGTCTGCACGGCGCTGTCCGTCGCGGGCGCGCTGATTTCCGACTTCAAGGTCGGGTACTGGATCGGCGCCACCCCGCGCCGCCAGCAGGCGTGGAAGTTCCTGGGCCTGGCCATCGCGGCGCTGGTCTGCGCGTTCGTCATCCCGGTCATGGACCAGGGCTACCACTTCCTGATCGAGAAGGGCGGCGTGATGGTCAGCAACGAGGACGTCCTGCCCGCCCCGCAGGCGAACATGATCGCGGCGGTCGTCAACGGCCTGATGACCGGCGGCGAGCAGCCCTACCTGCTGTACGGCCTGGGCGCCATCATCAGCCTCCTGGTCACGATGGCCGGCATGCCCACGCTGGCCTTCGCGCTGGGCATGTACCTGCCCATCAGCATCAACGCGGCCGTGCTGGCCGGCGGATTCGTGTCGTGGCTGGTGTCGAAGTCGGGGAAGACGCCCGAAGAGCGCGAGGCCCGCAACAACCAGGGCATGCTGATCGCGTCGGGCATGATGGCCGGCGCGGCGATCATCGGCATCGTGTCGGCCGTGCTGCGACTGGACTGGACGTCGTACGCGATCCGCTTCCTGTCGATCGGCGTGGACTACGAGGTGGCGGAAGCGGCAGGCGGCGCGACGACGCTGAAGGAGACGGCCCAGGGCTGGTACGAGGGCTTCGGCGGCCAGATCCTGTCGCTGGGGATGTTCGTGGCGCTGATCGTCATCACCTTCCTGCTGGCCCGCTGGGGTGCGAAGATGCAGGAGCGCGAGGCCGGGTCGAAGTAGCGGCCGGTTTCGGTATCGTATCGCGCCCGGGACGGGAGGACGGAATGAGGACGTTCGTTGGCGGGTCTGCAGGGACCCTCTTCGCGGCGATGGCTTCCCTGGCGCTGGCGACGGCGGTCGCCTGCGGGGGATCGAACGGCAAGGACACCGGCGCGCCGGACGCGGTCGACGTCGCGGACGTGCCGCAGGCCGACGTGCCGGACGAGCCCGCCGACGCCGAGGGGGACGCGCCCGCGGACCTGCCGGGCGACGTTCCCGCCGACGAGGCCGCCGACGCCGCAGGGGACGCGCCCGCGGACGCCGACGACGTCCCCGACGCGGCCGACGTCCCCGCGGAAACCGGCCCGGGCCTGGACGACCCGCCCTACACGCGCTGGGTGGACCCGTTCATCGGCACCGGCGGGCAGGCGTTCAACATCGGGTCGTCGCTGCCCGGCGCCACCGCCCCCTGGGGCATGGTCAAGGCCAGCCCGGACACGCACGGGCCCTACGGCGGCCCGCCCCCCGGCTTCCAGCACTGCGCGGGTTACTGGTACGACGACACGCGGTCCTACGGGATCACGCACACCCACATGCACGGGACCGGCGGCACCCACTACGGCAACCTGTCCGTCTTCCCGGCGACCGGCATGACCGACGCGATGATCCCGAAGGACCAGCGCCTGATGCCCTTCACGCACCTGGACGAGGTGGCGCGGCCCGGGTACTACGCGATGTCGCTGGGGCGCCCCGGCGAGTACGAAGGCACGGGCTTCGCGCGCCACGAGGTGACGGCGACGACCCGCTGCGCGCACCACCGCATCCGGTTCACGAGCGGGGACGCGAGCGGCGCGGTCGTGCTGGACGCGGCGATGGGGCTGCTGGACGGGCGCTGCGGCGGCGGGGAGATCGTCGTGGATGCCGCGAACCGCACCTTCGAGGGGCGCAGCAACAACGCGTCGGACGGCTTCGACCTGTTCTTCACGGGCCGGTTCGACCGCGAGATCGCGTCGTTCGGGACGTGGGTGGACGGGGCCGTGCAGGCGGGCCGCGCGCAGGTCACGGCGACGACCAACCCGTCGGAGTTCGGCGCGTGGGCGACGTTCGACACCGCCGCTGACCCGGTCGTGGAATTCCAGTTGTGCATCTCGTTCGTTTCGATCGAAAGCGCCCGCGGGAACCGGGACGCCGAGATGCCCGCCTTCGACTTCGACGGCACCGCGGCGGCGACGCTGGCGCAGTGGGAGGACGAGCTGGCGATCGTCGAGGTGCAGGGCGGAACGCAGGCGTCCAAGCGGAACTTCTACACCGCGCTGTACCACGTGATGCAGATGCCCACGATCTACAGCGACGTGGACGGGGCCTACCGGGGCTTCGACCAGCAGGTGCACCAGGCCGACGGCTGGACCTACTACTCGGACATGTCGCTGTGGGACACGTTCCGGACGCAGGTGCCGCTGATCACGCTGTTCTGGCCCGAGGTCCAGCGCGACCAGATGCGGTCGCTGGCCGCGATGACGGCGCAGGGGGGGTACGTGCCGAAGTGGCCGATGGCGACGCACGACACGGGCAGCATGCTGGGCGAGCACGCGGCGTCGGCGATGGGCGACGCGTACGTGAAGGGCATCACGGACCTGGACACGCCCGACTTCGGCCTGGATTCGTTCTACGAGGGCCTGAAGCGGACCGCGGACGGGCCGCTGCCGGGCGGGTCGTACGGCCGGCGCGACTGCATCGAGCAGTACCTGGAACTGGGGTACTGCCCGGCCGACGAGTCGGACGAGTCGGTGTCCTACACGATCGAGTACGCGTTCAACGACTTCTGCCTGGCGCGGATGGCGACCGGGATGGGGCGGGCCGACGACGCGGCGCGGTGGACGGAACGGGCCGGCTACTGGAAGAACCTGTGGAACGGGGAGTCGAACTTCCTGATGCCGCGCAACCGGGACGGGACCTTCGTCGCCGCCGATCCGGACCTGTGGGACCTGGACAACCGCTACTACACGGAGGGGTCGGCGAGGCAGTGGTCCTGGTTCGTGCCGCACGACGAGGACGGGTTGCGCCGGGCGTTCGACCCGGAAGACGAGGCCGCGGCGAACGCAGCCTTCATCGCGAAACTGGACGAGTTCTTCGTCAAGGCCGACGAGAACTTCGTGTTCGACCTGCCGTCGCAGTGGTTCTACCAGGGCAACGAGCCGGACATCCACGCGCCGCTCCTGTTCATCCGGGCGGGCCGGCCGGACCTGGCGCACCGGTGGGCGCGCTGGTCGCTGCAGATGAACTGGAAGGACACGTACGACGGCCTGTCGGGCAACGACGACGCCGGCACGATGGCGGCATGGTACGTGTTCGTGGCAATCGGGCTGTACCCTTGGCCGTGCTTCCCGGGGTACTACGTGACGGCGCCGTCGTTCGACCGGGCCGTCGTGCACCTGCCGGGCGGGAAGACGCTGACGGTCGTGTCGGACGGCGCGGGCGGGGACGCCGGGTACGCCGGTTCGCCGACGTTCGCGGGACGGCCGGTGGATGGCTGGTGGATCCCGCACGACGACCTGGTCGAGGGCGGCACGCTGCAGATGACGATGTCGAAGGACCCGCCGCCGGCTGCTCGCGGCGCGCGGTAGGCCCCCCGCCCGCGCCGGATCCCGGCCACCCCCGGATCGCCCCGCCCGTGGTACCCTCGCCGCGTCCCCTGCCGGGAGCCGGTCGATGAAGACGCTCGCCTCGTTCGCACCCGTCGCTGCCGCGGTGGCGGTCCTTGCCTTCCTGCCGATCACGGCCTGCGGGGGTTCGTCGTCGAACGACGACGCCGTGACCGACACCGATGTCGCGGCGGAGGTGCCCGCGGACGCTGTCGAGGAGGCCGTGGCCGACGTGCCGGGCGACCTTCCGGGGGAACTGCCCGCCGACCTGCCGCACGAGGCCGCTTCGGACGCCGCGGATCTGCCTGCCGATTTCCCGGTCGACGTGGCGCAGGAGACCACCGACGCGATCGACTACGACTACCGGCCGCCGCTGCTGACCCCGGCGCAGATCGGGTACCGGTCGGTGACGGGACCGTGGCTTGGTTCCGTCATCTACTTCAACACCTGGAGCATGGACGGCGTGAAGCCCGACGACATCCGGATGGTGACCCCCGACGGCGCCGCCAGGGCGATCCGGCTGCAGGCAGACCGCGTGTGGACCTTCGGGGTCGCGCCCGACGGACGCATCGCCTTCGCGTCCGCCGACCCGCTGAAGGCGACGAACTACCCGGACCTGGAGTACCTGGGCGACGCCATCCAGTACACGTTCCTGGTACGGCCCGGCGAGGATCCGGTGCAGGTGTCCAACGGGCGCGTCAACGATGAGTGCCACGCCTTCCTGCCCGACGGCAGGACGCTGGTGATGTGCCGGCGCGGTCACCTGCGGCGCGTGGGCGACGACTACCTGAACGACCCGTACCGCGTGGTCAAGGTGGACCTGGACAGCGGGGACGAGACGTTCCTGTCGCCGCTGGTCGACCTGCAGCACGACCTGAACCCGAACTGGCGGCAGGACGGCCGGCTGGTGTTCATGCGGCAGTGGGCGGACACGCTGGACACCGCGCTGTACACGATGGACGTGGACGGCGGGGTCCCCGCGATGCTGCTGGAGGGGGCGTTCCGGCCGTCGATCTCGGAGGACGGCAAGGTGATGTGGTTCCGGAAGAGCGGCGTCACGGGCTGGTGGAAGTCGCCGGCGGACCAGCCCGGAGCGGGCGCGGTCGTCGAATTGCTGCAGGGCAACCTGGTGGCGGGCGTCACCCCTTCTCCCGACGGCTCGCAGGTCGTGTACGAGGTGTCCGACAACCCGAACAACTGCACCGACCTGTGGGTCGCGGACGCGGCCGACGGCTTCCAGAACCCCCGCCAGTTGGTCGATTGCGACGCCGCGCACGACCACGTCTTCATCAGCAACGTCCGCTGGGTGAACTCGACGGTGGGCGACGTTCCGCAGCCGACGCCCGAGGCGGTCGAGGCGGCCGACGAGCCGGTGGCGGAGGCGACCGACGAGCCGGCGGTGGAGGCCGCGGAGATCGAGGACGCCGCCGAGCCGTCGCCCGAGGTCGCGCCCGGAACCTGAAGCACGCGCCCTGCCCTTGACGGGCCGTCCGAGGCCTGCCTGCACCGGAGGTCCTTCATGCCCCGCCTGATCGAGTCCCCGGTGGTCATCCAGGCCGCCGGCAACCCGCCCAAGACCATCCGGGAGTTCGTGGGCGGGCCCAGCACGGGCACCCGCGAGGTCAGCGTTGCCCGCATGGTGTCGCCGTCCGGCTGGAGCGAGCCCGGCCAGCGCCCGGAGTTCGCCGAGGTCAGCGTCGTGCTGCGCGGCATGCTTCGGGTGGAGTTCGAGGGGGGCGCGATGGACGTGCACGCCGGCCAGGCCGTGATGACGGCCCCCGGCGAGTGGATCCGGTACGGCACCCCCGGCCCCGAGGGCGCCGAGTACGTCGCAGTCTGCCTGCCCGCCTTCAGCCCCGAGACCGTGCACCGGGACGCGACGGCCCTCTGACGGGGTGCACGGGGTCCGCCGCCGGTCGTCGCGCCGGGTTCAGAACACCAGGACGCGGTCCGCCGCCAGCGTGGCCTCGGACAGTTCGTCCAGCGAGCTGCGCCGGCAACCTTCCTGCAGTTCGGCTTCCGTCATCCCGCGGGCGTCCATGCAGGTCCCGCACAGCAGCACCCGGCCTTTGCGGCCCAGCAGCCCCTTCAGCATCCTTTCGAGGTTGTAGTACCCGTTCGGCGTCTTCTGGCCGGTCCTGGCTGTGGCCACGGCATCCCCCATCAGGAACACCGTCACCTCCTCTGCCGCCTGCAGTTTCAGCAGGTTCGCCGCCAGCCGGATGCCGTTGTAGGTCCGCTCGGTCCCGTAGGGCGGGTCGTTCAAGATGAACAAGGTCTTCACGCGGTCCTCCCTGTCAGGTCTGCGAATCGTGCCCGGCGACGCCCGCCGGTCCGTCCCTGGATCCACCTTTCACCTGTGCCTGTCAAGCGGCCGGCAGGGGGGGCGTTTCGCCGGAAGCCTCCCGGTTGCATGGCCTGCATGATGCCGGTACAACGTGACCATGCAGGATGGGCGTTTGCCTTCCGGCACACGACGGGTCCCTTCGGGCACTCCTTCGACGGGGAAGGTGGGGAATGGAAGCGAGGAAGGAGCGACGGGCCGCAGCGGGCATCGGGCCGCAGGTCCGCGCGAGGGCGTGGATCGAGTGGGAGGGCCAGGCGTTCATCGGACCGGGGCGCGCCGCGCTGCTGGATGGCGTGCGCCAGCATGGGTCGATCGCGAAGGCCGCACAGGACGTGGGGGTGTCGTACCGCACGGCGTGGAAGTGGATCGGCATCATGAACCGGGCGGCGCGGCATCCCCTGGTACAGGCGGCCCCGGGCGGGCGCGGGGGAGGACACGCCAGCCTGACGCCGACGGGCGTGGCGGCGCTGGAGGCGCAACACCGGCTGGCAAGGGACCTGGACGCATTCGTGGAACGGATGAACCGGGAACTGGCGAAGCTGCAATTGTAGGGTGGGACCCCCGTGCCCCGCCATTCTGGCGTACCGGTCGAGAAAGGCGGGGGACGGGGCCCCCGCCCTACAGCCGAACGAAGCCGTCGGCGATCCAGCGGGACGGGTCGCCCGCGAAGACGGCGTCGCAGCCGTCGCGCAGGTCCAGCGCCAGGGTGCGGCCCTCGAACGAGAACAGGAACCGCGGCGCGCCCGGCGCCGTCGCGATCGCCACGCGCCCCGACGCGAACGTCCCCCCCATCAGCCCGATCACCGCGTCCAGCGAGGCGTCACAGGCGACCACGCAGGCCGACAGGCGCGGGTCACGCGCGTCCGCGTCGAACTCCCGGATCGCCGCGAAGACCGCCGCCAGCCCGGCCATCGCCCCCGGCGGCACCGGCACCGGACCCAGGTGGTTGTCCAGGTCGCGCCGCAGGAACGACGCCAGCAGCGCGTCCGGGATCGCCGACTGCCGCACCCTCTTCACCGTCCGCGCGCCAAAGACGCCGTCCCACCCGGGGTTGTAGGTCTTCAGGTCCACCAGCGGCGTGCCGTCCACCAGGTCCAGGTGGTCCACGAACAGCCGCAACCCCTCGCGGCGCAGCAGCGGCACCACGCTGACGGACACGGGATTGGGCCGGTCCGGCGACCGCGTCGCGAACACCCCCTGCAGCGGGGCGTCCGGGTCGATCCGCCGAGGGCGCGCCACCCGCACGGAACGGTCGGCCCGGTGCAGCCACGCCAGCACGACGATGTGCGACGACCGCTCGATGCCGTCCAGCGCGGTCCCGCAGTCCGGGAAGACCTCCAGCACCGCCGGTCCGCCACCCAGGGGAATCGCCTCGCGGCTCGAATGGGGGCCGTGCACGATGCCGATCGGTTCCAGCACCAGGTCCGGGGCGCTCATTCCTTCTCCCCGCCGGGCGGGGCCGGCTGCGCCGACGCGATGCGAAAGCGCGCGCCCAGCCACACCTGGCGTCCGGGGTCGGGAAAACCGTACTCGCTCTGCACGTCCGAGTCCAGCAGGTTGGTCACGCGCGCCCACAGTTCCAGCCAGGCGGCGGGACGGAGGTCCAGGCGTGCATCCCAGGTCGCGGCGGTCGGCAGGCGCGACCACGCGCGCGTCTCGGGGTCCTGGTAGTCGCGCGGCCCGACCACGCGGACCTGGGAGGACAGTTCCAGCCACGCCGCCGGGATCCAGGCGATTTGCGCCGTCGCCTTGTGCGCCGGGCGGTACGGCAGCGTGGCATGCTGCACGCCGGAATCGGTGCGGCGCGCGTGCAGGAACGAGTAAGCGGCGCGAGCCTCCAGCCACCGCCACGGCCGCAGTTCCACCCCGGCCTCGCAGCCGGCCATCCGGGCGTGCCCGACGTTCTGCAACTGGTCGATCCCCTGCCCCAGCGCGACCCGGTCGATCAGGTCCGCGACCTCGGCGTCGTATCCCCCGGCCGTCAGCGTCAGCCAACGCCAGGGCCGCGCCGACACGTCCAGGCCGACGTGCCAGGCCGACTCCGGCGACAGCGCGGGGTTCGGCTTGCGGAAGCTCTGCGCCTCCGAGAAGCGCTCCTTCAGCGACGCGAACCGCGTGCGCCGCGCGGCGGTGACCTTCACGGCCAGCCCGCCGACCGGCGACCACCGCACCGAGGCCAGCGGGCCCCAGCCCACGCGGGTGGCGGCGTCGTTGGTCGGAAGGTCGCCGGGGACCTCCACGTCGACCTGCATCCCGGTCAGCGCCTGCCAGTGGCGCCCGAAGGCGGCCTCGACCTCGGGCGCGGCCGTGACCAGCGTGCGCGAATACGTGCGCGTGTCCATGCCCGGCCCGGGGTCGTCCCGGTGGCGCTCGTGCTGGGCGCCCGCCCACAACCGCACGTCGATCGTGACGTCCCGCGCGGCATCGATGCCGTACCGCAGCCGGGCCCGCCCCCCGAACTGCTGGTCGCGGTACCTCGAATGGAAGGCCCGGGCGCTGGCCTGCGTCGCGTACGTCCCGTCGTCGTAGCCGTCCAGCAGGTTCTCGTAGAGGCGCGCGTAGACCATCTCGTCCATGCCCAGGCGGCCCGCGGTCCCCTCGTGCGCCAGCGACACGCCGAAGACACGCCAGTCCGTGAAGCGCCAGTAGCGCGGCAGGAGGTCCCGGGTGGACGGCGGCACCCCGCGCTCGCCGTCCAGCACCAGCAGGCCCACCCGGACGTCGTGGCCGTTCGCGACCCGCACGCGCAGGCCGCCGCCGCCGTGCACGCGCCGGGCGTCGCTGTTCAGGCGGTTGCCGCCGGGCTGGTTCCCGGTGGGGGTGTACGCCTGCGACAGGGGCCAGGGCGAGGCCTGGTCCAGCCCGCCGAACACCTGCCAGGCCACGCGCCCCGCCTGCATCGAGTGGTAGCCGGCCAGCCGGTAGGTGGAGTCGTTGCGGGACTCGGTGACGATCTCCAGCAGCGGCCCCTCGCCGGGCAGGCGCGTGACCAGGTTGACCGCGCCGCCCAGGCCGTTCGGGCCGTAGACGACCGACCCCGGTCCCTTCACGACGGTGACGTGGTCGACCAGTTCGGCGGGCACCATGCCCAGGTCCAGTTGGCCGTCGTAGGGGATGTAGGCAGGCGCCCCGTCGATCAGCACGGCGGTCTGCCGCTGGTCGAAACCGCGCAGGCTGAAGATGCGCTCGCCGCGGGAACCGGTCGTCGCGTGGACGGAGGTCTGCGACTCCAGGACCTCGGCCGCGGTGCGGGCGCCCTCGCGCTCGATCCGGGCGCGCGGGATGCGGTCGATGTCCGGGTCGGGCGGCAGCGACGGGTCGGCGACCACGACGGTCTCGCTGGCGGACTCGGGGGTCGCGCCCATCGCGCAGACCGCCAGGACGCAGAACGCCCCGCGGACCGCCGCTCGCCGCCCCCCGCTCATACGGTGCCGTCCCCCCTGTAGAGCGGGGGCCCCGTCCCCCGCCTCCCCGAACCCGCGATCCCCGGATGTGCGCCGGACGCCCTGGGCGGGACGCGGGGGCCCCGCCCTTCCGGACCCCGGCCTACCTGTCGGCCAGCAGGATGCGAGCCGTGTCGCTGACCCGCAGGCACCCCGGATACTGCAGGGCCTCGTCCCAGGCCAGGTTGCGGGTGGCCGGGCTGATGTATCCCTGGACCAGCAGTCCTCCCTGTACCGGGACCAGGCCGGTGCAGTTCGACTTCGACCCGGGCATGAAGCCGTCGGAAGCGGCGAAGTCGGCCGTGACCGTGCCCAGGTCCAGGTCCGGGAAGGCTTCCTTCACGACGTCGGACAACCGCACGAAGTCCAGCCCGCCAACCTGCACGACCGCCAGGTCCGAGAGGTCGGCGTCCACCGCCTGGCCGCCGTGCTCGACCGCCACCGTCACGGCAGACGTCCCCTCGCCCGTCGCGTCGCCGGTGTCGGACGACGATGCGTCGCACCCCGTCGCCAGGAATGCCAGCGCCAGCATCGCCAGCGCGCCGAAGGACCCGTTCCGGATCGTCCTCATCCTTCGTCCTCCACGTCTTCTGCCGCACCCCGTTCCAGGATCCCGGCCGCCAGGTCGCCCTGGACGGGACCCGTTCCGCCCCGCCCGCCGGCAAGATCCTCGCGCAGGTCGAACCCGCCGACCCACTGCTGTATCGCGGCCGCGCCATCGCGCCGCACCGACAGCAGCCACCACCGTTCGCGCCCCCCCGGCACCGCCTCGCGCAGCGCCTCCAGGTGCCCGCCGCCCGACGCCTCCAGCCGCCCGATCTCGTCCACCACCACGACGTCCGCATCCTGCCGCGCCTGGCGGATCCGTTCCGAAGCCCAGGCCCATCCCGCCTTGTCGAACGCGAACCTCGGGCCGCCGGGCCTCGTCGCCTCCGCCACCCGCGCGAACGGGACGCGATCCCCGGTTGCCACGTCCAGCAGGTCGTAACCGGTGCGCTTCCCGTCCACGTGCACCGCGGGCTGGACCACGCCGCAGACCTTCAGGCCCGCCTCGCGCAGGCGTGCCGCGATCGCCAGGATCCGGGTCGTCTTGCCCTCGCCCGGCGCTCCCTGCAACGCCGCCACGCGCACCCGCGCCGGCCGGGCCGCCGTCCTCGACAGGTCCTCGGCCAGCCGCACCGTCTCGCAGAAGGCGGACACCGCCCGGGCATGCAGGCGCCCGATGCGCCCTGCCCGCCCCTGGGGCCTTTCCGCCGCCCGCAGCCGGGCCTGCAGTTCCGGCAGCAGCCCCAGCGCCACCGCCGCCGACGCGCCCAGCCGTTCCAGCCCGACGTGCCTCAGCAGCCCGGGCAGCCGCCTCCCGGCCACCGCGGGCCCCGCCCAGGTCGCCAGCCCGAAGATCAGCGCGCCGCGCACCACCATCAGAGCACCCGCCGCGAATCCTTCCGACGACAGCGGCACGCCCCACGCCTGGAAGTCCTTGCGCCCCAGCACGACGCCGGTGGCCAGCGCCAGCACCACCGTGATCGCCCAGAACCGCGGCATCCACATCCGCCGCAACGCCGGCCGGTCCAGCCAGGCGAGGACCGCCAGCCACACCGCCAGCGCCGTCGCCGAAAGGGCCAGGGTCCCCGGGAACTGCAGCGCCACGCACGCGACGGCCAGGATGCCCAGCACGCGATCCGCGGCACGCCCGCCCGCGACGATGTTCATCGCCGCACCTCGCCTGCACGTGCATCGCCCGTCCGCGCCGCCAGGACCCGCAAGCCCTCTCGCCCGATCCGCCAGCCCAGCAGCCCGCCCGCCGCGCCGACCGCCGCGATGGCGGCCAGCACGCCCGCCAGCACCGGCCAGCCCGCGGACTCCGGGATGCCCAGGAACGACGCCGCCTGCCCCAGCAGCGACAGGTACAGGTCCAGCACGGTCCCGCCGTACAGCAGGTACTGCACGAACAGTTTCTGGAAGGCGGCCCACGACGCGGCCAGCATCCCGGCCAGCATCGCGGTCCCGGCGAAGCGTGGCGCGGGCAGCAGCGCGGCCTCGACCAGCGCGGCCTCGGCCAGGATCCCCAGCATCGGCCCCAGGATCACCCCGCCCGGCGACATCGACTTGCACAGCGCCGCGACGAACCCCGTGGCCAGCGAGGCGCCGCGACGCGGCAGCACCTGTCTTTGCGACACCAGCAGCCCGGCGCCGGCCGAGGCCAGCAGCATCCCGGTGAACGGCACGTGCAGCGTGTGCAGGAACGAACCCAGCGTGATCTCCAGCACGCCCCACAACGCACCGAACGCGGTCACGCACGGCCAGAAGCGGTCGGTGCACGGACCGGCGGTCTCCCCGTCCGTGCCCCGCCTTTCCCGGCCCATGCCGTGCCTCCCCGCGTCCCTGCGTGCGGCTCGTTATGTAGCAGCGTGCATATCGACCGTCAAGCAAGGGGCTTGGCGAACACCGGCATCCTCCACGGACCCGGCAAGTGAAACGCGGGGCCGTCGCACCAGGATCCCGCGGTCCTTCAGCGGTCCATGAAGTTCGGGCAGGTGTGGGTCTCCGGGGTCTCGACGAAGTACTTGCGGTTGTCGCAGAAAGCCTGCCGGTCCCGGGTGCCCAGGAAAACGCAGTCCACGCAGTAGCGAATCACCGCCGGCTCGACGACCTGGGCCGCTGCCCTCGGGGGAGCCGCCTCCTCCCTGCCGGACACCGGAGCCACCTCCGGCGCGGGCGGCTGCGGTTCGTCCTGCGGCCCGGACGCGAAACGCTGAGGTTCGCCTGCCTGGCTGGACGCGACGGGGGGACGGGGCGCCTGGGAGATCCTGATGGCGGTCTCGCGGGTGTTCTCGGCGATCTTGAACAGCACGATCACCAGTTCCGCCCACAGCCGGGACAGGATCACGCCGACCAGGAAGACCGGCACGGCCAGGAGAAGCCCCAGGAAGAAGAAGCCTCCCTTGTGGAAGGACTTCACCATCATCAGCGGGATCGCCAGGGAAGCGAGGGCCCATCCCGCCACGGACAGGCCGAACAGCACCGGGACGATCTTCGAAGTGAGGAACTTCTTGAAACCGAAGTCGAACAGCGTGCTGAAGAACCCGTCCTCCTCCATGGTCGTCACCTCGATTGGGGATGCCGATCCGTGATTACCAGAACCCGCCCCCACCTGCAATCCCGACCCTGTGCAGGGATCCCGATCCCGGACTCACCGGATCCCAGGCCAGGACTCCTGGGTGTACCATTCCCGTGTTCCCCAGGCCGGAGCCGGACATGCAGTGCCACCGACCCTTCATCGCATCGCGTCCTTCCCTCGACCTCCCGCTGCTCGTCGCCACCCTTGCGGCCGCGTCGTGCAGCGGTCCGTCGAACGGAACGCTCCCCTGCAGCGCGCTGCTGCCGTGCCCGGGCGACTACCAGTGCGACATCGCCCAGAACACCTGCTGGAAACCGGAATCACCGGACGGTTCGCAGGTCCCGAGGACTTTCTCGCAGATCGAGGTCGATCCCGCGGCGCCCGAGATCGAGGTGGGGATCGGGAGCATGGAGCCGGGCGAAACGACGACCTTCGTCCTGAAGGTTTTCAACACCGGGTCGAAGAGGGACCTTACGATCCAGGAGATCACCCTTCAATACACGCCTCCGGCCGGCGCCCAGGGCGAGGACCCGCCGGCCTTCAGGATCCTCATGATTTCGCCCCAGGCCATCCCGATGGTGCTGGCGCCCCTGGGGGAAGGGACCGGGGACGACGTGGAGCAGATGGAGATGGCCGTCGTCTTCCAGCGGCCAGCGGACGAACTGCCACGCGAGGCCGTGCTGACGATCCGGAACGATTCGTCCCGGATGACGCACCGGCAGGCCTACACGGTCCGATTCAAGACCGCCGCGTGCGCGCCCACCCTGGCCGTGCCTGCGACGCTGGACCTGGGCTTCGCCAGGATGGGCGAGCCTGCCGAGAAGGTTCTGCAGGTGATGAATACCGGCAACTGCGACCTGGAAATCGATCGGGTGCGATTCGAAGGCACCTCCGGTTTCCAGGTGACGATCGGGGAGGCCGTCCTGGACGCGACCGACTCGGCGGAGGACTTCCCGCAACTCCCTCCGTTGCGGATCGCGGCGAACGCGTCGGAGGCATGGCCGGTCCGGTACACGGCGGCATCCGGCGAACCGGCCGAGGCCCGCCTGACCCTGTTCTCGAACGACGCGTCTGCGCCTGCGGGAACGGTCGTCGAGATGACGGCCAACCGCCAGGTGTCGGCGCTCTCCGTCGTACCGAACCCGATCGAGTTCGGCGCGAAAATGGTCGGCCAGTCGGCCTCGATCGCGGTCGAGATCCGTTCCGTTGGAAGCAGTGATTCGCAGGTCCGGGCGATCCGGCTGCAGGAGGGGGCATCCGCCGACTTCTCGCTGGATTTCTCGACCCTGTCCACCGGGCAGGCACCCCAACCGGACGTCTCCTCCGGCTGGCTGACGATGGCTCCCGGCACCACGGAGTCGTTCGCTGTCCGCTTCGTACCGGACACCCGCAACCCGTTGAACGGCCGGAACCAACCGATCCCGGACACCGCGACGATCGTCCTGGAGAGCGATTCGCCCTTGTCCCCGCTGGAGATCCAGGTTTCGGGATTCGGCGTCGAGGCCGCCTGCCCGACTCCCGTGATCGTGGTCGAGGAAGGCGAGGAGGTTGACCTGCCGTCCACGTTGCACCTGCATGGGGAGCAGAGCGACCCGACCCTGGGCGCGATCGCGTCCTACGCCTGGTCCGTGCATCAACCGGTGGACAACCTCTTCGGCTTCTCCCCGTCGTCGGCGGCCGCCTCCCCGACCCACCAGGTGAACGTCGCCGGCCAGTACACCTACTGCCTGGACGTGTGCGATGCCGGCGCCTGCTCGTCCGATGCGTCCTGCGGAACGACCGCCTGCCGGGAGGTCTTGGCCATCCACAGCACGATCCTGGCGTGCGAACTGACGTGGCGCACGCCGGACGACCCGGACGAATTCGACGAAGGCCTCGATGCGGGCTCGGACCTGGACCTGCACCTCGCCCATCCGGATGCCGGCGGCCCGGACCTGGACGGCGACGGCAGGCCCGACGGCTGGTTCGATATCCCCCACGACGTGTTCTTCTACAACCCGAACCCCGAGTGGGGCAGCACGAACCCGAACATGAAGGACAACCCGGACCTGGTCCGGGACGACACCGACGGCGCAGGCCCGGAAATCGTGCACCTGGACCTGCCGGAGAGCGGCCGCGTGTACCGGCTGGGCGTACACTACTGGGACGACCACGGCTTCGACATCGCCTACCCGCGGGTGAAATGCTACGTCTGCGGCGAGTTGGTCTTCGACCAGGATCTGGAAAACCTCGGGACCAGCCTGCGGATGTGCGACCTGTGGGAGGTCGCGACCTTCGAGTGGCCCTCGGGCAAGGTGACCGCCGTCACGAACGCCACTGGCGACCTGAAGATCACGAATCGGTACCAGAATCCTGACTTTCCGGGGATGCCCTGTCCGTAAGGGGGCCGGTCGCCCCGCGCGATTCGGACGTCGATATACAACCCCGGTTCCAGCCCTCAGAACACCCACGTGAGGCCGGCGTGCGGGGTGAAGACCGCGGCGAGGTCGTAGTCGTCGTCCGCGGGGTGCAGCACCACGTCGGCGCCCAGTCGCAGGCGCAGGTCGGCCTTCGGACCGTGCACCAGGTCGAACTCCAGCGCCAGGCCCGCGGACGGCAGGCACAGGATGCCGGACCATCCCTTGGGTTCGGCGGCCAGGAAGGCCGGGCCCAGCGACACGTCCAGCAGGATGTCGGGGGACAGGCGGGACTCGATGCTCCAGTACAAGCCGGACAGCAGCGATGCATGCCACTTCGTGTCGTGGCCCGGCCGGGTGCCGACGATGGCGTTGCCCTCGGAGGCGTCCTCGTCATCCCCGTCGTAGGTGTCCACGTTGTCCCAGGGCAGCGCGACCAGGTGCCAGGTGTTGCGCAGGCCCATGCGGACCTTGCTGCCGACGTACCAGCGTGCACCCCACTCGAAGCCCGCGCCGCCGCCCGCCACGAAGCCGGGGGTGTTGGCGCCGGCCGCCCCGATGCCCAGCATGGAGACCTGGAACTGGGCGCGGTGCACCCCGGGGGGCAGGCCGTGCCTGGCCTTCTTCTGCGGGGATTCGCCGACCGTGGCATCGGGTGCCTTCTCGGGGGCCGGAGCGGGCAGCAGCGCCTCGTCGTCCTGCGGCACGGATTCCTGCGCCCGGGCCGGGAGGGACCCCGCCGTCGCAGCGCCCAGCATCGCCACGATCGCCATCCACCGTCGCGTCATGCATCCCTCCCCGGTCCGTGCGAGAAGGATCTGAAGCATCGTCTGTGCCATTCGTATAACTTCCCGACACTTCAATATTTTCGACCGTCGGCCCGCCCGCCGGATCCGGGCTCCTGGATGAGGCTTCGTCCAATCCCGGGGGGAAGGGATGCCATGCGGCAGGTCGCGGGAAGGAACGCGGCCTCCGGGTCAGTCCCAGCGCTCCTTGCCGCCCAGCCAGCCCTGGCGGCGGAACAGCCACAGCATGCCGGCGACGGAAGCGAGGCAGATGGCCCAGAAGAACAGGTACCCGTACCTCCAGGACAGCTCGGGCATGTTGAACGGCGAGTCCTCGTCGTGGAAGTTCATGCCGTAGACGCCGGCCAGGAACGCCAGGGGCATGAAGACGGTCGCGATGATGGTCAATACCTTCATCACGGCGTTCATCCGGTTGCCGACCGACGACTGGTAGGCCTCCATGAGGCCCGCGACGATCTCTCGGTAGGTTTCGATCATGTCCAGCACCTGCACGGAGTGGTCCAGGCAGTCGCGCAGGAAGACGCGCGTCTCCGCGGAGATCAGCGACGTGTCCTCGCGCAGCAGCGATGCCAGCGCGTCCCTCAGGGGGAAGGCGGCCCGGCGCAGCGCCAGCAGGTCGCGCTTGACCTGGTGGATCCGCGGGATGCAGGCGGTGGTGGGACGCTCGATGATGTCGTCCTCGATACCGTCCAGGCGCTCGCCGAAGGTCTCGAGGATCGGGAAGTACCCGTCCACGACGGCGTCCAGCAGGGCCCACGCCAGGAAATCCGGGCCCGATCGCCGCAGGCGCCCCTCGCCCTTGCGCAGCCGCGCCCGGACGCCCTCGAGACAGTCGCCCGGCCGCTCCTGCTGGAAGGACAGCACGAAGCCCGGGCCAAGGAACAGCGACAACTGCTCGGACGCCAGGACGCCCTCCCCGTGGGACAGCATGCGCGACACGACGAACAACTGGTCGCCGTAGTGTTCGACCTTGGGGCGCTGGACCGGGTTCAGCACGTCCTCCTGCGCCAGGCCGTGCAGTTCGAACACGTCGGCGATGCGGCGGACGGTGTCGGCGTCGAACACGCCGTCCACGTCGACCCAGGTGACCGGGCGCAGGCCCTTGAACGACGAGAGATCCTCGGGACGGAGGACGACGCTTTCGTCCAGTTCGTCGGGGCCGTAGGAGAAGACGCGGATCACCGGCGGCGTCGGCGCGGGTGCGCCGGGCGGCGGCGGGGGATGCGGAAGGCCGGGCTCGGGGGCAGACGGGCGGCGCCTGGGCAGGGCGAACCAGCGGCGATACAGCGGGATGTCCATGGCTGGCCTCCGGGGTTCCTGACGGACATTGTAGGGCGGGGGCCCCGTCCCCCGCCAACGTATCTTGGAGGCTCCGTCACGCCGCGCCGGGCAGCGTCACGGTGAAGGTGGTGCCGACGTCGGGGGTGCTGGCGACGGTCGCCTCGCCGCCATAGAGGTGGGCCAGGCGCTGGACGATGGACAGGCCCAGGCCGCTGCCCTCGATCATGCGGGTCTTGTCGTTCTTGATGCGGACGAACTCGCCGAACAGGCGGCCGCACTCCTCGGCGGTCATGCCGATGCCCGTGTCGGCGATCGTCAGCACGACGGCGCCGTCCCGCCTGGCGACGCCCACGTCCACGCGGCCGTGATCGCGGTTGTACTTGACCGCGTTGGACAGCAGGTTGTTCAGGATCAGTTCGATCTCGCCGCGATCCGCCTGCATCGGGGCCGCCTCGCCGGGGGCCAGGTCGATGGTGATGCCGCGGTCCATCCCCAGTTCGCGGGCGTTCTCGACGCAGCCGGCCGCCACCTCGCGCACGTCCAGGCCCACGACCGTGCGCGTCTTGCGGCCCGACTCGATGCGGGTCAGGTCCAGCAGGTCGGACACCAACTTGCGCATCCCCTCCAGCCGCACGATGGCACGCTGGATGGGGTGGTCGTAGGCCGAAAGTTCCTCGCCCAGCACGCGGTCCTGCATCATGCGCAGGTAGTTCTCGATGGCCGCGGTCGGCGCCTTCATCTCGTGGGCGACCACGGACAGCAGTTCGAACCGGACGCGCTTGCGTTCCTCGGCCAGCCGCCGCGCCTCGCGCTGCACGACCAGGTGCTTGGCGGCCTTGAACAGGACCGACTTCAATTCGTCCGGGGAGAACGGCTTGGCCAGGAAGTCGAAGCCGCCGCGCTTGGTCGCCGCAACCGCCGTCTCCAGCGACGCGTATGCCGTGATGACGATCGTCAGGATCTCGACGCCGTCGGCGTGCAACCGGTCCATCAGGTCCAGGCCCGAGATCCCGGGCATCTTGTAGTCCAGCAGCAGGATGTCGGGCGCGGACGTGCGGATGGCCTCCAGGGCCTCCTCGCCGGAGGCGGCCTGCTCGAACGCCAGCCCGAACTCCCGACCCACGTCGGGCAGCCGGACCGTGAACGTCCGCAGGGCGCGCTCGACGGCCATGCGGATCCCGGCCTCGTCGTCGACGACCAGCACGCGCAACGTGTCCATGCCGCGCCTCCCGGAATGAGGGCCAGCCTCCAATTTCCGCCAGGGTGCTTCCAAGCATCCAAACGCCGATACATGGCGGTTATCGCAAGGTTTTCAAGCCTTGAAAATGGAGGCTGTCCCTGTTTTTCTACCTCGCCAGCAGGCGATCCACCTCGGACTTCAACTGCTCGTACCGGACGGGCTTGGGCAGCACGGCGTCGGCCGGCACCCAGCGGCGCTCCTCGGTGGTGGCCGCGTCGAACTCCAGGCCGGTCTCGCCCGTCACGCCCGTCACCAGCAGCACCGGCGTCCCGGGCCGCGCCCGCCGCACGCGGTGCCCCAGCACGAAGCCCGAGTCGGGGTTCTCCATCATCAGGTCCAGGATCGCCAGGTCGAACGCCGTCCCGGCCGCCAGCAGCGCCTCGCCGCGGGCCTGGCCCTCGGCCGTGACCACCTCGAAACCGTCCGCCTTCAGCCGGATGGCGGTCTGCTCCAGGAAGTCGGGGTCGTCGTCCACCAGCAGGATCGTCTTCGCAGGCATCGCAGAGCCTCCGCATCCTGGCGGGGGACAGGGCCCCCGCCCTACACATCCTGGCGGGGGACGGGGCCCCCGCCCTACACACCGCCAGACCGACGCTTCGCGCGTCCTGGCGAGCCTCGCGTGCTGCCGACCCTGGCGGCAGACGCTCGCAATTGGCAACGGCGGAGGACAGGGCCCCCGCCCCACGGTCACTCGGCGCGTCCGCGCCTGGGCATCCGGATCGTGAACGTCGTCCCGGTCGGGCCCGCCGCCGGGTCCGCGTTCGACGTCGCCAGGATCTCGCCGCGGTGCATCTTCACGATGCCGTAGGACACCGCCAGGCCCAGGCCCGTCCCGCGCCCCATCGGCTTGGTCGTGAAGAACGGCGTGAAGATCTTCCCCATGTGCTCGGGACGGATGCCCGTGCCCGTGTCCGCCACCTCGAACACCACGTGGTCGTCGTCGCCGCCCGTCCGCGCCGTCAGGGTGCCGCCGTTCGGCATCGCCTCGATGGCGTTCACCATCACGTTCGTCAGCACCTGCAGCATCTGGTCGCGGTCCAGTTCCGCCACCGGCTCGACCGACGCGTGCTCGACCCGCACCTTCACGCCGTCGGTCCGCCGGATGCCCCGCAGCGCCGCGTCCACCAGGTCCCGCACGTTCACCGGCTGCAGGTTCACCTGGTTCTGCCGCGCGAAGTTCAACAGGCCCGACACGATCCGCTTGCACCGCTCGGCCTGCTCGGCGATCAGCTTCAGGTCCGCCTGCAACTGCGAGTCCTTGGCCGCCTCGTCCGCCAGCAGGTGCGCGTACATCAGCACCACGCCCAGCGGGTTGTTCACCTCGTGCGCGATGCCCGCCGCCAACTGCCCCATGCTGGCCAGTTTCTCGGCGTGCACCAGCGCGTCCTGCGTGCTGGCCAGCTGCCGGTGCGACTCGTGCAGTTCGCCCACCGTGGTCCGCAGCCGGTCGATCGTCCAGGGCAGGCACATCTCGCTCTCGGCCAGCCCCTGGTGGATCGCGATCGCGTGCTCGATGCAGGTCGCGTAGCCGCAGGCCCCGCAGTTCAGTTCATCCTCGGGCCGGTCCTTGCCCATCCGCGCCAGGATGGCCTGGATCTCCTCGCGCGTCGGCCCGGGCAGCCGCCGGTCGTCCGGCGCGAACCCGCGCGACAGGTCCAGTTCGTCGAACCGGCGCATCGCGGCGCGCCACGCCTTGTCGTCCAGCAGTTCCGCGCGGTCCCGCACGTACCGCGCCACCATCGCCTGCCGCGTGAACCGGGGCGCCCTCGTCATCATGCCGGGCCCCATCACGCATCCCTGGCAGGCCAGCACCTCCAGCAGCGCCGACGGGATCGCCCCCGCCTCGAACTCCTTCACCGCCTCAACGAACCGCTGGTGCCCGTCCGCCGTCACGCCCTCGGCGTCCATCAGGTCGCTGTCCACCTCGGCCGCCTTCAGCAGCCCGCCGCTGATCGAGAACAGCCCGCCGACCCCGCCGTGCGGCGGGTCGAAGTCCGAATCCGCCACGTCCTCCGGCCGCACGCCGCGCCGCCGGAACAGGTCGCGAAGTTCCGCGAAGGTCAGCGCCGCGGCGACCTCGCGGGGGAACTTCTCGGTCTCGGCCTTCTTCGCGATGCACGGTCCCGCGAACACGGACGGCACGCTCTCCCCGTGCAGCCGCCTCGCCACCCGCGCGATCGCGACCATCGGCGACACGATCGGCGCCAGCGACCCGACCAGGTGCGGGTGGTAGCGCTCGACGTACTCGACCAGGGCCGGGCACGTCGTCGCCACGTACTTGCGCCCCGCGGCCCCGTCCAGCAGCCGCCGGTAGCGGTCCGACACCAGGTCCGCGCCGAACGCCACCTCGTGCACGTAGGTGAAGCCGACCGCCCGCAGCATCCCCGCCAGCCGCCGCCACGGGATGTCGCCGAATTCCGCCGGGAAGGAGGGGGCCACCAGGATCGAGACCGGGCCGCCGCCGTCCAGCAACGCCTCGACCTCGGGCAGGCTGTCGCGGACCTGCTTGGCCTTCTGGCTGCATACCTGCACGCAGTTCCCGCAGCCGATGCAGCGCTCGGGCATGACCTCGGCCTGGCCGCCGGTGATCCGGATCGCCTTCGCCGGGCACTCGCGGACGCACCCGTAACAGACCCGGCACTTCTCCCGGATCGTCGTGACCAGCGGTTTCGACAGCGAGCCCGTCACGTCGCCCCTCCCGGCCGGATGCCGGACCCAGTATCGATGACCGGGCCGATCCGGGTCAAACCTCCGCCTGCCGCGGCGCGTACGCGGTGTGCAGCAGGTGGTGCGCCTTCTCGCTGCCCGGCGCGCCCAGGTTCTCGTCGTACAGCCTCTTCACCAGTTCGTTCGCGTGCGACGTCCGCAGGTCCGAGTCCCGGTCGATGTCGTACAGCGCCTTCATGCGCGCCCGCACCGCGTCCAGGTCCGCGCCGATCGGCTGGCCGCCGCCGTTCACGCAGCCGCCCGGGCACGCCATCACCTCGATGACCGCCAGGTCGCGCCGGCCGGCCCGCACCTCCTGCATCAGCCGCCGCGCGTTCGCCAGTCCCGACACGGCCGCCACGCCCAGTTCGGCGCCGCCGATCTTCACCCTCGCCTCCTTGACGCCCTGCAGACCGCGGATCTCCTTCACCTTGGCCGCGTCCAGTTCCTTCCCCGTCAGCATGTGGTGCGCGGTCCGCAGCGCCGCCTCCAGCACGCCGCCCGACGCGCCGAACAGCTTGCCGGCCGACGACCTTTCCCCGAACGGGGTGTCCGGCAGCTCGGCGACCATGTCCCGCAGGTCCAGGCCCCGCATCCGGATGATGCGCGCCAGTTCGCGGGTGGTCAGGACCGCGTCCACGTCCGGCTGGCCCTCGTTCCGCCGCTCGGGCGAGGACGCCTCGAACTTCTTCGCGGTGCACGGCATCACCGACACCACGAACACGTCCCCGGGCGCCACGCCCAGCCGGTTCGCGAAGTGCGACTTCAGCACCGCGCCCAGCATCTGCTGGGGGCTCTTGCACGAGGACAGGTGCGGCAGCAGGTCCGGGAACTCCTGCTCGGCGAAGTCCACCCACGCCGGGCAGCACGAGGTCATCAGCGGCAGCACGCCGCCGTTCTTCACGCGATCGACCAGTTCGTTCGCCTCCTCCATGATGGTCAGGTCGGCCGCGAACGAGGTGTCGAACACGTAGTCGAAGCCCAGCCGCCGCAGCGCCGCGTTCAGCACGCCCGCGACGTCCACGCCGGGCCGCGCCCCGAACATCTCGCCGATGGTCACGGACACGGCCGGCGCGTGCTGCACCACCACGACCTTCTTCGGGTTCCGGATGGCGTCGAACACGTCCTTGAAGTGGCTGCGTTCCGTCAGCGCGCCGGTCGGGCACGCCAGGATGCACTGGCCGCAGTCCACGCACGACGACACGTTCAGGCCGGCGTTGAAGGCCGGCGCCACCCGCGTCTTCGAGCCTCGCCCGACGAAGTCGATCGCCGCGACGGACTGCACCTCCTCGCACACGCGCACGCACTTGCCGCACAGGATGCACTTCTCGGGGTCGCGCACGATGGACGGCGAGGACATGTCCAGCCGCATCGGGTTGCGCGCGCCCTGGTAACGGCGCTGGCGCACCCCCAGTTCGGCGGCCAGTTCCTGCAACTGGCAGTTCCCGTTGCGGCTGCAGTACAGGCAGTCGTCGGGGTGGTTCGCCAGCAGCAGTTCGACGATGGTCTTGCGAGCCCGGACCGCCCGCTGGGAGTGGGTCTGGACCTTCATGCCCTCGCGCACCGGGAAGGCGCACGACGGCACCAGGCCGCGCATCCCCTCGACCTCGACCACGCACATCCGGCATGCGCCGGTGGGCAGCAGGCCCTCCATCGCGCACAGGGTGGGGACCCGGATGCCGGCGCGCCGCAGCGCGGTCAGCAGCATCTCGCCGGGCTTCGCCTCGATCGCCTTGTCGTTGACGGTGATGGTCATCGATTTCTCCTCCATCAGGCCACCTTCACCGCGTGGTGCCGGCACTCGACCCGGCACTGCCCGCAGGCGATGCACTTGTCCGGCACGATGTAGTGCGGCGACCGCGGGGCGCCCAGGATCGCCCCCGACGGGCAGGACCGCGCGCACAGGCCGCAGCCGTTGCACATCTCGGGGTCGATCGAGAAGGTCAGCAGTTCGGTGCACGCCCCGGCGCGGCACTTCCGCTCGAAGACGTGCTCCTCGTACTCCTCGCGGAACCACCGCAGCGTGGACAGCACCGGGTTCGGCGCCGACTGGCCCAGCCCGCACAGCGACGTGTCCTGGATGACGCCCGCCAGCCGCTCCAGGTACATCACGCCCTGGAAGCGGGCCAGCGCGTCGTTCTCCTTCTCGTTGCGCCGGCTGCGCGTGATCCGCTGCAGGATTTCCAGCATGCGCCGCGTGCCCTCGCGGCACGGGATGCACTTGCCGCACGACTCGCGCTGGATGAAGTCCATGAAGAACTTGGCCAGGTCCACCATGCAGGTGGTCTCGTCCATGACGACCAGGCCGCCGGACCCCATCATCGCGCCGACCTTCTTCAGCGACTCGTAGTCGACCAGTGTGTCCATCTGCGAGTCGGGGATGCACCCGCCGGACGGCCCGCCGATCTGCACCGCCTTGAACGCCTTCCCGTCCGGGATGCCGCCGCCCACGTCGAACACGATCTGCCGCAGCGTCGTGCCCATCGGGACCTCGACCAGGCCGGTGCGGACGACCTTGCCGGACAGAGCGAACACCTTGGTGCCCTTGCTGCCCTCGGTGCCGATCGCCGCGAACCCTTCCGCCCCCAGGTCCAGCAGGCCGGGCAGGTTCGCCAGCGTCTCGACGTTGTTGATGACGGTCGGCTTGCCCCACAGGCCCGACACGGCCGGGTAAGGAGGCCTTGGCCGGGGCATGCCGCGCCGGCCCTCGATGCTGTTCAGCAGCGCGGTCTCCTCGCCGCAGACGAACGCGCCGGCGCCCTGCTTGACGGCAATCTCCAGGTCCACGCCGCTGCCCAGGATGTCCTTCCCCAGGAAGCCCCAGGACTTCGCCTGCTCGATCGCCTCGTGCAGCCGCGCCACGGCCAGCGGGTACTCGGCCCGGATGTAGACGTACGCCTTGGACGCGCCGATGGCATAGGCCGCGATCGCCATGCCTTCCAGCAGCCGGTGCGGGTCGCCTTCCACCACGGCGCGGTCCATGAACGCGCCCGGGTCGCCCTCGTCGGCGTTGCACACCAGGTACTTCCGGTCGCCGGGGGCCTGCAGCGCCGCCTTCCACTTGGTGCCGGTGGGGAAGCCGCCGCCGCCGCGGCCACGCAGGCCGGACTTCTCGACCAGGTCGCAGACCTCGGGAGGGGTCAGGCTGCGGACCGTGCGCGCGTACGCCTCGTAGCCGCCGCGCGCCAGGTACTCGTCGATGCGGGACGGGTCGATGACGCCGCAGTTCTTCAGGACCCACCGCTTCTGCGGGGCGAAGAACGGATGCTGTTCCTGGTACTGGATGCCGTCCCAGGGGGTCCGGCCCTCGCCGTGGAACTGGTACAGCACGTGGTCCGCAGCGACCTTCCCGTCCAGCGTGCCACCGACCACCACCTCGACGTCCTTCGCGGCGACCTTGCCGAACGACAGCCGCGTCCGGCCCGGCAGCTGGACGTCCACCATCGGCTCGAAGGCGCACAGGCCGATGCAGCCGACCTCCACCACGTCGCCTTCCACGCCGCGGGCGGCCAGCAGTTCCCGGATCGAGGCCAGCGTCTTGCCCGCCCCCGCGCCCAGCCCGCAGGTGCCGGTCCCCACGAAGATCGTCGGCCGATCCACGTCCTCGCGGCGCAGCCGGCGCATCGCCTCCTCCAGTTTCCGCAGCCGGGCTTCCTCGGTCCTGCGGCCGCTGCCCGTCAGCCGGGCCTGCAGTTCGGCCCGCGGCAGTTCGGCATCCCGGTACGAATCTCGCTTGGCGTTCATGCGGCGGACCTCCGCTTGCAGGAATTCAGGATGGCGTTGACCTTGTCCGGGGTGACGCCGGCGTGGAACTCGCCGTTGATCGCGATGACGGGGGCCAGCCCGCAGGCGCCGATGCAGGCGACGACCTCCAGGCTGAACATCCCGTCCCGGGTCGTCTCGCCGGGTTCGATCTTCAGCGCGCGGCGGATCGAGTCCAGCACGGCGGCCGACCCGCGCACGTGGCAGGCGGTCCCGCGGCACACCTGGACGTGGTAGGTGCCGCGCCCCTGGAACCGGAACTGGTTGTAGAACGTCGCCACCCCGAACACCTTGCTGGGCGGCAGCGACAGGTGGTCGGCAACCCGCACGATGGCCTCGCGCGACAGGTAGCCTTCCGCCTCCTGGACCTCCTGCAGGATCGGGATCAGCGCGTCCCGTCCGGCACCCGGGTGACGCTCCAGGACCTCGTCGATTCGGCTTTCCACCATGGCCCCCTTCGCTTCACTTCCGTCTGTGAATTTCTTCACAGGCCATGCGGAGTGTGCATGCGCAGCCGTCTTCTGTCAAGCAGGAAGTTTTTCCATGACGAATTTTCCGACTTGACACCTCGCCATCTGTGAATGTATTTACAGCATGGTTGGACCCGGGGAATCCCGGGACCGGAGGACAGGATGGATCCCCGCCCCGAAGAGGACGGTTCCACGACCCGCGTACCGACGCAGACGATCCAGCGCCTGACGGTGTACCGCAAGGTGCTGGCCGAACTGCACGCGGAGGGCGTGGAGAACGTCTTCTCGCACCGGCTGGCCGAACTGGCGGGCGTGCACCCGGCCCAGCTTCGCCGCGACCTGTCGATCTTCGGGTCGTTCGGGTCCATCAGCCGCGGCTACGAGGTGCACGACCTGTCCCTGACCATCGGCCACCTGCTGGGCACCGACCGGCCGCAGACGGTGGCACTGGTCGGGCTGGGCAACCTGGGCCGCACCCTGCTGACCTACCGTGGATTCGAGGAGCGCGGCTTCCGGATCGGCGTGGTGTTCGACAACGACCCCGAGAAGGTGGGCCGCGTCTACGCCGGGCGCAGGTGCCACGCGGTGGAGGAGATCGAGGCGGTACTGCCCGCGTACGGCGCGCGCATCGCCGTGCTGGCCTGCGGCCCCGTCGGGGTCGAGGACGTCGTGGACCGCCTGGCGGGTGCCGGAGTACGGTCCATCCTGAACTTCGTCCCCCGCCGCGTGCCGGCACCGGACGGGGTCCACGTCGAGGACGTCGACATCTCGGCCAAGCTGGAGATGCTGTCGTTCCTCAGCCGGGAGGGCGAATGACCTTCCTGGCGGACTTTTTTGTTGTCCGTGACTGTGAAGTTTTTCACAGACAAGGAAGCGTCGGCCGCGGGCGCGGACGACGGGGATCGGCGACACGGGCGATGCCCGACGAGGAGGCGAAGATGGCCGAGGCGAAGCGGATCCTGGTGATCGACGACGACGAGGACCTGGTGCAGTCCACGACCGCGCTGCTGCGGGCTCGCGGCTTCGACGCCGACGGGGCGCGCAACGGGACCGAGGGCCTGGCGAAAATCCGGGCCCGGCGGCCCGACCTGCTGGTGCTGGACATCATGATGGACCACGACACCGAGGGCTTCCAACTGGCGTACAAACTGAAGGCGGACGCCGAGTTGAAGGGCCTGCCGGTGATCATCGTGTCGTCCTTCCAGGAGCACCTGGCCCAGAAGATGGACAGTTTCCAGTTCGTTCTGGGCAACGACTGGCCGGCCGAGGCGCTGCTGGAGAAGCCGGTGAAGCCCGACCTGCTGGCGGAAACCATCGGCAAGGTGCTGGCGGACGTCGAGGCGCGCAAGGCCGCCGTGGCGTGATGTATCTGCAGCCCGCCCGGGCACGCAGGCGGAGTCCACGGGTTTCCGCAGGAAACTCCGGACGCAGCCGGAGTCGCCTCGGGCGCACTGGAACCCGCCCGAGCACGCAGGCGGAGTCCACGGGTTTCCGCAGGAAACTCCGGACGCAGCCGAAGTCGCCTCGGGCGCACTCAATGCAGGGCGGGGGCCCCGTCCCCCGCCTGCTACCGCCCGTGGAACTCCGGCGCGCGGCGCGCCAGGAAGGCCTGCATCCCCTCCTTCTGGTCCCCGCTGCTGAACAGGTCCCCGAAGGCGTCGGCCTCGGCGACCAGGGCGGCGTCCAGCGTCCGATCGGTCGCGGCGCGTACCAGGTGCTTCGCCACCTTCACGGCCAGCGGCCCGCGCGACGCGATGGCCCGCGCCAGTTCCATCGCCGCCGGCACCACGTCCGCCGCGGGCAGCACCTTCTGGACCAGGCCGACGCGGTGGGCCTCGACCGCCGGGTAGGTATTGCCGGACAGGATCCACTCCAGCGCCGCGTTGCGCCCGATCACCCGTGCCAGGCGCGCCGTGCCACCGAACCCCGGGATGACACCCAGATTCACCTCGGGCTGGCCGAACACGGCATTCTCGGATGCGTAGACGACGTCGCACGCCAGCGCCAGTTCGCACCCTCCGCCCAGTGCGAAGCCGTTGACCGCGGCGATCACCGGGATGGGCAGATCCTCGAGGGCCCGGAAGACGCCCTGGCCGTACCGGGAGAAGGCGTCGGCGTCGGCCGGGGACATGCCCGCCATCTGGGCGATGTCGGCGCCGGCCACGAACGCCTTGGGACCCGCGCCGGTGATCACCAGGACGCGGCAGCCCGGGCTCTCGGCCACCCGGACCGTCGCCTCCTCCAGTTCGGCCAGGACCTGCCGGTTCAGCGCGTTCAGGACCTGCGGCCGGTCCAGCGTCAGCACCGCGACGGGACCGTCGAATTCCAGGCGCAGGGCGGGTTCCGACATGACGACATCCTCCGATGGCTGGAGTCGAAAGCGTATCGCGACGCGGGCTTCCAGGAAAGGGGCGATCAGCCTCGCCGGGTGAACCAGGTCTGCACGGCGGTCTCGTCGGAGGCGTCCGTCCACGCCTCGAAGCCCTTCGCCTGGGCCTGCCCGACCAGCGGCGACGGCACGAACGGCGTCACCAGCAGGAAGACCCCGCCCGGCGGCAGCGCGGCCAGCCCCTGCATCACCTGCGGCAGCGGGTGCCCGCCCGCCTCGATCATGGCGCGCGCATCCAGTGTCCGCGCGGGCTCCTTTGCCCAGCTCGGCCTTGGCACGGCCCCCTCCCCTTCCGTCGTCCCCTCCGCGATGCAATGCGTCCCCTCGACGCCCGCGGCCCGCCGCAGGGTGGTCACGATCGTCCCGATCGGCACCCCGCCCACCTGCGCCACCTGCCGCAGCGTGGCCAGTTTCGCGACCGTGGCCCGCAGCACGGGGTTCTTCAGGCGCCGGAACTCCGGCGACAGCGCGATCAGGGACTCCTCCAGTTCCGGGTAGTGCCGCAGCAGCGCGCCCACCTTCAGGTCGGGCGTGATGTCCGGACGCATCTCAGCCATGGGGCGCCTCCTTCGCGACGGGCCCGTCCTCGTCGCCCCACTCCAGCAGCCGCCGGTCGCCCTGCAGCGCGCGCTTGGCGGTCAGGTCCTGGCTGACCTCCAGCGTGCCCAGGTAGGCCCCGGCCTCGTCCCGCAACGCGAAGTATTCGATGTGGATGAACTTCCCCTTCAGGTTCAGCCAGAAGGCCGCCTGGTCCTTCGCCCCCGACCGGAAGGACTGCAGGATGCGCTCGACGACGTGCACGCTGTGCGGAGGGTGGCAGAACTGGACCTTCCGTCCCAGGATGGCCCGGTTGCGGTCGAAGATGCGCTCGCGGCCCTGCGTGAAGTAGCGCACGGTGTCGTCGCGGTCCACGAAGGTCAGGTCGAACGGGATCGTGTTCAGGATCGCCTGCAGTTCGGTCGGGGTGAACGACCCGGAGGGCAACTGGACGCGCCCCTCCCCGGCCAAAGGCGCCGCGGGCGCGGCCTCGGTAACCGCGGGCTTCCACGCGACCTTCGGGTCGTACAGGCAGTACCCGATCTCGTTCTCCTGCCGGACGATCTCCCCCCACTCCGCCTCGGCCAGCGTGTCCATGCACATCGGCAGCAGGATCTGCTCCTCCTTGTCCACCATCGCCGCCACCGCGTCGGAAGCCGGCTTCAGCACCAGATCCCTCAGGGACCGGGCCTCCTCGGCCGTGGCGCCAGCCTCCGCCGCCTGCAGCGCCTCGATGGCCCCCTTCAGCAGCGCCCGCGCCTCGTCGTGCTTGCCCCACATGACCGTCGGCGGACCGCTGACGCCGTGCTTCTCCAGGTGCGGGAACAGCAGGTACTCCTTGCGCCGGTAGTGCTTGTCCACGTCCATCAGCGCGTTGAACCGGGCACGCGCCTCCGCCAGCAGGCCGGCCGTTTCGTCCCCTGCCGGCATCGCGTCCAGCCGGGCGTACAGGTCGGCCAACTGGTCCGTCCCCCAGGACAGCGCCAGGTTCTCCTGCTGGAAGGTGTGCACCGGGTGGCCCTCGGGCGCCGTCCTCGCCCCTTCCTGGCTGATCGCGCCCTGCAGCGCCGCGGTGTGCACGTCGCACAGTTTCAGGACCTCGGCGACCGGCAGCCCCTCCGCGATCAACTCCTGCTCGACCTCGACCACCTCGCGGTAAGGCACCGACCCCAGCAACCGGATCAGCCGGGGCCGCACCGCGTCCGGGGCCACCCCTTCGTGCAACTGCAGGATCATGTGCTTCATCAGCTCCTTGCGCCGGCGCGCGTTGTTGATCAGTTCGCTCATGGTCTCCTCCGGGTTCGTGGATGGCGGGGGACGATCCCCCGGATCCTGTCCGCGGATCCATGCAGGGACCGTGCCATTTCGGATATCACTTGTCCGATTTCGCGGATTCTGGGCGGGACGGCGGGATCGGGCCTCGCGACCCGCGGCCACAGGCGCTACACTCCGCCCCGGGGGAGGTGGCCGATGAGGGCGGGCAGGATCGCGACGCTGCTGGCGGGGATGGTCGCCGGGCTCCTGGCGTGCGGCGGGACGGGGAGCGCGCGGGACGACGATGGGAACCGGCCGGATGCGGTGGCGGACGAGGCCGTCGCGGACCTTCCGGCGGAAACCGCCCACGACCTCCCTGCGGAAGCCGGCCTCCCCGCGGGTCCGGCACGCATCGCCGTCGTCACCGACACGCACCTCTGGATGGACGACACCTTCGCGAACAACGTCCACTGGATCGAGGCCATCCGCACGCTGGCGTCGCAGGACCCGGCGTGGGACCGGATCGTGTCCACGGGCGACAACATCGACGACCTGTTCACGGCGCCGTTCGCACTGCAGGAGTGGCTGGACGGGACGGGCGATCCGGTGGAGATCCTGGTCCACTACCGGGGCCTGGTCGACGCCCACGCGCCCTCGATCTTCCGCATCCTGCTGGGGAACCACGACGTCCGATACTTCGACACGTTCGAAGGAAACGGCCCTCCTCTGGCCGCCTGGGCCAAGGCCTTCCAGGGCAGCCCGGCCTACCCCGGGCCTTGGTGGTCCGAGGAGGTGCGCGGCTGCCGGCTGGTCGCGCTGCAGTCCAACGATCTGGCCACGAACCACGCGGACAACGACCTGGCGACGTTCGGGGCCGCCCAACTGGCCTGGCTGGAGCAGCAACTGACGTCGGACCGGCCCACGATCGTGTTCTGGCACGTCTTCATCGAGCCCCCGGCGGACGGGGAAACGCCGCCCGAGGTGATGCAGGTGCTGGCGCGCCACCCGGGGCCCGGCGACCGCGTCGTCTTCACCGGGCATGAGCACGAGTTCCGCCGCTACCAATGGCAGGGTGTCCGCTTCTACCAGGGCGGTTCGCTGGCAGCCTCGGCCGCCTGGGTGCACCAGGTGGAGTGCGACGGCGAGACCGGGGCCATCACGATCCTCAACGAGGCCGACCTGCCCTACTCCGACCCGCCCCTGCCCCGCCAGGTTCAATTCAGGGTTCAATTCAGGGACAGTCACCATAATTGGCGACCCAACCCCATGTGATTGTTCCTTATTTCATTTTCTGCAAGTATTTCCGTCAGTTCGATGCCGAATAATGGTGACTGTCCCTGAATTCAAAAATGGGGACAGCCTCCATTTTCCTGACGACACTAGACTCGGTACCGTTTCAGTTTTCCCTGCAGGGTCGTGGGTTTGAGGTCCAGGCGGGCCGCGGCGCCGTCCGCCCCGTAGACGTGCCCGCCGGACGCCTCCATCGCACGCCGCAACAGGTTCCGCACCTCGTCGTCCCAGCGGCCCGGAGCCATGCCGGACGCGGCAGGCGTCTTCCCCTCACCGATTCCACGCCCGTTTCCGGCGGCGGCGGCAGGCAGGCCCGGGGAAAGGGAGGCTGGCCCTCTTTTCGTGGCGTCGGGCAGGACCAGGTCCGGCCCGGGGTGCAGGATCAGCGCCCGTTCCAGGAAGTTCTCCAGTTCCCGGATGTTGCCGGGCCACTCGGAGGACTCCAGCACCTGCAACGCCTCCTCGGACACCTGCGGCGGCTTCCGGCTCATCGCCGCCGCGTGCCGTGCCAGGAAGTGCGTCACCAGGGGCCGGATGTCCTCGCGGTGCTCGCGCAGCGGCGGCAGCACGATGGGCACGGTGTTCAGGCGGTAGTAGAGGTCCGACCGGAACGTCCCCCCGGCCACCAGTTCCTCCAGAGGCCGGTTCGTCGCCGCCACCACCCGCACGTCCACCTTCACCGGGGCCGTCCCCCCCACCCGCTGGATCGCGCGGTCCTGCAGGGCCCGCAGCAACTTGACCTGCACCGCCGGCGGGGCATCCCCGATCTCGTCCAGGAACAGCGTGCCCCCGTCCGCCTGCTCGAAGCGTCCCGCCCGCCGCGCCGTCGCCCCCGTGAACGCCCCCTTCTCGTGGCCGAACAGTTCGCTCTCGATCAGCGTCTCGGGGATGGCGCCCACGTTGACCGTCACGAACGGCCCGCCGAACCGGGGGCTGTAATCATGGATCAGGCGCGCGAGACCCTCCTTGCCCGTGCCGGTCTCGCCCCGGATCAGCACGGTCGCGCTGGACGCCGCCACCCGCCGGGCCTGCTCCAGCACCTGCTGCATCAGCGGGCTCTCGGCGACATACCGCGCCTCGCTGCGCGCCTGCCGGATCTGGTCCCTCAGCATCGTGTTCTCGCGGTCCAGCAGGCGGTTCAACCGGCGCACCTCCTCCACCATCAGGCTGTTGTGCAGCGCGATCGCAACCAGCCCCGCGACCCGCTGGGCGCTGTCCATGCAGCAGTCCAGCAGGCCGTGTCCCGGCTGGTGCGCCACGTCCAGCGTCCCCAGCACCTGGCCCTCGAACTCCAGCGGGATGGACACCAGCGCCCCGTACCCGTCCAGCGCCAGCGCCCTCTCCTCGCGGCATCTCGGCTTGGCGGAGTCCAGTGCCAGGAGGACATGCCGCTTCCGCGTCCGGATCGCCGGCCCGCACGCCGACTGGTCCAGCGGCACCCGCGTACCGACCTCCGCCGCCAGCAGGGTCTTCGGATCGTCCACCAGCAGGACCTCGACCTCGTCCGGTCGCTCCGCCACCCACCGGTGGATGGACAGCCGAGTCAGGCCGAAGAACTTCCTCATCAGCGTCGCCGTGCGCTGCAGCACCACCTGCAGGTCCACCGACGACAGGATGGCGTGCAGGGCCTCGTCGATCAGCCTCTCGCGGTGCAGGTGCCCCGGGCAGTGGACTTCACCCATATTTCAGTTCTCCACCGATATCTCGGTTCATGATACCCATATTTCGTTCCAGACGCTGCGACGACCCCGTTTTCGCAATGATTTCCGAGTTCCGCCGCGTTGGCACGCCTCCTGCTAAGACGCAAGGTCATACGGGATTGGAGAGACACCATGGATGCCTTCGAGATGGATCCGATCGAACAGTTGATGGCCGAGCACCGGGTCATCGAGGACGTGCTGGACGCGCTGGAGTCGTACGTCGCCCGGCTGGACGACGGCGCGGACCCCGCGGACCTGGCGCGGTTCGTCACCTTCCTGCGGGCCTTCGCGGACGGCTGCCACCACGGGAAGGAGGAGGACATCCTCTTCGTCACGCTGGTGCAGCAGGGCTTCCCGCGCGATTCCGGCCCCGTCGCGATGATGCTGTGGGAACACGAGGAGGGACGCCGCCACGTCGGTGCCCTGCTGGACCTGGCCGAACGCCGGGGCCGGTCGCAGCCCTGGACCGCCGAGGACCGCCTGGCGCTGGCCTCGCACTCGCGCGCCTATGCTGCCCTGCTGCGCGCCCACATCCTGAAGGAGGACCAGATCCTGTACCCGATGGCCCGGCGGCACCTGGCCTCCGAGACGATCGCGGACATGGCCCGGCGCTTCGGGGAATTCGAAGCCCGGCCGGACCCGGAGAACGGGGGACACGAGGGGCTCCACGCGCTGGCGGAGGACCTCATCGCCAGACACGGCACGCGGAAGGAGGAAGCATGAGCGGCCATCGGAACCGGGCGATCCTGCTGTTCGTCATCGTGGCGGCGTTCTCGGTGCTGATCTTCGGTGGCACCCGCATCGCCGCGAACAAGCCCCCCATCCCGGGGAAGGTCGTCACGCCCGACGGCCAGACGGTGCTGAACGGGGACCAGATCGTGCAGGGCCAGCGACTGTACCTGACCCGAGGCGGCCAGCACATGGGCTCGATCTGGGGCCACGGGGCCTACCTGGCGCCCGACTGGTCGGCCGACGCCCTGCACCGCATCGCGATGATCACCGCCGCGCTGCAAGTGGGGAAGGACCCCGACGCGGCCGCCGCCTTCACCCAGGCCGACCTGGACGCCCTGCCCGCCCCCGAGAAGGCCCGCGTGCAGGCGCTGGTCGCCCAGGAACTGCGCGCCAACCGGTACGACGCCGCCACCGACACACTGACGCTGTCCCGCGGCCAGGCGGTGGCGCTGCCCCACCTGGTCGCGCACTACGGCACGCTGTTCCGGGACGGCGCCCCCGACATCGGGGTGCACCCCGGCATCGTGGAATCCGATCGCGACGCGAGGATGCTGTCCGGCTTCTTCCTGTGGACCGCCTGGGCCGCCGGCACGAACCGCCCGGGCGAGGACTTCACCTACACCGCCAACTGGCCCTACGACCCGCTGGCCGGCAACGGGCCCCTGCCCAGCGCCCTGATCTGGTCGATCGTCAGCGTGGTGCTGCTGATCGCGGGCATCGGCGGCGGCATCTACCTCTACATGCGCAACCAGGGGTACGACGAGGGCCGCCCGGCCTTCGCCCCCTTCACGGAGCCCCGTCCCACGGGCAGCCAGCGCGTCACCCTGGCCTACTTCGTCGCGGTCGTCGCGCTGTTCGGCATCCAGGTCGTGCTGGGGTCCATCACCGGCCACTACGCGGTCGAGGGGAACGCGCTGTTCGGCATCGACCTGGCGAAGATCCTGCCCTACCCGTTGACCCGCACCTGGCACGTCCAGTTGTCGGTCTTCTGGATCGCGACGGCCTGGCTGGCGACCGGCCTGTTCATCGGGCCGTTCATCGCGCGCCGCGAACCGAAGGGCCAGGCGGCGTGGGCCTGGATCCTGCTGGGCGCTCTGGTCGTCGTCGTGATCGGGGCGCTGTCCGGCACCGCGATGGGCATCCTGGGCACGTTCGGCGGCGACGGCTTCTGGCTGGGCAACCAGGGCTACGAGTACGTGGAACTGGGCCGCGTCTGGCAGGTGCTGCTGCTGGCCGGGATGGTCATCTGGCTGGTCCTGGTCTACCGCGCCATCGCCCCGTCGCTGAAGGCGGAAGGCGATCGCGGCGGCCTGACCCACCTGCTGCTGTACGCATCGGTGTCGATCCCGCTGTTCTACTCGGTGGGCCTGTTCTACACCCCCGGCACGCACATGTCCGTCGCGGACTACTGGCGCTGGTGGGTCGTGCACCTGTGGGTCGAGAACTTCTTCGAGGTGTTCGCGACGGTGGCCATCGCCTTCGTGCTGACCCGGCTGGGGGCCGTGCGCGACAAGTCGGCCCTGGACGCGGTCTACTACAGCATCCTGCTGTACCTGGGCAGCGGCATCATCGGCACGTTCCATCACCTGTACTTCTCCGGCACGCCGCTGTTCATCACCGCGCTGGGCGCGACGTTCAGCGCGCTGGAGGTCGTGCCGCTGACGCTGCTGGGCTTCGAGGTCTTCCAGCACCTGCGCATGGCCCGCGAGGGCGAGGGCGCCGGGCCGTACCGCTGGCCGCTGTACTTCTTCGTCGCGGTCGCCTTCTGGAACCTGGTCGGCGCGGGGGTGTTCGGGTTCCTGATCAACCCGCCGATCGTGCTCTACTACGCGCAGGGCCTGAACACGACGCCCATCCACAGCCACGGCGCGCTGTTCGGCGTCTACGGCTTCCTGGCCATCGCGCTGATGCTGTTCAGCATGCGGCACGTGATCGCCGCGAAGGCGTGGTCCGACCGGCTGCTGAAGTGGGCCTTCTGGGGACTGAACATCGGCCTGGCGTCGATGATGGCGTTCAGCCTGGTCCCGGCGGGCTTCTACCAGTTCCTGGAGTCGATCCGGCACGGTACGTGGTACGCCCGGTCGCCGGCCGTGACGGGTTCCGATTTCATGCACACCGTGACGTGGCTGCGCCTGGTGCCGGACCTGGTGTTCGATGTCGGCGTGCTGGCCCTGGTGGCGTTCGTGGTGCGGGCGGTCGTCGTGGACTGGAAGGTCCGGCGCGGCGCGTGACAAGAGGAGGAAGGACGATGGCGATGCAGAAGCAGAGCGGCGGGATCGAGGCGGCGAAGGCGGTGCGACTGGAGGACCTGGTGGAGTACCAGCCGGGATCGATCGTCAGCCGGACGATCAAGAACGCCCCGGTGGGCACGCTGACCCTGTTCGCGTTCGACGAAGGCCAGGCCCTGTCCGAGCACTCGGCGCCGTACGACGCCTACGTCACGGTGCAGGACGGCGAGGGCGAACTGGTGATCGGCGGCACGCCGGTCGCGGCGCGGGCCGGCGAGACGGTGCTGATGCCCGCGAACATCCCGCACGCGGTCAACGCGCGGCAGCGATTCAAGATGCTGCTGACGATGATCCGCGGGTAGGCCGCCCTCCCTTCCCCTCCTTCCCCTTCCCGCGACGATGTCTGGCGTGTTCGAACCCGGACGGGTAGAATCCGGGCGAAGGCCAACGCGAGGTCGCCATGACGAAGAACAGCGGGTTCCTCTGCATCCTGGCGGTCGCGGCCCTGGCGGCCTGCGATTCCGGCAACGATCCCGGGGTCTCGCAGATGGACGTGACGCCTCCCGGCGACGCGCACGACACGGCCGAGGGGGTGTCGCCGGACCTCGCCGACGCGGACCTCGTCAACCCGGACGTGCCCCCCGACGCCGTCGCGGAGATCCCGGCGGACGGCATCGACGCGAACGGCGACGCGAACGGCGGCCCCCGGATCCAGGTGGTCCCGGAAGCGCTGGACCTGGGGTTCGCCCCGCAGGGCCTGGCCGTCCGGCGCACCGTCACCGTGTCGAACGCCGGGGACGCGCCCCTGACCGTCACCACCGTGTCGCTGCCCCAGGACTCGGGGGGCGAAATCACCGTGGACGCCGGGACGCTGACGACCTCGCCGCTGGCGGCCGGTGCGAACCGCGAGGTCGTCGTCACCACGACCAATGCCGGGGCGGCGACCGGCGCGATCGAGGGCCTGCTGCGCATCGAGTCGAACGACCCCGAGCGCCCGACCGTGGACGTGTCCCTGACCGGCCAGCGTTCCGGCCCGCCGACCTGCACCTTCGCGTTCACCCCCGATTCCGACGGCGCCTGGGACCTGGGCACCGTCGCGGCCGGTACGACGGCCGAGCGCACCGTGACCCTGACGAACACCGGGACCGGCGGCCTGGCCATCGAGCGCCTGGACGTCTACGGGTGCGCCGCCGGCGACGGCGGGACGACCTGCGGCCCCGCCAGGGCCTCCGCGTCGTCCTGGCAGGTGGAACTGGACGAAGGCCAGCCCTCCGAGGTGCCGTCCGGTGGTTCCACCCGGCTGAAGATCCGCCTCTCCCTGCCCTCCGGCACCAAGGACGCCACGTCGACGCTGGCCGCGCTGCTGGCGATGACCTGGACCTGCCCGCTGGGGGCGCGGCAACCGGAAATGCGCACGTGGCCGGAAGGCTGCGTGCCGGACTCGACCTGCGCCCCGAACCTGGTGGCGAATGCAGTGCCCGCGCTGCTGGACGTCCAGCCGCCGTCGCTGGCCTTCCCGGACACCCAGGCGGGCTGCGGGTCCGAGGCCAGGAGCATCCACCTGGCCAACACGTCCGGACAGGCCGTGACGGTGACCTCGATCCAGGTGGACCCGGCCTGCGCCCACGCCGGCGAGTTCGTCCTCGTGAACCCGCCGGGACTGCCCGCCGTGCTGCACGACGGGGAGGCGCTGGACGTGCAGGTGGTCTTCCAGCCCGACGATGCCTGGCCGGTGGCCTGCGACCTCCAGGTCACCCTGGACGGCACCCCGCCGATCGTGATGTCCGTCCCGATGTCCGGGAAGTCGTCGGACGGGCGGGTGCAGGATCGGTGGTGGCAGGTGGCGAACAAGTCCGACGTGCTGTTCGTGATCGATACGTCGGGATCGATGCTGGACGGGGCGCTGGACCGGTTGGTCGCGTCGGTGCCGGCCCTGATGGACGCGCTGGCCAAGGCCGGGATGGACCCGCACGTGGGCGTCATCGGGGTCGGCGTGGATGCGGCGTGTCCGGCCAGCGCGAACCTTCGGGGTACGCCGCGCGTGATGGACTCGACCACGATCGACGCGTTCAGCTCCGCGGTGGCAGCGATGGTGGCCGACACCTCGTGCGATGGCTCGACGCAGGAAGCGGGCCTGGAGGCAATGCGGCTGGCACTGTCCCAGCCGCGGGTCGGGGACGAGGGGATCTCGTGCGCCACGGACCTGGCCTGCACGCCGCCCTACGGCTGCGTCGACGGCACCTGCGGCGGGAAGAACCGGGGGTTCCTGCGGGCGGACGCGACGCTGGACGTGATCGTGCTGGCGGACGAGGACGATCAGTCGCCCGACGACCTGATGACGTACCGGTTCTTCCTGGACTTCCTGAAGGGGCTGGGCGGGGCGGCGATGACCCGGCTGCACGCGATCGCCGGCGACTCGCCGGGAGGCTGCGCCAACACCTGGGACACGGCCGACGAGTGCCCGCGGTACGTCCAGGCCGCCGCCGACACCGGCGGCACCTTCGCCTCGATCTGCCAGGGGTCCTTCGATCCCGCGATGGAGACGATCGGCAGCCCGCCCCCGTTCGCCCGCACGGTGTTCCCGCTGTCGACCACCCCGATCCGGGATACCGTGACCGTGACCGTGGACGGCCAGCCCTGCACCGAGGGCTGGAGCCTGTCCTTCGATGACACGCACGTGGATTTCACGAACGAAAGCCCCTGCTTCCCGCAGCCGGGGGTCGAGGTGGTGGTGGAATACGTGATGGCCTGCCCGTAGGACCCGCCGGGCCCCGGGGGCCTACCAGAACCAGTCGGACTCGCGGGACAGCATCGTGGCGGCCTCGCGCTGGTACAGGAAGTTCCAGCCATGGGACCCGGGCGCGGCCTTCGCGTCCCGGCCGGCCACCCACTGCAGGTCCGCGCGGAAGGCCTCGCGGTCCTTCTTCTCCACGGCCAGGTAGCGGGCACGCCCCCAGCGGTTGCGCAGCGTTTCCGGGGACGCGTCGATCGCCTCCTGGAACAGCGCCCCGGCCTTCTCGATGTCCCCGCCGGCCCGCGCCGGCATCGCGGCCGCGGTCACCGCCCGATCGTAGGCGGCCAGCCCGCCGTTCCAGCCGGGCGCCAGGGACTGCAGGTGCGCAAGGACCGCCTCGTCCCGCCGAATCCACTCCTTGCGCGTCTCCTGCACGACGCCGGACAGGCAGTCGTGGTACATCCGCATCATCGCGGTGGCCCACCACCCGATGGCGTCCGCGTACACGGCGCCCAGCACCGGGATCGCGTCCCAGGTCTCGGTTCCGCCCTCGACCTTCTCGCGGAAGCCCGCGTCCAACGTCATCGCCCGCTCGGCGTACTGCAGCGCCTTCCGGTACATCTCGCCCTGCTCGCCGACCGTCCGGGCGTAGCCCTGGCCCAGCAGCGTCCAGGTCGAGGCCAGGTTCACCAGCGCCTCGTAGTCGTCCGGGACCGCGCGAAGCACCTGGACCCACGCCTTCGCCATCGCCTCGACCGAGGCGCGATTCTCGGCCCGGACATCCGCGTCGCGCGCCGCCTGCCGCAGCACCTCGACGTCCGGGGAGCCCTTCATCGGCTTCTCCCGGTCCATCTCCCAGCCGGACTTCCAGCCCATGCTGCACGCCGTCAGCGCGCAGGCGGCCAGGGCAGCGATCCACCGAACCGATCGGGCAGGAACGACGCGTCGCATGGGCCCCCCAGAGGTTTGCCGGGCGGAATGATACTCCAGCCTCGCGCCGTCGCACATCCGCATCTGCCAGGATCCCGAAGGTTCCTGATCGGACGGGGGCCGGCCGTCAGCCGTTCCTCCCGGCCAGGATCGTCGGCAGCAGTTCCTGGATGCCCTGCGCCACGAACTGGATCGCGACGGCCGCCAGCAGCAGGCCCATCAGTTTCATCAGGATGCGGGTGCCGGTGTCGCCCAGCAACTTCTGGAACCGCTGCGCGCCGATCATCAGCAGCCACGAGGCGGCACACGTCACGACGATCGACGCCAGCACCGGGATGACCTTCCAGGACAGTTCGCCGGGGTTCGCCAGGAGGCTGACCGTCGCCAGGGAGCCGGGGCCGGCCAACTGGGGCACCGCCAGGGGCGTGATCGCGACGTCCTCGCGGGAGGACGCCTCGGCCCGGTCCTCGACCGTCGACTTCGTGCGGGACGTCTGCCCGTGCAGCATGTCCAGCGCAACGCGCAGCAGCAGGATGCCGCCGGCCACGCGGAAGGCGCCGATGGTGATGCCGAACAGCTTGAAGATCAGCATGCCGGCCAGCGCGAACGCGATCAGCACGCCGCCGGCCACCAGCGAGGCACGCATGGCGGTGCGGCGGCGCTCGACGGGCGTCTGGCCGGAGGTCAGGGCCAGGAAGACCGGGACGATCGCGATGGGGTCCACGATGAAGAAGATCGACGTGAACGCCAGCAGGGAGAAGGATGCGATCTCGCCCAGCACGGGGGGTTCTCCGGAACCAAGCCGGGCGGAGGATAGTCGATTTCGGACCAGTTTCCGACACGTATTCGCGAATGCGCTATCCTTTCGCGGCCTGGAGGGGGAGGTCCCGATGCGACGGGAATGGCTGGCGGCGGCGCTGGTGGCGGTGGCGATGGCGGCGTGCGGGGGATCGGGCGGCGGGGACGACGCCGGCGTGCCGGACGCGACCGACCCGGGGACGGGAGACGTGCCGGCCGAGGCCGCCGGCGACGCGGTGACGGAGGTCCCGGAGGAGGCGCACGAGGCGGTCGAGGAGACGGCCGGCGAGGTGCCGCCCGGGGACGCCGCGGAGGATCCAGGAGACGTCGCGGACGAGGCCGGGCAGGACGCGTCCGACGTGACGGAAGTGCCGTGGACCCGGCCCGAGAAGGGCGACCCGGTCGGCGCCGAGGAGACCTCGGAGGTCACCGACCTGTACCTGGACCTGCTGGCGAGGATGCGCTACTTCGACCTGCTGGACGAGCGCGTGCACGGCTGGCCCGAGGACGACCCCGAACAGCGCTACTGGTACGGCACCTGGTGGAGCGGCGTGCGGATCCTGAAGCAGGACGGCAAGGTCACCTACCTGCACTCGAAGGACGGGGCGGACAACAACGGCATGCGGACGGCCCCGATGCTGGTCGGGACGGCCTTCGCGCACCGGCTGTGGGGCGACGCGAGCCACCTGCACCTGCTGCGGCGCATCGTTCGCGGGTTCAACTCCTGGATCCTGGCGATGCAGCGCACGTCGCAGCCCGACGGCATCCCGATGATGACGCGCGCCTCGTACCCGCCATCCACGACCTGGACGTGGAACGGCCGCGAGGTCGCGATCGACTACTCTCAGAACCACCCCGGCGAGGACAACGGCGCGTGCCAGTACGTCCGCATCCCGGACAACCCCTACTGGGGCGACTTCTGGGTCAAGAACAAGCGGTCCAAGGACGACATCGGCCACATGCTGCTGGCGATCGCGCTGGTGGACGGCGCCGTGAAGGCCGCGGGCGACGCGGACCTGGACGCCGAGTGGGCGCAGTTGCAGGACCTGTACGCGCGGTGGAGCCGGCAGGTGGAGGACGACGGCTGGCGCATCGCCACGTACGACAAGGACCTGGACAAGTGGCTGCCCGACGACGACCTGGCGTACTACATGATGGACATCAACGGGTTCGACCCCGAGTGCGACATCGCGCTGGCGACGCGCCTGATGGGCCGCGGGGACGCCGGCACGCTGGACTGCGGCAACGGCATCAGCATCGTGGACGACGTGGTCAGCATGAAGCCCGACAACGGCCAGCAACTGCGGTCGTACCACGAGGCGGCCATCGCGCAGGCGCGGGTGAAGGGGCAGCAGGGGGTCATCGACACGCTGCTGCCGGGCCTGGCCCTGCGCATCGACAAGATCCTGGACGCCGACCCGAACGCCGGCGGCCCGCCCCGGCCGGGCGACGAGGACCTGGGCGAACTGATGATCATGGCGGACGCGGTCGGCGTGCCGCTGACGTGGCGCGAGGTGCGGTTCGCGCAGGATCGCATCCGGGACGCGCACGCGGCGTACCTGTCCGAGGGCGCGATGCCCGGCTACCACGTGTTCGACGCGGCCACCCCGGACGGCGAGTACGGGTTCGACCCGGGCGGCGGGGGGTACGCGTTCCGGTACGTCGGCGCGGTGCTGTCGTTCTGCACGTCGCCCTTCCGGCACCCCGATTCCCACCCGGTGCTGGACTGCGACAAGGTGCGCGCCTTCCTGTCCCGCTGACCCCCTCCGGCCTGCCGGAACTTCGCGAAACCGCAGGCGCGGGAGTATGATCCCGCCAGTCGCATTTCCAGGGGGCTCCCGTGACCCGAACCCGCCTGTCCCATGCCCTCGGGCTGTGCCTCGTGCTGGTCGCCGGCTGCGGAGGAGGGTCCACGAAGGGGAACCTCGGCGATGTCCTGGAGGTCCCGGCCACCGACGTCGGGCAGGACAGCGGCGGGGAGGACCTGTGGGAGGAAGGGGTTCGCGACGTGCCCGACGGGTTCGAGGAGACCCTGCCCGGCGACCTGCCGGCAGGCGACGCGGATGTCGTGCTGCCGGACGCGGAACCGGACGCTGAACCGGACGCGCCCCCCGTGGACGTGGCGACCGACACGCCCCCGCCCGACTCGGTCGAGGACGTTTCCGCGGACGCGGACGGCGTCGAACCGGAAGTGATCGAGGCGAGCGGTTCCTGCGCAACCCCGATCGAGGTCTGGGGCGGCAAGGCCGTCGGCCCGGAACTCCCCCCCGGCGGCCTGGACTACGAGACGCGCACCGGCGCGGTGACGTCCGGCTCGGACCCCTGGTGCGGCCCCTCCGGAGCGCAGGGCGAGGTGGTCTTCCGGCTGGTCCTCGGCGCGCCCCTGTATGTGATCCTGACGGCCCTGGCGCAGGTCCCCGACTACACCCCCGTCGTGACCTTCCTGAAGGAGTCGTGCTCGGGCAGCCTGATGGAGTGCACCGCCGCAGAGGCGAACGGGGGCACCACGGAGATGGCGACCGCGCTGCCTCCCGGAACCTGGATCGCGATCGTGCGCCTGGTCCCGCTGCAGGAGGGCCTGCCGACCGAGGGCGTCGCGGTGGACGCGTCCTTCGAGTTCGAGGCCGGCGAGATCTGCGACAACGGCGAGGACGACAACGCGGACTGGGACGTGGACTGCGACGACCCGACGTGCTTCTGGGACCCCTACTGCACCGGCGGCCACTCCGGCGAGACCTGCGCCGACCCGTTCCTGATCAACAACGGCGCCCCCGTTGCGCCGAGCCAGGAGTTCTTCGAGGTCGGCACGCTGGGCGGCCGGATCGACGACTACCAGCCCGGCGCCGCGTGCTGGCCCAGCGTGGCGGGCAGCAGCGACGCGGTCTGGAGGATCGTCCTTCCCGCGGAACTGACGCTGGAGGTCGCCGCGGCGTTCTACGACGGCACCAACGGCCAGGTCTACGTGATGGACCCGGCGTGCTCCGCGGTCGTGTCGTGCCTGTCGCCGGACGTGGCCGGCGACCCGAACCTGCTGGTCACGCTGCCCGCGGGCACCTACCACCTGGTCGTGGACCGGGGCCCGGACACCCCGCAGAGCCTGGCCTTCGACCTGTACGTTTTCGTCGACGAGCCGTGACGGGGCCGGGATGGTACGGATCCCACGCGCAGTCCTGCCCCTCCTCTGCCTGCTGGCCTTCTCCCCTCCGGCCCAGGCCCACCGGCGCCCGCGTCTTCCCTCGCCACCGCTGCATCCGCGAGTCGTGCAGGTTCCCGTCGAGGACCCGACCGGCCACTCCCTGGACGCCTTCGGGGCGGCCCTGGAACGCGCCCGCACCCGCCGGGGCCAGGCGCGCATCGCGGTCTGGGGCGCCTCGCACACGGCCGGCGATCTGTATACCGGGCTGCTGCGGCGCGAACTGCAGGCGCGATACGGCGACGCGGGGCACGGGTTCATCCAGGCAGGACACCCCTGGAGGTACTTCCGGCACTCCGACGTGAACGTCGCGTCATCGAACGGCTGGGTCAAGGATCGCGTGGAGGCGCACGACGAGCCGTGCGCGGTGCCGGCGGTCCCGGCGTCCCGCGCCAACGGCCCTGCTTCCCCCGCCAACGGCCGAGCGCCCCCCTGCCCGGATCGATCCCCGGTCCGGCGCGACGGCCTCTACGGCCTGGCCGGGGTGTCGGTGCGGTCCTCGTCCCCGGACGACTGGACCCGGTTCTCCACCACGCGGGACAACGCCGTCGGGCGCCGGGCCTCGACCATCGAGGCGTGGTTCCTGCGCCAGCCGGGAGGCGGGTCGTTCGACGTGCGGATCGACGGGCGCCTGGCGCGGACCGTGGCCACGGCGGGCGATGCGCACGCGCCGGGCTGCACCGCGTTCCGGCTGGCGGACCGGGGGCACACCGTCGAACTGCGGCCCCGCGGCGACGGCGAGGTGCGGCTGTTCGGCATCGTGATGGAGCGCGCGGTTCCGGGCGTGATCCTGGACACGCTGGGCATCCCGGGCTCGCGGGCCGAATTCCTGCTGAAGTGGGACCCCGCCCTGTTCCTGCACCAGGTCCAGGGACGACGCCCGGACCTGGTCGTTCTGGCCTACGGGACCAACGAGGCGGGCGACGACCACGTGCCGATCGACGAGTACGAGCGCTGGCTGCACGAGGTCGTGACCCGCGTCCGGCATGCCGCCCCGCAGGCCTCCTGCCTGCTGATCGGGCCGACCGACCGTCCCCTGGAGTCCCCCGACGGGACCTGGCTGCCCCGCCCGCGACGGGCCGAGGTGACCGCCGTGCAGCGCCGCGTGGCGTTCGACCGGGGCTGCGCCTTCTTCGACGCGGCGGCGATGATGGGCGGCGAGGGAGGGATGGACGGCTGGGTCGGCGCGCAACCCCCGCTGGCGTCCCGGGACCACGTGCACCTGACGCGCGAAGGCTACGAGATCATGGGGCGGATGCTGCTGCGGGAGCTGCTGCTGCGGACCGGGCAAGCCACCCCGTGAAACCTTTGAGCAGGGCCTTGTAGAACAGGTTGCCGATCACCTCGTACCCGGCCGGGGAGGCGTGCCGGTAGTCGCCCCAGCCCAGCCGCGGCCTGGACTTGTACCAGCGCCCCATCGCGCCGTTCCCGCCCATCGCCTTCCACGTGTCGAAGAACGCGCACCCTTCCTCGGCGGCCACCTGCCGCTGGGACTCGACGATCTTCGGGATCGTCGGCATCGTGCGCACGCCGCCGCGCGGACCCACCTCGCCCTGGTCCAGCGGCGCCATCAGCAGGCACGACGCCTCGGGCCGGCCGGCACGCACCGCGCGGACCACCTTCGCCAGCCCCTCGCGGTACTTCTCCATGTTCATGCGCTCGTCGCCGGCCTCGTTGCCGCCGAAGGCGATCACCAGCAGGTCCGGCGACCGGTACCTGACCTGTTCACCCAGGTGCGCGGGGTCCAGGTTCAGCAGCCGGTTCGCCCGCGCGCCCACGATGCCCAGCGAGTCGTACACCACGCCCGGCCCGCCGCGCTCCATCGACACGCCGTACACCCGGGCATCACCGCCGCCCGCCACCTTCAGCGTCACCTGGTGCGGCCCGTCCGGCAGGTCCACCTTGAACCAGCGGTCCTCGGTCGCCTGGGCCTTCGTCGGTACCGCCTGCGGCGCACCCCCGTCCACGGTCACGTCGATCGTCCCGCCGTCGGGATGCGCCTGGTACCACAGTTCGAACCGCGACATCGCCAGGCCGATCGGCCCCTTGTCCACGGTACCCATCGTCGCCTTCGCCCCGCTGCCGCCGCGCTGCAGGATGCCGCCGTACCCGTACCGGCCGTCCTTCCGTTCGTCCGAGATGCACGACTGGACGTTCCAGGTCTTCGGCTGGTCCCATTCCACGTCCTTGTGCCGGTAGGGCAGCGTCCCCTTCCCGACCAGCAGGAAGCCGTGCCCCGCGTCCCCGAAGCGTTTCTGGAAGCGCCGCCGCAGCGTCCCGGTCACGTCGTCCGCAGCGATCGTCGAATCGCCCCAGTGCGCGATGCGCGTGATCGCCCCCTCCCGCCCCTGCGCCGTTCGCGCCAGCGCCGCGTAGAACGCGTCCAGCGCGCGCCCCGACGGGTCCTCGATCTCCCGGACCAGGCCCTCGATCTCCTCGGGCGAGATCGTGATGCCGGCATGCGGCTCGGGTACGTCCGCCAGTTCGCCGTCCTCCCCTGCCGCCAGAACCTCCTTCGTCAGGTTCTTGGCCAGGTCCTTGCCCAGCGTGCCCTCTGCCGCCGCCTGCGCCTGCTCGGGCGACATCGGCCCCTCGCCCGGTCCCCCGACCGCGTCGCCCGTCTTCAGGAACAGCAGCTTCGCCATCGGCGCCGGTTCGCCCGGCACCCACGGCCGGAAATTCTCCATCCCCGGCACCACGTAGGCCAGCAGGGCCAGGCCCACGAAGGTCCCGGCCGCGACCAGCAGGCTCTTCAGGGCCGGCCAGCGCGATCGCCAGTCGCCGTCTCCCAGGCCGGGCGCGGGCACCGGCTGGTGCAGTTCGCCCTTCGGCAGCGTGGCCTGGGCGTACTGCGCCCCGAACCCCGCCTCGCCCTGCGCTGCATCGCGCGCCGCCTCGGTGCGGATCGTCCCGCCCTCGACCGGCACCTCCGTCCCTTCCCCGTCGCCCATCGAACCGCCCCGCCTAGAACTGGAAGTAGATGTACGGCACCACCTGGCTGGACGACATCTTCATCATCGCCACGCCGGCCGCCGCCAGTACCACGCCTTGCGCCGGCGCCGGCAACCCCACGAAGAAGTCGCGCGCCGTGCCCACGAACCGCTTCGGCGTCCAGTGGATCGCGAACGACACGATCAGCACCGCCCACACCATCCAGGACACCTGCGCCATCGACGTCGTCCCCTTGAACAACTGGGCGGTCACCGCCCCCGCCGCCGGCAGCGTCGGCGCCCGGAACAGGATCCTCGACAGCACCACGAAGTGGAACGTGCCGAAGATCTTCAGCACCGTCATCCACGGAGCGTCGCGGGTCTGCGCCGTCCGCCCCGACCGCTTGTAGAAGAACCGGTGCACGACCATCGCGCCGCCGTGCAGCGCCCCGTAGATCACGAAATTCCAGGACGCGCCGTGCCAGATGCCGATCAGGAACAGCGTCAGCCACAGGTTGAAGTAGGTCCGGGCCGGCGAGCACTTCGACCCGCCCAGCGGGAAGTAGACGTAGTCGCGCAGCCACGACGACAGGGTCATGTGCCAGCGCCGCCAGAAGGCCGCTGGGCTGGTGGACAGGTACGGCCGGTCGAAGTTCTCGGGCAGCGTGTAGCCCATCAGCATCGCCGAGCCGCGCGCGACGTCGGTGTATCCCGAGAAGTCGCAGTAGACCTGCATCGTGTAGGCGTACAGCGCGACCAGGACCTCCAGCGACGTGTAGGCGCCCGGGTTGTCGAACATCCGGTCGACGAGGTTCACGGACAGGAAGTCCGCGACCACGACCTTCTTCAGCAGGCCCTTCAGGATCAGGAACAGCCCCTGGCCCACCATCTCGGCGGTCAGCGCCGGCCGCGTCAGCAGTTGCGGCAGCAGCAGGTGCCCGCGCACGATCGGCCCGGCGACCAGGTGCGGGAAGTACAGCAGGTACGTCGCGTAGTGCAGCAGCGACTGCGGAGGCGGCGCACGGCGCCGGTAGACGTCGATGACGCACGATATCGTCTGGAACGTGTAGAACGAGATGCCGACCGGCAGCAGCACGTCCAGGTACGGACGCGGCACCGACAGGCCCAGCAGTCCCAGCGTGTCCGCCGCGGCGCCGACGAAGAAGTTGAAGTACTTGAACAGGCCCAGCGCGCCCAGGTTCCACGCCAGCGACAGGCCCACCCACGCCTTGCGGCGGCGCGGGTTCTCGGTCCCGGCGATCCCCTTCTGGGCGAAGTAGTCGATGACGATGTTCGACAGCACCAGGGCGACGTAGTACGGGTTCCACACCATGTAGAACCGGCACGACATCAGGAACAGGAACAGCAGGCGCCAGCGGTCGTGACGGATCAGCGCCCAGAATCCCGCCACCGCCACGGCGAGGAAGAGGACGTAGTCGAGGCTGTGGAACAGCATGGTCTCGTGCCTGGAATCTGCGGTAGGGAGAACGCCCTGCCGGCGTCGCCCGGCCCGACGCGTCCCCACCCCGAGGCGCGCGGACAGGCGCCCGATTGTAGTCGCGACTGCACGACTTTCGGCAAGAAGACGTCAACTCCTTTGTATCATTTGGCGAATCCGGGATGCGCGGGCCCGGATTCGGCGTCGCCGGCCCGGTTCGGATATCCTTCGGCGCGGGACCTGCAGGAGGCCGGGATGCGGCGGACGTTCTGGATGGCGACGGCAATGGCGATGGCAGCGGCGGGGATCGGGACGGCCGGGTCCGCGGCGGCGAAGCCCGGGGACGACGAGAGGCAGGGCAACTGGTCCTTCGCGACCGACCGGCCCGTCAAGGCGGTGCTGGTCGGCGGGTCCGTGGCCGAGTTCCCGGGCGGCTTCGCCGAGCAGTTGCAGAAGGCGTGCGGCAAGGTCGAGATCGTCAACCTGGCCAAGGCGCGCCTGGGCGCGGCGGCCATCAAGAAGCGCTTCGAGATGCAGGTGCTGCAGAACCCGGCCCTGGCGAACGGCTGGGGCGGCAACGGCGAGCGATGGACGCTGGTGCTGGGCGGCCTGAACAGCGTCGGCAACCCGGAACAGACGAATGCGGACGTGCTGGGCATCTACCGGGCGGCGCACGCGGCGGGCCTGAAGGTGCTGGGCCTGACGCTGGGGCCGTGGGGCGACGAGTCCGACAAGCGCTGGGCGGGGTTCGCGGGCGTGCGGCGCCAGAACAACACGCGGCGGGCGTGCGACTTCGTGATGGGGCGGCTGGCGCCGGCGGCGGCGCTGGGGAGGAAGGCGGACGGGCAGTCGGCGTGGCGCGACGGCGACCTTCCGGACGTGTCCGTGGACCTGTACGACAGCGACCTGCGCGACCGGGGCGCCGACCTGCGGCCGGAGGGCCCTCTGGCCGCGGCCATCGACCGCGATCCCGAGGCGAAGACGGTGCTGGAGGGCGTGCCCGCGGACCGGCTGGCGGGAGAGAAGGCCCGGCTGCTGAAGCAGGCGCGCGAGATCCCGCAGTGGTACCTGCGGAAGAACCTGCGGTCGTTCGACCACATCCACCCGAACAAGGAAGGCCACCGAATCATGGCCGCGCGGATCTGCGCGAAGGCCCCGGCGTCCTGGGGTTGCGACTGCGGGCTGCTGTCCGCGACCGCGAAGCGCTGACCCGGCGGCGGGGGACGGGGCCCCCGCCCTACATTGCAGCCGCGTTCAGCCACGAACATGGCGCAGTGACATCACTCGCAACCTTGCCTGGGCGACCCGCATTGGCACTGCCCGGAACTGTAGGGAGGGGGACCCGTCCCCCGCCTCCTCCACCCGGACACGCAACCCCGGTCGCCACCGGCTCACCCGATGCAGGGCGGGGGCCCCGTCCCCCGCCTCCTCCGCCCGATCGCCGCCTCGTGGCAAATGGACGGTCCGGATCCACCCTCCCCTACCCCTCGCCGGGATGCCACGCTATCCTTGCTGCCGTCTCCCTCCCGACCGGAGGTCCCCGTGGTCCTGCGCCGTCGGCTCCCCGGACCGGTCCCCGGCCTGTTCGCATGCGCGCTGGTCGCCTGCGCCCTCGCCTCGTGCGGCGGCGACGACGGCAAGGGCGGCGACGACACGGCGCCCGACGTGCAGGAGGTCGCACCCCTCGACGAGGAGGCGGCGGCGATCGACGAGGTGGTTGACGAGGTCGCGCGCGACGCCGAGCCCGCCGAGACGACCGCCGACGCCCCCGAGGACGCCGCGGCCGACACCGCGACCGAGACCGCGCCGGTGATCTCGCTCGAGTGCCAGGCCGTCACGCCCAGCCTGACCGAACCGAACACCCTGACCGTGAACGGCACCGCGCGCAAGTTCCTGCTGCTGGCCCCGGACGGCGCGACGGGTCCCGGGGGGAAGTGGCCTCTGGTCTTCCTCTGGCACGGCTTCATGGGCGCTTCCATGGGGTACGCCGCCCAGGAGGTCGCGCACGCGAAGGACTTCCACAAGGCCGTCGGCGGGGCCGTCAACGATACCCGCATGCCGTTCCTGCTGGTCACCCCGCTGGCCGACCAGCAGGCCATGCTGGACTGGACCATCCTGGACACCTACGACGACGTCCCGAATCCCGACATCGACCTGTTCGACACCGTGCGGGCCTGCCTGGACGCGAAGTACGGCGTGGATCCGGACCACGTCCACAGCGTCGGCTTCTCGGCGGGCGCCATCATGACGGACCTGCTGGGCGTGATGCGGGGCGACGTGCTGGCGTCCACGCTGACCTGGTCTGGCGGCTACCTGGTCAACCCGGCGAACGCCATCGAGTCGTTCCCGGTCATCTGGCCGGACCCCGTGGCTTCCGGCTATCCGCAGGTCTTCTTCCACGGCGGCGCCACCGACCAGTGGGAGGCTGGCCTCCTGTTCACCGCGCACTTCAACGAGTGGACCGAAGCCGACGTGCCCTGGCTGAACGGCCTGGGCCACGACGCGATCCTGTGCCCGCACACGCAGGGCCACACGCCGCCCTCGTCCAGGCCCATCAACGGGTACCTGCTGGACTTCTTCGCGGCGCACCCGCGCGGCACGACCACGTCGCCGTTCGCGTCGGGGCTGCCGACCTCGTTCCCGTCCACGTGCGTGTACCGCGCGAAGACCCCGAACTGACGGCCCCGCCGGGCCGGTTGCAAGGAGGCGTTCCATGAAGGTCCTGGTCACCGGAGGCGCGGGCTACATCGGCAGCCACGCGTGCGTCTGCCTGCTGCAGGCCGGCCACGACGTGACGGTCGTCGACAACCTGTGCAACAGCAAGCCCGAGGCCCTGCGGCGCGTCCAGCAGATCGCCGGCCGCCCTCTGACCTTCCACCGCGTGGACCTGTGCGACCGGCCCGCGCTGGCCGGGGTCTTCGAGGGCGAGTCGTTCGACGCCGTCATCCACTTCGCGGGGCTGAAGGCGGTCGGCGAGTCCGTCGCCCAGCCTCTGAAGTACTTCCACAACAACCTGTCCGGCACGATCTCGCTGCTGCAGGCGATGGCCGACGCGGGCGTGAAGGACCTCGTGTTCAGTTCGTCGGCCACGGTGTACGGCGACCCGGCGACCGTGCCGATCCCGGAAACGGCCCCGCTGTCCGCGGTCAATCCCTACGGGCGCACCAAGCTGGTCATCGAGGACATGCTGCGCGACCTGCACCGCGCCGACCCGTCCTGGAACCTGCTGCTGCTGCGGTACTTCAACCCCGTCGGCGCGCACGAAAGCGGCCGCATCGGCGAGGACCCGCGCGGCATCCCGAACAACCTGCTGCCCTACGTGGCGCAGGTCGCCGTGGGACGCCTGGCCGAACTGAAGGTCTTCGGCGGCGACTACCCGACGCCCGACGGGACCGGCGTGCGCGACTACATCCACGTCGTGGACCTGGCGGAAGGGCACCTGGCCGCGCTGAACGCCCTGGCCCGCCGGCCCGGCCTGGTCGCCTACAACCTGGGCACCGGCAACGGCTGCAGCGTGCTGGAGGTCGTGAAGGCCTTCGGGACCGCCTGCGGGCGCCCGATCCCGTACCGGATCGTCGACCGCCGCCCCGGCGACGCCGCCGTCTGCTACGCCGACTCGTCGAAGGCGAACGCCGAACTGGGCTGGCGCGCCACCCGCGGCCTGGACCTCATGTGCGCCGACGCCTGGCGCTGGCAGTCCGCCAACCCCGACGGCTACCCCGACGACCTGTAGGACGGGCTCCCTGTCCCCCCCGTCGTACCCGTAATTCAGGGACAGTCACCATTATTCAACAGATAACCCTTCGATTTTCCAATACATCGTTCATGCGTGATCTCATTACGCTGGAATATCCATGAGTTGTGCCACCAATAATGGTGACTGTCCCTGAATTGACCCTTGACCGCCCCTCCTGGGATGCAAAGCATCCGGGCTGGCCGGGGAAACGCCCCCGGACATCAAGGAGGGAATCATGACCCGTGCATCCGCTTTCACCGCCGTCGTCGTCGCCGGCGTCCTGGTCGCCGCCTGCTCCGATCCCGCGAAGGACAAGCCCAAGGCCCAGGTCGGCGCGCCCGTCGCGCAGGCCCCGGCACCCGCCGTCGATGCCATGGTCACCTACAACGTCCTGCCCGCCACCTCGAAGATCGAGTGGACCGGGTCGAAGGTCACCGGCAAGCACGACGGCGGCTTCACGCAGTTCAAGGGCACCGTGCAGGTCCCGGCCGGCAAGGTCCAGGGCGCGCGCATCGCCGTCGAGATCCAGACCGACTCGCTGGTGTCCGAGCCCGACAAGCTGGTGACCCACCTGAAGTCGCCGGACTTCTTCGACGTCCAGAAGTTCCCGACCGCGACCTTCGAGTCCACCACCATCGACGCGGGCGACTCGCCGACCGCATTCACCATCACCGGCAACCTGACCCTGCACGGCGTGACGAAGTCGATCCAGTTCCCCGCGAAGGTGACGGCCACCGACGCGGCCCTGCAGGCCACCGCCGAGTTCGTCATCAACCGCAAGGACTTCGGGCTGGTCTATCCCGGCATGCCCGACGACCTGATCCGCGACGACGTGGTGATCCGCCTGAACCTGAACGCGCCGAAGTGACCCCTTCCAAAACAGGGACAGTCACCATTATTGATGTCTGAAGTCCCTGAATTCCCGACCTTCCGTCCTTGCCTTCCCGCGCCCGGACGCCTATCCTTCCGTCGCGAGGGTCCCGCGAGGATCCCCAGGCGCGGGGCACGCCCCGCATGACGAACTTCCTTTGGCGGACGCCATGGACGAAGGCCCGGTAACCGGTCGCAAGCATCAAGGTCACGAAGGAACGATTCCCACTCCCGCCCGGCACGACACCCCGCTGCCTGTAACCGTCCGCGAGATGGAACTGGAGGACCTGGCCAAGGTCTACCAGCTGGGCGAACGGCTGTTCACGGCGGAACGCTGGCCGAACCTCTACCGCACGTGGGACGAGTACGAGGTCATCGAGCTGTTCGCGACGGACGGCGAGACCTGCCTGGTCGCGGAACTGGACGGCAAGGTCGTCGGGTTCGCACTGGGGACGCTGATCGAGAAGCGGCGCAGCGCCTGGACCTACGGGTACCTGCTTTGGCTGGGCGTGGACCCCGACGTCGGCCATCGCGGCGTCGCCGGCCGGCTGGTCGACCGCCTGCGCGAACTGTTCATCGAGCAGGGCGCGCGGATGATCCTGGTCGATACCGCCGCCGAGAACCACGACGCGATCTCGTTCTTCCAGGGCCAGGGGTTCGGCAATGAAACCGCCCACGTGTACCTGGAACAGAACCTGACGTCGCACCCCGCGTACGTCCGGAAACGGTCCAAGCGCCGCCTGGGCACGAACCGGTCGCACCCCAAGCCGAAGCCGGCCGCGGTGGGGCCGCACGGGGAGGACTGAATGGACGGGCTGGCCGCGATCCTCCGGCACATCGACGCCGCGCGCGTGCTGGACCTGCTGAAGGACGCGGTCGATGCGTACAGCCCGTCCTGGGCCGAGGACCCGGCCACGCGCGTCTTCGCCGCCGCCCTGGCCCGCGCCGGCATCCCCTGCCGGCTGGAGCCCGTCCCCGGCAATCCCGGCAATCCCCGTGCGAACCTCGTCGTCGAGATGGGGCCGCGGCCCGCGTCGCTGCTGTGGGTCGGGCACGTCGACACCGTGACGATGCCGGACGACACGCCCGACCACGGCGCGCGCCAGGACGGCGACGTCCTGCACGGGCTCGGCACCGCGGACATGAAGTCGGGGTGCGCCGCGATGGTCGAGGCGCTGGCCGCCGTGGCCGCCTCCGGGGTGCCGCTGCGCCGCGGGCTGGTCGCCGCCTTCGTCGTCGGCGAGGAGGAGTTCGGGGACGGCTCCCGTGCGCTGCTGCAACGCGACCCGCCGCCGCTGACCGTCGTCGGCGAGCCCACCGGCCTGGTGCCCTGCACGACGCACTACGGCTACCTGGAATGCCTGCTGTCGGCGGCGGGGACCGGCGCGCACGCCGCACTGCCCGAGATCGGGCGCAACGCGATCCAGGCCATGCTGGAGTGGCTGTCGGCGGGGCTGCGGGCGCTGCCCACGCTGCCCGACGCCGAAACGCTGGCCATCAACCTGCGGCACATCCGCGGCGGCGGCGAGAAGTTCGTGGTGCCCGACCGCTGCGAGGCCCTGCTGGACGTGCACCTGCCCCCCGACGGGGACGCGGACGCCGTGATGGCCCTGCTGCGGCGCGCCGGGGAGGGATTGCGCCTCGCCGACGTGCAACTGGGGCTGCGGCCGACCTTCCTGGCCACCGGCTACCGGCTGGACCCTTCCGACCCGGTGCTGGCCCCGGTGCGGCAGGCGTTTTCCGCGGTCGGCCGCCCCTTCGCCCCCGGCGTCTTCCGGTCCCACTCCGACGCCGCCATGTTCCGGGAGGCCGGTTCGTCGCCCGTCATCTGCGGTCCCGGCCGCCTGGAAACCGCCCACACCGCCGACGAACACGTCTCGATCGCCGAGGTCGTCGACGCCGCCCGCCTGTATGCCGCCATGATCCACGCCGCCTGCGGGTGACTCCGGCCAGTTCCATGCTATATAAGACCGGCGCCGTCCGGGCAGCCGCCCGGCTGGTCCACTGACAACGCGGAGGCGACCGTGCACCGGACCCTTCTGCTGGCCCTTTCCCTGGCCGTGCCCCTGCTGGCGGCATGCCCGCTTCTGGACTCGGGCGACGACCCCGTGGACGCCTCGACGCAGACGGATTCGATCCCCCCGGCGGACACATCCTCCGGCCCGTGCGCCAAGAACCGCGACTGCTACACCCGCAACGGCAACCAGCCGGTCTGCGACACCGCCACCAGCCAATGCATCGATTCGGCATGGCCGCTGATGATGCCCTGCGACACCGAAAGCGACTGCCGCACCTACTACAACACCAGCCTCGTGTACTGCTCGTCGGCGAAGTTGTGCGCGATGCCGTGCCCGATGGAAGCCGGCGAGGACTACGCCACCACCTGCGGCTACACCGGCGAGCGCACCTGCGGGTTCGACAGCATCTGCATGTGCACCTCCACGCAGTACTGCCGGGAAGGCGAGGTCTGCGGCACGGTCGCCAGGCGCTGCCTGCCCAGGTGCACCGGCGACCTCGACTGCGCCCCCATCGAGGGCACCACCTGCGACCTCGCCTCGGGCCAGTGCGTGAAGTAGGCCGGCCGCCCCGTTCGCCGCCCCGCCCTCCCCCGCGCCTTCCGACTGGACGCGTCCCGCTCCAGGGCCTACGATTGTCGAGTCACGGGAGGCTGTTCCGGCATGGACCCGATCCTGCAGGAGATCGTCGAACGCCTGGTGGCCCGCTTCCACCCGACGAAGGTCTACCTGTTCGGTTCCCGGGCCCGGGGCGAAGCGACCCCCGACTCCGACTACGACGTCCTGCTGGTCGTCCCCGACTCGCCCGTGCCCGCCTACAAGCAGGAAATGGAAGCATGCGCCTCCCTCTGGGGCGTGCCCGCCGCGGTGGACGTCCTGGTCTGGTCCGAATCCGAATTCCTGCGACGCATGGATGCCCGCGCGTCGTTGCCGGCGACCGTGGTTCGCGAAGGAGTCCTCCTCCATGCCGCGTGATGCCCTGATCGCCGAGACCCAGGCCTGGCTGGCGAAGGCCGACCAGGACCTCGGAGCCGCGCGGATGCTGATCGACGGCTACCCTGCCGTGGCCCTGTTCCATTGCCAGCAGGCGGTGGAGAAGGGGCTGAAGGCGTTCCTGGTCTGGCACGACGTCCCGTTCCGGAAGAGCCACGACCTTCGCGAAATCGGCCAGCAGTGCGTGGAAATCGACCCGTCCCTGGAGACGCTGGCCCGCGATGCCGCGCCCCTGGCAGTGTTCGCGTGGCGCACCCGGTATCCGGACGAGGAGATGGAGCCGCTGCCCCGCGACGAGGTCCTCGCGATCCTGGCCACGGCCGAAAACACGCTGGCCGAGTTGAAGCGAACCCTGTCTTCGTGAAAGGGATCATCCCGCTTGCTGGAGGACAGGAAGGCGCGCGTTCAAGCCGCGGACTTGACCCGACGGAACGACCGCTCCGCCACGAAGGTGATCGTCGGTTCGCCCGACGTTTCCGGCTCGGCCGGTCGATCCGTGGACACGATCCGCACCACTCCGCGATCGGGAAGCTGTTCGAGTTCCTCCGGGTGCGCGACCAGGTGCCGGATCAGGTCGAACGTCATGTGGATGTCGGCCGAAACGCGTTCGTGTCGCGTCATGGCTTCCTCCTCCTGCGGACCTGGGTCGTGTACTCCTTCTCTCCCACGGCGGCCTCGCGATCCAGCCTGATTCCAGGCGACCCGCGGCATGGGGTCCAGCGCCCTTCCCGATCGGAGGGAGAGTCCCCGGGCATGAATGCGCCCTCAGAAACTCGTCACGATCACTTCCTCGACCTTCCCGCGCCCGTCGGCCTTGCTGTTCACGGAGCGGGAGGCGAGGACGGTGTGGATCTTGAACGGGCTGTAGAGGTCCATCACGGCGTCGGTCTTGGAGTTGGACAGCATCAGGAAGACGCCGCGCGAGGCGAGTTCGCGGAAGGTGACGGCCAGGCGGGACTGGTCCTCCATGGTGAACCCGTCCTTCGCGTAGGCGGTGAACGATGCCGTCCTGGACAGGGGCACGTAGGGAGGATCGAAGTAGACCAGGTCGCCGGCCTGGGCCGCAGCCAGCACGGCATCGAAGGGCTGGACGGAGAGGGTCGCCGAACGGAGGGCGGCCGATGCGGCCCTCAGGGTCGGCTCGTCGCAGATCGTCGGGTTGGCGTAGCGGCCCATCGGCACGTTGAACTGGCCCCGGCTGTTCTCCCGGTACAGCCCGTTGAAGCACGTCCGGTTCAGGTAGATGAGGCGCGCGGCCCGTTCGGCCACCGATTCCGGCATCGACCCGCGCACCGCGTAGAAGTGCTCGGCGGAGTGCCGTCGCGCGTGCTCGCGGAGGAGTTCGACCACCTCGTCCACGCGGGTCGCGACCCCCTGGTACGCCTCGATGAGGCGCACGTTCACGTCGGAAAGGAACACGCCGTCGCGGATGAGGTCCTGCGAACGCAGTTCGAAGAAGAGCGCCCCCCCGCCGACGAACGGCTCGTGGAACGCCCGGAACGGTCCCAGCCGTCGAACCTGCGCGACCAGTTCCGGGAGCAACTGCCGCTTGCCACCGGCCCATTTCAGGAACGGACGATACTCCGCCAAGTGCCTCCTCCTAGTCTGAAGGCGAGTTCCAGGGCACCGCGGAATCGTACCTGAGGCGGGCGACGTTGGAAAACGAGGACAGCGCCGATTTCTTCCGAAGGCCCCCGAACCGCTTGTCCCCGCCCTCCAACGTACGTACAATGTGCTCACCCGGAGGTGTTCCATGAGGACCCACATCGTGAAGATCGGCAACTCCCAGGGGATCCGGATCCCCAAGGCGCTGCTGGAACAGACCCGCTTGAAAGGCGAGGTCGAAATCCTGGTTCGCCGCGACTCCCTGGTGATCCGTCCCGCCGGGAAGGCCCGGGCCGGCTGGGAGGCCGCCTTCCGGCAGATGGCCGACCAGGGCGATGACCGCCTTGCCGGTGTCGCCGAGGTCATCGAACACTCCTTCGACGCGGAGGACTGGGAGTGGAAGTGAATCGGTTCGACGTCTTCCTGGTGAACCTCGACCCGACGATCGGCAGCGAGATCCGGAAGGCCCGCCCGTGCGTCGTGGTGTCTCCCGACGAGATGAACCTCCACATCCGCACCGTGGTCGTCGCCCCCATGACCACCCAGGGTCGGCCCTATCCCTCGCGGGTCGAAACCCGCTTCAACGGCAAGGACGGCCAGGTCGTGATCGACCAGATCCGCACCATCGACAAGCTGCGCCTCGTCAGGCGCCTGGGCACCCTCGACCCGAACGAGGCCGCGGAGGTTCTGGACGTCCTGCGCGAGTTCTTCGCGCCGTAGGAATCCTGGGGTCCAGGTTCGGCGCATCGGCAATCAGCCCAGAAACTGCCCCCCCCTCGCACTTGCGATCGAAACCGCGATTTCACTACCGTATGGCTGGATTCACCGGGTGCCCGTGATGACGATCCGAACGATGCCTGTGTCGGACGATTCGACGATCTCGGGGACGACCCCTGTCGCTTCATCCTCCGAATTCCAGGCGCGTTCGTGCCTCGGTTCGGACACCGGTTCGACTCGAAAAAGAACGAATGGTCTGCCCTGACCGATTGAAGCGCGACCTTCAGGCCAGGGACCCGGGCGCGGCAGCCGGCGCGGTGGCCGAGGCGGCGAAGTACAGCGGCAGGAATCGCAGCTTCTGCGCGGGCAGGTCCGCCAGGGCGCCGGACTGGAAGACGAGCCCCCCCGCGACCGACGGGATGGTCTTCAGCAGCAGGTGCAGGCTCCTGAGGGAACCGGCGGCACCGCTCTTGACCTCCACGGCGCGGACGGCACCGTCCACGACCGCCAGGTAGTCGACCTCGGCGCTGCTGCCGCGGGCCTCGCGGGCCCAGTAGTACAGGTCGCCGCCCTGCGACACCCGCATCTCCTGGCCCACGAACTGCTCGGCCATCGCGCCCCGGTACACCGACAGCAGGTCCTGGCGGGCGTACTCGGCCGCGACCTTCATCCCCGAGAGGTGCTGCCACAGCCCGACGTCCACGAGGATCGCCTTGAAGCGGTCCGGACGCGCGCTGGCCCCGAGGGGCAGCCCGGACGGGTCGCACGACGGGACCTTCCGGATCACGCGGGCCTTGCACAGCAGGTCGAAGGCGTTCTTCGCGGTGGGCCCGGTGAAGTCCGGCGCCAGGCCCGCGTAGTGGATCTGCGTCCCGACCCGCTGGGCGACCGCGTCCAGCACCTGGTCCAGGCAGCGTACGTTCGCACGCTTCGCGTACTTCGCGAAGTCGGCACGGTACGACTCGACCATCTCCTGGTGGACGTCGAAGGCGTCGTGCATCGACTTCGTCGCGACGAACGCCTTCACGGCCTCGGGCATGCCGCCGACGAAGCAGTACCGCCGCACCTCGTCCAGCAGGAACCGGTGCACCGTGTCGGGGAACACCCGGGGGGGCCCGGACACGACCTCCACGGCCGCGTCGTTGCCGGCGGCCATCAGCGTTTCCAGGAAGGTCATCGGGTGCATCTCCAGGAACTGCACCCGGCCCACGGGCATCGAGGCGTCGGACAGCGCGAAGTCCAGCAGCGACCCGGCGGCGACCACGTGCAGGTCCGGGATCTCCTCGTGGAAGTACCGCAGCGCGGTCAGCGCGTTCGGGCATGCCTGCACCTCGTCCAGGAACAGCAGCGTCCGGCCGGGGGCGATCCTCCGGCCGCCCAGGACCGCCAGATCCGACACGATGCGGCGCGCGTCGAGGTTGCCCTCGAAGACCCGGCCCCAATCGGGGTTCCGTTCCAGGTTCACGGTCACGACGTCCATGCCGGACCGGCGCCCCAGCTCGACGACGGAGTACGTCTTGCCGACCTGCCGCGCCCCCCGGAGGACCAGCGGTTTGCGGCGCGCCGACCTCGCCCATGCGTCCAGCGAACCGTCAATCAGTCGTCTCATTCCAGGGTGTCCATGCCAAACTCAACCCAAAGTCTAAATCCTGCATTTGGATAGTCAAGGTTCTTTCGGGATGGCCGAGGCGCATGGGAAGGCGGGGGACGGGGCCCCCGCCCTACATTTCAGGGCAGGACGCAACATCGCAGGGCACGCCGAAGAGGTTCGCCGCAGGCAGTCCGGATCAGGCGCGGGTCACTTGGCTTCCAGCGGGGCGCACGACGTGGTCGCGGTGCTGGACGGGTCGTAGTACAGCTTGGCGGTGGAATCGGGGCAGGCCACCTTCAACGGGTGGCGGGCCCGCAGGGCGTAGTTCAGGGTCAGGATCTCGGACGGCTGGATCGCGTCGACGTACACCGTGACCTGGCGGTCCGTCGTCTCGTACTTGGAGATGCGGCCTTCGGTCACGGCCAGGTCCAGGCCGTCGGTGACGAGGTCGAAGCCGGGGGGCAGGCCCAGGTCGATCAGGACCATGGGAGCCACGGCGTCGGACACGTTGGTGATCGTGGCGGTCACGTTCACCACGTCGTCCACGGCCATCGTCGTCTTGTCGTACGCCACCTCGATGGACAGCGGGCCGGTGCCCGGGTTCTGGCCGACGCCCGGCACCCAGTGCGACCACACGACCTGGTACATCAGCGTGCCCGTGCCCTCGAACTTCACGCCGACGACGTTGTCGCCCGACGGCACCACCTTGCCCGACAGGTCGAACTGGAAGAAGACGTCCGCGTTGTCCGCCGTGACCGCCAGCGGCGGTTCGTCCACGCCGTTCAGCGTCACCGTCACGGTGCCCACCGCGTCCTGCGCCAGCGACGTCAGCGACGCCACGAACGCCTTCAGCGTCAGGATGGTCGCGTGCGTCGTGCCCCAGTTGCCCCAGGAATCCTTCTTCGTGGACAGCCAGCCCAGCGCCTGGGACACCAGGTCCGCGTCGCGGCCCGACGCCAGCAGCGCCAGCGACGCCAGCGCCGTCACCTCGATGTCCCGGCCGTCGCCGCCGTAGTAGCAGTTGTCGTCGGACACGCCCGCGGTCCAGTGCACGGTGCCGCCCTCCGACACCGCCCGGCCCGCCAGGTCCTCGAACGCGACGGTCGTCGCCGATCCGTTCGGGTCCAGCACCGCCAGGGCGTTCGCGCACAGCGCCAGCGCGTACGTCGGCGTGGTCGCCTCCAGGTGCGACACGATGTACGCCTTCGCGTTGCCGGCGTCCGCCTTCGCGCCGCCCAGCGCCCACCCGACGAAGCACGTCGTCATCAGGTCGTCGTACTGCACGGTCGCGAACTCGCTGCCGCGCGTCTCGTGCCACGACCCGTCGGACGCCTGCTTCGTCTTCAGGAACGCCGCCGTCCGCGGCACGATGGTCTCGTCGATGTCCATCACCGACCCGATGTCGGAGAACTCCATCACGCCCATCGCGGACAGGATCAGGTTCGCGGGGTCCGGGTCGCCGAACCACGTGAAGCCGCCGCCCGTGCACTCGTACGTCAGCAGCCGCTGGTATCCGAGGCTGGTGAACTCGCGCGCCTTCAGTTCGATCTCGGGCGTGATCTTCCCGGTCGCGGCCTGGTACTGCAGCACCAGCGCGTCCGGCCACAGCGTCGAGGTGGTCTGTTCGAAGCAGCCGGACGGCATCTGCAGCAGGCTGTCCAGGCCCTCCACGACCTGCGCCATCACGCCGGGGTAAACCTTGACCACGATGGACGGCGTGCCGGGGATCGCCTCCTCCGGGAACGCCACGGTCTGCGTCACCGGTTCGGTCAGGCGGCCCGAGACCTGGTCGCGCACCTCCACGCCGTCGGGCACGACCTCGACCGTCCGCATCACCGCGTCCGCCACGTCGCCGCCGATGCCGTGCACCGTGACGCCGTGCCAGCCGACGGTCTTCGCGCGCAGGCCGACGTTGACGCCCTTCACTTCCCCCGGGCCCAGGTCCACCGTGACCTGCGTGCCGGTCGTCAGGTCCGCCCAGTCGCCCGCCTCGACCGTCAACTGCACCTGCTGGGCGGTGTCCAGGTAGTTGTAGACCGCCACCGGGAACGCGACCTCGTCGCCGCGGGTCAGCGTGCGCGGCAGGCTGACATCGACGAAGAACGACTGGAACACGGTCAGCCCCTTCGCGACCGACCCCAGCCGCCCGTCCGCGCTGTTCGCGATGGCCGACAGCCGCCATTCGGTGATGCTGTCCGCCATCGGGAACTCCAGGATCGCCGTCCCGTCCGGGCCCGTGATGACCTGCGGGTTCACGTACAGCGTCTCGGGGAACCAGTTGCGCACGCGCACCGTGCTGCCGGGCTCCTCGGTGGGAGGCGTACCCGGATCCGACGACGCCGCCGCGTCCGCCGCGCCCGGGAAGCCGCCGTTCATCCAGTCGTCCTCGCGGCCCTTGTCCAGGGCCTCCCAGGACTGGAAGGTGGTCGACCAGTCGTCCGCGGTGTCCCACAACTCGTCCGGGCCGCGGCCCGCCATCCGGATGGTGTAGTTGTCGGACGACGTGAACCGGTACAGGTTGCCGAAGAAGTCGTAGAACAGCTTCTGGTCCACCAGGAACGGCACGATGTTGTCCCAGGTGACGTGGCCGTCCGCCGCCAGCCCCTCCATCACGTTCAGCACGCGCGTCTTGTCGGCGTCGTAGAAAGGCTTCAGCACGGCGCCGGCCGCGGCCAGGTCCTGGTCCCACGACGACGACGCCACCGCCGCCCCCGTCGAGCCCAGCGCCGCGAACGCCGCCATCGCCTCCTTCTGCCGCCGCTCCTGGGCCGCCGGATCCTGCGGATCCTCGGTCACGATGCCGGTCAGGTCGAACGACGCGTCGTGGATCTCGTATTTCGGTTCGCGGATCGCGTCCTCGATCTCGAAGTAGGTGCGCAGCAGGCCGGGCTGGTTGTCCGACAGCGCGTAGACGGCCTCGTCCACGACGTGCACGCCGAGGGCCGCCACCACCGGCGTGCCGTCCGACCGCTTCGCGACCTTCAGCGTGACCCTGGCCGGGTCCGCGGGCGCATACTTCTCCTTGTCGGGCACGACCGTCACGGCCAGCGCGTCCGCGCCCTGCACGAACACGACCTTCTCGTCCCGGATGATGCGGCCCATCGACGTCAGGAAGTACGCGGCCACGACCAGGTCGCCCGTCATCTCCTGGTCCAGGTCCACCTGGACCTGGCCCCGGGCGTCCACCAGGTCGAACGCCTCCTCGCGCACGACGCGGCCCGCCCGGATCAGGTCCAGGTACACGCGGTCCTTGCGGTCGGGCGCCAGCACGGTGATGGTCGCGGTCTCGCCCACCTTGTACAGGGCCTTGTCGGGCCGCACCAGCACCGCCTCGCCGGCCGCGCCGGGGGTCATCGGGAACTGCCTCGTCACGGTCTGGCCCCCCGACGTGGTGGCCTTCACCGTCAGCGTCGCCTCCCCTTCGCCCGGGGTCCATTCGAACTGGCCGACGCCCGATTCGTCCGTGGTCGTCAGGATCGCGTCGCCGCCCGTGCCTTCGACCGTCACGTCCGCCGCCACCGGCGCGCCCGTCGGATCCTCGACGAAGACGTAGACGACGTTCTCGATGCCGGCCACCGGCGTGCCGGACTCGGGGATGGCGATGACGTTCAGGGCGGCCTGCGCGACCAGCAGCGGCGCGTCCTTCGCGACCACCTGGCCCGCCGTGTCGGTCACCTCGATCGCCGCGCGCACCAGCGCCTTGCCCTGCGTCAGCGTCTGGCCGACCAGGTAGTTCGGCAACTGCACCTGGAAGCCGTACAGGCCGTCCGCGCCCGTCGTGCCCGTGACCGTGGCGAAGTCGGAAAACTCCACGTCGAAGGCCGAGAAGACGACCTTGACCTGCCCGCCCGCGACGGGCTTGCCGAAGAAGTACTGCGCGTCGACCGTGCCCTTCACCAGGCCGCCGACCGGGTACCAGGGCTTGTCCAGCGCCAGCGAGACCTTGAACTTCGGCAGCACGTAGCGATCGACGGTGACCGCCTTCTCGGTCACGGTGTCGCCGCCAACCGTCGCCTTGATCTTCCAGGTGCCCACGTTCACCAGGGACGCGATCTGCATCTGCGCCGAGGCGATGCCGAAGTCCGACGCGGTCGATCGCTGCTTGAACAGCTTGTTGCCCTTGCCGTCCATCACCTCGATCAGCACGTCGGCGCCCGCGTCCGGGTGCAGCCGCGGCTTCTTCAGCGACAGCACGCGGATGTGCATCTGCTGGCCGGGCTGGTACAGCGGCTTGTCCGTGGTGACCAGCACGCGCCGCAACCGCACGACCTCGCATGCCTGGATCGCCTCGATGCGGGTGCCGCCCTGCGCGGTCGTCACGGCCGACAGGTCCAGTTTCCCGGCCTCGTCGAACAGCAGCGTGGCGTCCGCACCGCCGAACCCGTCGGTGGTCACGTCCAGCGTCTTCTCGACGACCCGCGGCACGCCGTCCTCGTCGATCGTCAGCGTCGCCTTCAGCGTCAGGGCCTGGTTCGCCATCGGCAGGTTCGAGACGGGGTTGCGCGCGAACAGCTTGACCCGCGTGGATTCGCCCTGGGTGTAGGTCTTCGGGCCCAGCAGCATCACCTGGCCCTTGGGCATCACCACGAACAGGCTGCGCAGGCCCGTCAGGTTGCCGACGTTCGATTCCACCCGGTAGCGCAGCACGTACGCGACCTGCGTGTCCGGGTCGTCGATGCCGGCCGGGGCGGGCATCCGCAGGGCCACCGTTTCCGCCCCGCTGTCGAAGGCGAAGGTGGCCTGCCCCTGCGTCGAGGAGGTCGCGTCCAGCGGCTCGATCACGCCCAGCACGCGGCCCGAGATGCGGCCCTCCCCTTCCCGGTGCAGCACGATCGACACCAGGACGTCGGACCCGTCCAGCACGCCCGAGATCTGGGCCTCGTCCAGGCTGAGCGGGCCGGTCGCGGTGACCTCCGGAGGAGTCACCTCCGGGATCCCGCTCTTGCCGCCGAAACACGCCACGAACGCCGGCAACGCCAGCAGGACCAGGACCGTCATCATGCGACGCAACATGGCCATCCTCCCCTTCGACCCCTTGACGCGCTGTACAGGATTATTGTCCGGAACCGGGGTCAAGGATTCAACTATTGCCGGATTCGAAGAAATCGTCGTGGATCATGCCCTTCTTCATCTTCTGCTGGAGGACGAAGGTGAAGATGGTCTTGTGCACGCGGTCGCCGGTGGCCGGGTCGTTGAAGCGGCCGGCGTAGAAGCGGGTGCGGTCCCAGATGGCGCGCGTCGAGAAGCCTTCCCGCGAGCAGCGCCGCCAGGCCGCGATGACATCCTCGTCCCGCATCGACGGGTGGCGCAGGTTCAGGAAGCGCGCGTCGTCCAGCCGGCCCTCGGCGAGGAGGCGCGCGTGCAGGCGCGTGCCAGGCAGGGCCTTGATCGGGGAGATGACCGGGATGATGCGGTTCTCGCGGCAGAAGGCCAGGGTGGCGTCCCAGGTTTCCAGGCTGTCCGTCTCGTAGCCGACCACGAACCAGCCCGACACGACGACGCCCTGGTCCTGCAGCCAGCGCACGTTCTCGGCCATGCGGGCCACGGGGTCCTCGTCGCC